>NZ_JBVJPW010000020.1:0-155635 GCF_055609205.1 Streptomyces sp. NPDC036815 | reverse complement strand
AGTTCGGTGGAGTCCAGCACCAGCGGCAGGGTGGAGGCGGTGGCGAAGCGGCCCGCCAGCTCGGCCATGTCCGCCACCCCGTCACGGCCCACATAATCCACACACAGGTCCAGCATGTGCGCGCCCTCACGGATCTGATCGCGCGCCATCTCCACGCAGTCGTCCCAGCGGCCCTCCAGCATCGCCTGACGGAACTTCTTCGACCCGTTGGCGTTGGTGCGCTCCCCGATCGCCAGATAGGCGGTCTCCTGACGGAAGGGCACGCTCTGATACAGCGACGCGGCACCCGGCTCCGGACGCGGCTCGCGACGCGTGGGCTCCACGCCGCGCACCCGCTCCACCACTTGGCGCAGGTGCTCCGGAGTCGTGCCGCAGCAGCCGCCCACCAGGGACAGACCGTAGTCGCGGACGAAGTTCTCCTGGGCGTCGGCCAGCTCCGGGGCGGTCAGCGGGTAGTGGGCGCCATCCTTGCCCAGGACCGGCAGGCCCGCGTTGGGCATGCAGGAGATCGGAACACGCGAGTGGCGGGCCAGATAGCGCAGGTGCTCGCTCATCTCGGCCGGGCCCGTGGCGCAGTTCAGGCCGATCATGTCGATGCCGAGCGGCTCCAGAGCGGTCAGCGCGGCGCCGATCTCGGAGCCCAGGAGCATGGTGCCGGTGGTCTCGACGGTGACCGAGCAGATCACCGGGAGGTTCGCGCCGGTGGCGTCCAGAGCGCGGCGGGCGCCGAGGATGGCGGCCTTGGTCTGCAGGAGGTCCTGGGTGGTCTCGACCAGGAGGGCGTCGGCACCGCCCGCGATCATGCCCTCGGCGTTCTTCTGGTAGGCGTCGCGCAGGACGGCGTACGGGGCGTGGCCCAGGGTGGGCAGTTTGGTGCCCGGGCCCATCGAGCCGAGCACCCAGCGCTGCCGGCCGGTGTCGCGGGTGAACTCGTCCGCGACCTCGCGGGCGATGCGGGCACCGGCCTCGGAGAGCTCGAAGTTCCGCTCGGGGATGTCGTACTCGTTCAGAGCCGCGAAGTTCGCGCCGAACGTATTGGTCTCCACGCAGTCGACGCCGACCGCGAAGTACTCCTCGTGCACCGAGCGCACGATGTCGGGGCGGGTGATGTTCAGGACTTCGTTGCAGCCCTCGAGCTGCTGGAAGTCCTCCATCGTGGGGTCCTGCGCCTGGAGCATCGTGCCCATCGCGCCGTCGGCCACCACCACACGGGTGGCCAGGGCCTCGCGGAGGGCGTCGGCTCGGGTCCTGCTCTCGGACGAAACAGGCGTGGACTGCGACGACGGGGTTGGCGACGAGGCCATGAAAGAGCTCCCTGGAGTGCGACGGCTGTCGGCTTTGCGCCTTCTGGTTGGAGGGCGCACTCGGTCAGGGTAGCCGGGACCAAGGTCCCGCGGTGAAGTAGTCCACGAGACGGACGTGCGGGGCGGACATGGCTCGTTCGCATGCTTGACACGGGGAGCACGGGCAACACGGTCTGTCCGCGCATTAGCGAGAGGTCGACAACGACCGATAGTGTTCAGCATTGTCGAACGTCGACACAGGTGCGGCGACATACTGCGAGGGGACGGAGGTCGGGGCTGCGATGGCACGCAACATCCAGTCGCTCGAGCGGGCCGCGGCGGTACTGCGACTGCTCGCGGGCGGCGAACGGCGGCTCGGCCTCTCGGAGATCGCCTCCGCCCTCGACCTCGCCAAGGGTACGGCGCACGGGATCCTGCGCACCCTCCAGGCGGAGGGCTTCGTCGAGCAGGACTCCGCGTCGGGCCGCTATCAGCTGGGGGCGGAGCTGCTCCGCCTCGGCAACAGCTATCTGGACGTGCACGAGCTGCGGGCCAGGGCCCTGGTGTGGACCGACGACCTGGCCCGTTCCAGCGGCGAGAGCGTGCACCTGGGCGTGCTGCACCAGCAGGGCGTGTTGATCGTCCACCACGTGTTCAGGCCCGACGACAGCCGTCAGGTCCTGGAGGTGGGAGCCATGCAGCCGCTGCACTCCACGGCGCTCGGCAAGGTCCTCTCCGCGTACGACCCGGTCGCGCACCACGAAGCCGTCGAGGCCGAGAGCAAGACCTTCACCGTGCACACGGTGACCGATCCCGACGCCTTCGAGGACGTCCTCGACGTGACCCGCGCGCGCGGGTACGCGGCGGACGTAGAGGAGACGTGGGAGGGCATCGCCTCCGTCGCCGCCCCCATCCACGACCGTCGGCGGATGCCGGTGGGCGCGGTCGGCGTCACCGGCGCCGTGGAGCGGGTCTGCCGGGACGGGGAGCTGCGGCCCGAGCTGATCGCCGCGGTGCGGGACTGCGCGCGTGCCGTCTCCCGCGATCTCGGAGCCGGGCGCTTCTGACGCGGGCCGTCGGCCTCTCTCCCGCCCACCCTCCGCAGAACACCTGCGGGCCCGCCCGTCCTCGCCCCCTGCCGCTCCCTCCGCGGCGCCTCGTCGCCGCCCCCCCCGCCGCCCCGCTCGCGAAGCCTCAACATGCAGGTGACACCCGTTCGCGCGACGATCGACAGGCGTGCGCGGCCTCCCGGACCGCGAGGCGCAGTCCGATAAGGCGAAACGATCAATAACGATCGTGTTTTCAATAACAGAACTCTTGACGAGCGAGTAACCACGGGGTGAGACTCGCGTCCATCGGTCGGCATTGTCGAACACCTAACGGCATTACGCGCTAGAGTGTGACAAGGCCAAGGGCCGGCACAACGACCTCACCTGAGGTCGCGGACCACCGGAGGGACCCGGGGTTCGCCTTCCCCTGGACGAAGGACAAAGGAGTCGCGGGTGTCCAGCTCCGACATCTTCATCGGCGAGACCATCGGTACCGCCGTGCTCATCCTGCTGGGCGGTGGCGTGTGCGCCGCCGTCACGCTCAAGCGCTCAAAGGCCAAGGACGCCGGCTGGCTCGCGATCACCTTCGGGTGGGGCTTCGCGGTTCTGACCGGCGCCTACCTCGCCGGCGGCGTCTCCGGTGCCCACCTCAACCCGGCGGTCACTCTCGGCCTCGCCATCGAGGGCGGCACCAAGTGGAGCGACGTTCCGCTGTACCTGGCCTCGCAGCTGCTTGGCGCGATGATCGGCGCCGTACTGGTGTGGGTCACCTACATGGGCCAGTTCAAGGCCCACCTGACCGACCCCGAGATCCTCGCGGCGCAGCCCGTCGAGGAGGGCATGGTCGACCAGAAGGCCGCCCCCGCGGCCGGCCCGGTGCTCGGCATCTTCTCGACCGGCCCCGAGATCCGTCACTACGTCCAGAACGTGCTCACGGAGATCATCGCGACGGTCGTCCTGGTCCTCGCCATCCTGACCCAGGGCCTGAACGACGGCGGCAACGGCCTCGGCACGCTCGGTGCGCTGATCACCGCGCTCGTCGTGGTCGGCATCGGCCTCTCCCTCGGCGGCCCCACGGGGTACGCGATCAACCCCGTCCGCGACCTCGGCCCGCGCATCATCCACTCGGTGCTCCCGCTGCCGAACAAGGGCAGCTCGGACTGGTCGTACGCCTGGGTGCCGATAGTCGGTCCGCTGATCGGCGGCGCCATCGCCGGCGGTCTCTACAACGTCGCGTTCAAGTAGACCCGCGACAGCGACCGATGACCGCCACAGAGGCCAGAGAGCCGTCAGCAAAGAACTTCTGGAGCACACCGTGACCGACGCACACACCGCAGGCCCCTTCATCGCCGCCATCGACCAGGGCACCACGTCGAGCCGCTGCATCGTCTTCGACAAGGACGGCCGGATCGTCTCGGTCGACCAGAAGGAGCACGAGCAGATCTTCCCGAAGCCGGGCTGGGTCGAGCACGACGCCGCCGAGATCTGGACCAACGTCCAGGAGGTCGTCGCCGGGGCCATCTCCAAGGCCGGCATCACCCGCGACGACATCAAGGCCATCGGCATCACCAACCAGCGTGAGACCACGCTGCTCTGGGACAAGAACACCGGCGAGCCGGTGCACAACGCCATCGTCTGGCAGGACACCCGCACCGACGCGCTCTGCAAGGAGCTCGGGCGCAACGTCGGCCAGGACCGCTTCCGCCGCGAGACCGGCCTCCCGCTGGCCTCGTACTTCGCCGGGCCCAAGGCCCGCTGGCTGCTCGAGAACGTCGAGGGCCTGCAGGAGCGCGCCCAGTCCGGCGACATCCTCTTCGGCACCATGGACTCCTGGGTCATCTGGAACCTGACCGGCGGTGTCGACGGCGGCAAGCACGTCACCGACGTCACCAACGCCTCGCGCACGATGCTGATGAACCTGCACGAGATGCAGTGGGACGAGCGCATCTGCCAGTCCATCGGCGTCCCGATGCAGATGCTCCCCGAGATCCGCTCCTCCGCCGAGGTCTACGGCGAGGTCACCGGCGGCCAGCTCGGCGACCTCCTTGGCGGCATCCCCGTCGCCTCCGCGCTCGGCGACCAGCAGGCGGCCCTGTTCGGCCAGACCTGCTTCGACGAGGGCGAGGCCAAGTCCACGTACGGCACCGGCACCTTCATGCTGATGAACACTGGTGACAAGGCCATCAACTCCTACTCCGGGCTGCTGACCACGGTCGGCTACCAGATCGGCGACCAGAAGCCGGTCTACGCCCTGGAGGGCTCCATCGCGGTCACCGGTTCGCTGGTGCAGTGGATGCGCGACCAGATGGGCCTGATCAACTCCGCCGCCGAGATCGAGACGCTCGCGTCGTCGGTCGAGGACAACGGCGGCGCCTACTTCGTACCGGCCTTCTCCGGTCTGTTCGCCCCGTACTGGCGCTCCGACGCCCGCGGCGTGATCGCCGGCCTCACCCGGTACGTCACCAAGGCGCACATCGCGCGCGCCGTCCTGGAGGCCACGGCCTGGCAGACCCGTGAGATCACCGACGCCATGACGAAGGACTCCGGCGTCGAGCTCGCGGCCCTCAAGGTCGATGGCGGCATGACCTCCAACAACCTGCTGATGCAGACCCTCTCGGACTTCCTCGACGCACCGGTGGTGCGCCCGATGGTGGCCGAGACGACCTGCCTCGGTGCCGCCTACGCCGCCGGTCTCGCCGTCGGCTTCTGGTCCTCGACCGACGAGCTGCGCGCCAACTGGCGCCGGGCCGCCGAATGGACCCCCCACATGGACGCGGGCACCCGCGACCGTGAGTACAAGAGCTGGCTCAAGGCCGTGGAACGGTCGATGGGCTGGCTCGACGAGAACGCTGCCGAGGAGTAAGAACCATGACCACCCTGCAGAGCGTCCCTGCCCTCGGGACGCATCCGGCTGCCGGTTCCCACCAGAGCCGCGCCGAGACCCGGGAGCAGCTTTCCAAGGCGACGTACGACCTCCTGGTGATCGGCGGCGGGATCCTGGGCATCTCCACCGCCTGGCATGCCGCGCAGTCGGGACTGCGGGTGGCCCTGGTGGACGCCGCCGACTTCGCCGGCGCCACCTCCTCCGCCTCCTCCAAGCTTCTCCACGGCGGTCTGCGCTACCTGCAGACCGGCGCGGTGAAGCTGGTCGCGGAGAACCACTTCGAGCGGCGCGCGGTGTCCCGCCAGGTGGCCCCCCACCTGGCGAACCCGCTCACCTTCTACCTGCCGGTCTACAAGGGTGGTCCGCACGGCGCGGCCAAGCTCGGCGCGGGCGTCTTCGCCTACTCGGCGCTCTCCGCCTTCGGTGACGGCGTCGGCCACCTGCTCAGCCCGTCGAAGGCCGCGCAGGACGTGCCGGAGCTGCGCACGGACAACCTGAAGGCCGTGGCCGTGTACGGCGACGACCAGATGAACGACGCCCGCATGGCCCTGATGACGGTCCGCGCGGCCGTCGAGGCCGGTGCCACCGTCCTCAACCACGCCGAGGTCACCGGACTGCGCTTCACCAAGGGCCGGGTCACCGGCGCGGAGCTCAAGGACCGCATGAGCGGCGACGAGTTCGGTGTCAACGCCCGCCTGGTCCTGAACGCGACCGGCCCGTGGGTCGACCACCTGCGCAAGCTGGAGAACCCCGACGCGGCGCCCTCCATCCGGCTCTCCAAGGGCGCGCACCTCGTCCTCAAGCGCACCGCCCCCTGGAAGGCCGCGCTGGCGACGCCGATCGACAAGTACCGCATCACCTTCGCCCTCCCCTGGGAGGACATGCTGCTGCTCGGCACCACGGACGAGGAGTTCGAGGGCGACCCGGCGGACGTGCGCGTCACGGAGGCCGACACCGCCCAGATCCTGGACGAGGCCGCCTTCTCCATCCGCGACCAGCAGCTGTCGCGCGACCTGATCACGTACTCCTTCGCGGGTCTGCGGGTGCTGCCCGGCGGCCCCGGCGACACCTCGAAGGCCAAGCGCGAGACGGTCGTCACCGAGGGCACCGGCGGCATGCTGTCGGTGGCCGGCGGCAAGTGGACGACGTTCCGCCACATCGGCCGTACGGTGATGAAGAAGCTGGAGTCGCTGCCGGGCCACCCGCTCGGCGACGACTACGAGCCGATCTCCGAGCTGCCGAAGAAGCTGCCGCTGCCCGGTATCGCCAACCCGCGCGCGGTCGCCCACCGCCTCCTGGTGGACGGCCCGGCCCCGGGCCCGCGGATGGCCGCCGACACCGCCCAGCACCTGGCGACGCACTACGGCTCGCTCTCCTTCGACATCGCCCGCCTGGCGAACGAGAACCCGGAGCTCGCCGAGCGCGTCCACCCGGACGCCCCGGAGATCTGGGCCCAGGTCGTCTACGCCCGTGACAACGAGTGGGCCGAGACCGCGGACGACGTGCTGCGCCGCCGCACCACGCTGACGATCCGCGGCCTGGCCACGGACGAGGTGCGCGGCAAGGTCGAGGACCTGCTGGGCAAGAAGGCCTGACCCCAGCGGCCGGGTGAGGGGCGGCTCCCGTCGGGGGCCGCCCCTCACCCGTGTCCGGCGCTGCGTACGATCACCCGCGTGAGCTCTCCCTCGACGTCACCCTCCGACGCGCTGCCCATCACCCGAGTCCCCCGCACCGGCCTGCCCGCGCGGGCGGTGGTCGTCGGTGACCCGGGGCGGGCGTCCGCCGTCGCCGACCTCCTGTCCGACGCGAAGGAGGTGTCGTACCACCGCGAGTACCGCACGTTCACGGGCAGTTGGCAGGGCACCCCGGTCGTCGTCGCCTCGCACGGCGTCGGCGCCCCCGGCGCGCTGCTCCTCTTCCAGGAGCTCGCCGAGGCGGGCGTCGGCACGATCCTGCGGCTCGGCACGGCGGGCGCGATCCGGCCCGGCATCCGCGACGGCGACCTGGTCATCGCGGACGCGGCGGTGCGCGACGACGGCGTGACCCAGCAGCTGATCCCCGCCGAGTACCCGGCGTTCTCGGCGCCCGAGGCGGTCCTCGCGCTGCAGCGCGCGGCGCGGGCGGCCGACGCGCCGCACCACCGCGGGGTGGTGTGGACGCGGGCCGCGTTCCAGCCGGGCTTCCTGCCGCTGCCCGGCGAGGCGTACGCGCGGGCCGGGATCGCCGCCATCGAGATGGAGCTCTCCGCGCTGCTCGTCTTCGCCGCCACGCACGGCCTGACCGCGGGCGGGGCGCTGGTCGTGGACGGCGCGAACGCCGACGAGCTGGTCGACAAGGACGCGACCGGCGGCTACGACCCGCACCGCGACGTGGTCGCTCTCGGGGTGGAGCGGGGCGCCCGGATAGCCTTGGACGCGCTGCGTCTGCTGGCCGCCGCCGAGCACTGAACGACGAGACCGAACGACCGAGCACCGGACGACGAGCACCGACGTCGGACGACGAACGACCAGGGAGAGCGCGACCCCGATGCATGCCACTGACCTGCCGGCCCAGGACCGCGGCGGCTCCATAGACCTGCTGGTGCACGGCGGCGACGTCCTGACGGTCGACGCCGAGGGCACCGTCGTGGCGGACGGCGCGGTCGCCGTCCGCGGGGGCCGGGTGGTCGAGGTGGGGCCCGCGGAGCGGCTGCGCACCGCGTACGAGGCGGCGGAGGAGATCGACGCGCGCGGCTGCCTGGTGCTGCCCGGCCTGATCAACACGCACACCCATCTCGCGATGACGCTGCTGCGCGGCATCGCCGACGACGTGACGCTCCAGGGATTCCTGGCCCGCGTGATCCCGCGCGAGGCCGAGCTGCTCTCGCCCGAGACGGTGGCAGCGGGCATCCGGGGCGCGATCGCCGAGTCCGTGCGCGGCGGGGTCACGACCGCGCTCGACATGTACTGGTTCCACGAGGCGGCCGAGGAGGTGGCCCGCGAGGCCGGGTGGCGGCTGCTCTGCGGCCCGACGTTCATGGACGTGCCGGTCCCGCCGGACGGCCGCCCCTACGCCGAGCGGCTCGCCTGGGCGACCCGGTCGCTCACCTCCCGCAAGGCCACGCCGGGCACCCGCCCGGTCGTCTTCGCGCACTCCGCGTACACGCTGGCCCCCGAGCAGCTGACGGCGATCGCCGGGCTCGCGCGCGAGCACGGCGCGCTGCTGCACCTGCACGCCGCGGAGAACGCGGGCGAGGTGGCGGCCGTCACCGAGCAGCACGGCATGCGGCCGGTGGAGCTGCTCGACTCGCTCGGCGTGCTCGGCCCCGACACGCTCCTCGCGCACGCCGTGGACCTGACCGACGCGGAGATCGCGACGCTGGCCCGCACGGGTACGAAGGTCGCGCACTGCCCGGTGTCGAACCTGAAGCTGGGCTGCGGCATCGCGCGCGTGCCCGAGCTCCTGGCGGCGGGCGTCACGGTCGGCCTCGGCACGGACGGCGCCGTGAGCTCCAACACACTGGATCTGCTCGGCGCGGTGCGGGTCGCCGCGCTCGTGCACAAGGCGGGCGGCGACCCGACGGCGGTCGGCGCGGAGCAGGCCGTGCGGATGGCGACCGTCGAGTCGGCGCGGGCCCTGGGCCTCGGCGACCAGCTGGGTTCGCTGGAGGCGGGCAAGCGCGCCGATCTCATCGTCCTCGATCTGGCGCGGCCGCACCTGGCGCCCCGCCACGACCCGTGGTCGACGCTCGCGTACGCGGCGTCGGCCGCCGACGTCCGGGACACCGTGGTGGACGGCCGCGTCCTGATGCGCGACCGCGCCCTGCTGACCCTCGACGAGCCCGCCGTGCTGCGGGAGCTGACGGCGGCCGCCCAGCGGGAGAGCAGCGCGGTATGACCCCGGGCACCGACTTCGAACCGACCCGCGGCTTCACCGGCCGCGCCCGCGCCGCCGACCGCGACCCGCGGCTGCCGCCGGGCCAGTACGACGCGGGCGACACCTGGCCCGTCCTGTCCGCCGAGGTGACCCCGCAACTGGCCGCCGCCGACTGGACGTTCCGGGTCGACGGGCTCGTCGCCGCCCCGCGGACCTGGACCTGGGACGAGGCGCACGCGCTGCCCGCCGCCGAGTACCGGGGCGACATCCACTGCGTGACGAGCTGGTCCAAGTTCGGGGTGCGGTTCGGCGGGGTGAGCCTGGACTCGTTCCTGGCGGCGGCCCGCCCGCTGCCCGGGGCGACGCACGTCATCGCGTACTCCCACACCGGCTACACCTCGAACCTGCCCCTTGCCGACGTGAGCGACGGCAGGGCGTGGATCGTGTGGGAGTACGGCGACGCGCCGCTGCCTCCCGAGCACGGCGGTCCCGCCCGCCTCATCGTCCCCCACCTGTACTTCTGGAAGAGCGCCAAGTGGGTGGCGGGGCTGCGGATCACCGACCGCGACGAGCCCGGCTTCTGGGAGCAGAACGGCTACCACCACCGGGGCGACCCGTGGGCCGAGGAGCGCTACTCCGGTGACTGAACCCTCGTACACCCCCGCGTCGGCGCCGTTCGTGCCGCCGACGGCGTTCGCCGTGCCCGGCCGCATCGACGTGAGCAGTCGCTCGGCGGCCGTGTGGCAGCGGGCGACCGTCGTGGAGATCCGCCGCGAGACCCCGCTCGTCTCGACGTTCCGGCTGAAGGTGCCCGAGTGGGAGGGGCACGTTCCGGGCCAGCACCTGATGCTGCGGCTGACCGCCGAGGACGGCTATGTCGCCCAGCGGCACTACTCGATCGCGTCCGCGCCCGACGGCAGCGGCGAGATCGAGCTGACCCTGGACCACGTGCCGGGCGGTGAGGTGTCGGGCCATCTGCACACCGTGGCGCGCGTCGGCGACACCGTCGAGGTGCGGGGGCCGCTGGCCGGCTTCTTCGCCTGGCCGGGCGACCGTCCCGCGCTGCTGCTCGGGGCCGGCTCGGGCGTAGTGCCGCTGATGTCGATGGTCCGCCACCGCCGCCTCGCGGGCCTTGACGTGCCGCTGCGCCTGATCGTGTCGGCGCGCACGCCCGAGGACCTGATCTACGCGAACGAGTACGCCGACGAGACCACCGTCGTCCTGACCCGCTCCGAAGGCCGCCTGAACGCGGGGCACTTGGCCGGCCTCCTCGGCGAGGCCGGACGGCCCGAGGGCGGCTGGGAGGCGTACATCTGCGGCTCCAACGGGTTCGCGGAGCACGCCTCGCGGCTGCTGGTGAGCGGCGGCCAGCCGGTGGACCGGATCAGGATCGAACGCTTCGGCTGACCGGAGCCGCGCCACGGGCCCATAATCGCCTGACACATCGGATGTCTTTTCGACACTTTCGACTTTGACACTTCTGACTGGCGAGGCGAGGTCCCATGGCTGTCACCGACGAGGCCATCGAGAAGATCAAGGGCATGATCGTCTCGGGCGCCCTGCGCCCCGGCGACCGGCTGCCCAAGGAGAGCGAACTCGCCGCCGAACTGGGACTGTCGCGCAACTCCCTGCGCGAGGCGGTGCGCGCCCTGGCGCTGATCCGCATCCTCGACGTGCGCCAGGGCGACGGCACATACGTCACGAGCCTGGACCCCCAACTCCTCCTGGAGGCACTCAGCTTCGTCGTCGACTTCCACCGCGACGACACGGTCCTGGAGTTCCTCGCCGTGCGCCGCATCCTGGAACCGGCCGCCACGGCGATGGCCTGCGCCCACATCTCGGACTCCGAACTGGACGCGCTGAGCGAGCAGTTGGACGCCCTGGGCGACGCGCCGTCCGTGGAGGAACTGGTCGCCTGCGACCTGGAGTTCCACCGCGGCATCGTCCAGTCGGCCGGCAACTCCGTCCTGTGCTCCCTGCTCGACGGCCTGTCCGGACCCACCACGCGGGCCCGCGTCTGGCGCGGCCTGACCCAGGAGGACGCCGTCAGCCGCACGCTGCGCGAGCACCGGGCGATCCTCGCCGCGCTGCGCGACCGCGACGCGGAGGCGGCCAGGTCGTGGGCGACGGTGCACATCGCGAGCGTCGAGCAGTGGCTGCGTTCGACGCTGTGAGATCACTCCGCTCCCCTGCGTGAACGCGCCGCGCCACCCGGCGCGAAGCCGCCGTTTCCCGGCCCCGGGCGTGGGCAGTGATCACTGCATTCCCCGTGCAAGGGGGCTGCGGACGGACCCCGCCGACGCCGTAAGGTTGGGGGGTACGCAAGGGAACGTCGGAAGGAGGCCTGGGTGATCGAGCTCGAGGGGGTTCCCGAGCTGGTCGACCCGGTCATGGTGGCCGCGTTCGAGGGCTGGAACGACGCAGGCGACGCCGCTTCCGCCGCGGTCGCGCATCTCGACAAGGAGTGGAAGGGCGAGGTGTTCGCGGCGCTGGACGCCGAGGACTACTACGACTTCCAGGTCAACCGTCCGACGGTCTGGCTGGACGGCGGGGTGCGGAAGATCACGTGGCCGACGACCCGGCTCTCGGTGGTGCGCGTCGGCGGCGACAAGCCCCGTGACCTGGTGCTCGTCCGGGGCATCGAGCCGTCCATGCGCTGGCGGTCGTTCTGCAACGAGATTCTGGGCTTCGCGCACGAACTGGGCGTCGAGCTGGTGGTGATCATGGGGGCGCTGCTCGGCGACACCCCGCACACCCGCCCGGTTCCGGTCAGCGGCGTGACCTCCGACCCGGACCTGGCGCGCACCATGGACCTGGAGGAGACCAAGTACGAGGGCCCGACCGGCATCGTCGGCATTCTCCAGGAGGCGTGCACGCACGCGGGCGTGCCCGCCGTCAGCCTCTGGGCGGCCGTCCCGCACTACGTGTCGCAGCCGCCCAACCCGAAGGCGACGCTCGCGCTCCTCAACCGCCTGGAAGACCTGATCGACCTGCGCATCCCGCTGGGCGAGCTGACCGAGGACGCGCGCGCCTGGCAGGTGGGCGTGGACCAGCTGGCGGCCGAGGACAGCGAGGTCGCGGAGTACGTCCAGTCGCTGGAGGAGGCGCGGGACACCGCGGAGCTCCCGGAGGCGTCGGGCGAGGCCATCGCCCGCGAGTTCGAGCGGTATCTGCGCCGCCGCGACGGGGGCGAGGGAGGGGCGTACCTGCGGGACACCCCGAGCGACCGCACCCGGCCCCCGAAGCCGAAGCCCACGCAGCGGCCCGGGCAGGGGACGGACGGCGAGAGCGACGCCGACGACCCCGGCAGCCCGTCCGATTCGTCGGACGACTGAGGGTTTCCTCCGCGTCTCCACCGGATCGCGTCGAACGTCATGAAGGGGGCGGCACCCGTGTGGTGCCGCCCCCTTCATGACGTTCATGGCCGAATTGCACGGGGTTCCCTCTTCAACTTCCCTTCAAACTCTGTTGCGCAAAAGTGGGGTGGACGGCTCGGTCCGCCCGTAGCAGGGTGTGCCCCGAAGACCTGGCCGAGCGCACAACACGGCAACACGGCAGCACGGCACCCGAAGGACGGAAGGGAGCGGTGAAGCGATGACCGAGCAGGCAGACCCGGCACGGGACCCAGGAGCGAGCGGGCCCGGCCCCGACGGAATGGGATTCACCTACCGAGGAGCCGAGCAGGAACTGATCGTCGTCGCCCGGCCCGAGGCCCGGCTCCGCGCGGGCGAGCAGGACGTCCGGTCGGCCTCCGGCGCCGACGTGTCGGCCCTGAACATGTTCCTGTCCGACGAACAGCTCACCCTGGAGCCCCTGTTCGGCAACGAGGAGCGGCTGCGGGCCGCGGCGCCGCCGGGGACGGGCGAGGAGGACCTGCCCGACCTGGCCCTCTTCTACCGCGTCCGGGGCGGCGATGACCGGTCCGAGGAGCTGAGCTCGCGGATGGCGGCGCTGCCGGGCATCGACACGGCCTACGTGAAGCCGGGCGCCGTACCCGCCTCCATCGAACCCTCGCCGACCCGGCCGCAGGACCTCGACGAGTCGGCCCGGCGCCGCAAGGAGGGCATGCCCGTCACGCCCGACTTCACCAGCCGCCAGGGGTACTTGGACCCGGCGCCCGAGGGCATCGACGCGCGCTGGGCGTGGCAGCGCCTCGGCGGCTCGGGCGAGGGCGTCACCGTCATCGACATGGAGGGCGCCTGGCAGCTGCGCCACGAGGACCTCGCCGCGAAGCTCGCGGGCGTCGTCGTCGGCAGCCCCATCGAGGACCTGGCCTGGCGCAACCACGGCACGTCGGTGATCGGCGTCATCGGCGGCGACCGCAACAGCCTCGGCGTCACCGGCATCGCGCCGGAGGCCGTGACGGCGGTCGCCTCGTTCCAGCCCCTCGGTACGGCGGCCACCCTCCACGCGGCGGCCGAACGGCTGAACCGCGGCGACATCATCCTGCTCGAACTGCACCGCCCCGGGCCGAAGTTCGACTTCGAGGCGCGCGACGACCAGAAGGGCTACATCGCCATCGAGTGGTGGCCCGACGACTACGCCGCGGTCCGGCACGCCACCGCGAAGGGCGTGCTCGTCGTGGGCGCGGCGGGCAACGGCGCCGAGTCGCTGGACGACGCGGTCTACGAGCGGCGCCCCGACGGCTTCCCGTCCTGGTGGCGCAACCCCTTCAACCCGGGCAACCGCTCCTCCGGCGCGGTCCTGGTCGGGGCGGGCGCGCCCCCGCCCGGCACCCACGGGCGCGACCACGGCCCCGACCGCTCGCGCCTGGCGTTCTCCAACTACGGCGCCCGCGTGGACGCGCAGGGCTGGGGCCGTGAGACCACCACGACCGGCGGCTCCTGGAACGGGCCCGGCGATCTGCAGGGCGGCGCCGAGGAGCTCGCCTGGTACACGGACACGTTCTCCGGCACGTCCTCCGCGTCGCCGATCGTCGTCGGCGCCCTGGCCGCGCTGCAGGGCATCCTGAAGGCGGCGGGCCGGCCCCCGATGACCCCGGACCGGGCCCGCGAGGTGCTGCGCTCCACGGGTTCGCCGCAGCAGGACGCGCCGGGCAGGCCCGCGTCGCAGCGGATCGGCAACCGCCCCGACATCAAGGCCGCGGTCACGCACCTGCTGCCGTCCGCGGTGGGTTCGGGGCAGGCCGAGCAGTACTGGGACGAGCTCCTCCCGTATCCGCCGGAACTCCCGCCGCGGCTGCGGCTGTTCGTGGCCGGGGAGTGGCGCAACCTCGCCAACCCCTCCCCCGAGACGCGCCAAGCGGTGCACGCCGCCTTCGCGGGAGGCCGTCCGGACGTCCGGGTCTGGTTCTCGGACGACGAGATCGTCGGCCTGGTCGTCACGGGCTGACCCAAAGCGGCACGACAGCACGACCGCGACAGCACGACCGCACTCAGCACTCAGCACTGCTGAAGGACCCAACCATTGAGGGAAGGTGGCACACGCATGAGCACCACCCCGCAGATGAGTCAGATGGGCCAGCAACAAGAACGGCAGTACGGCCAGCAGCAGTACGGCCAGCAGCAGAGCCCGACCACGGCCCCGCCGCAGCAGGGCCGCCAGCAGCAGTACCAGCAGCAGCCCTTCAGCCCGCAGCAGCCCTTCGGCCAGCAGCAGTCCGGCCCCCAGCAGGGAATCCAGGGGCAGCAGGGCCAGCAGGGCATGCAGCAGGTGCCGCCGCAGCTGCGCCAGCAGCTCGGCCAGCTCGGCCAGCAGCAGCCGTTCCAGCACCTGCTCCAGCAGTTCGGTCAGGGGCCGGAGCAGATCTCCCAGGCCCAGCAGCCGCAGGGACAGATCCCGCAGGCGCAGGCACCGGAGATCTCGACCCAGGCCCTCCAGTCCAACGTCGCGACGGCGTTCTGGGACGTCGTCCAGCCGCTCCCGGGTCAGGCGTCGATCCTCTACCTGTACATCGCCAACGCCTGGCGCGCGTACGTCGGCCCCGGTCCGCGGAGCCACGACCAGGTCCAGGAGGCGTTCGCCTACGGACACCAGGTGATCGGGTACTACGACGGCAACAACCCCGACTACCTGCTGGCCATCGTGATCACCAAGTGATCCGCACGAACGTCACGCGTCTCGCGTGAACGTACGGCGGCGCCGGGCGGAGACCTTCCCGCCCGGCGCCGCTCTCCTGTCCCCGACCGGCTACCCGGCCGGCCGCGCGCAGGTGAACCGGGCCGCGGCCCAGTCCCCGTGGTCCCCGCTCCTGGAGCCGTTGGTGTCGGTCACCTTCAGCCGCACGTGCCGGGCACCGCGCACGTCGACGTCGACCGGGACGGTCGCCGACGCACCCGTCACCTTCGGCGAGGTCCACAGCACCTCGCCGTCGGCCTCGACCGAGAAGGCCACCTCTCCGTAGCCGTTGATCTCGTCGTCGATGCCCGCGTCCGCGGTGAACTTCGAGCAGCGTCCGCCCGGGTAGACCTCGATGACGGAGTCGGCGTGGGCGCCGATCCCCTTCTCGTACGTCTTGCCCGCGAGGGTCAGGGTGCGGCCGTCGCTCGCGCCCGACTCGCCGTTGCTGCGGTCGCGTTCGGCGGGTCCGTAGCCGTTGGTGGACGTCAGCCACGTCATGTCGCTCGCCCAGGTGTCCTGCTCCGGCGCCTCGGGCATCACGCCGAGCGAGAACCGCCCGGTGGCGGTGCGCTCCTGGCCCGCCGCACGGTAGCGGGCGCTCGCGGTGAGCGGCAGGTCGCCGGGGGCCGCGTCGCCGGCCGGGGTGACGGCCAGTTCGACGCGGCGCGTGGTGCCCGCCGGGATCCGGCCGACCTCGGCGGCGGTGACGGTCCAGCCCTTCGGCGCGTCGAGCGTGACGTCGACGCCGGTGGCGTCCCTGGTGCCGGCCGTGACGTCCACGGCGACCTTGCCGGGCGTGCCCGCGCCGAGCTCCTGGCCCGCCGGGACGCTCACCGCGGCGTTCGCGCCGGGTACCGCGCCGCCGACGGCGCTGGTGTCGTCGAGCGTCAGCTCGAAGGAGCGGTCGGTGCGCCGGGAGGCCGTCTTCACCTTCACGACGCCGCCCCGGTCGTCCCGGTCGTAGAACCAGCCCTGCCGGGCGCTGTCGTACGCGCCGCGCGACGCGAGCCGCGGCAGCCGGTGCCCGTCGAGCGCGACCCGGCTCGGCGCGTCGCCGGTGTGCAGCGTGAACGCGTAGGGCCTGCTCGCCTGCTTGCCCCGGAACTCGCCCTTGCTCGCGCCGATCCGCACGCTCACGTCACCCGCGCCCGAGCGCGGCGCCCGCACGTCGGCGCGCTGCGTGGCGTACTTTCCGGCGCGGTGGGCCCGGGTCACGCCGTCGTCCTCGTACAGCTCGAAGGAGGACCTGCCCTGCGGGTAGATGTCCCAGGCGAGTGGGGAGTCCGCCGTCCGGTCCCGGTAGGAGCGGATGCCGCCGGGCCACATCGGCACGCTCGCGCCGCCCTTGACGAAGAGGGGCAGCGTGTCGAGGGGCGCGCTGTAGCCGTCGACCGTGGTCGGCCCCTGGTAGGTCCGCCCGGTCCAGTAGTCGGTCCAGGTGCCCTCGGGCAGGTAGATGCCGTCGCGCGTGGTGGTGTCCCGGTAGACGGGTGCGACGAGGAAGTCCTCGCCGGTCAGGAACTCGTACTTGGCGGCGTCGGTCGCGGCCTTGGTGTCATGGGGGTACTCCAGGGCCAGCGGACGGACGGCGCCCACGCCGGTCTCCGTCGCCTCGTGGGCGTACGAGTAGAGGTAGGGCAGCAGCGACTCGTGCAGCTTGAGGTACTTGCGGTTGATGGAGGTGTGGGGCTCCCCCTGCCGGAAGGGCTGCTTGTCGCTGGCGGCCCAGCCGTCCATCGTCATCGTGACGGGCAGGAACATCTTCCACTGCAGATCGCGTACGTACGTCTGGGGACTGCCGCCGAAGATGCCGTCGACGTCACCGGTCGTGTACGCCATGCCGGACATGGTGGACCCGGCGTACGTGGGGATCTGCCAGCGGATGTACTCCCAGCTGCCGCTCTGGTCGCCGGACCACTGCACGCCGCAGCGCTGCGCGCCGGACCAGCTCTCGGGCGCCCAGGTGAAGCCGCGGGCGTCGCTGTTGTCCTCGATGCCCTGGTACGCGTCCTTGCAGCCGTCGAGCGCCTTCTTGTAGCCGTCGCCGACCCAGGCGACGTCGAGCTTGGCGACGCGCTGGCCCGCCTTGACCTGCTCGGCGATCTTGTCGAGGCCGTCCTCGGTCCACAGGCCCATCTTCATCTTGCGTTCGGCCAGGCCCTTGGAGGTCTCGGCGAGGTTCTCGTAGCCGCAGCCGTAGCCGTCGTTGACGAGCATCCAGCCGTTGGGCATGTCGTTCTCGACGTAACCGTCGGCGACGTCGAGGGAGTCCAGGGTGTGGCGCTCGCCGCGGTTGGCGTTGTGCAGATAGCAGTCGGCGTCGCCGATCTCCATGCCGTAGACCGGCGGCATGAAGGGCTTGCCGGTGAGTTTCGTGTACTGCCCGATGACGTCCTTGGCCGCGTCGCCGCCGCGCCCCGCGAAGTAGTAGGCGTCGAAGCGCTGTTCCTTCGCGGTGGCGGTCACCGGCTCGGCGAAGTCGTAGGTGTTGGGGGCGTAGGTGTTGCGGAAGACGCCGTATCCGGCCGAAGAGAGGTAGAACGGGACGGAGTTGGGGTGGCCGCCGTCGTCCCACTCGTAGTCGACGCTGACCTCGACCTTCTTGCCGCGGTGCGAGGTGTTGCCGCGGCCGTTCTGCATCCCGGCGCCGTAGAACTGCTCGTCGGCGCCGCGTGCCAGGCTCTGCGTGGTGGTGTCCTTCGTCCAGGACAGGCCCTTGGACTCGGCCCAGACCCGGCTGCCGTCGGCGCGGTACAGGGCGAAGCGCAGCGGCGACTTGTAGGCGCGCAGCGTCACCTCGGAGGTGCTCAGCTCGTACCGGTCGCCCTTGTCCGCCCACGTGGTGCGCGGCGCCTTGCCCTGCGGCAGGACGATGTCCTTGCCCGTCGGGTCGGTGAACCTTCCGTCGGGCGCGAGTTCGAGCCGGAACGTCTCGGCCGACACGAAGCTGACGCGGGCCTCGGCCTTGCCCGCGGACAGGCGGTAGACGGACCCCTCGTGGGCGAATCCGGTGACGTCGCCGACGGTGGTCGCGGGTTCGTCGACGGCCTGCGAGGAACCGACACCGGGCCCGGCGAACACCGCGAGGAGGCCCAGCAGAGCGGCCGCGGCCGCCGATCTGAAGCGCGTGGGAGATCTCATGGCGGAGGTCTAGCGCGTCAACGGGTGCCATGGCCATGGACTTTGCTGGGCCGCTCCTGGATTTCCGGAGCGGCCCATTCGGGTTTGAAGCCCGTCCGGCGATTGAGGACGGGCCCGAAGGGCGGTCGACCTCAGCGAGGACGACCGCTACAGGGCCACACCGAGCAGCGCGTCCACGGCACGGGAGACGACACCGGGTGCGCCCTCGTCCGTTCCGCCGGTGGCAGCCTGACCCGCGGCCCACCGGTCGACCGCCGCGAGAGCGGCAGGCGCGTCCAGGTCGTTGGCGAGGGCCTCGCGGATCTCCTCGACGAGCCCTTCCGCGCCGGGCCCGTCGGGACGGGACACCGCCGCACGCCACCGGCCGAGCCGCTCGACGGCCTCCGCCAGAACCGCGTCGGTCCACTCCCAGTCCGCGCGGTAGTGGTGCGCGAGGAGGGCGAGGCGGATGGCGGCCGGGTCGACCCCGTCGCGCCGCAGCGCCGAGACGAAGACGAGGTTGCCCTTGGACTTGGACATCTTCGCGCCGTCGAGGGCGACCATCCCGGCGTGGACGTACGCCTTGGCGAAGGGGAACTCGCCGGTCAGGGCCTGCGCGTGCGAGGCACCCATCTCGTGGTGCGGGAAGGCGAGGTCGGACCCGCCGCCCTGCACGTCGAAGCCCATGCCGAGGTGGTCGAGGGCGATGGCCACGCACTCGATGTGCCAGCCGGGGCGGCCGCGGCCGAGCGAGGCGCCGTCCCAGCTCGGCTCGCCCTCACGGGCGGCCATCCACAGCATCGGGTCGAGCGGGTCCTTCTTGCCCGGCCGGTCCGGGTCGCCGCCGCGCTCGGCGGAGAGCAGCTTCATCGCGGCGGCGTCGAGACCGGAGACCTCACCGAAGTGCGGGTCGGACTCGACGGAGAAGTAGACGTCGCCCTCCAGCTCGTAGGCGGCGCCCATGTCCCGGAGGCGTTCGACGAGCGGCACGATGCCGGGTATCGACTCGACGGCTCCGATGTAGTGCTGCGGCGGGAGCAGTCGCAGGGCGGTCATGTCCTCGCGGAACAGAGCGGTCTCGCCCTCGGCGAGCTCGACCCAGTCCTTGCCGTCGCGGATGGCGCGTTCCAGGAGCGGGTCGTCCACGTCGGTCACGTTCTGGACGTAGTGAACCTGCCGCTTGGTGTCGAGCCACACGCGCTGCACGAGGTCGAACGCGTTGTAGGTCGCCGCGTGTCCCATGTGGGTGGCGTCGTACGGAGTGATGCCGCAGACGTAGATACGGGCGACGGGACCGGGGTCAAGGGTGACGAGGCCACCGGTCGCGGTGTCGTGGATCCGGAGGTCGCGGCCCTTGCCAGGAAGGGCGGGGACCTCAGAAGCGGGCCAGGCATGCATGCTCTGAGCCTAACCGGACGGGGCGTCCGTATACGAGTGGGGATCAACGAAACGGTGATCGGTTCGTCACGCCCCGGCCGCCCGGATGGGGTGCGCGGGCCCCTGCGAACTACACCGGCGGCCAGGGAATCGGCGGCCAGTCCCCCGTCGGCTGCGGGTGGCGCCCCGACCGCAGCAGCGCCGCGACACGCTCGCGCAGCGCCTCTGTCTCCGCCGCGGTGATCAGCACGGCGAGCCGCTCGGCCAGCGCGGCCCCCTCCTTGAGCCCGTCCCGCAGCGTCTGCAGCACCTCGACGGCCTCGTCCGTCAGGGGCTCCCCCGCCCACCCCCACAGCAGCGTGCGCAGCTTGTTCTCGGCGTGGAAGGTGACCCCGTGGTCGATGCCGTAGAGGCGGCCGCCGGAGACCAGCAGATGGCCGCCCTTGCGGTCGCTGTTGTTGATCACCGCGTCGAGAACGGCGAGCCGGCGCAGCCGGACGTCGTCCGCGTGCACGAGGAGCGCCGTCCGTTCCTCGTCGACCTGCGCGAAACCGACCGCTTTCCATCCCTCGCCCGGTTCATCGCCGTCGACCAGGGCGAGCAGTTCCGTCTCCTCCTGGTCCTCGATCCACAGCTGGCACATGCCTTCGCCGTGCGGCCCCTCCCGCAGCACGGTCGGCGGCACCAGATCCCAGCCGGTGGCCAGCGACACCTCGTACGCGGCGACCTCGCGCTGGGCGAGCGTCCCGTCGGGGAAGTCCCACAGCGGGCGCTCCCCGGCGACGGGCTTGTAGACGCAGGCGGCTTCCCGGCCCTCGTACGCGACCGTGCAGTAGAGCACCGCGTTCGAGGCCTCGCGGATCCGCCCGCGCACGGTCAGCTCCCCGTGGGTGAGGAGGGCGACGGGATCGGCGCTCACGCGTCCCGCCGGTATCCGTTCTGGCGCGGGCATACGTGTCCTTCCGGGTCGAGCGGGAGGCTGCACAGGGGGCACGGCGGGCGGCCCGCGTTCACGACGTCGAGGGCGCGCTTGGCGAAGGCGCGGGCCTGCGTGCCGGTGAGCCGGACGCGGAGCATCGGCGGGCCGTTCTCCTCGTCCTGCAGAAGCCTTTCCTCGGCGGCGGCCAGGTCGTCGTCGGTGTCGGCGTCCAGCTCGACGAGCGCCTGCGCCTCGACGATCATCCGCTCCTCGTCGCCGTCCCAGGCGAGCGCCATGGTGCCGACGCGGAACTCCTCCTCGACGGGTGAGTGGAGCGGCGCGCTGTCGGCGGTCTCGGCGGGTACGACGGCCGGCACGGCGGCGCTGCCCCCGCTGCGGCGTACGACCTCGTCGAGGAGCTCCTCCATGCGCTCGGCCAACGCGGCCACCTGGGTCTTCTCCAGGGCGACGCTGGTCACCCTGATTCCCGCGGAGGCCTGCAGGAAGAAGGTCCGACGTCCGGGCAGCCCGACCGTTCCCGCGACGAAACGCTCCGGCGGGTCGTAGAGGAACACCTGACGGGACACGTCCTGTCTCCATTGATCGACTGCGAATACGGCTGAACGGCTAGGGACGGGCTGCGCGGGCAGCTCCGGCCCGCCTCACCCTACTGCGGGTGTCGATCACGGGGCGCCCACACCGCCCCCCACCGTGGCGTCGCCGCTCGGCGGCTCCTCGCGCGGCGCCAGCGAGGCGAAGTCACCGGTGTCCCCGAGCCGGACGAGGAAGGGGCGCAGCCGGGTGTAGCGGATGGCCGTGACGGAACAGGGCTCCACGGAGATGCGCTGGAAGAGGTCGAGGTGGAGCCCGAGGGCCTCCGCGACAAGGGACTTGATGATGTCGCCGTGCGAGCACATCAGGTACACGGCGTCCTCGCCGTGTTCGCTCGCCACGCGCGCGTTCCACTCGCGGACCGCCTCCGCGGCCCGTGTCTGCATGGCCCGCATGGACTCGCCGCCGGGGAACGCGGCGGCGGACGGGTGCCGCTGGACGACCTCCATCAGCGGCTCGTCGGTGAGTTCCGCGAGCTTGCGGCCCGACCAGTCGCCGTAGTCGCACTCCCCGATGCGGTCCTCCGTGTGCGCCTGGAGGCCGGGGCGGGCGGCGAGCAGCGGCGCCACGGTCTCCTGGCAGCGTTGCAGGGGGCTCGTGACGACCTCGGCGAGGGGCAGCGCGGAGAGCCGTCCGGGCAGCGCGGCGGCCTGTGCGGCACCGCGCTCGTCGAGGGCCACACCGGGGGTCCACCCGGCGAGCAGGCCTGCGGTGTTGGCGGTGGAGCGTCCGTGCCGGACGAGGATCAGCGTGGGCATGCGGCTCAGCCTAAGCGGCCCAGGGGGTGCAGGACCGGGGTGGGCTGGGAAGAATGCGCGGTGTGATCGTCGACTGTGCCATCTACCGTGAGGGGCGCCGCACCGAAGGCCCCGAAGACTTCTCCGACGCTCTCGACGAGGCGAGGGCGTCGGGCGAGGCGTTCGTGTGGATCGGTCTGCACGAACCGACGGAGGACGAGTTCGACAAGGTCAGCCAGGAGTTCGGGCTGCACCCGCTGGCCGTGGAGGACGCCCTCAAGGCCCACCAGCGGCCCAAGCTGGAGGTCTACGACGACTCGCTCTTCATGGTCCTCAAGCCGGTCGTGTACGAGCCGGACAGCGACACCGTCTCCTCCGGCGAGGTCATGATCTTCATGGGCGACTCGTTCGTGGTGACCGTCCGGCACGGCGAGGGTGCGCCGCTCGGTGTCGTGCGCCACCGCCTGGAGGCCGACCCGGATGTCCTCAAGCACGGCCCGACGAGCGTCCTGTACTCGATCGCCGACGCCTCCGTGGACCACTACCTGGAGGTCGCCGACGAGCTGCAGGCCGACCTGGAGCTCCTGGAGGCGGAGGTCTTCTCGCCGGACGGCGGCAGCGGCTCGCGGAACACGGCGTCGCGGATCTACACCTTCAAGCGGCAGATCCTCGAGTTCCGCCGGGCGACGGGGCCGCTGGCGCTGCCCGTGGCACGCCTCTCCGGAGCGGGCCCCTTCGCCCCGTCCGTGCCGTTCGTGGACGAGACGGCGCAGCCCTTCTTCCGGGACGTCAACGACCATCTGACGCGCGTCAACGAGTCCGTGGAGGGCCTGGACCGGCTGGTGTCGGACATCCTGTCCGCGCACCTGGCGCAGATGAGCGTGCGGCAGAACGACGACATGCGGAAGATCTCGGCGTGGGCGGCGATGGCTGCGGTCCCCACGATGATCGCGGGCATCTACGGCATGAACTTCGACCACATGCCCGAGCTGCACTGGGCGTGGACCTACCCGGCCGTGATCCTCCTGATGGTCGTCCTGGAGATCGTCCTGTACCGGATGTTCAAGCGGCGCGGCTGGCTGTAGCGCCCCGCCCCGCTGTCACGCGAACTCGGGGGCCGAGGTCGCGGCGCCGCCCAGGGCGTCGCGCCGTTCGGGCATCTTCAGGGAGACCATCCGCCGCCAGCCGCCGGCCCGCTCGTAGCCGTACATGGCGTGGATGCCCGCGGCGAGCAGCTGCCGCTTGGCGTGGGGCCAGCCCAGGATGTGGCCCATCCGGTCCATCACGGCGAGACTCACGTCGCGGTAGATCCGGATCTCGGCGAGCGCGCACTCGCGCAGGGTGCGCTGGATGGCGCGGCCGTACCCGGCGTACGCGAACCGCAGCAACTCCTCGTGGCAGTACGCCAGGTGGTTGTCCTCGTCGTGGGAGATCATCCGCACCGCCCGGCCGATGTCCGGGTGGTCGGCGAAGTACTTCAGGAGCAGCCGCATCTGCTCGGAGGCGCGCTGCTCGGTGACTCTGCTGTGCGAGAGGTACGTGACGATGTCCCGCACGGTGAGCGGCTCGTCGGCCTTCAGCCGGTGGTGCGCGAGGCCGATGCCGTGCTTCTCCAGGAGCATCGTGTAGTCGGTCTCGTACGGGACGTCGACCGGCCGCAGGCCGCGCTTCTTCATGAGCGCCTCGAAGATCCTGCCGTGCTTGTCCTCGTCGGCGCCGTGCCGGGCGATCCTGGGGGCGAGGGCGCGCTCGCCCGCCGGGACGAGGGCGGCGATGCGGCCGTTCTCCCAGCCTCCCTGCGCCTCGCCGGAGGCGGCGATGGAGCAGAAGAGCCGGAACGACTCGTCGTGGTCGAGGATCTCCCCGAAGACGCCCTTGGCCGACAGCATCACTGGACCTCCATGCCCTGTGCGCGAACCTCCGCAGACTTACTCAAATGGGAGGTTCCCCATCGGGCAACAGCTGTACGGGCCGACTCGGCCGAACGGAGGACAGGCCGCCGCCACCGGGCCGTAACCGCGGGCCCCGTGGCGCGTTGTTCCCCGTGACGGCCGTGGCGGGGAAGACCCCCCGAGCCCCCACCACGGCCGCGGACTTCTCCTCCTCGCTCCCCAGCCTCTTCGGCTATGCGAGACCGGCGCGCTCCAGGGCCTCGGTACCGGCGCGCAGCGCGGTGAGCCGCTCCTCCAGGGTGAAGCCCGCGGGGGCCAGCGTGAGTGTGGTGACACCGGCCGCGGCGTAGGCCTGCATCCGGTCGGCGATCCGGTCCACGGAACCGAGCAGCGTGGTGGAGTCGATCAGCTGCCGCGGTACGGCGGCGGCCGCTCCGTCCTTGTCGCCGTCCAGGTACTTGTCCTGGATCTCGGCGGCCTCCTTCTCGTACCCCATGCGCTGCGCGAGCTGGTTGTAGAAGTTCTGTTTGCGGCTGCCCATGCCGCCCACGTACAGCGCGGTGTACGGCCGGAACATGTCGGCGAGCGCGTCGACCTGGGAGTCCTCGCCGACGGCCAGCGGCAGCGTCGGGACGACGTCGAAGCCGTCCATCGTCTTTCCGGCCTTCTCGCGCCCGGCGCGCAGGTGGCGGATCGCGGTGTCCTCCAGGTGCTCGGCGGCCGGGAAGATCAGCAGGGCGCCGTCGGCGATCTCGCCGGTCTGCTCCAGGTTCCTGGGGCCGATCGCGGCCACGTACAGCGGGATGTGCTCGCGCTGCGGGTGGACGGTCAGCTTGATGGGCTTGCCGGGGCCGCCGGGCAGCGGCAGCGTCCAGTGCTCGCCCTCGTAGGAGAGGCGCTCACGGGTCATGGCCTTGCGGACGATCTCGACGTACTCCCGCGTGCGGGCCAGCGGCTTGTCGAACTTGACGCCGTACCAGCCCTCGGAGACCTGGGGGCCCGAGACGCCGAGGCCCAGCCGGAAGCGCCCGCCGGAGAGCGAGTCGAGGGTGGCCGCCGTCATGGCGGTCATCGCGGGCTGCCTGGCCGGGATCTGGAAGATCGCGGATCCGATGTCGATGCGTTCGGTCTGCGCCGCCACCCAGGACAGCACCGTCGCGGCGTCCGAACCGTACGCCTCGGCGGCCCAGCAGACCGCATAGCCCAGCTTGTCGGCCTCCTTGGCGACGGCGAGATTGTCCGCGTCCATCCCCGCGCCCCAGTAGCCGAGGTTGATCCCGAGCTGCATGACCGATCCCCTTACCGCTGTACTCATGAGTAACGTCCCTGTGCCGGGGACTGTAGCGCGCGGTCGGCGATCCGTCAGTGACGGAGGGAACGGGTGGGCCGGATCTCCACAGTCGCTGGTTTGTCCACAGGCCCGCCCGTGCCGCGGGCCCGGCCAGTAATCTCAGCGCCCATGGAGCAGAGGCATCTCGGCCGGACCGGCCTGCGCGTGTCCCGCATCGGACTCGGCACCCTCACCTGGGGGCACACCGAGGAGAACGACGCCGCCGAGCTGTTGAAGGTGTTCTGGGAGGCGGGCGGCACCCTCGTCGACACGGCCGACGTGTACGGCGACGGGGAGGCCGAGTACCTGCTCGGGCGCCTGATCGAGCGGCTGGTGCCGCGGCGCGACCTGGTCATCGCGACCAAGGCGGGCAGCGTGCCGGACCCCGAGCGGCGCTTCGACGGCTCCCGGGGCCATCTGCTCGCCGCGCTCGACGCCTCGCTCGTCCGCCTCGGCACGGACCACGTGGACCTGTGGCAGGTGCACGCCTTCGACCCGGCCACCCCTCTCGAAGAGACCCTCCAGGCCCTCGACATAGCCGTCAGCAGCGGGCGGGCCCGCTATGCGGGGGTCTCCAACTTCTGCGGCTGGCAGCTCGCCAAGGCCGCCACCTGGCAGCTCGCCCAGCCGGGCACCCGCACCCGCCTGGCCAGTACGCAGATGGAGTACTCCCTGCTGCAGCGCGGCGTCGAGCGGGAGGTGCTGCCCGCCGCCGTCGACCTGGGCGTGGGACTGCTGCCCTCCTCGCCGCTCGGCCGCGGCGTGCTCACGGGCAAGTACCGGCACGCCACCCCCGCCGACTCGCGCGGCGGCTCCGACCACCTGGCGCCCTTCGTCGCGCCCTACCTCGACGACGCCGCGAGCCGCATCGTCGACGCCCTCGCGACGGCCGCCGACGGGCTCGCGGCCACCCCGCTCCAGGTCGCCCTCGCCTGGGTGCGGGACCGCCCCGGAGTGAGCGCCCCGATCGTCGGCGCGCGCAACGCGCAGCAGCTCACGGCCGCATTGTCAGTGGAGACCCTTAGTCTTCCTGACGAGATCTGCCAGGCGCTCGACGACGTGTCGGCGCCCGTGCACCGCTATCCCGATCACGACTGGAGCACGCTGTGAGTACGGAACCCGCCGCCGCGGAGGACCCCGGGGCCGCTGCCGCGGAACAGACGGAGTCGCCGGGCGCGCAGGACGCCGCGCCGGAGGCGCCGGAGGGCGGTGCCGCCGCCGGGAGCCCTGCCGAGGGCGACGGCGAGGGCACGGACGCGGGCGAGGGCACGGACGCGGCGAAGGGCGAGGGCACCGAGCTGTCCGAGACCGAGGCCGAGATCGCCGCACAGCGGGAGCTGCGGGAGCGCATCGAGCAGCGGAAGGCGTCCAAGGAAGGGCCGATCGCGGCCGGGACGAAGCTGAGCGGCACCGCCGCCGACCTGCTCGCGGCCGTGCGCGCCGTGGAGAGCGGCGAGAAGCCCGTCGCGAGCGCCTTCCGGGAGCCGGCTCCCGCGCCCCGCAGGGCCGCGCCGTCCCACGCACCCGAGCCGGTGCGTCCGCAGCAGCCCGTGGCGGCGCAGGCGCCCGCGGCGCGGACCCTCGAAGCGGTCGGCGTCGTACTGGCCGAGGGCGGCGCACCGGCCGCGCTCGCCGAGCCGACGGCCGCCGCGCTCGGTGACGGCGCCGAGGAGCAACTGCGCGCGGACCCCTGGCAGTTGCTGCGCGTGGCGGGCGTGCGGCCCGAGCAGGCCGACGGGTTCGCGAGGGCCCTGCTCGGCCCGGAGTGCGGGCCCGACGACGAGCGCAGGGGCCGTGCGGTCACCGTATGGCTCCTGGAGCAGGCCGCCGTCGCGGGGCACACCGCGCTCGACGCCACCGCGCTGGCCGCCGCTCTCGGACAGCGCGCGGTGCCGGACCCGGACGCGGCCGTGCAGAGCGCGATCGCCGAGGGGGACGCCTTGGTCTTCCAGGACGCCATCGAAGGCGCGGAGGTGCCCGTCCAGCGCTCCGACGAGGACGCCCGCGAGGGTGAGGACGACGCGGACGGCGAGCCCGAGCGCCCGGTCCGGATCCTGATCGGCCTGGAGCGGTACGCACTGGCGGAGGAGAGCCTCGCCGACGGTCTCGCCCGGGTGATCAACTCGCTGCCCAAGGAGGAGGGTCCGGACTCGGCGGCCGACGGCTGGGAGGCCGCCGCCGCGCGGGCGTCGGGGTCCACGGCCGAGCTGATCCGCGCCGTCGCGGGCCACGGCCTCGTGCTGCACTCCGGCGGCGAGGAGGCCCGCACCGAGCCCGCCGCCCTCGTCGCCGCGGCGACGGCGCTGGGCCTGCGGGTCTGTGCCGCCGCCCACAGCGCCGACGGGCGCCGCCGCCTCGCGCGGGCGGCGGGCGGCGCGGACGGGGCCGCGGAGGACGGCACCGCGGTGACCGTGGCGGGCCTGCTGTCCGGGGCCGAGGGCCCCGGTCGCGACGCGGACGGCGCGCTCGCCCTCGACCTCCTGGTCGTCCTGGACGCGCCGCAGCTGGACGTGGAGACCGCGGCGATGCTCGTCGAGTCCCTGCCGGACGGCGCCCGCCTGGTGCTCAGCGGCGACCCCGGCGTGCTGTGGTCCGCGGGCCCCGGCCGGGTCTTCGCCGACCTCGTCGCCGCACGCTGCTGCCCGCAGATCGTCTCGCGCACCCCGGACCCGGGCCCCATCGGGGAGCTGACGTCCGGCATCGGCATCGGCGAGCTGAACCAGGTCGAGGCGCCCGGCAAGGAGGTCGTCCTCGTCCCGGTGCGCGACGCCGCCGAGGCGATCCACCGCACCGTGCAACTCGTCGCCGACTCGGTGCCGCGGGCGATCGGGGTGCCCGCCGAGCAGACCCAGGTCATCACGCCCGGACACGGCGGAGCCGCGGGCACCCGCGCGCTCAACACCGCGCTGAAGGAACGGCTGAATCCGGGTCCCGGCCGGTTCGGCGGCTTCGACCCCGCCGACCGGGTCGCCCACGTCCCGGCCGCGGGGCGTACGACGCTCGGCCGTGTGGTGCGCGCGGACGCGGAGGGCCTGCACCTGGAGTGCGACGGCGCCCCCGTCGTCGTACCCAAGGAGCGGGTCGAGCGGGAGGTGCGGCACGCGTGGGCGCTCACCGCGCACCAGGCGGCGGGGCTGCGCTGGCCCGCGGTGGTCGTGGTCCTGCCGGGCGACGCGGCACAGGCGCTGACCCGGCCGTGGGTCTATACGGCGTTCACCCGCGGGGAGCGGCATCTCTCGGTCGTACAGGGCGTGGAGCAGGCGCTGCCGCGCGCGGTGGCGGAACGCCTCTGGAAGGACCGTACGACGCGCCTGCAGACGCTGCTGCGCCCGCAGGTGCCCGCGGCGACGGGCTGAGCCTTCGTCGTATCCCCGGTCGTGAGTGCGCTCGCCGCCCCCGAAGGAGCGGCGAGCGCGGGAGTGGGAGCCGAGTGGCGTCGGCGGCGGGCGGGCAGCTCTCAGCGGCCGGCCCCGCGGACCCGCCCCTCTCCGTTCACCTCGCCCGCCGCGTGGACGTCGCCGACGCCCCGGGCATCGTCGTCGTCGGAGAGGACGTCGATCTCGTCGAGGGGCACCGCCACGTCCGGGTCGATGTCGACGTCCGTGTCGAGGCCGTCGAGCGCGTCCTCGTCCAGCTCGTCGTCGAAGACCACGCTGACGTCGAACCTGCAGACCACCCGGTGCGGGTCCGCCTGG
The DNA here is from genome assembly GCF_055609205.1 of Streptomyces sp. NPDC036815. Classification (NCBI taxonomy): domain Bacteria; kingdom Bacillati; phylum Actinomycetota; class Actinomycetes; order Kitasatosporales; family Streptomycetaceae; genus Streptomyces; species Streptomyces sp. NPDC036815. The sequence continues at coordinate 126,801 of NZ_JBVJPW010000020.1, read as the reverse complement.
TCGAAGGGGGCGTCGAGCCACTCCCCCGGCTCGGCGGGGGTGTCGACCGCGGTGACCCAGAGCGTGGAATCGCCCTCCTCCAGGCCGAACTCCTTGTGCCGGGAGGAGATCTCGTCCGGTTCGAACTCTCCGAAGAGGACGCCGAGCGCGCTGTGCACGGTGTCGGCCGAGCCGCCGGTGCCCCTCCCGCCGCTGTCGAGGTCGGCGACCCGCTGGGCCTGGGCGATCAGCCGCTGCGGCTCCGCCACGGTGTAGTCGCGGCGGATCAGCACGCTCAGCGCGCTCGCCTCGTCCGGGCCCTGGTACGGCGGCAGTGCGTCCTCCGTGCCGGGGATCTCGAAGGGGGTGACCTCGTCGTAGCGGTCGTAGAGGAGTTCGTCGTACTCCTCGGCCGCGGCGGCGAGTTCGTTGAACGCTTCGTAGACGGCAGGGTCGTCCTCGCCCGACCTGCGTTCGACCGCGGCCAGGTGGCGGTCGAGCGCGGTCTTGACCGCCTCGGCGGCGGCGCGTACCTCGGCAGCGGTGGGCTGCGCAGCATCAGACATAGTGCAGACGCTATCCGTACCGAGCCCATGCCCGCACAATAGATGCGATGCCGGAATACGAATTTGTCGACGTGTATGTACCTCGCGGGGTCACCCGCAAGGAAGCCACACGCCTGCTGACGGACCACGCTGAGTACGGACACTGGGAGTTGGACCGCCTGAGACTGCACCCCGACGGCAGTCGTAGGGTGCGGCTGAAACGGAGGATCATCCGCCAGGTACAGGCCACCTGGTGACCCCGGCACGCCGCCGTGCGGTGGGCCGGGAACGGGAAACGGAGCGGGGCCCGCGACGGCGGGGCCCGCTCCGTTCGGCGTGCTCGGACGCGGCGGGTCAGGCGCTCGCGCGCGCCCTCCGGTAGAGCACGGTGCCCGCGAGCAGCGCGCCCGCGCCCACCGGCAGCGCGAGACCGAGCGGCAGCTCGCTGCCCGTCGACGCCAGCTGCGCGGTCCCCTCGGGCTGGGTGAGCTGCGAGACGGCCTCCGGCGGCACGAGCCGCGAGATGCCCGCGGGCGGCGTCAGCTGCTGCGCGCCCGGCCGGTTCGGCATGACGCGGTCCTCCGCGCCGCCCGGCCGGCCCGGGGTGTGCGGCTTGCCGGGGTGACCGGGCTCACCCGGTTCACCGGGCTTGCCCGGATGCCCCGGCTCCCCCGGGTGTCCCGGCTTCCCGGGGTGTCCGGGCTTGCCCGGGTGTCCCGGGCCCGTCGGAGGCTTCTCGCCGCCCGGCGGGGTGACCGTGGAGCCGGACTCATTGGCGCATTCGTTGCCCACGGCGGTGTTGCCGAGGCCGCCGATGGTGACGCTGTTGCCGCAGACGTTCACCGGGACGTCGACCGGCAACTGCACGTTGTTGCCGGAGCCGACACCGGGCGAGTCGCTGCTGTGTCCGCCCGCCTTGGCCCCGCCACCGGACGGCTTGTGCGAACCGCCGCCTCCGCGGGAGGGGTTGGCACAGTGGTTGCCCGACGCCGGGTTGAGGACCCCGACCACGTTCACGGTGTTGCCGCACACGTTGACCGGAGCGTCGACGGGAAGCTGGACGGAGTTGCCCGACAGCACGCCGGGTGAGTCCGAACTGCTGCCGTTGGCCCCCGAGTCCGCGTGTGCGTAACCCCCGGTCCCGGCGAGAACGCCGGTCGCGGCCGCCACGGTGATCAGGCCTTTGCGCGTGACCTGTCGCATAGCTGATTCCTGCCTTTTGCCTGCTGGAATACGTCCGGACGTGCTCGCCAGGACGTGGAATGCCCGTCGGCCCCGGAGAGCGCATGGCGCGCACTCCGGGGCCGACGGACTCAGACCCTCAAGGGGTGAGGCACAACAACGTCACTTGTTGATGCAGGTGTTGCCGAAGGCGGGGTTCAGCAGCCCGATCACGGAGACCGTGTTGCCACAGGCGTTCACCGGCACGTGGACGGGAACCTGGATAACGTTGCCCGAGACGACGCCGGGCGACTTCACGGCGGCACCCTGGGCACCGGCGTCGGCAGCGGCAACGCCCGCACCGGCGAGCACGAGACCACCGGTGGCAGCCACAGCGGCGACGATCTTCTTGATCATTATTCCTCCTTGTTGGCAATGCAGTCCCAGCCGCGGACTGCACCACCTGTAACGAGGAGGAAGTAGTGGGGCTACGAGCCTATGGTCCCTTTCACTCTTTTCAGTCAAGTACGTACGCGCTGGCGATTGTTGGAGAGTCGTTTCAGCACGCAAAGCGGCCGATCCCCGGAAGGATTCGGCCGCATTCCGTCAAGAAGCGTCGATGAACCGGTCGAGCACCCGGACGCCGAACTTCAGACCGTCGACCGGCACCCGCTCGTCGACGCCGTGGAACATGCCCGCGAAGTCCAGCTCCGGCGGCAGCTTCAGCGGCGCGAAGCCGAAGCCGCGGATGCCGAGGTCGTCGAAGGACTTGGCGTCCGTGCCGGCCGAGAGCATGTACGGCACGGCGCGGGCGATCGGGTCCTCGGCCCGCAGGGCGGTCTGCATGGCGTCGACGAGCGCCCCGTCGAAGGTGGTCTCCAGAGCCTTGTCGGCATGCACGTCCTCGCGCTTGACCCGCGGACCGAGAATCCGGTCGAGATCGGCGAGGAACTCCTCCTCGTACCCCGGCAGGTAGCGGCCGTCGACGTGCGCGGTGGCCTGGCCGGGGATCACGTTCACCTTGTACCCGGCGCCCAGTTGCGTCGGGTTCGCGGTGTTCTGCAGGGAGGCGCCGATGAGCTTGGCGATGCCGCCGAGCTTGGCGAGCGTCTCGTCCATGTTCTCCGGGTCGAGCTCGGTGCCGAGGGCGTCGCCGAGCTCGTCGAGGAAGTGCCGCAGCGTCTTGGTGACCCGCACCGGGAACTTGTGCCGCCCCAGGCGCCCGACGGCCTCGGACAGCTCGGTGATCGCGTTGTCCTTGTGGATCATCGAACCGTGACCGGCGGTGCCGTCCACGGTCAGCTTCATCCAGTGCATGCCCTTCTGGGCCGTCTCGACGAGGTAGAGGCGCAGGTTCTCGTTGACCGTGAAGGAGAAGCCGCCGACCTCGCTGATCGCCTCCGTGCACCCCTCGAAGAGGCCGGGGTGGTTGTCGACGAGGTGCCGCGCGCCGTACGTGCCGCCCGCCTCCTCGTCCGCGAGGAAGGCCAGGACGATGTCCCGCGGCGGCTTGCGGCCGCTGCGCATCCGCTCGCGGACGACCGCGAGGGTCATCGCGTCCATGTCCTTCATGTCGACGGCGCCCCGGCCCCACACGCAGCCGTCCGCGATCTCCCCGGAGAAGGGGTGGTGCGTCCAGTCCGCGGCGTTGGCGGGCACGACGTCCGTGTGGCCGTGGATGAGGAGCGCGGGCCGCGACGGGTCCTCGCCCTCGATCCGGGCGACCGTGGAGGCCCTGCCGGGGTGCGACTCGAAGATCTTCGGTTCGAGCCCCACCTCGGCGAGCTTCTCGGCCACGTACTCGGCGGCCTTGCGCTCCCCCGGGCCCGAGTGGTCGCCGTAGTTGCTCGTATCGATCTGGATCAGTTCGCGACAGAGGTCGACGACCTCGTCCTCACCGGTGACGGCCTTGCCCGTGCTGGACCCGCTCACGCTGGTTCCTCCCGCATTCGCTGCTGGTGGTCCCCTTCATCCTCCCTCTCCGGGGCTCCGCACCCAAGGGCGGGCGGGGGTCGTCATCAGCCGTTCACGGGAGACCGGAGGGGTGATCGAGTACCCCTGGAAGCCTGGTAATGTTCTCTGTGTCGCCGCGGGAAACGCCCCGCGAAGACAGACACCTTGTCCGGGTGGCGGAATGGCAGACGCGCTAGCTTGAGGTGCTAGTGTCCTTTATCGGACGTGGGGGTTCAAGTCCCCCCTCGGACACCAGCTGAGACCCCTGTTCATCAGGGGTCTTCTGCATTTTCGGCGTCAGCCGCCGGAGAGTGGCGCGTCCCGCCAGTACGTGTGGTTGCGGCGGGCCGCCCGGGTGTCGTCGTGTCGTTCGCCCAGCGTGGAGCCGTAGCTCTCGGCGAGCTCGGCGAAGGCTGCCGCCGCGCGGTCCGGGTGGCCGCTCACACCGGTCCAGTGGGCGTGCTGCCAGCGGCAGCTGAGCGCGCGGACGTCCGCGGGGCCCAGCGCGCCCGAGGCGTCGACGGAGAGCTCGGCGAACAGGTGGGCGGCGGCCGCGGGGTCCCCGCCGATGCCGGTCCAGCGGGCCTGTTCGTGGCGCGCCTGGAGGGTGTCCGGATGTTGTGGGCCCCGCTCGGCGGCCAGCTCGTCGGCCAGCAGGGTGTACCGCGCCGCGGCATCGCAGGCGCGGCCGCTCTCCCCCTCCGCGTGCGCCAGGGCCTGGTGGGCGAGGAGCGTGAAGTCGTGGCGGGCGCCGAGGACCTGGACGCACTGCCGCGTCAGGACGCGCAGCGCGTCCACCGCTCCCGCCAGGTCGCCGGACTCCGCCAACTCCAGGGCGCCGCGCAGGCGTTCGGGCACGTCGTCGGAGGCCATCGGGCGGAAGGCCGCGTTCGCCGCCAGGGCCAGCTGGTCGCTGGTCCCGGTGCCGCGCCACTGCGGCCTCGGCTCCCCCTTCGCGGCCAGGGTCCGGGCCGTGTGGCGGTAGGCCGCCCCCAGGGTGAGCAGTTCCGGCTCGGCCGCGGAGCCCTCGCGGAGGAACTTGATCAGCTCGCCGGTGAACAGGGTGTGCCGCTCGCCCAGCGGGGCGCGGGCCGGGGTGTTCGCGGGGGCGGAGGCAAGGACGTACGTTCCGGCTATCTCCAGCTGGCCGAAGTAGAGCGAGGCGGCGTCGCCCATGGTGTCGATGGCCCGTCCCGAGAAGCAGCAGTCGAGCAGCAGCACGCGGTTCCTGGCCGGCGCGTACGCCAGTGCCTGGCGGATCAGGTCGAAGCGCAGGCTCGACCAGCCGAGCAGCTTGGTGTCGCTCCCGCTGAGCAGGAGGTGCAGCAGTCCCTGGTCGTCCAGCGCGCCGTGGCCCGCGAAGTAGACGAGGAACATGTCCTCGACCCCGCTCGCGGCACGGCTGAGCGCCTCGCCCACCCGCTGGGGCTCCCTGACGTCGTGCAGCAGGGTGCACCGCTCGTCGGGGAGTGCGCAGTTGCCGGGTCCGGCGAGCAGGTCCCGCAGGTCGTCGAGGTTGTTGCGCACCGCGGGGAGCGGCGGGAGCGCGACGTCGTCGTAGTCGCTGCATCCGATGAGCACCGCCTGCGAGTTTGAGCCACCGGCCAACCTCACGTCGTCCCCCTCTTGCTGCACCGCCCCACTGCCCAAATGATAGCGACGCAACTCATTTGAGGGGCGGCGCTCTTACCGCTGTCCGAGGTTTCGGGCATGCTGGCGAATCCGAAACCGACTGCAACAGGTGGGGGTCGCCATGGGACGCGCGGATGTGGTGGACAACTCGGACGGGTTAGGGCATGAGGGCGGCACGCACCGGGCGTCCGCCGTCTGCACGGCGTTCCAGCAGCTGGTGGCCGATGCCGCCCTCGCCCTGGAGCCGGACAGCTTCGCCGCCGCCGTACGACTGCTGGACTCGGTCAGGGCCGGCGGCAACTGTCTCTACGCGATCGGCAACGGCGGAAGCGCCGCCACGGCGGGCCACCTGGCGTCCGACCTCGCCATGACGTCGGGCCCGCACGCCGCGGGCCTGCGCACGCACGCCCTCACCGGCAACACGCCCCTGCTCACCGCCCTGGCCAACGACATCGGATACGACCGCGTCTTCTCCGAGCAGCTCGCGCGCCTGCTGACCCCCGGCGACGTGGTGGTGGCGATCAGCGTCAGCGGCGACTCCCCGAACATCATCGAAGGCCTCAAGACGGCGCGGGCGCGCGGGGTGCGCTCGGTCGGGCTGCTCGGCGGCTCCGGGGGCGGGGCCGCCGCCCTGGTCGACGTGCCCCTCCTGGTGGACAGTCGCGTGTACGGCGTGGTGGAGACCGTGCATCTGGGCCTGGTGCACTCGCTGGCTCTCGCCCTCGGCACGGGGCGGGGCCACACCCGCGACATCCTGGCTCCCTCGCTCGACGGAACGCAGGGCTGACGGTGGCGCGGGGGCCCGCCCGGACGGCGGGCGCGGCCGATGTCGTGCTCGTGTCCGACCGCGGCCCGGTGACGTTCCGGCCCACCCCGTCAGGACCCGTCCCGGAGCACCGGCCGGGCAGCGTGACCTCGCTGCTCGACCGGGCCGCGCGGGCGCTGCGCGAGGAGGTCCGCTGGCTGGCACCGTCGACGAGCGAGGAGGACCGGCGGGCCACGACGGACGGCCGGTTCGCCCGGCTCGGGCTCGGTTACGGGTTCTCTACGGTCCCCTGCCCGCCCGCGGAGTACCGGCGGTACTACGAGGACGCGGGCGTACGAGGGCTCTGGTACGCGCTCCACGACCTCTGGGACGACCTGCCGCGCCCCCTCGGCTCCGACGGCCCCGGGCCGCCGCGGGATTGCTCCGCCCTGCGCGCGTACCAGCGGGTGAACCGGGCCGTCGCCGCCGCGGCCGCCGACGCCTGCCACCCGCGCAGTGTCGTCTGCTTCCAGGACTACCAGTTCCTCACCGCCCCCGGATTCCTCCGCGCCCGGCTGCCCGAGCAGACGGTGGGCCTCTTCCTGCACGCCGCGTTCGCGGCTCCCGAGGCGCTCGCGGTGCTGCCGCGCGCCGCCCGGGGGCTGCTGCTTCGCGGCATGCTCGCGGCGGATGTGCTCGGCTTCCAGTGCGAGCGGTGGGCGGACTCCTTCCTCCGGTTCGCCGGGGAGGCCGGGTGCGAGGTGGACCGCCGGGCCGGGACCGTCCGGCACGCGGGCGGCCGGACGCTGCTGCGCCGCTATCCGGCGCCGCCCGACCGGGAGTACCTGACCGACGTGTTCGGCACGCCGGAGGCGGAGCGGTGGTCCGCCACTCTGCGTGGGCTGCGGGAGGGGGCGCGCCTGCTGGTGCGCGTCGACCGGCTCGACCCGGCGAAGAACGTCCTGCGGGGCTTCGAGGCGTTCGCGCTCCTCCTCGACGAGCACCCCGAGCTGCGCCGCCGCGTCAGGTTCGTCTGCTGTCTGACCCCGTCGCGGCCCGCGGTGCCCGAGTACGCGTGGTACGCGGCCCGGGTGCGGGACGCCGTCGCGGGCATCCAGCGCGCCCACCCCGGCGTCCTGACCGTCTACTGGGACGAGGACCGGAGGCGCGCCATGGCCGCCCTGCGGGAGTACGACGTCCTGCTCGTCAACTCGGTCCACGACGGGATGAACCTGGTCGCCCAGGAAGGCGTGCTCGTGAACCGGCGGGACGGTGCGGTCGTCCTGTCGGCACGGACCGGGAGCGCCGAGCGGCTGCGCGAGGGGGCCGTGGTCCTCGACGACCCGCGGGACGTCCGTGCGACCGCGTCGGCGCTCCGGCAGGCGCTCGCCATGCCGCCCGGCGAGCGGGCGGCCAGGGCCGCACGGATGCGGGCGCCGCTGGCGACGGCCTCGCCCGAGGGCTGGCTGCGGGCGCAGCTCGCGGACCTCGCGGAGGTCCGCGACAGCAGGGCCTAGGGCCTTTCGTTTGGATCAGGCCGGGCTCGCGGGGCCGGCTACGTCACGCCCTTGCCGACGAGCACCCGGAGGGCTTCGTTCACCGCCTCGGTGCGGGGGTCGCCGAGCCGCGCCAGGTCTTCGAGCGCGAGGGTGTAGTAGACGGCGGCCTCCTTGAGCTGTCCCATGGCGGCCAGCGTCGCGCCAAGGTTGACCGCCGTCGCCGCGGCCCCGGGCTCGTCCCCGAAGGAGCGTCTGATCTGCAGGGCCTCGTCGAAGGCGGCCACGGCCTCGTCCGCCCGCCCGGCGGTCCGGTAGGCCTCGCCCAGGTGGTTGAGCGAGGTGCCCTGGCCGAAGAGGTCCTTGATCTCCCGCTGGATGCCGAGCGCGCGGAGCCAGCAGCCGATCGCCTCCTCGGTCCGGCCGAGGTCGCGGTAGGCGTTGCCGAGGCTGTTGAGGTCGATGCCCTCGTTCCACCTGTCCCGGATCTCGCGGTGGATGGCGAGTGCGTCGGTGGAGTGGCGTATCGAGTCCTCGATCCGGCCCATCCGGCGCAGGGCGCCCGCCAGGTTGTTGAGGGAGGTGCCCTCGCCGTACTTGTCGCCTATCGCGCGGCGGATCGCCAGGGCCTGCTCCCAGGTCTCGACGGCCTTCTCGAACTCCTGGGTGCCGCGGTAGGCGTTGCCCAGGCTGTTCAGCGTCCAGGCCTCGCCCCGGAGGCAGCCGGAGCGCCGGGCCCCGCGGAGCCCGAGCTCGTGGGTGTCGATCCAGTCGCTCAGGAGCTTGCGCACGTTGAAGAAGCTCCACAGGACCACCGGAAGCTGCCAGGCGATCGAGTCCTGGTCGCGGTGGACCGCCTGCCGTACGAGTGCGATCAGGTGGGTCCGTTCCGTGTCGCACCAGCGCAGTGCCTGGGCGCCGTCGGCGAAGCGCAGCGGTTCGCACCGGTCGGGCAGGTCGTCGAGCTCGATCCTGCGGCGGTGGGGCATCAGCTGCCGGTTCGCCGCGTCCGCCGTGTGCAGGTACCAGAGCAGGCACCGCCTGATGGCCGCCTGCCGGGCTTCCTCGGACTCCTCCTCGTGCGCCCGCTCGGCCGCGTAGTCGTGGATGAGGTCGTGGAAGCGGAAGCGGTCGGGCGCCACCTGTTCGAGGAGGTGGCAGTCGATCAGGCCGCGCAGGTACAGGTTGGTGCGCGCCTTGGGGTCGCCGGTCGCGGCGGCCGCGGCAAGCAGGCTGAACTCGCCCGTGGGGTGCAGGCCCATGATCCGGAAGCAGCGTGCGCTGCCGGCGCCGAGGGCGCGGTACGACCAGGAGAACGCGGCCCGCACCTCGAGCTGTTCGGCGCCGGTGTCCTCGACGTCCGCGGTGAACGTGTCGAGCCGGTGGCGCTCGTCCCCGAGGCCTTCGAGGAGGTCGGCGATGGGCCACTGCGGATACGCCGCGACGCGCTCGCCCACGATGCTGAGGGCCAGCGGCAGATGGCCGCAGCCGGCCGCGAGCTCCTCGACGGCGCCGCGCTCGTGCAGGACGCGGTCGTCGCCCACGATCCCCGTGAGCAGTTCGACGGACTCCTGGGCGGTCAGGGTGTCGAGGCGGATACTGCGGGCGCCGTAGCTCCCGACGAGTCCCTGGAGGCGGTTGCGGCTGGTCACGATCACCACGCAGGTGGAGCTGCCGGGCAGCAGCGGGAACACCTGCGCCGTGTTGTGGGCGTTGTCCAGCAGGACCAGCATCCGGCGCTCGTGCAGCAGGGTGCGGAACATGGCGGCGCGCGGTTCGAGTTCCTGCGGGACCTTGGCCGGGGGGACGTCCAGCGCGTGCAGGAAGTCGGCGAGCACCTCCGCGGGTTCCAGGGGGTGGCCCGGCCCGTAACCCCGGAGGTTGACGTACAGCTGCCCGTCCGGGAACGCGGCGCGCGAGCGGTGTGCCCAGTGCACCATCAGCGCCGTCTTGCCCACCCCGGGAGCTCCCCCGACGGAGGAGATGACCGCGGTGTCCGGTCCCGCCTTCTGGGGCTCGGCCAACAGCAGGTCGAGCTCGCGGAGTTCTCCCTCGCGACCGACGAACCCGGGCCTGCCGAGCGGCAGTTGGTGCGGTATCGGCAGCGGCGGGCGGTCCTGCGGCGGTACTTCGACCGACTGGAACCGGACCAGGCGGTCGATCAGCCTGCGGCCGAACTCCGGGTCCTCCGCGACGGCCCGGGACAGCTCGTCCACCGTTCCGACCGTCGGCCTGCCGCGCTCCGCGCCGGAGCGCCGGTCCCCGCCGCGGCGCCGGTCGACCCGTTCGTCGACCAGCCTGCGCAGCCCCTCCCAGCTGGTCTGCGCCCCCGTCGTGGGGGCGTCGCGCGCGGGCGCCCCCGCGCCTGTTCCACCGGTCTCCCCTGCTGACACAGATCCACCCCCGTGCGCCATGGCGAGTTGGGCGAATTATACGTCTCGGACGCCGACGCGAGACGTGTCCCTTTGGGGCGGCTTGGGTATGGTCGCGAGCGTCCGGGTTCTCCCTGAGGAGGTGCGTGACGACCGCGTCATCGGATGCCTTGGTTCTCTTCGGCGCGACCGGAGATCTGGCCCGCAGGAAGTTGTGGCCCGCCCTCTACCGCTTGTCGCTGTCGGAAAACTGCGTCCCGTCGATCGTCGCCGTCGGGCTGCCGGGTCTCGGCCGGGCCGGGTTCGAGACGTTCGTGGCCGGGTCGGTCCACGACGTGTGCGGCCCGGCGGACGGCCGGGTGGTGCACCGGCTGCTCGCCAGGACCCGCTTCGTCGAGGGCGACACGACCCGGCACGGCACGATCGAGGAGGTGGCCCGCAGCCTGTGGGGCGCGGAGCGGCCGGTGTACTTCCTCGGGGTTCCGCCGCCGCAGACGACGGCCACGATCGGGACGATGGGGTCCGTCGGAATTCCCCCGGGCGCCGTGCTCGTGGAGAAGCCCTTCGGAAGGGACCTCGATTCGGCCCGGGTCCTCAACGATTCGCTTCTCAAGGTCTTTTCCGCCGAATCGGTGCTGCGCATCGATCACTATCTCGGCAAGGAGGCGGTGGAGAACCTCCTCGCCTTCCGATTCTGCAATCCCTTCCCGGAGACGGCCTGGGGCCGGGAGACGATCTCCCGGGTGCAGATCACGCACTGCGAGGTCCGCGGCGTCGACAGCCGCGGATCCTTGTACGAACAGATCGGCGCGGTCCGCGATGTCGTCCAGAGCCATCTGCTGCAGCTGCTCGGCATAGTGGCGATGCGGCGGCCCGCGGACGGCACCGCGCAGGCCTTTCGCGAGGAGATCGCGCGCACGCTCGCCGCGGTGCGTCCGGTGGATCCCGGACGGCTCGTCCGGGGGCAGTACGCGGGCTACCGGGCGGAGGAGGGGGTGGCCGCCGACTCGACGGTGGAGACGTTCGCCGCGCTGCGTCTCGACATCGATGTCGACCGGTGGCGCGGTGTCCCGTTCCTGCTGCGCTCCGGCAAGGGCCTCGCGGCCACGGCCATCGAGGTGGTCGTCGACTTCGTACCGACCGCGCACCGCCTCTGGTTCACCCACGAGGACCCGGGTCCGGCCCGCATCCGCTTCCGGCTCGGCTCCCGGGGCGGCACCGTACTGACCCTCAACGCCCGCAGGCCCGGGGCGGACCCCGGCCCGATGGCGGTGGATCTGGACTTCGACCTGCAGGCGTCCGGCGACTCCTGGGAGGCGTACACGCATCTCCTCTCGGACGCGCTGCACGGCAGGACGGGGCGGTTCGTGTCGATGGACGCCGTGGAGGAGTCGTGGCGCATCGTGGCGCCCGCGCTGGACCGGCGGGAGGCCCCGCTGCGCTATGCGAGGGGCTCGTGGGGACCGGACGCGTCGGCCGCGCTGCCGGGGGACGGCGGGTGGTGCGACCCCTTGTAGGACCACTCCGACGGCGGGCCTCTCCGTCGGCGGGACCACGCAGTCAGCGGGGGCTCTCCCTCAGCGGGTCGCGGGCGGTCCGGACTCCGCCGCCCGGACCGCCATGCGGTAGGCGCCCCGCACCCCCACCAGCGGGTCGAGGGCCAGCTGCACCGGGACCTCGGCGAGGAGTTCGTGGTGGCAGGCGCCGGGGCTGATGAAGCGGTCGAGGAACTCCGTCTCCTCGCGAAGGAGTTCCGCCATGCCGGGTGCTTGCAGGACCCCGCTCGTCAGGGTGACGACGCCGCCCGCGGGCAGGCACACCAGGACCACCGCGCGCAGGTACTGGCCGAAGAGGGCGGCGAAGAGCCTGACGATCCCGAGGCAGCACGGGTCGCCGGTCCGGGCCGCCGAGGTGATGACCGGTGCGACGGCCGCCCCGGCGCCGCGGGCGCGGGCCACCCGGTCGCGCACGTCGGGAGCGGCCGGGATGACGCGGCGCACGTAGTCGTACATGCGGTCGAAGCCGCGGAGGCCGCCGATCGATTCCTCGACGGTGACGACTCCGCCGGTCTCCGTCCTGAGGTGCGCGAGGTACCCGGCCTCGAACTCGTCGACCGGCTGCCAGGCGATGTGGCCCGATTCGGCGGCGTGCACCGTGCCCGCCCCGTCGAGCAGGGCGCTGCCGACGCCGCTGCCGACGGAGACCGCGAGGAGTTCGCCCGTGTGGGAGGCCGGGCCGTGGGAGGTGAGGGGCCGCAGCTCGTCGGCGCCGAGGTCCGCCATGCCGTGCGCCGTGGCGGCCATGTCGTTCACGACGCTCAGCCGGATGCCGTGCCGCGCGGCGTACGCGGCACGCTCGAACGGCGGCCAGCCGGGGAGGTTGGTCATCCGCACGTCGCCGTGCGCGGGGACGCGTCCGGCCACCGCGAGCACCACGGTCTCGGGCCGCAGGTCCGCCTCGCGCAGACAGGCGGTCAGCAGGTCCGACAGCGAGGAATGGTCGGCGGTCCGCACCACCAGCTCGGTGTACTCCGCCTCCGTGGTCCATCCGCCGCGCAGTCGGGTCCTCGTGCCGCCCACGTCGAACGCGGCCACCGCTGTACGCACTGCATCACCACTTCGGAATCCGGGTCGGGCCAATTGTCGTACGGCCGGACCGAGTTGTCGTGGGGCACAGTATGACCAAACGTCCATGCACTGCGCGGGAACGGATGCGACGATGCCGATCGAGATCTTGGTGACGGGCGAGGCGGCGGGCGACCCGGCGCTGACGCGGAACCTGCATTCCTGGCTTCAGCGGGAGGACGAGCTGAGGGGGCGTATCCGGCTGCGGAGCGAGGCTCCGGAGCCGGACCGGATGGGGGGCGTGGCGGAGTTGGTGCTGGTCTCGGTCAGCAGCGGTACGGTCGCGGCGCTGGTCTCGTCCGTACAGCTCTGGATCCGCCAGCGCCGCGCGGACCTCTCCATCGTGGTCCGGCACCCCGACGGCAAGGAGGTGGAGATCGACGCGCAGCAGATCTCCGGGGCCGAGGAGTTCATCCGAACGGTACTGCGCGACACCGACCCCACCCCCTGACCGCGACCGTCCCGTCAGCCCTTTGCGGCCACCTCCTTGAGCGCGATGTTGAGCCGCAGGACGTTGACTCGCGGCTCGCCCATGAAGCCGAGGGTCCGGCCGTCGGTGTGGTCGTCGACGAGCTTCTGGACCTGCCGTACGGAGAGGTGGTTCCGGGCGGCGACGCGGTGGACCTGGAGGTCGGCGTAGTCCGGGGAGATGTGCGGGTCGAGGCCCGAGCCGGAGGACGTGACCGCCTCGGCGGGGACGTCGCGCGGCCTGATCCGGTGGCCCGGGGTCGAGTTGTCCCTGATGACGGCCGCCTTGGCGTCCTTCACCTGCCGGATCAGCTCCTTGCTGTCGCCGGCGAGGTTGGTGGCACCGGAGAGGAGCAGCTCGTAGCGGGTGTTGACGCTGTTCTCGCCGAGGCCGTTGGAGGGGCGCGGCTGGAACCACTTGAGGTCGGGCTCGGGGGTCTCCTGGCCCTTCTTCAGCGGCAGGTCGTAGCGCTGGCCGATGAGTTCGGAGCCGACGACCCGGCCGCCCGCCGTCACCTCGGAGCCGTTGGCCTTGCCGGGGAAGAGGGCCTGGGCGACGCCGGTCACCGCGAGCGGGTAGACGACGCCGCAGATCACGGTCAGGACGAGCAGGGCGCGCAGGCCCGCCCCCAGCAACCGGGCGGAGTTCTTTACGGAGTTGTTCATGGCCACGTCACCCAATGCCGGGGAGGAGGGAGAGGAGTACGTCGATGATCTTGATGCCGACGAAGGGGGCGACGAGCCCGCCCAGGCCGTAGACGCCGAGGTTGCGCCGCAGCATCCGGTCGGCCGTCATCGGCCGGTACCGCACGCCCTTCAGGGCCAGCGGCACGAGCGCGACGATGATCAGCGCGTTGAAGACGACCGCGGAGAGGATCGCGGACTCCGGCGACGACAGGTTCATGATGTTGAGCTTGTCGAGGCTCGGATAGGCCACGGCGAACATGGCCGGGATGATCGCGAAGTACTTCGCGACGTCGTTGGCGATCGAGAAGGTCGTCAAGGCGCCCCGGGTGATCAGGAGTTGCTTGCCGATCTCCACGATCTCGATCAGCTTGGTCGGGTCGGAGTCCAGGTCCACCATGTTCCCGGCCTCCTTGGCGGCCGAGGTGCCGGTGTTCATGGCCACGCCGACGTCGGCCTGGGCGAGGGCGGGGGCGTCGTTCGTGCCGTCGCCCGTCATCGCGACCAGCTTGCCCCCGGCCTGCTCGCGCTTGATCAGCGCCATCTTGTCCTCGGGCGTGGCCTCGGCGAGGAAGTCGTCCACGCCCGCCTCGTCCGCGATGGCCTTGGCGGTCAGCGGGTTGTCGCCCGTGATCATGACCGTCTTGATGCCCATGCGGCGCAGTTCGTCGAAGCGCTCGCGCATGCCCTCCTTGACGACGTCCTTGAGGTGGATGACGCCGAGGACCCGGGCGCCTTCGGCGTCCTCGAGGGCCACCAGCAGCGGCGTGCCGCCGGCCTGCGAGATGCGGTCGTTCAGCTCCTGCGCGTCCTCGGCGACCTCGCCCCCGCGCTCCCTGACCCAGGCGATGACCGAACCGGTCGCGCCCTTGCGGACCTTGCGTCCCTCGACGTCCACGCCGGACATCCGGGTCTGCGCCGTGAACGGCACCCACTCGGCGCCGGTCAGCTCGCCCTGGTGCCTCTCGCGCAGGCCGTACCGCTCCTTGGCGAGTACGACGACGGAGCGGCCCTCGGGCGTCTCGTCGGCCAGCGAGGAGAGCTGGGCCGCGTCGGCGACCTCGGCCTCGGTGGTGCCGCGCACCGGCAGGAACTCGGCGGCCCGGCGGTTGCCGAGGGTGATGGTGCCGGTCTTGTCGAGCAGCAGGGTCGAGACGTCGCCGGCCGCCTCGACCGCCCTGCCGGACATGGCGAGGACGTTGCGCTGGACCAGGCGGTCCATGCCGGCGATGCCGATCGCGGAGAGCAGCGCGCCGATGGTCGTCGGGATGAGGCAGACGAGCAGCGCCGTCAGCACGATCATCGACGTCTGGTCGTCGGCCTCCGCGTAGACGGCGAAGGGCTTGAGGGTGACGACGGCGAGCAGGAAGACGATGGTGAGGGACGCGAGGAGGATGTTCAGCGCGATCTCGTTGGGCGTCTTCTGGCGGGCCGCGCCCTCGACGAGGTTGATCATGCGGTCGATGAAGGTCTCGCCGGGCTTCGTCGTGATCTCGATGACGACGCGGTCGGAGAGCACCCTCGTACCGCCCGTGACGGCCGAGCGGTCGCCGCCGGACTCGCGGATGACGGGGGCCGACTCGCCGGTGATGGCGGACTCGTCGACGGAGGCCACGCCCTCGACGACGTCTCCGTCGCCGGGGATGGTGTCGCCCGCCTCGCAGACGACGAGGTCGCCGACGCGCAGTTCGGTGCCGGGCACCGATTCCTCGGTGGCGCCCGTCAGGCGGCGCGCGACGGTGTCGGTCTTGGCCTTGCGCAGGGTGTCGGCCTGCGCCTTGCCGCGCCCCTCGGCGACGGCTTCCGCGAGGTTGGCGAAGACCGTGGTCAGCCAGAGCCAGGCGGTGATCGCCCAGCCGAACCAGTCCCCCGGGTCCAGGGCCGCGAGCGCGGTGGTGACCACCGAGCCGATCAGGACGACGAACATCACCGGGGACTTGGCCATCAGGCGCGGGTTCAGCTTGCGCAGGGCGTCCGGCAGCGACTTGAGCAGCAGGGCGGGGTCGAAGAGGCCCGCGCCGACCCGGGTGTCGTCGGGGCCGCGGTGGCCGGTGGGCGCGCTCTGGTGGGGGGCGCGGTCGGCGGTGGCGACCGCTCCCCCGTCCCGGTCGTTCTCGTGCAGGTCAGTGCTCATGACGCCAGCCCCTCGGCGAGCGGTCCCAGCGCGAGCGCGGGGAAGTAGGTCAGTCCGGTGATGATCATGATCGCGCCGACGAGGAGGCCACTGAAGAGCGGCTTCTCGGTGCGCAGGGTGCCCGTGGTGGCGGGGATCGGCCGCTGTTCGGCCAGCGAGCCCGCGAGGGCCAGGACGAACACCATCGGCAGGAAGCGGCCCAGCAGCATCGCGATGCCGATCGTGCTGTTGAACCACTGGGTGTCGGCGTTCAGGCCCGCGAAGGCCGAGCCGTTGTTGTTGGCCCCGGAGGTGTACGCGTACAGGACCTCCGAGAAGCCGTGCGCACCGGAGTTGGTCATCGAGTGGCCCGGGGTCGGCAGGGCCATCGCGACGGCGGTGAAGCCGAGGACGAGGGCGGGGGTGACGAGGATGTAGCAGGCCGCCAGCTTGATCTCGCGGGTGCCGATCTTCTTGCCCAGGTACTCCGGGGTGCGGCCGACCATGAGCCCCGCGATGAACACCGCGATGATCGCCATGATGAGCATGCCGTAGAGGCCGGAGCCGACGCCGCCGGGCGCGATCTCGCCCAGCTGCATGCCGAGCATCTGCAGGCCGCCGCCGAAGCCGGTGTAGGAGGAGTGGAAGGAGTTCACGGCGCCGGTCGAGGTGAGCGTGGTGGCCACCGCGAAGATCGACGATCCGGCGACCCCGAACCGGGTCTCCTTGCCCTCCATGGCCCCGCCCGCCAGGTCGTGGGCCGGGGCGCCGTGGTGGAACTCGGTCCACATCATCAGCGCGGTGAAGCCGATCCAGATCGTCGCCATCGTGGCGAGGATCGCGTAGCCCTGCCGGAGTGAGCCGACCATCCTGCCGAAGGTCCGCGTCAGCGCGAAGGGGATCAGCAGGATCAGGAAGATCTCGAAGAGGTTGGAGAGCGGGCCGGGGTTCTCGAAGGGGTGGGCGGAGTTGGCGTTGAAGTAGCCGCCGCCGTTGGTGCCCAGCTCCTTGATGACCTCCTGCGAGGCGACCGCGCCGCCGTTCCACTGCCGCGCGCCGCCGGTGAACTGGCCGACCTCGTGGATGCCGGAGAAGTTCTGGATGGCGCCGCAGGCGACGAGGACGAGCGCGCCGATGACGGAGATCGGGAGCAGGACGCGGACGGTGCCGCGGACCAGGTCGGCCCAGAAGTTGCCGAGTTCACCCGTGCGGGAGCGCGCGAAGCCGCGTACCAGGGCCACCGCGACGGCGATGCCCACGGCCGCCGAGACGAAGTTCTGCACGGCGAGGCCGCCGGTCTGCACGACGTGGCCCATGGCCTGTTCGCCGCCGTAGGACTGCCAGTTGGTGTTCGCCACGAAGGACGCGGCGGTGTTGAACGCCTGGTCCGGGTCGATGGACCGGAAGCCGAGCGAGCCCGGCAGCGAGCCCTGGAGCCGTTGCAGCAGGTAGAGGAAGAGGACGCCGACCGCCGAGAAGGCGAGGACACCGCGCAGGTACGCGGGCCACCGCATCTCGGTGTCGGGGTCGGCGCCGATGGCCTTGTAGATCCACTTTTCGACGCGAAGGTGCTTCTTCGAACCGTAGACGCGGGCCAGGTGGTCGCCGAGCGGACGGTGTGCCAGCCAGAGTGCCGCGATCAGGGCGAGCAGCTGGAGCACACCGGCGAGGACGGGGCTCATATCCGTACCTAGAACCTCTCCGGAAAGACGAGGGCGAGGACGAGATAGCCCAGCAGGGCGACGGCCACGACCAGGCCGACGATGTTCTCGGCGGTCACAGCTTCGTCACCCCCTTGGCGACGAGTGCCACCAGCGCGAAGACCGCGATCGTGGTGGCGACGAAGGCCATGTCGGCCATCGTGGGCTCCTGACGGAAGAGACGGGGAACTGCTTGATCGGACGCTTAGAGGTAAACGCCCGTTCGGCCGCATCCGTCGTCCGTTGACGCCCTCCATACGGCGTCGGCGGACCTCTTGACGGGTCTCTTACGATCGCGCGCCGCTGACCGGCACCAGGGCCCTGACCTGGACCGCTACGCCTTCGGTCCGGGATGCCAGGGGTGGCCCGTCGTCACGTCCACGTGGTCGGGGACCTCCTCGTGGCGGTCGCCGACCGTCGGGGTGCCGGTGGGTTCCAGGAGCAGGATCCGGGCGCCGTCCGGGGCGGAGGGCCGGTGCTCGGTGCCGCGCCGGACCGTGAAGACCGAGCCCTGCGCCAGCGTCACCCTGCGCTCCCCCGCCGGCTCGCGCAGATCGATGTGGAGCTCGCCGCCGAGGACGAGGAAGAACTCGTCGGTGTCGTCGTGGACGTGCCAGACGTGCTCGCCCTCGACCTTGGTGACGCGGACGTCGTAGTCGTTGACGGAGGTGACGATGCGGGGGCTCCACAGGGCGTCGAAGGAGGAGAAGACCTGGTCCAGGGAGACGGGTTCACTGTTCATGGAGTGATCATCCGGTGTGCCGTACCGCCCCCACGAGTGCTAGAAATCGCGTATGCCGCAAGAATCCTCGCAACCGTCGGCGGGCCGGTCCCGGCACCGCGTCGTGGTCGTCGTCGACGAGGGCACCAACCCCTTCGAGGTCGGCGCCGCCACGGAGGTGTTCGGTCTGCCGCGCCCCGAACTCGGCCCGGACGAGGCCCTGTACGAGCTCGTGCTCTGCACCACCGGGCCCCGGGTGCGGATGAACCACGGGTTCTTCCACCTCACCGGCGTGCCCGGCCTCGACGCGGCGGAGACGGCCGACACCCTGATCATGCCGGGCCGGCCCGACACCACCGTGCCGCGCGCCCCCGCCGTGCTCGACGCCGTCCGGCGCGCCCACGCGCGCGGCGCGAGGATCATGAGCTTCTGCACCGGCGCCTTCGCGCTCGCCGAGGCCGGCATCCTCGACGGACGCCGGGCGGCCACTCACTGGCAGTGGGCGCGGTCCTTCCGGGAACGCTTTCCGGCCGTGCGGCTCGAACCGGACGTGCTCTTCGTGGACGACGGCGACATCCTCACCGCGGCGGGCAGCGCGGCCGCGCTCGACCTGAGCCTGTACGTGGCGCGCGCCGACTTCGGCGCCGAGGTCGCCAACTCCGTGAGCAGGCGCCTCGTCTTCGCGGCCCACCGGGACGGAGGCCAGCGGCAGTTCGTGGAGCGGCCCGTTCCACAGGTGCGGGACGAGTCCCTCGCGCCGCTGCTCGCCTGGGCGCAGGAGCGGCTCGCCGAGCCCCTCACCGTGCCGGGGCTCGCGGCCCGCGCCGGGGTCAGCCCCGCGACCCTGCACCGCCGCTTCCGGGCCCAGCTCGGCACCACGCCGCTCGCCTGGCTCACCGGCGAGCGCGTGACGCTGGCCTGCCGACTCATCGAGCGCGGTGAGGAACGCCTCGACGTGGTCGCACACCGCAGCGGTCTGGGCACCGCGGCCAATCTGCGCGCCCGGCTGCGCCGCGAGACGGGTCTCAGCCCGTCCGGCTACCGGCGCAGGTTCGGCCCCCGGGTGCCCGCGGCGGCTGGCCGGATCGCGGCTGCCGCCACGGCCCGGACCCCGTGAAGACTGGGCCTCCCTCACGCACCGGGCACCGCCGCCCACCGCGCCCACGCCACCGAGCAGAGGCGGACCGCCATGCCGAACGGAGCGCAGATCCTGATCAACGGCCTCGTGGACGGGGGCGTCCGCGTGTGCTTCGCCAACCCCGGCACCTCCGAGATGCACTTCGTGGCCGCGCTCGACGGGACGCCCGGCCTGCGGCCCGTGCTGTGCCTCTTCGAGGGCGTCGCGACGGGCGCCGCCGACGGGTACGGGCGGATGACCGGACGCCCCGCCTGCACCCTGCTGCACCTGGGCCCCGGCCTCGCGGGCGGCCTGGCGAACCTGCACAACGCGCGGCGGGCCGCGACGCCCCTGATCAACGTCGTCGGTGACCACGCCCTGCACCACAAGCGGCTCGACGCGCCCCTGGAGTCCGACATCGGGGCGCTGGCCCGCACGGTGTCGGCCTGGACGCGGCGTACGTACTACGCCACGGAGCTCGCCGGTGACGTCGCGGCCGCCGTCGCCGCCGCGGCCGGGCCGCCCGGCGCCGTCGCGACGCTGGTCGTGCCGGCCGACGTCTCCTGGTCGGGGACGGCCGAGCCGCCCGCCCCCGCGCGTCCCGCCCCCGAGCGGCGCGGTCTCGTCTCCGTGGACGCCGTGACGGGCGCGGCCGCGGCGCTGCGGTCCGGTGAGGACACCGCGCTGCTGCTCGGTGGCGCTGCCGCGCGCGGCGCCGGTCTCGCGGCCGCGGGGCGGATCGCCGGGGCGACGGGCGCGAAGCTGCTGTGCGAGACCTTTCCCGCGCGCCTGGAGCGGGGCGCGGGCCGCCCCGCCGTCGAGCGGCTCGCCTACCTCGGCACGAGCGCGGCCCGCCAACTCGCGGGCGTACGGCACCTGGTGCTGGCCGGGGCCGCGTCGCCGGTCACCTTCTTCGCGTACCCCGGGCAGCCCGGCTCCCTGACCCCCGAGGGGTGCACGGTGCACACGCTCGCGGCCGGCCCGGAGGACGTGACGGCGGCGCTCGAAGGGCTCGCCGAGGTGGTCGGGCCCGGCGCGAAGTCCACAGGGCAGGAGGCCCTCCGGCCCGCGCTGCCCACGGGTGAGCTGACCGCCGAGTCGGCGGCCGCCGTGATCGGGGCGCTGCTGCCGGAGGAGGCCGTGGTCGTGGACGAGGCCAACACCTCCGGCCTGTGGCTGCCCGGCGCGACGGCGGGCGCGCCGCCGCACGACTGGCTGACGCTGACGGGCGGGGCGATGGGCCAGGGCCTGCCGCTCGCGGTGGGCGCGGGGGTGGCCTGCCCGGACCGGCCGGTGCTCGCGCTGGTCGGGGACGGGGCCTCGATGTACACGCTGCAGGCGCTGTGGACCCAGGCCCGCGAGGGGCTCGACGTGACGACGGTCGTCTTCGACAACGGTTCGTACGCGATCCTGAACCTGGAGCTCGGCGCGGTGGGCGCGGCGGCGGGCGGGGCCGGGGCGCACCGGCTCCTGGACCTGTCCGGACCCTCCCTGGACTTCGTCGCGCTGGCGCGCGGGATGGGCGTCCCGGCCGAACGGGCCGCGACGGCGGAGGAGTTCGCGACCCAGCTGAAGCGCGGCCTGGCGGAGCCGGGCCCGTTCCTGATCAGCTGCGCGGTACCGCCCCTGGCATGACGCGTCAGCCTCTCGGCGTCAGGGCCCGCCGTCCCGCGGTCGGTCCGGTGCGGCCGGTCAGCGCGATCAGCACCGCCTCCTCCAGTTCGGAGCGGGGGCGCCGGACCGTCTCCGGGAGGGGCCTCGCGAACAGGTCCGCGAGGCCCGGTGCCCGGGGTCGCCGTCAGCCTCCCGCACGGGTTCCGCCGTCGCTCATCGGCTGCACCTGTCGCCACGGCGCGAACGCGGTGGCCCCGCGCGGCAGCAGCCCGGCGAGTTCCGGGCAGTGCCGCAGCAGGACGGAGTTCATGCCGCCCTTCTGGACCCAGTCGATGCCGAGCGGGGTGTAGATCTCGGGGCGGAAGTCCACGGTCAGGAAGCGGTCGCTCTGCAGCCGCCGGGTGGCCATCAGGATGAAGATGCGGAAGGCCGTGTCGCTGAAGCCGAAGCCGTGCGGCGGGTTCTCGGCGAAGAGGCCGACGACGGTGTCGATCTCGTCGACCGAGCCGTAGACGTCCTTGAGGCGGGCGACGGTCCCGGGGTCCTGCGACAGGTCCTCGAACCGGCGGATGCGCGACTTGTGCAGGCCTTCGCGGAAGTCGTTGTAGCGGGGCACGCCGCGCCTGCGGGTGCGGACCAGGTCGACGACGGAGAGGTCGATGATCTCGCCGTCGCGCTCGAACTGCTGCAGCGCGCGCGGGAAGTTGTTGAGGGTGATCGCGCCGGGGTGGGAGATGCCGAAGGAGTACAGCGTGTCCGCGAGTCCGGTCTTGCGGATGGCGGCTTCGGCGGCGCCGCCCTGGATGTCGCGGAAGTTCAGGGTCTCCAGGCGCTGGCCGAAGTGGTGCTCGCGCATCTCGAAGTCGTCGGGGATCAGCGGGTGCATGCGGTAGACGGTGACGAAGTCCTCCGTCAGGGAGTACGGCGCGCCGTGGTGGTCCGGCAGCGTCCTGGGGATGCCGGTCAGCGAGTGGGATTCGAGCAGCCACAGGCCGAGCTTCTGCAGCCACTTGTCGGGCGGGCCGTCCCAGTTGGTGTGCAGGCCGAGGTCGATGGCCTCGGTGGCGAGGATCGCGGGGGTCCACTCCACCGTGTGGATCTTGGCGATGAGGGCCGACACGACCAGGCGGGCCGTGTGGTAGACGCTCTCCGCGCTCATCGAGGGGTAGGCGTGCCGCAGCGCGTCGCAGACCGCGTTGTGCTCGCGGGCGAAGAGGGTGTGCATGGCGCTGAGCCCCATCCACCAGCTCTCGGCGAAGCCGGTCAGCGGGATGCCGTTCGGGCCGATGGGCAAGTGCCCTTCGTCCAGGCGGAGTTTGGGCCCGCCGTCGGGCTCGCGCAGGTACTTGGCGGTCTGTTCGTTCTCGCCGTACACCTCGGAGCCGTCCCACCAGTGGGAGGCGACGTTGGCGAAGAGGACGGGCGGCCGGTCGCCGGGGAGTTCGATGCCCTCGTTCTCGGCGAAGCGCATCACGTGCTCGGCGGGCCCGCCGGGGGTGTTGTGCCAGGTCGTGCCGGGCGGCAGCGGCACCTCGACGGCCTTGCCGCCGGGCTTGTGGCGCCGGTGGTTGACCCAGTCGTGGACCTGGAACTGGATCCACGCCGCGGCCAGCACGTTCAGCGAGGTCGCGGGCAGGAAGGTCTCCCGGTACAGGAGTTGGCGGCTGACGGTGACCGGGTTCGGGACGTCGAAGAGGTCGGGGCGGTAGACCGGCCGGAGGTTGCGTCCGAAGGGCGCGCCGACCGCGCCCATCGTGGGCCTGGAGAGGTCGTTGTACGTCCCGTCGTAGGACCGGACGGTGCGCAGCTGCTCGTCGAACCTGGGGGGCGCGGGCACGGTCCTGGGCGGCGCCTCGTGCACGTCGGTGTCGATGAGGTTGAAGCGGCGCAGCGCCTTGCGCAGGAGGACGAGGTTGAGCAGGCTCGCCTCCAACGGCAGCTTGTGCCAGGGGACATAGCGGTTGAGGAGGCGGAAGGCGGCGCCGACCGGAACGTCGAGCACCTTGTTGCGCAGCGGCTCCTCGGTGACGAAGCGCAGCCCGTGGCGGTGGGCCGCGCTGGCCTCGTAGGCGGACTTGCGGGCGCGGTTGAGGTTGCCGAGCGGACGGAAGTCGTCGGTGGTGAACCATGGGTTGAAGCCGATGACCTCGACGCGGCCGCCCGCGGCCCGCGCCTCGGCGGTGTCGAGGTCCTGGCTCGGGATGGTCAGGGTGGCGACGGGCAGCGCGGGGGCGACGGACTCCAGCCACTCCACGGAGCCGTCCTCGACGGGGGTGCGCTGCTCGTCGACGTACCGCTGGACGCACAGGTCGAAGACGACGTCGTGGCGGGCGAGGCGGGTCTCCAGCTCGCGGCGCAGGTACTGGGGGTCGCGGCGCTCGGCGCCGGGGCCTGCGCTCGGGACGTTGCCGACCGGGCGCAGCAGGTAGCGGACCGGTCCCGCGGGGCCCCACAGGACGGCGCTGCGGCTCCAGTACGTCTCCCCCGCGAGGCTCTTGACGGGGTGCCGGGCGGCCGCCCGGACGTTGCGGCGCATGCGGGTGGCGGTGGTACGGCCGACGGCGAGCGGGAGCTTGACGAACAGGCCGAACGCCTTCTTCAGCGGTGTGGTCGCGCCCGCCATGGCCCGGGCGAAGGCGACGAACTCGCGGGCGTCGCGGGCGTGCGACACCGGGTGGTTGGTGGCGAGCAGGTCGTGGCTCTCGTCGGCGGAGACCGTCACGCGCAGGGCGACGCCGCGCAGGTCGGGCGCCCCGTCGGCCTGCCGGATGCCGCCGGCGTTGGAGAGCCGCACGGTCGCCGGGTAGGCCGCGCCGGGCTGGGCGAAGCCGCAGCGCAGGTCGGCGGGGAGGTCGTCGTGGAAGCGCAGCCGGGCGTTTTCCACGCCGAGTGCGGCCTTGGCGTGCAGGGCGCGCTCGATGCCCGCGGCCCCGGCCGCGCGCCGGTTCCTCTCCTGGACCTTCATCACTTCCTGTGCGAGGCGCTGGAACAGCCGGCGTTCGGCTTCCGGGCTGCCGCCCAGGTAACGCTCGTGACTCTGCTGGTGCTGTCCGGTGTCGGCCATCGGGCGCCTCTTCCTTCGTACGGCTGCTTGCGGGACTGCGTACGGCACAGGGGGGCAGGCAGACGCTACTGGCGGCACCGGCGGCCCGCAGCGGCGGTTCCCGCCTATGTGCGCGGGCCCCCGCGGGCTTCGAACTGGCGGGCGGGCCAGCGCGTTTGGGCCCGTGGGCGGCTTCTGCCCGGGTGCGGGGGCCGGTGCCGGGTCCTTCTTTCACACCCCGTGTGAGCTCTCGCTCCCCAGCAGCCTCATGCGCGGGGTGCGCCCGGTGGCCGGGTCCCGACGGGTGGCGGCGGCCCGGCCGCCGCCGAGTTGACGGTGCTCCCGGCCGGTGGTGTGCTCACAAGTCCGGTGTGACAGCCGCGCGTTGTGGGGGACGCCATGCGGGAGGACATCGCCAGGGGGCCGAGCTTCGCGGAGCTGCGCCCGTACAAGAGCGCCACCGAGGGCGAGCCGGGGCGGCGGACGGTCTTCCCCGTCCACCCGGACCTGGTGGACCTGCTTGCGGCGGAGAAGGGGCCGCCACGGACGGCGGGTCCGGTGCCGCACACCATGGCGACCTGCGCGGCGTACGCGTACGCGGGGTTCGGGAACGAGGGGGACCCGGAGACCGTCGCCATGATCATGTCTCGGCTCGGCCTGGAGGAGAACCGCTGCCGGGTCTTCGAGCAGCGCGTGGACGCCATGTACATCGCGTCGGCCGCGTACCTGATCCAGGACAAGGACCGGCGCGTGGTGGTCCTCTGCTACCGCGGCACCCAGCCCGAGGACATCATCAGCATCCTCACGGACGCCGACGTACGGCCCGAGACGCTCACCGTGGAGCTGGCGGGCGAGCGCCACCAGGTGCACGCGGGCTTCTACCGCAACATGCGGGCGACCCGGCACCTGATCATGCAGGCCCTGGCCCGGGCCGCGCGCGGCGAATCCGTCGACCCCCGCGAGAAGGGCGTGCGCGGCGAAGGGATGGAGGCGCTGTACATCACCGGGCACAGCCTCGGCGGCGCGATGGCCGCACTGATGGGCGTCGCCCTGGTCCACGAACCGCGCTACGCCGAGATCGCCGAACGGCTGCGGGCCGTCTACACCTTCGGCCAGCCGCTGCTGGGCGGGCCGGACTTCGCCGACGCCTGTGCGCGGGCCACGAACGACCGCGACGAGCACGTCCTGCGCGACCGGCTGCTTCGCTACATCTTCGACCGCGACGTGGTGCCCGCCCTGCCGCCCCGGCCGGTCGGCCCCTACGCCCCCTTCGGCCGCGAGTTCCACTACCGCAGGCCGCGCGGTACGGCGGAAGGGGCGCTGGCGTTCGCGGCGGAGACGGCGATCGACGCGGTCTCGCTGCCGGGCGACCTGATGCGCGGGCAGCTGCGCCGGATGGCGGGCCGCAGGGCGCGGGCGGCGGGGCGCTCGCTGTCCGCGCTCGCGCGCGGGGCGGGCAGCGGCGGCGGCTGGTCCGAGGTGCGCGATCCGGGGCTGCACTACCCGCAGATGGACAGCCTCGCGGGGCTCGCGGTGGTGGCGCCTCTGGCGTTCTTCGCGGCCCGTCTCGCGCTGACGCGGTCGATCCCGTTCACGTACTCCTTCGAGGACCACGGGCCGGGCCACTACGTCAACGCGCTGGCTCCGCCGGGGGTGTTGAGCGAGTACGGGGACGTGCGGTGACCGGCGGTCCGCGCCTGTCCGGCTACTCGATGAAGGTGCCGTCGACGTACACCCACGCGCCGTCGAGCCGCTCGAAGCTGCTCTTCTCGTGCAGGGAGTCCGGGCGGCCGCCGTCGGAGTAACGGGCCCGGAAGGTGACCGTGCCGGTGGTGTGGAAGGCGGTGCCCTCGGTGGTCGCGCCGATCTCCAGGCCCGTCCAGCGCAGCGCCGGGTCGAACTCCACGCGGGGCGGCCGGGTGCGCGGATGCCAGGTGCGCAGCAGATAGCCCTCGTCCCGCACGGCGAAGGCGCTGTAGCGGGAGCGCATCAGCTCTTCGGGGGTGCTCGCGGCGGCCTCGCCCCGGTGCAGCCTGCCGCAGCACTTCTCGTACGGGCGGGGGTGCCCGCAGGGGCAGGGCGTGGGGGTGGTGGGGCGTGCGGCGCGTCGGGACATGGGGCCCATTCTCGCCGACCGGGCGAGGCGGGTCCGGCACGGGGCCCGGCCTCGCGGACGGCTTCAGGGAGGCGGCCTCAGGGGGCGAGGATGTCCAGCTCCTCCAGGGCGCCCAGGGCGATCTGCCGGGTCAGCGCCTCCGCGCGGGCCGCGTCGCCCTCCCTGACCGCCTCCGCGACCTTGACGTGCAGGGTGACGGCGGGCGGGTCCGGGTCCTCGAACATCACCTGGTGCGCGGTACGGCCGGTCAGGACCTCCGCGACGACGTCGCCGAGGCGGGCGAACATCTCGTTGCCGGAGGCGTTGAGGATGACCCGGTGGAAGGCGACGTCGTGCCGCAGGTAGCCCTCCAGCTGGTGTCCGCGCGAGTGGGCGACCATGCCGAGCGCGCACTCGGTGAGTTCCGCGCACTGCGCCGCGGTGGCGTGCCGGGCGGCGAGCCCCGCCGCGACCGGCTCGACCGCGGACCGCAGGACGGTGAGCGAGCGCAGCTGCCGGGCCCGGTCGGCGCCGGCCAGCCGCCACCGGATGACCTGCGGGTCGTAGACGTTCCACTCCTCGGCGGGCAGCACGGTCACGCCGACCCGGCGGCGGGACGCGACCAGGTGCATGGATTCCAGGACCCGGACCGCCTCCCGCATCACCGAGCGCGACACCTCCAGGCGCTGGGCCAGCTCGTCGGTGCGCAGCACGCTGCCCGGCGGGTACTCGCCGGCGGTGATGGCGGGCCCGAGGCTTTCCAGTACGCGGGAGTGCAGCCCTCGGGCCTGTGCGGTCATGACGGAAGCCTACGAGGAGCGACACGTGAACAATAAGTCAGACTTTTATGTCACAGGCTCTTGAATTCGTCAGACCTAATGGGTTTCAGTGACGTGAACAACCGACCGATGTCGATGAGGACAGCGAGGCAGGCAGCGATGAGCACCCCCCACGTCGTCGTAGTCATGGGCGTGGCAGGAACCGGCAAGACCACGATCGGCCCCCTGCTCGCGGACCAGCTCGGCGTTCCGTACGCCGAAGGCGACGACTTCCACCCGCCGGCGAACATCCGGAAGATGTCCGCCGGTACGCCGCTCACCGACGACGACCGGTGGCCCTGGCTCGACGCCATCGGCGCCTGGGCGCACGGGCGGGCCGGTCTCGGCGGGGTGGTCAGCAGCTCGGCGCTGAAGCGCAGCTATCGCGACCGGCTGCGGGCCGCGGCTCCCGGCGTCGTCTTCGTCCACCTGACCGGTGACCGGGCCCTCATCGAGGACCGGATGTCGCACCGGCAGGGGCACTTCATGCCGACCGCGCTGCTCGATTCGCAGTTCGCCACGTTGGAGCCTCTCGGCTCGGACGAGGTGGGCGTCGGCGTCGACGTCGCCGGGTCCCCGGAGGAGATCGCCGACCGGGCGGTCGAGGCGCTCGGTCGACTCGGCTGAGTGCTCCCGCCGGAGGTTCTCTCGCTGCGGGCCGCATGTGGCCGGTCGCGCAGTTCCCCGCGCCCCTGACGGGGCGCACCCCGCACCACGTACAAGGAACCCACCGTGACTCATCTCAGCGTCGAGATGCTGGCGGCGGACCCCGTCGAGCCGATCACCTCGGCGGGCCATGCCCAGCTGGGGATCGCCGTCCTCGCGGGCATCGCCGTCATCGTCCTGCTCATCACCAAGTTCAAGCTGCACGCGTTCCTCGCGCTGACCGTCGGGTCCCTCGCGCTCGGGGCCTTCGCGGGCGCGCCGCTCGACAAGGCCATCACCAGCTTCACCGGCGGGCTCGGCACCACCGTCGCAGGCGTCGGTGTGCTCATCGCCCTCGGCGCCATCCTCGGCAAACTGCTCGCCGACTCCGGCGGCGCCGACCAGATCGTCGACACGATCCTCGCCAAGGCGGGCGGGCGCGCGATGCCCTGGGCGATGGTCCTCATCGCCTCGGTGATCGGACTTCCGCTCTTCTTCGAGGTCGGCATCGTCCTGCTGATCCCGGTCGTCCTGATGGTCGCCAAGCGCGGCAACTACTCGCTGATGCGGATCGGCATCCCGGCCCTCGCCGGTCTCTCCGTGATGCACGGACTGATCCCGCCGCACCCCGGCCCGCTCGTCGCGATCGACGCGGTCAAGGCGAACCTCGGCGTCACGCTGGCGCTCGGCGTCCTCGTCGCCATTCCGACGGTGATCATCGCCGGCCCGCTCTTCTCGAAGGTCGCCGCCCGCTGGGTGGACGTTCCCGCCCCCGAGAAGATGATCCCGCAGCGCCCCTCGGAGGATCTGGAGAAGCGCCCGGGATTCGGCGTCACGGTCGCCACCGTGCTGCTGCCGGTCGTCCTGATGCTGGCCAAGGCGCTGGTGGACATCGTGGTCGACGACCCCGCGGCCACCGTGCAGCGCGTCTTCGACGTCATCGGCTCTCCGCTGATCGCCCTGCTCGCGGCGGTCGTCGTCGGAATGTTCACGCTGGGCCGTGCGGCCGGGTTCACCAAGGAACGGCTCTCCACGACCGTCGAGAAGTCGCTCGCCCCGATCGCGGGCGTGCTGATGATCGTGGGGGCGGGCGGCGGCTTCAAGCAAACGCTCATCGACATCGGCGTGGGCCAGATGATCCTGGACTTCTCCGAGGACTGGTCGATCCCGGCGCTGCTCCTGGCCTGGCTGATCGCGGTCGCCATCCGGCTCGCGACGGGTTCGGCGACGGTCGCGACGATCTCCGCGGCCGGTCTCGCGGCGCCGCTCGCCGCCGACATGTCGACCGCGCACACGGCCCTGCTCGTGCTCGCCATCGGCGCGGGTTCGCTCTTCTTCTCCCACGTCAACGACGCCGGTTTCTGGCTGGTGAAGGAGTACTTCGGGCTGGACGTCGGGCAGACGGTGAAGACGTGGTCGGTGATGGAGACGATCATCTCGGTGGTGGCGGGAGGGCTTGTCCTCCTGCTGTCACTGATCATCTAGCGGCCGGGGCGCGTTTCAGCCCGTCCGGCGCTTGAGGACGGACTCGGCGGAGCCGGTGATTCACCGAGCTCCGTGCGTCCGCCTCACGCCCCCGGTGACGAGGACGCCTTCTCCAGCTGGAACGCCTCGTTGCCCAGCCCGATGCGCGCGTGCGCCTCGGGGCTGCGGGAGCGCAGGAACGCCCCGTGGAGGACGCCGATCAGCGCCGCGGCGAAGATGACTCCGGGCAGCGCCCAGCTGAGCGTGGAGCCCTCGCCCGCGCCCACCAGGACGTCGAAGTCCCTGACCGTGTACCCGGCGATGATCAGCAGTCCGACCGCGGCGAGCGCGGCGGCGGCGATGCGCCAGGCCTGGGCGCGGGCGGCGCCCCTGCGGGCGAAGAAGACGATCACGGCGACGGACGCGGTGGCCATCAGGAGGATCACGCCGAGCGCGCCGATGTTGCCGCCCCAGGTGAACAGGTGCAGGACCGGCGCGGTCGGGTCGCCCGCCGTGCCGTCGTCCGCGACGGCGAAGGCCACGACGACGACCACCGAGACCACGGTCTGCAGCAGGGAGCCGGTGCCCGGGGCGCCGGTGGAGGTGTTGGTGCGGCCGAACGCGGCGGGCAGCAGCCCCTCGCGCCCCATCGCGAAGGCGTAGCGCGCCACGACGTTGTGGAAGCTGAGGATCGCCGCGAACATGCCGGTCACGAACAGTACGTGGAGCACGTCGGTGAAGGTGCCGCCGAGCCGGGACTCGGTCAGGCCGAAGAGCAGTCCCGCGCTCTGTTCCCGCGCCGCGGGGACGATGCCGGAGGGGCCCGCCGCGACCGTGAGCGCCCAGGAGCTGAGCGCGAAGAAGACGGCGACGAAGCCCACCGCGAAGAACATCACGCGCGCCACCACGACCTGCGGGCGGCTGGTCTCCTCGGCGTACACGGGGGCCTGTTCGAAGCCGGTGAACGCCGCGATGCAGAAGCAGAGGGACGTGGCGACGCCCGCGCCGGTGAGCGTGTCCGGGTTGAAGGCGTGCAGCGAGAGTCCCTCCTTGCCCGGGTCGGTGACGGCCGCGATGTCGAAGATGACGACGAGCGCCACCTCGATGAGGAGCAGGACGCCGAGCACGCGCGCGTTGAGGTCGATCTTCAGCCAGGCGAGGACGGCGACGAGGGCCACGGTGACGAGCGCCGGGATCCACCAGGCGACGTCGACCTCGAAGTACGTCTTCAGGAGCCCGGACACCTCGAAACCGAGCAGTCCGTACAGGCCTGCCTGCAGGGCGCTGTAGGCGACGAGCGCGACCAGCGCCGCGCCCGCTCCCGCGGTGCCGCCGAGGCCGCGGGATATGTACGCGTAGAAGGCGCCGGCGTTGTGCACATGACGGCTCATCTCGGCGTATCCGAGGCTGAACAGCGCGAGGACGACGCCGAGGATCAGGAAGAGCAGGGGCTGTCCGACGACGCCCATCACGCCGTACGTGGTGGGCATGACGCCCGCGACGACCATCAGGGGGCCGGTCGCGGCGAGCACGGAGAGCAGCAGGCCCGCGGTGCCGAGGCGGCCCGCGCGCAGCGCCCGCTCCTGACCCTTGTACGTGCTGATCCCGCTGTCGGCCGCCGGGCCGCCGGGTGACCTGGTGCCGCTCGGGCTCGAACTTCCCTTCGCCATGGCGCGGTTGTCCTTTCGGAGGTACTGATCGGGGGACGGACGGCGGGTCAGGACGGGCCGAACGCGGTGGCCCGCGCCGCGGTGAACGCCGCGTACGGGTCCCGGTCCGGGTACGACCAGGGGGCCGGGGTCGCGTGCCGTCCGATGCGGTGGAAGAGCGCGGCGGCTTCGGCCGCCCTGCCCTCGCAGGACTTCGCGTGGGCAAGGAAGTTGAGG
This sequence comes from Streptomyces sp. NPDC036815, assembly GCF_055609205.1. Taxonomy (NCBI): domain Bacteria; kingdom Bacillati; phylum Actinomycetota; class Actinomycetes; order Kitasatosporales; family Streptomycetaceae; genus Streptomyces; species Streptomyces sp. NPDC036815. The sequence goes on along the minus strand of NZ_JBVJPW010000020.1, from coordinate 95,926 downwards.
TCGATGTGGCAGCGGGGGTGGCCGGGGCCTTCGGGGCCCTCCCGTCCGAGCCACCAGTCGAAGGCGGCCTTCATGACGCCGCGGGCGCGCCGTCCGGTCCAGTGCCCGGACGCGGCGGGGTCGGCGGACTCCAGGCCCGCGGTGGCGAGGACGCGGTAGCGCTCGGCGTGCGCGACGACGGGCAGGACCGCGAGGGGCGAGTCGGCGGGCGCCTGTTCGGCGGCCCAGGCCGCGAAGTCGTACACCTCGTGCAGGGGGTCCTGGCCCGCGCCGGGGCGCCGTTCGGCGAGCCGGGCCACCATCAGGTGGTGGGCGTGGTGGTGTTCGGGGTGGCGGTGGCGGACCTCGTCGAAGAGGCGTACGACGTCCTCCTCGCGGCCCAGGAAGCGTTCGAGCAGGAGGAGCGCGAGCCAGGGCGTGGGGTCGGCGGGAACGCGCGCGGCGGCCTCGCGGCACCGCTCGCGCACCCGGTCCGAACGCTCCTTGCCGCGCAGCGCCTTGTGCACGGCGGCGAAGGCGAACAGCACCTCGGCGTCGTGGCTCTCGGGTTCGGCGAGCCGCCAGTCGCGCGCCCAGGCGCTGGTGGTGGGCTCCTGTCCGAGCACGTCGAAGCGGTGGCCCCTGCGGTCCCAGTCATCGCCGGTCGCGGCGAGCAGCGCACGGACCCCGGTCCAGCGGCCCTGCGCCAACGCGGCGCGAGCAGCGGCGAGTTCGGCGTCGTCGAGCGCGGCGTCGAAGGTGTGCCTCGTGGCTTTTCTGCGGGAACGGCCCAGTGGGGGTGGGGGTGGTGGCACCGCGGGACGTCCCTCCCGGCGCGGCTCGCGTACGGATGATCACGCACAGCAAACCGGTAGGCACTGCTCCACGTCAAGGCCCGCCGCCGGTACCGCCTTCACCAACTCGTTTCAGAATCCGCAGACTTCGCCCTTCGCCCGGCCCGGCCCGGTCCGGCGTGCGCGGGCTCAGTCCACCGCGCGCGCGGCGGCGCGGCCCGCCGTGCGTCCGGAGAAGAGGCAGCCGCCGAGGAAGGTGCCCTCCAGCGAGCGGTAGCCGTGGACTCCGCCGCCGCCGAACCCGGCGGCCTCCCCGGCCGCGTACACGCCGGGCAGGGGCTGCCCGCCCTCGGTCAGGACGCGCGAGGAGAGGTCCGTCTCCAGGCCGCCGAGGGTCTTGCGGGTGAGGATGTTGAGGCGCACGGCGACGAGCGGGCCCGCGGCGGGGTCGAGGATGCGGTGCGGCGCGACGGCCCGGATCAGCCGGTCGCCGAGGAACTTGCGGGCGCCGCGGATGGCTGTCACCTGGAGGTCCTTGGTGAAGGGGTTGGCGATCTCGCGGTCGCGCGCGGTAAGGGTGCGGCGCAGGGCGGCCTCGTCGATGAGGGGGCCCGCCGAGTCCGCCGTCAGCGCGTTCATGCCGCGCACCAGGGCGCCGAGCTCCTTCTCCACGACGAAGTCGACGCCGTGGTCCATGAACGCCTTGACGGGGCCCGGGACATCGGCGCGCGCCCGGTCGATGACGCCGCGCACGGACCTGCCGGTCAGGTCGGGGTTCTGTTCCGAGCCGCTGAGGGTGAACTCCTTGCCGATGATGCGCTGGTTGAGCACGAACCACGTGTGGTCGTACCCCGTCCTCATGATGTGGGCGAGGGTGCCGAGCGTGTCGAAGCCGGGGAACAGCGGCACGGGCAGGCGGTCGCCGCGCGCGTCCAGCCACACGGACGAGGGGCCCGGCAGGATGCGGATGCCGTGCCGCTCCCAGATGGGGTTCCAGTTCTCGATGCCCTCGGTGTAGTGCCACATCCGGTCGCGGTTGATGAGGTGCGCGCCGGCCTTCTCGGCGATGCCGAGCATCTTGCCGTCGACGTGCGCGGGCACCCCGGAGATCATCTTCCGGGGCGGGGTGCCGAGCCGCTCGGGCCAGTGGGCGCGCACCAGGTCGTGGTTGCCGCCGATGCCGCCCGAGGTGACGATCACCGCCTGGGCCCGGAACTGGAAGGCGCCGTTCACCGCGCGGCTGCTGGCCTTGCCCCGCTCGACCGCCGAGGGTTCGAGGATCTCGCCGGTGACCGTGTCGACGGTGCCCGCGCTGCGCGCGAGCCCCGTGACGCGGTGCCGGAACCTGAACTGGACGAGGCCGCGCGCCGCCCCGGCGCGCACCCGCCGGATGAACGGCGCGAGCAGCCCGGGGCCGGTCCCCCAGGTGATGTGGAAGCGCGGCACCGAGTTCCCGTGCCCCTGCGCGTCGTAGCCGCCGCGCTCGGCCCAGCCGACCACGGGGAAGAACCGCACGCCCTGCCCGTGCAGCCAGGACCGCTTCTCGCCGGACGCGAAATCGACGTACGCCTCGGCCCATTCGCGCGGCCAGTGGTCCTCCGGACGGTCGAATGCCGCCGTGCCCATCCAGTCCTGGAGGGCGAGCGCGTGCGAGTCCTTGATCCGCAGCCGCCGCTGCTCGGGCGAGTCGACGAAGAAGAGGCCGCCGAAGGACCAGTGCGCCTGGCCGCCGAGCGACTGCTCGGGCTCCTGGTCGACGAGGATGACCCGGCGCCCCGCGTCGACGAGCTCCGCGGTCGCCGCGAGTCCGGCGAGCCCCGCCCCGATCACGATCACATCTGCGTCGTACGCCATGTAGCTCGTCCTCCTCGACAGGGTCCCGCAAGGTTACCGACCGGTCAGATCCCGGACAGGTCAGATCCTGAACAGCCGAGTGACGCACGTCAACCGACAGAGCGGGGGAACTCGTCAAGATCCGGGGAGCGGCGCGCGGGGATCGCCGCTATCGTCGGCCAAGTCGCGCTTTGCCACCCCGGCTTGGCCCCTCCTCCCCCACCCACAGGTATGTGACGTGTCGGTCCTGGTACTCGCCCTCGCCGTCGGCGCCGCCTGCTGCCTCGGCCTGGGCTTCGTGCTCCAGCAGAACGTGGCGCGCAGGGCGCCGCTGAGCGACTTCCTCTCGCTGCGGCTCCTCCTCGACCTGGTACGGGTGCCGCGCTGGCTGGCCGGGATCGGCCTGATGGTGTGCGGCATGGTGCTCGGCGCGCTCGCGCTCGGCCGCGGGGAGATCTCCTTCGTCGAGCCGCTGCTCGCCACCCAGCTCCTGTTCGCCCTCGCGCTCTCCCGCCGGCAGACCGGGCAGCCGCTCGGCCGCCAGGGGTGGGCGGGTCTGGTGCTGCTCGCGGGCGGCGTCACGGCGTTCATCGTGGCGGGCGAGCCGCGCGGCGGGAACGCGGTGACCAGTCCGCTGCGGCACTGGCTGATCGTCGGCGTGATGGTGGGCGGGGCGCTGGTCCTCACCGCGTGGGCGAAGCGGACGCGGCTCGGCGCGGGGCCGGTGCTCCTGGCGACCGCGGCGGGGCTCCTCTACGGCGTGCAGGACGCGTTGACGCGGGTGAGCGGCGACCGGTTCGCCGAGGGCGGCGTGGCCGAGGTGCTCACGGGGTGGCAGCCGTACGGAGTGCTCGTCCTCGGCGTCACGGGGCTCGTCCTCGTGCAGAGCGCCTTCGAGACGGCGCCGCTGCGGATGTCGCTGCCCGCGCTCACGGCCGCGCAGCCGCTGGCCGGGATCGCGTGCGGGGTGGGCTTCCTCGGCGACCGGCTGCGGACCGACACGGGTGCGCTCGCCTGGGAGGCGGCGGGGCTCGCGGCCATCGTGGCGGGAGTGGTGCTGCTGGGGATGCACCCGGCGATGCCGGGGCACGGCCGGGGGCCCGTGCGGGAGCTCAGCCGGCGCTGAGGCCGCCGCCGACGCGTTGCCGCGTCGCGTCGCCGTCGACCACCTTGCCGTTCATCACCGGCTTCGCCGGGTTCGTCCTCGAACGCCGGACGGGCTGGACATGCGGATGCCTTGGACAGCCGTTTAATAATGGGCAGCATTACAATGGGTCCATGGCCCGAACCTCTGGTCCCCAGACCCGCGAGAAGCTCCTGCGCGCCGGCGAGGAGGTCTTCGCCGCGCAGGGCGTGGACGGCGCCCAGCTGCGGGACATCGTCCGGCTCGCCGGACAGAGCAACCCCTCCGCGGTGCAGTACCACTTCGGCTCGCGCGGCGGCCTGCTCGACGCCGTGATGGCGGAGCGCCAGCGCCGCACGGAACAGGTGCTCACCGCCGAACTCGAACGCGCCGGGGAGGCCGCGGCCGGTCTGCGCGAGCTGCTCACCGCCCTGGTGAACGCCGAGGCCACCGAGTTGCGCACCGAGCGCGGACGCCGCTGTCTGCGCATCTCCGCCCAGCTCAGCCACGAGAGCGGGGTCCGCACCCGCACCCCGCACCCCACGCTCGACGGCACCGCCTACTGGACGCTGATCGGCCGGATCGAGGACCGCGTGGCCGACCTGGCGCCGGGGCTCCCGGAGCCGCTCCGCCTGGAACGGCTCGATCTCGCGCTCACCGTGATCGGCGCCGCCCTGGGCGACCGCGCCCGTCAGTACCTGGCGGGCACCACCCCCCTGACCGGCGAGGACCTCTTCCTCGCCGACCTCGTCGAGACCACCGCGGCGCTGCTGCGGGCCCCGTACCCCACCCCTGGAGACACCCCATGACCCAGCACGACCTCACCGGCCGGACCGTCATCGTCACCGGCGCCGCGCGCGGGCTCGGCGCCGAGGCGGCGCGGCAGGCCGTCACCGCCGGAGCGAACGTCGTCCTCACCGACGTGCTCGCCGACGAGGGCCGGGCCACCGCCGCCGAGCTGGGCGAACGGGCCCGCTTCACGCACCACGACGTGACGTCCGAGGAGGACTGGCGGCGCGTCGCCGACTACGCGGTCGCCGAGTTCGGCTCGCTCCACGGCCTGGTGAACAACGCCGGGATATCCACCGGCCAGTTCCTCGAGTCGGAGTCCGTCGAGCACTTCCGCAAGGTCCTCGACATCAACCTCACCGGCGTGTTCATCGGCATGAAGACCGTCGTGCCCGCGATGAAGGAGGCCGGGGGCGGCTCGATCGTCAACGTCTCCTCCGCGGCGGGCCTGATGGGTCTCGCGCTCACCGCCGGGTACGGCGCGTCGAAGTGGGGCGTGCGCGGGCTCACCAAGATCGGCGCGGTGGAGCTCGGCACGGCCCGGATCCGGGTCAACTCCGTCCACCCCGGCATGACGTACACGCCGATGACCGCCCAGGTCGGCATCGAGAGGGGCGAGGGCAAGTACCCCAACACCCCGATGGGCCGGGTCGGCGAGGCGCACGAGATCGCGGGCGCCATGGTCTTCCTGCTCTCCGACGCGGCGTCCTACGTGACGGGCGCGGAGCTCGCCGTCGACGGCGGGTGGACGGCAGGGCCCACCGTGCAGTACGTCATGGGGCAGTGAGGTTGGATGGTCGGCATGACCGACTCCGCCGCGACACCGGCCGACCCCCGTGACGAGATCCTGACCGTCGTCGACGAGCACGACGAGGTCGTCGGCGAGGCGCCGCGCGGCGAGGTGTACGCGCGGGGCCTGCGCCACCGCTGCGTGTTCATCGAGGTGCGGGACGCCCGGGGCCGGGTGTTCGTGCACCGCCGCACGCCGGTCAAGCTGGTCTTCCCCTCGCTGTACGACATGTTCGTGGGCGGCGTGGTCGGGGCGGGCGAGTCCTGCGACGACGCGGCGCTGCGCGAGGCGCAGGAGGAGCTCGGCGTCCAGGGCCTGGCACGCCCCACGCCGCTGTTCTCCTTCCTCTACGACGACGGGGCCGGGCACTCCTGGTGGTCCTACCTCTACGAGGTGCGCTGCGACCTGCCGGTGAATCCGCAGGTCGAGGAGGTCGCCTGGCACGCCTTCCTCACCGACGACGAGCTGGAGCGCAAGCTCGGCGTCTGGGAGTGGGTGCCGGACGGGCTCGCCGCCCACCACCGGCTGAGGGCCTTCCGCGCGGGGTGATCACCACCGCCTATGGTGCGGGCGTGAGCAATTTCGTACGGAGTCTGCGGCTGTGGTTCGCCCCCGAGCGCGTCCGCGAGGAGGGCGACACCCCCGACTACCGCTTCTCGCTCGCCAACGAACGCACCTTCCTGGCCTGGCTGCGCACCGCCCTCGCGCTGATCGGGGGCGGCTTCGCCGTGGACCAGTTCCTGCCGGACCTGCGCTGGGCCTGGCGGATCGGCCTTGCCCTCGCGCTGCTCGGCGCGGGGGTCCTGTGCTCGCTGCGCGCGGTCAACCACTGGGTGCGGTGCGAGCGCGCGATGCGGCGCGGCGAGGACCTGCCGACCAGCCGGTTCCCGACCGTGCTGAGCCTGGCGGTCGCGGTGGTCGCGCTCGCCATGGTGATCGTCGTGCTGTTCGGGTGGGAGGGGTGACGCCGCCCGCTGAACAGCCCGGCGCGCGGCTCCGGGACCCGGGCCTGCAGCCCGAGCGCACGTGCCTGGCCTGGCGGCGCACGACGCTGTCGGCCACGGTCGCCGCGGTGCTCGCCGCGCGCGCGGTGCTGCACGGCGGGCCCACCGCGCCGAACGTGCTGGCCTGCGCCCTCTGTCTGCTGGTGTGGCTCGGCTTCCTGGCGGTCGCGCACCGCAGGATGGTCGGCCTGACGGCACGCGAGCCCCGGACGATGACGCTCCGGGCGGCCCGGACCGCCGCGCTGTGCACGCTCGCGCTGGCGGTGTGCGCGGCGGCGATGGTGGTGTGAGCGCCGACGGCGGTCCTGGCCCCCGGGTCAGTCCTCCCAGTCCACCGTCACCACGACCTTGCCGCGGGTGCGGCCCTCCTCGCTCAGGCGGTGTGCCTCGGCCGCCCGCTCCAGCGGCAACGTCTCGTCGACGTGCACGGTCACCACGTCCTGTTCCGCCAGTTCGGTCAGGCGCGCGAGATCGGCCGCGTCCGGGCGCACGAAGCAGTACTGGCCGCCCAGGCCGATCACCTCGCCGTCCGCGATCGACGCGAGGCGGCCGCCGGGCGCGAGGAGCGCGGCGGAGGCTCTGAGGGTGTCGCCGCCCACCGTGTCGAAAGCCGCGTCGACCCCCTCGGGGGCCAGCGCCCGCACCCGGTCGACGAGCCCGTCCCCGTAGGTCACCGGCTCGGCGCCCAGCTCGCGCAGGTAGTCGTGGTTGCGCTCGCTCGCGGTGCCGATGACGCGGGCGCCCGCGTGCCGGGCGAGCTGCACGGCGATCGAACCGACGCCGCCCGCAGCGGCGTGCACGAGGACGACGTCCCCCTCGGTCACCTTCAGCGCCTGCGTGAGGACCTGGTGGGCGGTGAGCCCGGCGAGCGGCAGCCCGGCGGCCTCCGCGAAGGTGAGGTTGCGCGGCTTGCGGGCGAGGGTGCGCACCGGGGCAGCGACGTACTCGGCGAAGGTGCCGCGCGAGAGGAAGTCCTCGCGCACATAGCCGATGACCTCGTCGCCGACGGCGAACTCCGGTACGGAGGCGCCCGGTTGGACCACCACGCCGGAGACGTCCCAGCCGGGGATCACGGGGAAGACGGGGTCGATGAGTCCGTCGAGGTGTCCCTCGCGGCACTTCCAGTCGACGGGGTTCACGGCCGCCGCCCGCACCTTCACCAGGACGGAGTCGGGCCCGACCTTGGGGTCGCTCACCTCCCCGTACTCGAGCACTTCGGGGCCGCCGTAGCTGCGGTAGCTGATCGCCTTCATGGGGTGCCCCTCACAGGGTCGCCGTCGCGGAGGTCATCGAAACATCAACAAGGTTCCCATAACGGAATTAAGCGGGCATCAGGGGCTAGCCTGAGAGGGTCAAGCCACTCTCCCGCAGCCACAGAAGGTGCGCGTCATGACCACGCTCCACCACGAACACCCGGTGCACGACCACGTCCACGGCCCGGCCTGCGGCCACCCCGAGGTGCCGCACGGCGACCACGTCGACTACGCGCACGACGGCCACCTGCACCGTCTGCACAGCGACCACTACGACGAGTGCGAGCCGTCCGGCCACACCGCGCACCAGGGCCACGACCACCGGCACGGGGACGGCTGCGGCCACGACGCGGTCACGCACGGCGACCACGTCGACTACCTCCACGACGGGCACCGGCACGCGGAGCACGACGGTCACTGGGACGATCACTGACCGCTCCCCCGGAGTCCGCCGGGGATCCGCGGGCCGGTCGTGACCGGTCGCGCGGGTCCCCGCGCTCCTTCACCGCCCGGTAGCCTCTGGACGGCATACCGACTGGTCGGCATCATGGGGTGGCAGCAGCCACCCCGCCGATCAGGAGCAGCAGATGAGCGCAGACCACCCGCCGGGCCTCGACCTCGACCAGTTGCGCGGCCACCTCGACCGCGAGCGTCCCGGCCTGGTCGGCGGACCGCTCACCGCCCGGCTCATCGAGGGCGGCCGGTCGAACCTCACGTACGCGGTGACGGACGGCGCCACCCGCTGGGTCGTCCGGCGGCCCCCGCTGGGGCACGTCCTGGCCACCGCGCACGACATGAAGCGCGAGCACCGGGTGATCGCGGCACTGCACCCGACCGACGTGCCGGTGCCCGCGCCGGTTCTCCTGTGCGAGGACGACGCCGTCATCGGGGCGCCCTTCTACGTGATGGAGTTCGTGGACGGAACGCCGTACCGCACCGCCGAAGAGCTCGCGCCGCTCGGCCCCGAGCGCACCCGCGAGGCGGTACTCGGCCTCGTCGACACCCTCGTCGACCTGCACGCCGTGGACCCGGCGGCGGTCGGGCTCGGCGACTTCGGGCGGCCCGAGGGATTCCTCGACCGGCAGCTGCGCCGCTGGGGCAAGCAGCTGGACGCGTCCCGCAGCCGCGAGCTCGCCGGCATCGACGAACTGCACGCCGCGCTCGGGCGCGCGCTGCCCGACTCCCCCGCGCCGGCCGTCGTGCACGGCGACTACCGCCTGGACAACGTCCTCATCGGCGACGACGTCCGGATCAAGGCCATCCTCGACTGGGAGATGTCCACGCTCGGCGACCCGCTCACCGACCTGGGCCTGCTCGTCATGTACAGCGCGAAGCTGGAGGTCCCCGACTCCCCCGTCAGCACCACCGCGGGCGCGCCGGGCCACCCCGACCCGGCCGAGCTGATCGAGCGGTACGCCGCGCGCTCGGGGCGCGACGTGTCGGCCGTCTCCTGGTACACGGCGTTCGCGTGGTTCAAGCTCGCCGTGATCCTGGAGGGCATCCACTACCGCTACACGCTGGGGCAGACGGTCGGCGCGGGCTTCGACCGCATCGGCGAGCTGGTGCCCGTCTTCATCGAGCACGGCCGCGCCACGCTCCGGGGACGGGCCCTCCGGGCACGACAGGAAGGCTGAGACAGAGCCATGGACTTCGCATTCGACGCCCGCACCGAAGAGCTGCGCGCGAAGCTGCTCGCCTTCATGGACGAGCACGTGTACCCGGCCGAGGCCGTCGCCGAGGAGCAGCGCGCCGCGCTCGCCTCGCCGTGGGGCACCCCCGCCGTGGTGGAGGAGCTGAAGGCCGAGGCCCGCGGGCTGGGCCTGTGGAACCTCTTCCTGCCCGACGCGGAGCACGGAGCCGGTCTGACCAACCTCCAGTACGCGCCGCTCGCCGAGATCACCGGCCGTTCCCCGCAGTTGGCGCCCACCACGCTGAACTGCGCGGCGCCCGACACCGGCAACATGGAGGTGCTCGCGCAGTTCGGCACCGACGAGCAGCGGAAGCGGTGGCTGGAGCCGCTGCTCGCCGGTGAGATCCGCTCGGCGTTCGCGATGACCGAGCCTGAGGTGGCCTCCTCCGACGCCACGAACATCACCACGCTCATCGAGCGCGAGGGCGACGAGTACGTCATCACGGGCCGCAAGTGGTACATCTCCGGCGCGATGAACCCCGACTGCCGGATCTTCATCGTGATGGGCAAGACCGATCCGGACGGCGCCGACATCCGCCGTCAGCAGTCCATGGTGCTCGTCCCCCGCGACACCCCCGGCCTCGAAGTGCGGCGCGCCATGCGGGTGTACGGGTACGAGGACCACTACCACGGCGGCCACGCCGAGATCGTCTTCGACCGCGTCCGGGTGCCCGTCGCGAACCTCGTCGGCGAGGAGGGCGGCGGCTTCGCCATCGCGCAGGCGCGGCTCGGCCCCGGCCGCATCCACCACTGCATGCGGCTGATCGGGATGGCCGAGCGCGCCATCCAGCTGATGTGCGAACGCGCGGTGGCGCGCACCGCGTTCGGCAAGCCGCTGGCGCACCAGGGCGTCGTGCAGGAGTGGATCGCCGACGCGCGGGTCGCCGTGGAGCAGCTGCGGCTGCTCGTCCTCAAGACGGCCTGGCTGATGGACACCGTCGGCAACAAGGGCGCGCACACGGAGATCCAGTCCATCAAGATCGCCACCCCGCGCGCGGTGGTCGACATCCTCGACCGGGCGGTGCAGCTGCACGGCGCGGGCGGCGTCAGCCAGGACTTCCCGCTGGCCGAACTCTGGGCGGCGGCGCGTACGTTGCGCCTGGCCGACGGGCCTGACGAGGTGCATCAGCGCTCGCTGGCGCGGCGGGAGCTGAGGAAGTACCGGTAGTCGCGGCTGCCCTCAGGCTTGTCCTCGCGTACCTTCTCCGGTCGTTCCCGCTGAGCCTAGCCTCGGCCGGAACGACCGGAGGGGCGGGGAAACAGGGTGCGCGAGACGCGGAGAGCGACGGAGCCGGAGACGGCGGCCCGGGCCGCCGCCGGGCGCGGGACACCCTCCACGGGCCTGGCCGCGCTGCAACGGCGCGCGGGGAACGCGGCCGCGGCGCACTGGGTGCAGCGCCGGACGGGCGGCCTGGACGGGCACTACGCCACCAGGCCCACCGAGCACCCCGAGTGGGGGCCGTACCAGAAGCTGACGAAGGCCGCGGGCATCCCCCAGGACGAGGCCGAGGCCGCCTGGCAGCTGCTGCTCGGCGGGGTCGACTCGCAGGGCGCGCTGAACGACGAGGCCACGGCGCGGACGAGCGACCGCCAGGAGCAGCGCGAGATCCGCGCGACGAACTCGTGGTACCAGGAGTTCGGCAGGCTCATGTCCGAGCACCTGCAGATCGGGACGCCCACGATGGCCCTGTGGGCGGGCGGCTACGAGACCAGTGAGTACGCCCACTCGAAGGGCCACACGCCGCTGGCGCGGACCCGGATCGGCAGCGTGCTCAACGTCCTGGAGCTGCACCCGGACTGGAAGCTGACGGGGCCGATGTGGAGCGTCGTGTCCAAGGCCTTCGTGGACCGCGCGACCGGCCCCGTGCACGTCTTCCTGCGGGCCTACGCCCCGGACAGCATCCTCATCCGTCTCGAAGTCCCCCACCTGCGCCTGGTGCAGCGCCTGAACCCGGACGTGAAGCTGATCTGGCATCCCGTGTACACCGCCGCCGACGGGCGGATGAGGGAGGTCTCGCGGGACTGCCGCCTCGTCGACAACGCGGAGTACGACAAGCGGGACACCTGCGTGGCCGCCCTCCACCAGTACCTCAGGCTGTTCCACGACGAGAGCAACACCAAGGCCACCGCCGCCCATCGGAGCATGGAGCAGCTGCTCGTCGCCAACGGCCACAAGGACGGCGTCTGAGGCCTGGCCGCCCGGTCGCCCGGCCCTCTCACCTCACGGCCGCAGCGCCCTCAGCAGCAGGTCCGCCAGGTGGTCGGCCACCTGCTGCGGGGTGAGCGGGCCCTCGGGCCGGTACCAGGTGGACAGGTGGTGGACCGAGCCGAAGTGGTAGTCCACCACCAGGTCCGCCGGGGTCGCCGTGGAGAAGACGCCCGACTCCTGGCCCTCCTCGATCAGGGCCCGGAACCGCTCGTGGTAGCGGCGCCGTTCGGCCCGTACCTGCTTGTTCTTCTCCGGGCTGAGGTGGTGCATGGAGCGGAAGAAGATCGCCGCGTCGTCGAGGTTGTCGATGGTGGTGACCACGACGTCCGCGGCGGCGTCGCGCACCCGCCGCTCCACGGAGGCGTCCGCGTCCGCGATGGCGTCGAGCCGCTCCTGCTGGACGCGGAGCATGCGGGCGTAGACCTCGTGCAGGAGGTCGTCCTTGGAGCCGAAGTAGTGGTAGAGCGCGCCCTTGGTGACGCCGGCGGCCTCCACGATCTCCTGCACCGACGTACGGTCGTAGCCGTGGTCGGCGAAGAGCCTGGTGGCGGCGGCCAGCAGGCGCTGCGGGACGGGTGTACCGTCACCGTCCGTCGTTCGGGCCATTGCCGCCACCTGCCTTTCGCGTCACTTGCCGTGCTGTGCCCGGGAACGCAGTTCCCGCCGGAGGATCTTCCCACTTGTCGTCTTCGGCAACTCCGTCAGGATCTCTATCTGCCGCGGATATTTGTACGCGGCGAGCCGCTCCTTGCAGTACGCGGCCAGTTCGTCGGGGCCGGTGCCGCTGTCCGGACGCAGGCTGACGTACGCCTTGACGGTCTCCCCGCGGTAGCTGTCGGGGACCCCGACGACGGCCGCCTCGCGCACGGCGGGGTGGCCGTAGAGGACGTCCTCGACCTCGCGCGGCCACACCTTGAAGCCGGACGCGTTGATCATGTCCTTCTTACGGTCGACGACGTAGAGCCAGCCCGCCGGGTCCATGAACCCGATGTCGCCGGTGCGCAGTTCGCCGTCGGGGAAGGCCTCGGCGGTGGCGTCGGCGCGCTGCCAGTAGCCGGGCACCACCTGCGGGCCGCGCACGGCGATCTCGCCCTGCTCGCCGAACGGGACCTCGCGGCCGAGGTCGTCCAGGATGCGTACGACCGTCTCGGGACCCGGGACGCCGACCGCGAGGGTGCCGGAGACAGGGTCGACGGGGGCCTGCTGTCCCGGCGGCACGGAGGCGCAGGGCGCGGTGCACTCGGTGAGGCCGTAGCCGTTGTGCAGGTAGGGGCCGAAGGCGGCGCGGAACTTCTCCACCAGGGCGGGCGGCAGTGGCGCGCCGCCCGAGGAGATCATCACGAACGAGGCGAAGTGCGCGCGCGTCGCCGCCGGGTGCGCGGCCAGCGCCATGAAGGCCGTGGACGGGCCGACCGTATAGGCGGGGCGGTGCTCGGCGAAGGCGTCGAGGACCACGCCCGCCTCGAAGCGGTAGGCGAGCGCGAGGGTGCCCGCGTTGGCGACGCAGGCCGCGATCTGGGCGACCATGCCGGTGATGTGGAAGAGCGGCGCCATCGCGAAGTAGCAGGCGCCTTCGGATATCCCGGAGCCGGTGCGCTGGCGCTCCGCGTTGTAGGTGATGTTGCCGTGGGTGTTCATGGCGCCCTTGGGGGCGCCGCTGGTGCCCGAGGTGTAGCTGATCAGCGCCACGTCGGACGGTCCGAGCTCACGGTCGGCGGGGGCCGCGAGGCCCCGGCGCGCGACCGCCACCAGGTCGTCGGCGTCGGCGGGCACCGGCAGGCGCTCGAAGTCGAGGACCCGGGTGTCGTTGCGCGTCTGGAGGTCGAGCTGGCAGGCGGTGAGGACGACGCGCACCGGCGAGTCGGCCGCGGTGTCGCGCAGATACGTCTGCCAGGCGCGGTCCGAGCAGATCAGCGCGGTCACTCCGGCGTCGGCGAGGACGTGGCCGACCTCCGCGGACTTGTACATGGGGTTGACGGGGACGACCGTCGCGCCCGCCTTCCACGCGCCGAGGAGCGCGAGCACGAAGTGCGGGGTGTTCTGCAGGAGGATCGCGACGCGGTCGCCGCGGGCGACGCCGCGCGCGGCGAGGTGCCCGGCGACGGAGTCGCTGAGGGCGTCCGTCTCGCGGTAGCTGAGGCGGCCGTCGAAGTAGGCGAGGGCGGTGTGCTCGGGGGCCCGCGCGACGGCGGCGCGGAAGGCGTGCGGCATGGAGGCGGCGGGGTGCACGGGGCCGCGCTGGGCGTCGTTGAGCCGGGCGAGCCAGGGCTTGGCCGCGTACGGGGACGCGGCGGGCGAGGAGTCGGTCACCGCTGCGTCGCCTCCCACTTCTGCTGGAGGTGGTTCATGCCGGTCAGCCACTTGTCGGGGGTCGCGGCGCGGGCCTGGCAGTAGGCGGCGACCTCGGGGTGCGGCAGGATCAGGAAGCGGTCCTCGGCCATGCCCGCGAAGAGCGCGGCGGCGACGTCGTCGGGCTCGATCGCGGTGGGCGTGAGCACGAGGTCGCCCGCGCTGCCGGTGGCGGCGAGCATGTCGGTGCGGACGCCCTGCGGGCAGATCGCGTGCACCTTGAGGCCGCGGTGGCGGTACGTGAGCGAGAGCCACTCGGCGAAGGCGTAGGCGCCGTGCTTGGTGACGCTGTAGGGCGCGGCGCCGATCATGGTGAGCAGGCCGGCGGCGGAGACGGTGGAGACGAAGCGGCCGCTGCCGCGCTCCAGCCAGTCGGGCAGCAGCGTGTGCGCCGCCCGTACGTGCGCCATCACGTTGACGTCCCAGGCCGCGGCCCAGACCTCCTCGGGCGCGGCCTCGCTGCCGCCGGAGCCGAGCCCCGCGTTGGCGCAGTACACGTCGACCGTGCCGCCGAGCGCGTCCCTGGCCTCGGACACGATCGCCGACGCGTCGCCCGGCACGGCGATGCCCCCCACCTCGTCGGCGACCGCCTCGGCCTTGGCGCCGTCCAGGTCGTTGACGACGACACGCGCCCCCTCGGCGGCGAACCGCCGCGCGAGCGCGGCCCCGATCCCGCCTCCCGCACCGGTGACGACGACTCCCTTGTCCAGCAGGGTCTCCACGATGGTTCTCCTTCGGCCCTCGGCTCGGCTTCCCCGGCAGACTAACCAGTCGGTATGTCGTGGCGAAAGGGGGGGCGCGGGGGGCGACCACCAATGGGCGGCGGCGCGCGGCAGGCGGGCAGCGGCAGACGGCAGGCCGCAGGCCGCAGGCCGCAGGCCGCAGGCCGCAGGCCGCAGGCCGCAGGCCGCAGGCCGCAGGCCGCAGGCCGCAGGCCGCAGGCCGCAGGCGAACCGACCTTGCTCCCTCGACAGCGCCCGACTCGCCGTCGGTACCTACCTCACCTCTCGCCGCCGACCTCGCGACGGGCGACCCCCGCATGCAGGATGCGGGCCAGTTCGCGCGGCTGGGAGAACATCGGCCAGTGCCCCGTGTCCATCTCGACGAGCCGCCAGCGCTCGCTCTTGAGCAGGTCGGCCACGTCCTCCATCGGCTCGTCCCCGTCGAGCAGGCACTTGATGTACGTCGCGGGCAGCTCGCCCAGCGGGCGTTCGAGGACGGCGGGGTCGGTGAGGGTCGCGCCCGGGTGCGGTGTCGCGCCGCTCGCGATCCGGGCGACCTGTTCGCTGTCGAGACCCTGACCGTCGAACTCCGCTGCGTTCAGGGGCACCCAGAAGCCGTCGTCCTCGGCGAGCCGCGCCTCGAACGCCGCCTCGCCCTGCCACCACAGGGAGGCGAACGACTCTCCGTCCACGGGGACGTTGCCGTCGACGAACACGACATGGGCCAGCCGGTCGCCGATCCGCTCCGCGGCCTGGCCGACGGGGATGCCCGCGTAGCTGTGCCCGACGAGGACGACCTCCCGCAGACCGAGGCGCTCGACCTCGTCGACGACGTCCTGGACGTGCGTCTGCGGTCCGACCGTCACGTGCTGCTTGTCGGCGAGGCCGGAGAGGGTCAGGGGGTGGGCACCGTGTCCGGCGGCCCGCAGCTCCCCGGCCACGTCCTCCCACGCCCACGAGCCGAGCCACGCGCCTGCCACCAGGATGAAGTCAGCCATGACGTCGAAGCTACACGCCGCCGTCCGGGTGGGGCAGACCCCACCGGGAGGGCGGGTGCCCGCCGGATGACGCCGCCCGCGGACCGGCGGGTCTCAAGGTGCGAGACGGCCCGTCCCAAGTATTGACTGCCCCCTACATCCACCACGAAAGTGCCGCTCGTGCACAGCGAAGCGACAGCCACAGAGAAACAGCAGGTCCACGCCGCGGACGCGGAGCCGGACGCGAGCCCCGAGAGCCTGCGCCGCGTCGCCGTGGCCTCCTTCATCGGGACGGCCATCGAGTTCTACGACTTCTACATCTACGGCACGGCGGCCGCCCTCGTCCTGAACGAGGCCTTCTTCCCGACCCTCGACCCGGTCAACGCCACCCTCGCCTCGTTCTCCACGTACGCGGTGGCGTTCGCGGCGCGGCCCATCGGCTCGGTGGTCTTCGGACACTTCGGCGACCGGGTCGGGCGCAAGTCCGTCCTGGTGGCCTCGCTGCTCCTGATGGGACTCTCGACCGCCCTCGTCGGCGTCCTGCCCGGCTACGGCACGTGGGGCGTCTGGGCCCCGCTGCTGCTGATCCTCCTGCGCTTCCTGCAGGGCATCGGGCTCGGCGGCGAGTGGGGCGGGGCGGCGCTGCTCGCGGTAGAGCACGCGCCGAGGAAGAAGCGCGGACTGTACGCGGCCTTCCCCCAACTCGGCCCGTCCGTCGGGTTCTTCGCGGCCACCGGCGTCTTCTGGCTCCTTTCGGCCACGCTCTCCGACGCCGCGTTCCGCTCGTGGGGCTGGCGCGTGCCGTTCCTGCTCTCCTTCCTCCTCGTCGCCGTCGGACTGTTCGTACGCCTCAGGATCAGCGAGACGCCGGTCTTCGCCAAGGTCATGGCGGCACAGGAGGCGAGCAAGGTCCCGACGCTCGACGTGCTCCGCCGCCACCCGCGCGAACTGCTGCTCGGCGCGGGCGGCATGGTCGTCGCGTACGGGCTGTTCTACACCGCCACGACCTACTGCCTCGCGTACGCCACCGGCACCCTGCACGTCTCCCGCAACACCATGCTCGGCCTCTCCCTGGTGGCGTGCCTCTTCCTCGCGGCCGGCACCTGGCTGGCCGCGACGCGCTCCGACGCCGCGGGCCGGCGCAGGCTGGTCCTCGTGGGGGCGTCGCTCGCGGTGGTGTGGGGGCTCGTCCTCTTCCCGCTCCTCGACACCGGGCGGCCCGTCCTCATCGCCCTCGCGATCGGCGGCGCGCTGTTCTGCATGGGCGTCGTCTACGGCCCGATGGGCGCCTTCCTGCCGGAGCTGTTCGGCACGAACGTCCGCTACTCCGGCGCCTCGCTCGCCTACAACCTGGGCGGTGTGCTCGGCGGCGCGGTCTCGCCGCTGGTGGCCACCCGGCTGCAGTCGGCGTTCGGCTCCTCCTCGGTGGGCTGGTACGTGAGCGCGATGGCGGTCGTGTCGCTGCTCTGCGTCCTCGCGCTGCCGGAGACCCGGGAGCGCGAACTCGGCTGAGAGCCGATACCGCGTCCCCCGGCGGGTCGTGCGCGGGATCTGGCCAGGTGGCCCGGGCGGCAGGACCATACCGGCGTGGAGCCCTACTGGGAATTGACCTTCGACGCCGACGGCGACGTCGACACCGCGCAGCGCGCGCAGCTGCTGTCCGGCGCGGAAAGTGAACGCGTCACCGATCTGCTGGTCTTCGCGCACGGCTGGAACAACCAGCAGCAGGACGCCAGGAAGCTGTTCCGGCGCTTCTTCACGCCCTGCCGGGAGCTCTGCGGGCCGGGGGTGCGCCTCGGCTACGTCGGGGTGCTCTGGCCCGCCATCCGCTTCCCCGACGAACCGATCCCCGACTTCGACCCCTCAGCCACGGCCCCCGTCCCCGCCACCCCGCCCGGCCGCCCCGTGCTCGACCCGGCCACCCGGCAGGTGCTCGACCGCGCCTTCCCCGACCACGGAGCGACCCTGGACCGGATCGCCGAGCTGCTCGCGGAGCGCTCACGGGTGCCGTCCCGCATGTACGAGTTCGGGCGGCACGTGCGCGAGCTGGTCTCCCTGCGCGAGACGCACCCGGCCCGGCACTTCGGCCAGGACACCGGCGCGGGCGAGCCCGCCATGCTCACCGACGACGCGGTCCAGGTCTGCGAGGTGTTCGCCGCCGCGCGCTCGGACACCGGGGAGCCCGCGCTCCTCGGCGAGCTGCGCGAGCGGCTGTGGGACGGCGCGCACGAACTGCTGCGGCAGGGCTCGTACTACGCGATGAAGCGGCGGGCGGGCGCGGTCGGCCAGTTGGGCCTCGGCCCGGCGATCGGTCTGCTCGCGGCGGACGTGCCGGACATCAGGGTGCACCTCATCGGGCACAGCTTCGGCGGCCGGCTCGTCGCGTACGCGCTGCGCGGGATGCCCGCGGACGTGCGCGCGGTGAAGTCGGTGACGCTGCTCGAAGGCGCCTTCTCGCACTACACGTTCGCCGAGCGGCTGCCGCACGACACGTTCCGGGGCGGCGCGCTGCACGGCATGCAGCACCGCGTCGACGGGCCGCTCGTCTCCTGCTACTCGCGCCACGACGACGCGCTGGGAAAGCTGTATCCGCTCGCCTCGAAGCTGGCCGGTGACTCCACGAGCTTCTTGAACCTGTGGGAGCGCTGGGGCGCCATCGGTTACAACGGCATCCGCGCCGTCGACGGCACCCAGCGGATCGAACTGGGCCAGAAGGTGCCCACCAAGGGGTGCGTCAGCATCGACGCGGCCTCGGTGGTGCGGCGCGGCGGTCCGCCCTCCGGCGCACACAGCGACATCTGCCACGAGGAGCTGGCACGTGTCGTGTTCGCCGCGGGGCGGATCGCTCACGCCTGACCGGAGCACCGGTTACGGGCGGTGCCTCGGGAATTCGACGACCTGCTGGTAGGTCGGGCGGTTCTGCCACTGGATCGACTTGTGCGTGATGCCGCCGAGGGGCCGGTGGACGACCGAGTCCGCGCACCACTGGTCGCCCGCCTTGCACGTGTCGTCACCGGGGTAGACCTCGGTGGCGGGCTCGGCGACGGCCCGGGCGAGCGTGCCGAGCAGGGTGTCGCGGCAGGCGTCGAGCTTGCCGGCACCGCAGTAGGTCTCGGCGAGCGCGCCCTTCACGGGCTCCCCGAGGACCGTGCGCAGGTCCTTGTCGGCATAGCCCCACCAGCCGTACTGGAAGGCCGATCCCGCGTGTGCCCCGGTGGGACCGTGGCCCGCGGACGGCGCCTCGTCGGTGGCCAGCTGCGCGGTCAGGGCCCCGTAGAGGTCCTTGCCGAGGCCCGGCTCGAACTCGGCCCGGACGAGCTTCGGCCACCAGGCGTCCATGATGCGCACGGCGTCGGGGTGGGCGTACGTCCTGGAGCCCGCCGCCGTCTGGTTGCGCTGCGCGCCCGCCTTGCGCCACGCGTCCAACTGCTGGACGGCCTTGGCCAGTTCCGGGTCGGTGACCGGCGCGCTGCGCAGCACCTTCAGGAGTTCGGGCAGCACCTGCTCACCGCGCAGGTCGGTGACGGCCGCCTCGGACATGGCCCGGGTGAGCGAGGCGCGGGTGACCCCGCCCTCCTCGGTGAGCTTCCTGACCCGCCCGTCGAGCAGGTCCCCGCGGTGCACGGCGCTCACGCCGAAGCCCGCCGTGCTGAAGTCCTTGGCCTGCTTGTTGTTCCAGGAGATGTAGTAGTCCTGGTTGACGGACTGCGGGTGCTCGGCGGGCGGAGCCTGCGCCGAGGTGTTGTCCTGCGGATCGAAGTCCCGCCACTCGTAGGCGGGTTCGGCCTTGACCGGGAGCGCCGGGTCGATGCCGTCCGCGCGCTCGGGGTTGGCGCCGCTGTTGTAGTACGCGATGTCGCGCGAGTCGGCGTAGAACCAGTTGAAGGCGTAGCTGATGTGCTGCGCCGCCTTCTGGAAGCTCTCGGCGTCCTTGACGTACGAGGGGTCGTTGAACATCTGGAAGCCGATGATGGAGTCGGCCTCGTGGCGGTAGGTGGAGCGCAGCGAGACGTACGCGACGGGTTCACCGTCGACGGTCGCGCGGTGCGTGACGATGCCGTACTTCGTGCGGAAGACCTGCATGCGGTAGGAGCCGGCGGCCGTGGAGTCGGCGAGGGTCGGCTTCCAGGCGTTCTTGCGCTCCAGCTTCTCCATGGGCGTGCAGGTGCCGCGGTGGAGGTAGCCGGTCGACTGCTTCGTGGGGGTGCCGCCGCCGGGTTCGCACAGCTCGACGGCGTACGTGTCGGTGATGTCCTGTCCCGCGGAGGTGGCCGACCACGCGTAGTCCTGGCCGCGCCCCAGCTGGACGTACATGCCGACGCCCGCGAAGGAGACGCCCCGCGCGCTGATGCCCGGGCCCTGGAGTTCCTGCTGCATGAGGAGCTGGGGCGCGAAGTAGCCGGTCTGCGGGCCGAAGACGGCGACGGGGTTACCGCTCGCGGTGTGCTCGCCGGAGACGAGCAGCGCGTTCGACATGCCCTTCTTGTGGCCGTTGGCCCGGAACAGCTCCGAGGGCAGCACGCCCTCGTCGTACATGCCCTGCAGCGGCTTGAGCTTCTTCGGCGCCTTCACCGGGTCCTTGGCGCCGGTCTTCGCGCCGCCCTCGCGGTCGTGGACGAGCTGCTCGCGCTCGACCGACCCCGCGTCGGGCATCGCGGTGCCGCGCGCGTGCTCCGGCCTGCCCGCGTACGGGAAGCTCGTGCCGTCGTGGACGGTCTGCACGGCCTCGGGATCGTTGCGGGCGCGGAAGGACTCCCAGACCTCCGTGCCCTTCTCGACGCCGTACTTCTCCTGGGACTTCAGCAGGGACAGGGCGGACTCGACCTCTCCGCCGCCGCCGTTGCCGAAGAGCCCGCCGACCACGGAGGCGAGCGCGATCATGTCCGTGATCTTGAACGGCTGGATCTCACCGGCGTTGGTGATCGCGTCGATCTTGCCGGTCAGGACGTACTCGCCGGGGAAGTAGCGGCCGTTCTTGGACTTCACGCGGTAGGCGTTGAGCCCGTCGACGTAGGCCTGCGCGTCCTCCATGGCCTGCTTGCCGCGCTCGCCCTGCGTCGACCTGATGTACTCGACCTGCTTCTCCAGGTCCTTCTCCGCGTACGGGGCCTGCGGCCAGAACTGCTGCTCCAGGCCTTGGTTGGCGAGCGCGCCGCCCGCGAACGAGGTCAGCTCGCCGCGTCCGATGTGCCGGAAGAGGTCGATGAGCCAGAGCCGGTCCTGCCCGGCGGCGAAGCCCGCGCCGAACTCGGTGCCGTAGCGCGTGGTGCCCTTGATGTGCGGCACGCCGTACTTCTTGTCCCGGGTGATCGTCACGTCGTCGCGCGGCCTGGTGACGGACGCGACCTGGCCGTCGGGCACCCCGAAGGACGCGTCGTCGAAGAACTCGGTGAGCCGGTCGTCGGTGAGCGAGGGATAGCCGGACGACAGGGCGTCGTACGGGCCCAACTGGTCGTCCGCGTGCGCCGGCTGGGTGCCCAGGAGCCGGTGGGCGAGGATCTCGGCGAGCGTCGCGCCGCCGTTCGCGCCGGGTGGCAGGATGTCCGCGCAGTGGCCCCCGCAGTAGTCGTTCTCCTCGGCGGACCCGGCGGACCGCTCCCGCGCCGCCGTCCCGCCGGGCGCGGCCGCGGCGCCCGGCAGCGGCGCGAGGAGGCCTGCGCCGAGCGCGAGCGCCGCTCCCGCCGTGAGTGTTCTGAGCCTGACGTTGCGTCGTCGCATGGGGTGCTCCTCCGGGTCATGCGGAAGGCCGATGCGCCGGAGGCTACTGGCGGGTTGGCGAACTAGAAAGGTGAACATGCGTCGCCTTTTCCGAATCACCACAACGCGCCCCCCTTGTGTCTGCATCACACCAGCTCGGCAGGGCAGGCGAAAAAGGATGCGCGACGAGGGAGCCGAATCGCGTGTCGATACGTCTACTCGGCAGCGTCGTTTCGACTTCGGCGGACCGGGACGGTTCCCGTCCCGGTCCGTCCCGACAGCGGCGCCGGCGAAAACGGAACACGGGTACCAGTACGGAAGTGCGTGTGACGGAGGTGCAGGGCGATGGCCGGATTCCGGAGTCTCGCGAGACAGGTGCGTGATCCGCAGAGCGATCTGGCGCTGCGGCGCTACTCGCTGCGCAAGTGCCTGGAGAGGTTCGCACCGTACGGACACCGGGCGACCTGGGACCACCTGTGCGCCCGGGCGGGGTTCGGCCCGGAGGACAGGTCGCCCGACCCGGCGCGCCTGGTGGCGGCGCTGAACGAACTGGAGGCGGCGAGGGCGGTCTGGCTCGCCTACGAGGCGGGCTTCGCGGAACGCCGCCGCAAGGAGAAGCACGACGGGCTCAGGCGCCCCGGGAGCGTCGACGACTGGCACCGCTGCACCTGGGGCGGTTTCGGCATCGCCTGGTGCGACGACCCGGACGTCCACCCGCACGAACCCCTCGCCGAAGTGCTGCGCCGGCTGATCGCGGCGCTGGAGAGGGAACCGGGGTCGGCCTGCCCGGTCTGTGCGGACACCGCCCTCGTCTTCAAGCACGGCCTGGCGCACGAGCCGTCGTCGGGACCGGTCTGCGCGGGCTGCGGGATCGTCGTACCGGCCCCCCTCCTCACGCCGGACGCGGTGGCCCGGGCCCGGGCACGACGGGAGCGCCCCCTCGTGTCGGCGTGAGGCGCGGCCGGTTCAGGGTGTCTTCACGTCCGTGTGTATGGCCAGCTTGAACTGGGCGTGCATCAGCGGCGTGGCGAGCTTCACGTCTCCCACGCCGCGTGCCGAGATCTTCAGGCCCAGGGGCGTGTCCGGGTGCACGAACAGCTGCCAGAGGTAGGTGCGGTACTGCCCTCCCCTGCTCGGCGCCGAGTCGTTCGTCGCGGTCGAGTCGTACCCGGTCGTGAGGCCGAGCGGGTCCCGGACGTAGCGCGAGCGGTACTCGATCGGCTTGGCCGACGGCTCCCAGAAGACCATCGCGGAGAGCAGCCCCCAGCCGTCGTGGCTGGGCCAGATCAGGCCCGAGCGGGCGTCCGGGAACTTCGAGGGGCGGGTGCCGCCCTTCCCGGGGTCGTGCATGCGCCACGGGTCGTAGGACTCGTCACCCGCGCCGTACGGAAAGCGCACCAGGTAGTAGCCGTCACTGTCGTACTTGACGGTCTGCCGCCCGTGCCGTGCGGCGTCCCACAGCAGTGAACAGATGACAACGGACATCGGCCTCTCCCCCGATCGGCGTCCACGTGTTCCGCGTACTCCTGTACGTACAGGACACGGTGATACCGGGGCGGCGGTCGCGGCTAGATGCGGTACGGGGGGATTTTCGGTGGCCGTGCCGGATCGCGGGCCGTGACCGTCAGTTCCGCCGGGGCCTGCGCTCCACCATCAGCCGGGAGCCGCTGTGCCGCTCGCCGAAGACGTCGTCGGGGTTGGAGAGCACGCAGGTGTCCAGGGAGAGACAGCCGCAGCCGATGCAGTCGGTGAGGTGGTCGCGCAGGCGGCCCAGCTGCTTGATGCGCTTGTCCAGTTCCGAGCGCCAGCCCTCCGAGAGGCGCGCCCAGTCCTCGCGGTTGGGCGTGCGCTCCTCGGGCAGCGAGTCGAGGGCCTCGCGGATCGTGGAGAGCGGGATGCCGACGCGCTGGGAGGCGCGGATGAAGGCGACGCGGCGCAGCGTGTCCCGGTGGTAGCGCCGCTGGTTGCCCGAGGTGCGGCGGCTGGTGATGAGGCCTTTGGACTCGTAGAAGTGCAGGGCGGAGACGGCGACGCCACTGCGGTCGGCCAGCTGGCCGACGGTGAGTTCATGGACCTTCTCCGGGATCTGGGGCACCTCTCGAACCCTACTGGCTGGTCCGTTGACACGCGTCGGCACACACCCCATGCTGAGCAAGCGCTTAGTCTGCGTACCTTTACGCGCACGATTCTGCATACGTCTAGGAGGCCAGGGACATGGCGGAGCCGAAGATCTTCACGTCGGCCGAGGAACTGCGTGCCGGAGTCGGCGCGCGACTCGGGTACAGCGACTGGCTGGAGATCGACCAGAAGCGGATCGACCTCTTCGCCGACGCCACGGGCGATCACCAGTGGATCCACGTGGACGCGGAGAAGGCGGCGCAGGGGCCCTTCGGGACGACCATCGCGCACGGCTATCTGACGCTGTCGCTGCTGCCGAGCCTGGTACCGCAGATCATGCGCGTCGAGAACCTGAAGATGGGCCTCAACTACGGCACCGACAAGGTCCGTTTCCCCTCCCCGGTGCCGGTCGGCTCGCGGCTGCGCGCGACGGCGCAGCTCACCGACGTCACGCCGACGAAGGACGGCGGCGTGCAGGTGACGGCCAAGGTCACCGTGGAGCGCGAGGGCGGCGACAAGCCGGCGTGCGTGGCGGAGTCGGTGTCGCGCTACTACTTCTGAGTCCTCCTGCACTTCTGAGTCCTCCTGCCGGCGTGGCTCCGCCGCTTCCGGGGCTCCGCTACTTCCGGGGCTCCGCGGGCCGGGCGCCCACCATCCGCAGGACGAGGTCGGCGTAGAGCGCGCCGACCTCGTCGGGCGTCCGGTGCCCGGCCACGTTGAACCAGCGGGCCACGTCGATGCAGAGCGAGAGCACGGCGAGCGTGGTGCCCGGCACGTCGGGGACGTCGAACTCCCCCGTCCGCACCCCGTCGTTGATGATGTCCCGCACGGCCTCGTCCGACCTGCGGCGCAGCGCGACGATCTCCCTGCGGTGCTCCTCGCCGAGCGCGTCCAGCTCGTACTGCACGACGCGCGCGGTCATGTGGTGGGCGGCGTGCCAGCCGACGAAGGAGCGGACGGCCGCCGCGAGCCGTTCGGCGGCGCCGCCCTCACCGTCCGCCGCGGTGCGCAGGATGGTCAGGGCCTTGTCGTGGCCGATCCTGCTGATGCGGTGGAGCAGCTCTTCCTTGGTCTTGTAGTGGATGTATAGCGCGGCGGGGCTCATGCCGGCGCGGCCCGCGATGTCACGGGTGGTCGTCGCGTGATAGCCGCGCTCGGCGAAGGCCTCCACGGCGGCGACGAGGAGCCGCCTGGCCGCGTCGGGGCTCACCTCGCCCCACGGCTGCTCCTCGCCGCCGGTCTCCTCCGCCGCGCTCATCGCCCACTCCTTCAGCTTTCGGGAGGGACACCATACCTCTGACGGTGAGCAAGCGCTTAGGGTCTGTCTCCGGGCGTCGGTCAGGGCTTGCCGAACGGGTCGTGCTCGACGAGCAGCTTGTCGACGCGGGCCTGGTCGACCCTGCTGACGATCTGCACCACCTCCTGCCGGTCCCTGATCACCTTGGCGAGGGTGAACGCGGAGGTCGTCAGGTAGAGCACCGCGATGGCGAGGAAGCCCCGCACCCAGGCCGAGGCGTCCAGGTAGCCGATGCCGACGGCGACGGCTCCGATAGACACGGCGAAGGAGGCCACGGCCTGGCCGTAGAAGGCGTTGGTGGTCTGCTGTCTCACAGGCGGCTCAGTCATGTGCCCAGCATCGGCGGGGGCGGCGCGCGCCACATCCGCTCGGGTACTCAGGCGCGTACTCAGAAGGCCGAAACGCCGGTCAGGGCACGGCCGATGACGAGCTTCTGTATCTGGCTGGTGCCTTCGTAGAGGGTCATCACGCGCGCGTCGCGCAGCAGCTTCCCCGCCGGGTACTCGTCGATGTAGCCGTAGCCGCCGAAGACCTGCAAGGCGTTGTTGGCGGCGCGCACGGCGGCCTCCGAGGCGAACAGCTTGGCCTTCGAGGACTCCGTGGCGAAGGGCTGCCCCCGGTCGATCAGGTCGGCGACCCGCCAGGTCAGCAGGCGCGCGGCGTCCACGTCCACCGCGATGTCGCTGAGCAGCTCCTGCACCAGCTGGTGGTGGGCGATGGTCTTCCCGAACTGCTCGCGCTCACCGGCGTAGCGCACCGCGGCGTCGAGCGCGGCCTGCGCGATGCCCACGCAGCCCGCCGCCACCGACATGCGTCCCTTGGCGAGGGCCGACATGGCGACGGAGAAGCCCTTGCCCTCGGGCGCCATCATGGCCGACGCCGGGACGCGGACGTCCTCCAGGACGAGTTCGGCGGTGGCCTGGCCGCGCAGGCCGAGCTTGCCGTGCAGGGTGCGGCGGGTGAGGCCGGGAGTGTCGGCGGGGACCAGGAAGGCGGAGACGCCCTTGTGTCCGGGCGCGTCGCCGGTGCGGGCGAAGAGGAGCACGACGTCGGCCCAGGTGCCGTTGGTGATGAACATCTTGGTGCCGTTGATGACGTACGAGTCGCCGTCGCGCACGGCCCTGGTCGTCAGGCTGCCCGCGTCGGAGCCGGTGCCCGGCTCGGTGAGCCCGAAGCACCCGACGTACTCGCCGGAGGTGAGCCCCGGCAGCCACTGCCGCTTCTGCTCCTCGCTGCCCCAGTGCGCGACGGTCTTGGCGACCAGGCCGAGGGAGACGGAGACGATGCCGCGCACGGAGGAGTCGCCGCGGCCCAGCTCCTCGGTCACCAGGCAGTACGCGAGGTGGTCGCCGCCCGAGCCGCCGTACTCCTCGTCGATGGTGAGCCCCAGGAAGCCGACCTCGCCGAGCTTCTTCACGAGGGCCCGGTCGACGCTCTCGGCCCGGTCCCACTCCACGACGTGCGGGGTGATCTCGCGCGCCACGAACTCCTCGGCAAGCCGGCGGACGGCGGCCTGCTCGTCGCTGAGCTCCAGGTTCACGGTGGGCACCTCTCACGTGGGGTTACGGCGAGTTACTCGGATGACGTCACGTTTTAAATTAGCACTGCTAGTTTGTGGATGCAGCCCTACTATGTGCCGCATGGCCCGACCGCGCAAGCCCCTCCTCAGCCGAGAACGCATCGTCGAGACGGCGCGCGCGCTCGTGGACTCCGAGGGGCTCGCCGCCGTCTCCACGCGCCGCCTCGCCGCCGAGCTCGGCGTCAGCGGCCCGTCCCTCTACAACCACTTCCGCACCAAGGACCAGATCCTGGAGGCGGTCGCGGACTCGGTGAGCGCACAGGTCGACCTGTCGATGTTCGAGGCCGACGACGGTCGCGACTGGCGCACAGCGCTGCACGACTGGGCGGTCTCCTACCGGGCCGCCCTCACCCTGCACCCGAACATCGTCCCGGTCCTCGCGAGCGGCCCCGGCCGCCGCCCGGCCGGACTGCGCCTCGCCGACGCGGTGTTCGGGGCGATGGTCGACGCGGGCTGGCCCGCCGCGCAGGCCACGTCGATCGGCGCGCTGATGCGGTACTTCATCATGGGCTCCGCGCTCGGCTCGTTCGCCGGGGGCTTCGTGGACGACGAGGCGGCGTACGACCCCGCCGACTATCCGCACCTGGGCCAGGCCCACCTGCTCGCCGACCGTCAACAGCTCATCGACGAGCGGGCCTTCGAGGCGGGCCTCCAGGCGCTGCTCGACGGGCTCGCGCTGCAGTACGAACAGGTGGCGGCGCGGACCTGAGGGGCCGGGTCAGTCCGTGATGAAGCGCTCCACCGCCGTCACGACGAGCTCGTCGCGCTCGGCCTCCGAGAGGACGTCCGGCAGCGTGAGCTGCTCCAGGATGAGCCAGTTGAGCGCCAGGTAGAGGAGCTTCACCGCCTTGGCGTCCCCGGGCAGACCGGAGGCCTCGTGGTACGCGAGGTTGGCGTCGAGGTCGGCCCGGACGCGCTCGGTGAGGACGGCGCGCAGCGCGGGGCGGCGGGTCGCTTCAAGGCGCAGTTCGAGCAGGGCCAGATAGCCCGTACGGAAGCCGCTGACCCGGCCGACGACCTCCCGCATCAGCTCGACGTAGCTCGCCTTGTCCCGCTCGGCCGTCCGCTGCCGCTCGATGACCGACTCGTCGGGGATGAGCCGCTCGTAGACGCGGGCACCCGCCTGGGTCAGCAGGTCGTCGCGGTTGCCGAAGTAGTTGGAGGCGGTGCCGGTGGGCACCGCCGCCTCGGTGTCCACCGCCCGGAAGGTCAGGCCCCGGGCGCCCTCTCTGGCCAGCACCTCGATGGCGGCGTCGACCAGGGCCGCCCGTCGGCCGTCGTTCCTGCGCACCATCGACACCACTCCATTCGCAGTACTACATATCGACCACTACAGGTTGAGTACTACAGGAGGAGTTCCCGGATGCGCAAGCTGGCGCCGGTCGCAGACCGGCCTGAACGTGCCCCGGAACGTGCCAGGCCCGCCTCAGCCGGTGCCCTCCCGCACCGGATAGTTGACGACGACCACACCGCCGGTGGCGTAGTTGGCGACATCGGCGGACAACCGCCGGCCTTCCGGCGACGCCTGCGCCGCGGCCAAGGCGGCGGCGTCGGCGAATTCGCCTTCGAATACCGCGAAATAGGGCGCTTCACCGTCGGCGGCCGCCACGTCGAAGCTGTAGCGCCACGCAAGCAGGCCGGGCCACTTCATGACCAGGGGAAGGTGGTGGGTCACGTAGTACTCGCGGAAGTGGTCAGGGTCGGCGGGCTCGGGATAGAGGACGAGCACCTTATGCATGACGGCCTCCGGTCAGTTGAATCGTCATATGCGCACGGTAGGGCTGGACTTGGGGTCGGGGGAAAGATCGATACGGGCTAGACTCAGAACGGATCGTTATCAATCGGCAGGGAGGGCCCATGGCCCCGGATACGGTCAGCCTGCGGTACTTCCTGGTGCTGGCGCAGGAGCTGAACTTCACCCGCGCGGCCGCCCGCATCGGCATCGCGCAGCCCGCGCTCAGCGCCCGGATCCGCCGGTTGGAAAGGGAACTCGGCAGCGCCCTGCTGGTCCGAGACACCCGCAACGTCGCATTGACCGCGGCCGGTGCGGCATTGGCGGAGTCAGCACCGCCCGCCCTCGCGGCGCTGGACCGGGCATGGGACACCGCCCGGCGGGCGGGGGCCGGTGAGCTGGGCACGCTCCGCATCGGATACAGCCTCAGCGCCGGGGCCGAGACGACTCCGGCCCTGGTGGACGAGCTGATCCGCAGCGCTCCCCGACTCGAGGTCGGCGCGGTCCCGATGGCGACGCCCGAGATCTCCCCCGCGGTCGCCGACGGCCGCATCGATGCCGGGATCACCCGCGGGGAGCAGCCGGGCCGCGGCGTGCGCCGGTACCTGCTGCGGCGTGCGCGGATCGGCGTCCAATTGGCGCGGCACCATCCGCTGGCCGAACACCCGGAGATCGAGATCGCCGACGCGGCCGCGTATCCGCTGCGGCTCCCCGACCGTGCGGCCAACCCCGTGATCCACGACCAACTGGCCGCGCTGTTCCGTGACGCCCGGCCACACCCACGATTCCACCCGCCCACCGTCTCTTTCGACATGTCGCAGCGCGACCTGCACGACGGCCTCACCCTCGCCCCCGCTGGTGAGGCCGCCGCCACGGCAGCACCGCCCGGCATCACCTGGCGACCGCTGCGCGGCGCACCCAGCCTGACGATCCACCTGGTCCTTCCGCGCGAACAGTCGCCCCTGCACCGCCGCGTCCGTGCCGTAGCCCACACCCTGGCGCACGAGCTGCGCTGGCTGCCGGACTGACGGGCGGCGTGGTTCGAGGCGGTCCGGTGAGGCGGCGGCCGAGGTAGTAGATGTACTCTGCATCCGTCTTTCCGGGTGCAGGCCTGGCCGCCGAGCCCTGGACGAAACAAATACATCACGCGGGAGTGGCCGTGGGGCACGCGACGGATGCGCTGGACACCGGTGGCTCGGCCGGTGGCACGGGCCGGACGGCCGGGGCGCCCTGGGCACCCCGCGCCCGCGCCTTCGCCGCCCAAGTGCTGCGCGGGCACGGGCAGGTGACCTTCCTGCCGGGCACGGCGGCGGGCGCCCTCTTCTGCGCGGCGCTCTTCGCCGCGGGCTGGGAGTACGGGCTCTACGGCCTGGTGGGCACCGCCGTCGGCACGGCCACGGCCCGGCTCCTGAGCGTCGACGGGGACCGCGTCTCCGCCGGCCTCGAAGGGTTCAACGCCTGCCTGACGGCGCTGTCGTTCGCGGTCTTCCTCGGGCCCGGGCACCTCTCGACCGCGCTGCTCGCGGCCGTGGGCTGCGCGGTCGTCACGGTCGTGACCGCGGCCGCCGTGCGGCTGCTCGGCGCGCGGGGACTGCCCACGCTCACCCTGCCGTTCTGCCTGGTCGCGACGGTGACGACGATCGCGGCGCCCGGCTTCCGGCGGATCTGGCACCACGGCGAGGGCCTGGCGGCGCTCACCGCGCCCGCGACGGGCACGACCGCCCTGCGACCGGACGACCTCGCCCGGGCGTTCTTCGCCGGTTTCGGCCAGATCTTCTTCATGCCGCAGTGGTACGTGGGCGCCCTGCTGCTGCTCGGCCTCCTCGTCGCGGGACCGCGCACGGCGGCCGTCGCGTGCCTCGGCAACGCCGTCGCCATCGCCACCGCGTGGGCCCTCGGCGCCCCCGCCGCACAGATCACCGACGGCACCATGGGATACAACGCCGTCCTCGTCGCCCTCGCCCTGTGCGGGGTCTTCCTGCCCGCGCGGGCCGCGACCCTGGCGTACGCACTCCTGGGCGCCGCCACCGCGACGGTGCTCGGCCCCGCGGTGGCCGCGCTCTTCGCGCCGGCCGGCGGGCACGCCTTCACGTGGCCGTTCGTGCTGACCACGCTGGTGTTCCTGGCCGGGGCCAACTCCTTTCCGCGGATTACCGGTTCGGGCCGGTAGCGGCGGACGCGGAGCATTAACGTGACGCCATGAGCATCGCCTTCGACGCACTGGCCGCCGCGGCGCTCGGCGGAGCCGGGGGACAGCTGGGGACCCACGCCGCCACCGCCCTGTGGGAACGGCTCCGGGAGCGGTTCTCGCGGGACCCCGCCCTCGTGGCGGTCCTCGACGAGCGCGACGCCGCCGACCCCGAGGCGGTGCGCCGGCTGGGCGGAGCGCTGCGCGACCTCGCCGCTTCCGACGCCGGGTTCCAGCGCGAACTGGAGGCGCTGACACTCCGTTTGGGGCCGTCGGCGGCGCCGCGCTTCAACACGGTCAGCGACTCCCGGGGGCTGAACGCGCCGGGGTCCACGTTCACCGGCCCCATCACCATGAACTTCGGTGACGAGCCGGAGCCCGACGGGCCGTGAACAACCACGTCGAAGGCTCGTCCGGGCTCAACGCGCCCGGCGCCGTCTTCCACGGCGACGTCACGTTCCACCTCAAGGGCGACGACGACTCCCGCTCCGCGCCCCGGACGCGGGGGACCGAGCAGCTTCTCCTGCGGATCCTGCAAAGGGAGTTCGGCGACGGAGCCACGGTCCGGCTCCTCAACCCCGTCCTCGGGCGGGAGCACCGCGGCCTCGCGGACGTGTTCGTGGATCTCCTCGTCCGGATGCCGTCGGAGGATCAGGACGAGAGGAACACGGCGGGCGCGCCACGGCACACGGGCGCCCCACGGCACTTCGTACAGCAGTATTTCAAGAGCGAAGAGCCGTCGTTCCGTACCGTGTTGACGGGCGGCCCCGGCCAAGGCAAGACCACCGCCGCGCGGATGCTCGCCCATGTCCACCGGGCCGGTCTGCTGCGGGCCTGCGACGCCGCGCTGATCTCTCCCTGGACCGCCACGGAACTCGACCGCGTCGAGCGCGGACTGCGCAGGCTGTGGCTGACACCGCCCGCCGCCGCACGGTTCCCGCTCTGGGTGGACGCCGATGCCTTCGCGTCGTACCTGGCCGACGCCGCCGAGACCCGGCGGTCCCTGTGGCACTACCTCGCCCACCGCTACGAGCGCCTCCTCAAGACCGAGGTCTCGACGTCGGAGGTCCGCGCGCTGGCCCGCTCGGTACCGACCGTGCTGATCCTCGACGGGTACGACGAGGTGTCGCCCCGGCAGCGCGCCGCCGTACTGGGCCACGTCAGGGACGTCGCCGACGATCTGCAGCTGGACCGGGCCGACGCGTCGGTCATCGTCACGTCGAGGCCACAGGCGTACGGGAACGAGCTGCGCCCGCACGGATTCGCCTCCTGGTCCCTGACGGACCTCACCCCGGAGGAGGCCGAGCGGCATGCTGCCGTCCTGGCGGGCGACGACGCGGCGGGCGGGCGGCTCCTCGGGCTCTTCCGCGAGGCGGCCCGCCACGGCGACCTGCGGAACATCCTGAACACACCCCTGCACGTCGCCCTCGTGGTCTCGATCCTGGCCGACTCCGGTGAACTGCCCTCGGGACGCCACCGGTTGTTCGCCCGCTACTACGACCACGTGTACGCCCGCGAGAAGGGCCGGGGCGGCGAACTCGGCACCTTCCTGGAGCAGCACAGGAGCCTCGTCGACGAACTGCACCGGCGGGCCGCCTTCCGCATCATGGTGGCGAGTGAGCGGCGCGAGGAGGAGGGCGCACGCGGCATCCGCGCCGAGGAGTTCGCCGCGATGGCCCGCTCCGTGGTGCGCGACACCCGCGACACCCGCGAGATCCGTGACATCCGCGGCGGCCCGACCGGTTCCGACGTCGCGGAAGAGGAGGTGGTCGAGCGGCTTCTGCGGTTCGCGGGAGAACGCCTCGTCCTGATCGTCGGCGTGGACACCGACGTCGTGGGCTTCCAGATCAAGTCCCTCGTCGAGTTCCTGGCCGCCGCCCACCTCTCGGACACGGCGGACGAGCAGCTGGTGCGCGAGCGGTTCCGCGCCGTCGCCGCGAGCGAGCCGTGGCGCAACGTGGCGAGGTTCATGGCCGCGGCGGCGTTCGAGCCGGACCGTCTCGGCGAACGGGATCTGCGGGACTCGGTGGTGACCGCCCTGGCCGAGCTCGACCAGGCGGAATTCACCGGGACGGCGTCCCTGTACCTGCGCGGGGCGGAACTGGCCATCGATCTGCTGACGGACCTGCCGGAGCTCGACGCGCGGTATGTCCACCACCTGCTGCCCGCCGTGGACGTCATCGCCGACCTCGACGAGCGCGCCGACCGGCTCGCCCGCGTCGCGGCGCCGCTGTTCGAGGGGCCCCGGCTCGACGAGCTCCTCGATCACATGACGGCGGAATCCCCGGGCCCGCACGCCCACTTCGGCCTCTGGCGCTTCCTCAACAAACTCGCCGGGGCCGGGAACACGGCGGCGGGCGAGGCGGCCCGCGCCCATCTGGACTCGGCTTCCCCGCAGCTGCTTCCTGACCTCCTCCTGGACGTCGTGATCCCCGAGGTGGTCGCCGGGCCGGAACGCCTCGTGGACTTCCTGCGCAGGGCCGACCCGCACGCGGTACGTACGGACGCGTACGCACGGCCGGTCGAGCTCGCGGGCTGGGGGAAGGCAGCCTGGGATGTGATGCACTCGGGGCCGGCCCCAGGCAGCTTGCGCAGTCCGGTGCTCGAAGGCCTCTGGCCACTGCCCGGTCCGAACACCCTGCTGGACTCGCGCTGGTTGGGGCCGCTGGCCACGCCGCCGGACGGCTGCCACCCGAACTGGGTGGCCTGGGGCGAGGCGGCGAGCACGGTGGACACGCCCACCGCCGCCGTACTCGAATCGCTCGCCCGCGAGCGGCCGGACTTCTCGGACTTCCCGGCGTCGCGCATGTTGCCCTGGCCGGTCCGGGAATGGCTGGTCGGTGGGGGGCCTGCGCCGGAATCGCCCGACAACCTGGCCTGGCTCGCCGCGGAGAACCGCTGGGCGATGCACGGGGTGCGGCTGCACGACATCGACACCTATGTGCGCAAGGGCTCCCTCGACCGTCACGTGGCATCGAGCGGCTTTCCGTTCGCGACGCTCCACTGGGCGTTGCCGGGCGGTGCTGACCCCCGTATCTCCTCGCTGGCGGCCGAGGTCTGGAGCATCTGGTCCGCGCACCGTGACAGCCCGCCCGAGACGCGGGCGACCATCGCCGAACGACTGCTCCTGCCCCTGTGCGACTACGGCCTGGAACACGACGACCCGACGGCGTCGC
Organism: Streptomyces sp. NPDC036815; assembly: GCF_055609205.1. Taxonomy (NCBI): domain Bacteria; kingdom Bacillati; phylum Actinomycetota; class Actinomycetes; order Kitasatosporales; family Streptomycetaceae; genus Streptomyces; species Streptomyces sp. NPDC036815. Next base: position 62,627 of record NZ_JBVJPW010000020.1, on the reverse strand, counting down.
CCCGGCAGCTACGCGAGGCGATCGGGTGCATCCCCGCTCCGCGGACCTTCTACCTCTCGTACGAGACCGCTCTGCTGGCGCTCTCCGACTGCCCCGACGACTCGGAGTTCGCCGCTCTCGCACAGCGGCTCTCGCTCCAGGAGTGGTCCAGAGGGAAGGGCACCGCCCACGACGTCATCGCGCGGGCTCGCCGTCTGCTGCCCGACGGCACGTTCCGGTCGCTGTGCGCGACCATCGCCGACGTCGACGACCGGCCGGAGACGTGGGACGCCCTGGTCGCCCATTGGATCACCCAGGGAGACCCCGGGCACGAGGACTGGCCCCTGGTGCGTCTGCTCCGGCCGGACGCGTCCTGGCCCTCGGACCGTGACATCAGGTCGGCCAGGCAGTCCCTGCCCTGGCGGGGCCTGCAACAGCTGATCGACCACGTCCCCTACTGGTCGGACGAGTTGCGGTCCCACGTCCACGAGCGCCTACAGCTTCAGGAGGGGCAGCGGTGGAGTCAGCACCCTGACCTGGTGCCCTGGCACGACGTCACGGACCCCCTCCCCCTGGCCCTCCTGAAGCTGCGCGTCTGACCTCGGAAGACAGTGCCTCGGAAACAGTGCCTCAGAACACGATGAGCGCCCGGCCGCCCCTGCCCGCGATCATGTTCTCGAAGGCCGCCGGGATCTCGTCGAGACCGATCCGGTCGGTCACCAGGGTGCCCAGGTCGAGGCGGCCCGCGCGGATGTGCCCGGCGAGGACCGGGAGGTCCGTCGCGGGGTCGCAGTTGCCGTACACGCAGCCGGAGAGCGTCCTGCCCCAGTGGAAGAGCTCCAGGGCGTTGAAGGTCACCTGCTGGTCCTTGCCGCCGATGCCGACGACCGTGGTGCGGCCACCGCGCCGCGTCGACTCCCAGGCCGTACGGATCGTCACCGCGCGGCCCACGCACTCCACGGCCACGTCGACGCCCTGACCGCCGGTGAGCTTGCGGATGTCCTTGGCCGTCGTCTCCGAGGCGACCACGTACTCCGTGGCACCCGCGGAGCGCGCGAGCTCCTCCTTCTCGGGGGAGACGTCCACCGCGATGATCTGCGCGGCGCCCGCGATCCTGGCGGCCTGCAGCGTGGCGAGGCCCACCCCGCCGACGCCGTACACGGCGACGGTCTCGCCCGCGCGCACCCGCGCCGCGTGGTGCACGGCGCCGTACCCCGTCAGGACGGCACAGCCGAGCAGGGCCGCGTCGGTGAGCGGGACGCCGTCCGGAATTGGCAGGACACACCCGGCCGCGACCACCGTCTCCTCGGCGAACGCGGCGACGTTCAGGCCGGGGTGGAGCTCCGTGCCGTCGAGCCGCTTCGCGTAGACGTCCGCGGCGCCCGCGAGGGCGTTGCCGCAGAGCCAGACCTCGCCGAGCGAGCAGGCGTGGCAGCTGCCGCAGGACGGCGCCCAGTTCAGGACGACGCCGTCGCCGGGCGCGAGGTGGGTGACGCCCTCCCCGACGGAGACCACGGTCCCCGCGCCCTCGTGGCCGAGGACCGCGGGCACCGGGACCCGCATCGTTCCGTTGGTGAGGGACAGGTCGGAGTGGCAGACCCCGGCTGCGGCGAGGCGCACCCGGACCTGGCCGGGGCCCGGCTCCGGCAGGTCGATCTCGGCGATCTCCAGCGGAGAGCCGACGGCGGGGAGGATGGCGGCGCGGACCACGTTCACGTACTCCTTGGGGAAGGTGTCGGGCTCAGGGGGCGGGGTTCAGGACCCAGGTGCGGGCGTGCGGGCGTGCGGGTCAGAACTGCAGCGATTTCGTCTGCAGGTACTCGGTCAGACCGTGCGCGCCCAGTTCGCGGCCGACGCCCGACTGCTTGTAACCGCCGAAGGGGGCGAGGGGGTTGAAGCTGCCGCCGTTGATGTCGACCTGTCCGGTGTCCATCCGGCGGGCGAACGCGACCGCCTCCGCGTCGTCGGCCGCCCATACCGCACCCGCGAGCCCGTACACGGTGCCGTTGGCGATGCGCAGGGCGTCGTCCTCGTCCTCGTACCGGATGATCGAGACGACCGGGCCGAAGATCTCCTCCTGGGCGATGGTCATCTCGGGCGTGACGTCGGCGAACACGGTCGGCTGGACGTAGTAGCCCTGCTCCTTGGGGGATTCGGGGCCGCCCGCCACGATGCGGGCGCCCTCCTCGACGCCCTTCTCGATGTAGCCGCGCACCCGCGCCTGCTGCTTGGCGTTGACGACGGGGCCGATGCGCGGGCCGTACTTGGCGGCAGCGGCCGCGGCGAGCTCCACCGCCTCGTCGTAACGGTCGGTGTGCACCAGCATGCGGGTCCAGGCGCTGCACGTCTGGCCGGAGTTGGACATGACGTTGGCGACGCCGACGTTGACGGCCTTGTCGAGGTCGGCGGAGGGCAGGATGACGTTGGCGGACTTGCCGCCGAGTTCCAGGGCGACGCGCTTCACGGCCCTGCCCGCGGTGGCGCCGATCTGCTTGCCGACGGCGGTGGAGCCGGTGAACGAGACGAGGTCGACGCCCTCGTGCTCGGCGAGCGCCTGGCCCGCGACCGGGCCGAGCCCGGTGACCAGGTTGAACACGCCCGCGGGTACGCCCGCCTCATGCACCGCCTCGGCGAAGAGCTGGGCGGTGAGCGGGGTGTCCTCGGCGGGCTTGAGCACGACCGTGCAGCCCGCGGCGAGCGCGGGGGCCACCTTGTTGACGATCTGGTGGAGGGGGTAGTTCCAGGGCGTGATCGCGCCGACGACGCCGACCGGCTCCAGGTAGACCGTGGAGTTGCCCACCTGCTCCTCGAAGGGGTGCGTGGCGGCGAGCTCGGCGTACGAACCGGAGACCAGGATCGGCACACCGGCGTGCACGGCCTGCGAGAACGCCAGCGGCGCGCCCAGCTCGGCGGTGACGGTCTCGGCGATCTCGTCCTTGCGGGCGACGAGGCGGTCGCGCAGGGCGCCGATCAGGGCGGCGCGCCCGTCGGGCGGTGTGGCGGCCCAGCCGGGCAGGGCGGTGCGGGCCGCGCGGACCGCGGCGTCGACGTCCTCCGCGGTGCCCGCGGGGACCTGGCCGACGGGCTGCTCGTCGGCCGGGTTCAGGACCGTGATGCTGTCGGTGCCCGCGGCCGGTCGCCAGGCACCGTCGATGTACATCCCGTCGTGGGCCTTCATCGCATTCCTCCAGGTAGTCGTCCGCGCCCCAAACTAGCGCTGATAGTTTTCTGGCACCAGGGGCATCAGAGCCCGTCCTGCATCACGTCGCGGCGGTGGTGTCGTCGGACCCGGGCGGTCACGCTATTCGCCCGGTGCGGCGTCCGGTGCTCCGCATCTGTAGAGCAATAGCCTCCGTACAGGTCAAGCAGCCACCCCTGCTCCCCCCGTGAAGCGCCATCTCAAGGCCGGGCGACACGCAACCCCGCGTCGGCCGCCGCCTCGAAGCCGTCGTCGAGGGCGACGACCTTTCGTCCGGTCGCGTCCAGGAGGGAAGCGGCGATCGCCGCGCGCATCCCGCCCGCGCAGTGCACCCACACCGTGCCGGACGGCACCTCACCGAGCCGCCCGTGCAGCTCGTGCACCGGAAGGTGCACGGAACCCTCGATGAAAGACGAGGTAGCGGGCGCCGGTGAGGTGGGCCAGTTCGAGGCCGCCGCTGATGTAGTCGTTGTGCAGGTGGGTCTCCGCCACGCAGGCGATGCGCACCCCTCGCCGGGCGGCGACGGCGATCATGCGGTCGACGTCCCGCGGCGGATCGACGACGACCGCCGTACTCGGACCGCCCGCCAGGTAACTGCGGTTGCCCAGGCCTGCGAACTCCAGGGTTTCGACGAAGAACACGGCATCGCCCCCTTCTCAGGGTGGTGTACCCGGTGCCGTCCCGTTCAGGGGAATCACCGCCACGCCGCCGAAAGACGCACCCCAGTCCGGGCCGTCAGCGGCTGACGGGGCCCGCAGTCCTCACCCCGCCCCGATTGATTGCGCATACATGACAGACGCATGACAAGGCGCCAACTCCCTTGATCTGGCCCCGGCGCAGCGGCCACGCTACTGATCGCGACGGGAGCGGTACTCACCGCTCCCGTCTCCGTATGCGTCTCCCGCACACCCCACCGTCGCGCCGTCCGACCCCGGGCGCGCCGCCCATGAGGAGGACTCCCCCGTAATGGCCACGCTGCGCAGCAAGAAGACCGTGATCGCCGCCGCGATCTCGACCGCCACCGCCGCCGCCGTCCTCGGCGCGGTCACCACCCTGCCCGCCCAGGCCGCCCCCGCCGAGGGCACCGTCGTCGCGGCCGGCTCCGCCGACGCGGTCAAGGGCAGTTACCTCGTCACGCTGAAGACGAGCTCGGGTCTCGACGCCGCCTCGGACCGGGGCAGGAGCCTCATAGCCGAGTACGGCGGTTCGGTGCAGAAGACCTTCAGATCCGCGCTCAACGGCTACTCCGCGCGGCTGAGCGCGTCGGAAGCCCGCAGACTCGCCGCCGACCCGGCGGTCGCCACCGTGGAGCAGAACCAGCGCATCCACGTCGACGCCACGCAGTCCAACGCCCCCTGGGGCCTGGACCGCATCGACCAGCCGAAGCTGCCGCTGTCCGGCACCTACACGTACCCGGACAGCGCGGGCGGCGGCGTCACCGCGTACGTCATCGACACCGGCGTACGCATCACGCACACCGAGATCAGCGGCCGCGCCGTGAACGGTTACGACGCCGTCGACGGCGACAACACCGCCCAGGACGGCAACGGTCACGGCACGCACGTCGCCACGACCATCGCGGGCAAGACGTACGGCGTGGCCAAGAAGGCCAAGATCGTGGCCGTCCGCGTACTCGACGACAACGGCTCGGGCACCACCGCCGGTGTCGTCGCGGGCATCGACTGGGTGACCTCCCACCACGCCGCCGGAGCCCCGGCCGTGGCCAACCTGTCGCTCGGCGGCGGCGCGTCCACCACGCTGGACAACGCGGTGAAGAAGTCCATCGCCGACGGCGTCACCTACGCGGTCGCGGCGGGCAACGACAACGCCGACGCGGGCAACTCCTCCCCCGCCCGGGTCCCCGCGGCCATCACGGTGGGCGCGACCGGCAACACCGACGCGAGGGCCGGATTCTCCAACTACGGCTCGATCCTGGACGTCTTCGCGCCCGGCGTGAACATCAAGGCGGGCTGGAACACCGGTGACACCGCCACCAACACCATCTCGGGCACGTCGATGGCCACTCCGCACGTCGCGGGCGCGGCCGCCGTCTACCTGGCGGGACACACCTCGGCCACCCCGGCCCAGGTCTCCACCGCCCTCGTGAATGGCGCCACCCCGAACGTCGTGACCAGCCCCGGTTCGGGTTCCCCGAACAAGCTGCTCAAGATCGTTCAGTAACCCTTCCCGTACGGGTCGCACCCCGTGTCCCCCGAGGGCCGCTGACGCCCTCGGGGGGCTTGCGCGCGCCGAGCCCCGCCGCGACGAGCAGCAGCCCGCCCAGCATCACGAACGGCGCGGCCACGCCCGCCACTCCGGCGATCAGGCCCGCCGACGCGGGGGCGGCGACCTGGCCCAGGCGGTTGCCGGTCAGGCGCAGCGCGAGCGCCGTCGAACGGGCGTCGGCCGGGGCCGCCCGGACGACCGTCGTCATCGAGAGCGGCTGGCCGACGCCCAGGCAGAAGCCGAGCAGGACCAGCATCGCGCCGAGGCCCCACACCGGCACGGGCAGCGCGACCCCGGCGCAGAGCAGCGCGCCGAGGGCGCAGGTGGCGACGGTCAGGGCGGTGCGGCCGAGGAGGCCGATCAGCGGCGTCATCACCAGGCGGCAGGCGATGGTCGCCGCGGCCCGCAGCGAGAGCAGCAGCCCGACCGTGGCGGGTGCGATGCCCCGGTGCTCGCCGACCACCGGCAGGTAGGCGGTGAGGATGTCCGTCGCGGAGAGCACGGCGAGGCTGATGAAGATGCCCGCGGGGACGCCCCGGGTCCGCAGGATCCGCGTGACCGGCACCTTCGGGGCCTGCCGCGTCGGACCACCCGCGGCGCGGACGTGCTCGATGCGCCACAGCGAGGTCAGCGAGACCGCGCCGACCGCCGCCGAGACGAGCAGGGCGAGAGCGCTGGTGCGGTCGATGTCGGCGCCGATCAGGGCGCCCGCCGCGAGCGGCCCGGCCAGCTGGCCGAGCGAGGCGCCGATGGTGAAGTGGCCGAAGTTGCGGTCGTGTTCGTCGGGTGCGGACTGCCGGGCGACGATCGACTGGGCGCCGATCACGAAGCAGAGGTGGCCGAGGCCCATCACCCCGCTCCACGCGGCCATCGCGGCGAGGGAGCCGGCCGTGCCGCTGAGCGCGCAGCCGCCGGAGATCAGGACGACGCCGACGGGCAGCAGGGGCGCGCACCGCCCGTGGTCCGTCCTGCGCCCGAGGGGCACGGCGGCGAAGAGCGGGAGCAGGGCGTAGACGCCCGCGATGACGCCGACGGCCCGTTCGTCGGCGCCCAGCGAGAGGGCCCGGTAGGAGACGGCGGGCCGCGCCATCGACACCGCCGCCTGCGCGAAGCCGAAGGCGATGACGAGACGGAGCAGCCAGCCCCTGCCGCCGGGCCCGGGCGACGCGGTCGGCATCAGATGATGCCGAAGAGGATTCCGGCGCCGAGCACCACGAGCGAGGTGAGCACGGCCCACTTGACGGTGAACCTGGTGTGGTCGCCGAACTCGACCTTGGCCATGCCGACCAGGACGTACACGGCGGGCACCAGCGGGCTCGACATGTGCAGGGCCTGTCCGGCGATGGAGGCGCGGGCGATCTCCAGGGTGGAGACGCCGTGTGCCTGGCCCGCCTCGGCGAGGACCGGCAGGACGCCGAAGTAGAAGCCGTCGTTGGACATGAAGTACGTGAGCGGGATGGAGAGCAGGCCGGTCACCAGGCCCATGTGCGGGCCCATGCCCTCCGGGATGGCGTCGACGAGCCAGTCGGCCATGTGGTCGACCATGCCGGTGCCGGTGAGGACGCCGGTGAAGACGGCGGCGGCGAAGACCATGCCGGTGACGTTGAGGACGTTCTCCGCGTGGGCGGCGATGCGGGCCTTCTGGTCGGGCATGTGCGGGAAGTTGACGGTGAGGGCGAGCGCGGCGCCGAGCAGGAAGAGCACCGGGATCGGCAGCCACTCCATGATCATCGCGGTGAGCAGCAGGACGGTGAGGGCCGCGTTGAACCAGTAGAGCTTGGGGCGCAGCGTGGCGCGGTGCGGGTCGAGCCCCTGGAAGCCGTCGTCGTCCGCGGCGTCGGTGTGCTCCGGACCGGCCGGCGGGGCGTCCGCGTCGGTGCCTGAGCCGGGTCCGCCGGTGGTCTTCTTCGTGAGCGACGTAGGCCCTTCGCCGCCACCCGCGCCGACGAGGACCGTCTCGTCGGCCGTCTCCTTCTCCAGCACGTCGTCGAGCGACAGCGTGCCGAGCCGCCTGCGCTCGCGCAGACCCAGGGCGTACGAGAGGAGGAACACCGCGACGAGCCCCATGGCGAGCGCCGGGATCATCGGCACGAAGATGTCGGCCGCGTCGACCTTCAGAGCGGTCGCCGCGCGGGCCGTCGGGCCGCCCCAGGGCAGCGTGTTCATGACGCCGTTGGCGGTGGCGGCGACGCCCGTCATGACGACGAGGCTCATCTTGAGGCGCTTGTAGAGCGGATACATCGCCGAGACCGTGATCATGAAGGTCGTCGAGCCGTCGCCGTCGAGCGAGACGATCGCGGCGAGCACGGCGGTGCCGACGACGATGCGCATCGGGTCCGCCTTGCAGAAGCGGAGGATGCCGCGGACGACCGGGTCGAAGAGTCCGACGTCGATCATGACGCCGAAGTACACGATGGCGAACATGAGCATGGCCGCCGTGGGCGCGAGATTGCCGATGCCGTCGAGGACGTAGTCCCCGAGGTGGGCGCCCTTTCCTACGAACACGCAGAAGAGCGCGGGGATCAGCACCAGTGCCGCGATCGGCGACATCTTCTTCATCATGATCAGCACCAGGAAGGTGGCGATCATGACGAATCCGAGGATTGTCAGCATGGGGGCTACCTATCGTTCACCATCGAACTCCCACCAGGTCTGGCGGTCCGGATGACGTTAGGACCCGCCATCCGGCGTTAACAAGATGTTGACGCGCGAGCAATAAGCGCAAAACTCCTGGTCAACGAGGTACGTCCGGCGCCTCTTCGGCCGGGGTCCAGGGGCGGTCGAAGAGGACGAGGCCGTTGCGGGTGCCCACGGCCAGTTCGCCCCCGGGGCCGACGGCCAGGGCGGTGCAGGCGGAGGGCAGGACGAGGCGGCCGCGAGCCCTGCCGTCGCGCACGCCCACGACGGCGAGCGCCTCGCCCGCCGCCACCGCGTACTCGGTAGCTCCCGGGAACAGCGCCACCAGCTTGATGTCGAGCAGCGCGGGAGCGTGCTCGTGGGACGCGGTGAGGGAGGGCGCGAGGGCCTTGCTCCGCCGGTCGCCCTCCAGGCGGGTCCGCCGGTCCACGGGTCGCGCCAGAGCGGCGAGGGCCTCCTCCATGGGCAGGACCCTGGTGCGCTCCCTGCCGACCACGAGCAGCTCGTGGCGCCCGCCCGCGCTCAGCGCGTACGTCCCCCATGCGGCGGAGTCCGGCAGGCGCAGGCGGCGCCCGGTCGTCGCGTCCACGAGGTAAAGGCCGTCGTGGGCCGTCGGCAGGGCGACCAGGAGCCGGTCTTCGAACCGCAGCGCCCGCAGGTCGGAGAAGGACGGCTCCCGTCCGGGATCGAAGCAGGGCACGTCGATCCGGGGCCCCTCCCGCACGTCGTGCACGGCGAGGCGGCTCGCGTCAGGACCGTTCCACACGGCCAGCGAGAGGAGACTCTGGACGCCGTCCGCGTCCGGCGGGAGCGCCGCGAGCCAGGCGGGGCCGTGCGCGCTGTGCTCGACGGGGGTGCGCAGCGGGGCACCGGACCGCCGCACCGCGCGCCCGTCGCCGCGCGCGAAGTCCCAGTACTCCAGGACGCCGAGCTCGCTGCGGGCGAAGAGCAGGGGCCGCGGCGCGCCGTCGGGGGCGGGCCACCGGGCCGCGACCAGCTCCCGCACCCCGCTCTCGCACACCGGGCGCAGCCGCCGGGTCAGCAGGCCGTCGCCGCCGTCGCGCACCTGGAGCGAGCCGTCCGGGCTGCCCGCCACGACATCGGTACGGCCGGCGACGGTGACGGTGGTGACGGCGGACACCGGGCGGACCGCGTCCACCGCCTCCGTCAGGTCCCAGCCCGCCGCGGTCACCTCCAGACGCCACAGGTGGCCGAGGTCGTCCCCGCACAGCAAGGCGTCGCCCGCGGCGCCGAACGACCTGATGGGCACGGGCATCCGGCGCTCCTTGAGCGCGCCCGGGGCCGCCCGCCCCGGCAGGACCACGAGGCGGTGGTCGTCACCGGCGCTGACCGGCCGCGGCCCCTCGGAGCCGGGCGCGAAGGCGACGGCGGACACGCGTCCCCGGTGCGCCCGCACCGGTTCGCCGACCGCCCGGCAGGACGGCAGCGACCACTCCCGCACCCTCCCGTCGTCCGCGCCGACGAGGAGCCTGCCGCTGCCGTCGGGGGCCAGGGCGAGCGCGGTCGTCCACGCCGGTTCGGCGGGGGCGGGTCCGTGCGCGTACCAGCGGTCGTGGGTGACGTCCCAGCACAGGACACGGCCGGTGCCCGTGCCGACGACGACCACGTCGCGCGGTCCGACCCGGCCCGTCGTGAGCCGCGCGGGGACGCCCGGCACGGTGAACTCCCGCTCGGCGACCGGGAGTCCGGCCCGCAGCGCCAGCACCCTGACCCGGCCGCCGCTCTCCCCCGTCACCACGAGGTCACGGCCGTCGGCGGTGCGGCCGACGGCCGCACACTCGATCAGGGGCGTGTCCCAGGGGTCCGGCCACGGCAGGTCGAGGCGCCACAGCTCCTTGGAGTCGGCCGGGTCCCAGCAGTGGATCGCGTGGTCCTCGCCCACGCTCACCAGCACCGCACCGCCGCCCGCTCCCCGCACCTCGCCGACCGTGAGCACCGGGCCGTGGTGGGCGGTGAACTGGGTGGAGTCCGCGGCGTGCGCGGTGGGCCACAGGCGTACGACGCCGTCGCTGCCGCCCACCACGGCCGTCCCGGCCACGGTGCACACCGCCGCCGCCTCGTGCGGCCGGACCTGTCCGCCGACGCGCTCCCCCGTGACCAGGTCGTACAGCTGGAGTCCGCGGCGGTCCCCCAGCACCGACACGCAGTCCACCGCGCCGAGGGCGAAGGCGGCCACGCGGACGGAGGTCCCCGCGTCGGTGCGCAGCGGCAGGCCCACCGGGCGGCCGCTGTCCACGTCGATGCGGTGCAGTTCCCCGCGCGCCGTCGCCACCGCCGCGAGCCACTGCCTGCCGACCTTGCGGACGGCGAGCGATGCGATGGGGCCCGCGTCCCTGAGGAGGGTCCTGACCTGCAGGCCGTCGCCGAGGGAGGTCAGGCGCACGGTGTCGTCGGCCCCCGCGGTCACCAGGAGCCGCCCCTGCGGATGCTCGGTGACGAGGTCGAGGTGGGTCACCGCGCCGTCGTGGCCCGTCGTCGCCACGGCGGAGGCACCGCCGCGGACGTCCTGCAGCGCGGCGGTGCCGTCCTTGAAGCCGAGCAGCAGTGTCTCGGGCGGCAGTCCGTGCGGCGCGGCGCAGCTCGTGACGTACCGCGGGCCCAGGCCGGAGGTGCGCGGGTCCCGGGTGCCGAAGACGTTCAGACAGGAGGCGGCGAGCCGCTCGTCACGGGCCGCCCGCAGCCGCACGTCGTACGGGGACGCGGACCGCAGCTGCTTGCGGGTGAGCGGCACCTGGGCGGTGGCGTTCCCCAGCGCGTACACCAGGACGGACCCGTCGGCGAAGCGCAGCGCGGCCCACCCCCGCCCGCCCATCGTGCCGGCCGCCTCGGCGAGCACCACCACCTGCTCGGCCGCCGTCAGGACCAGGCGGCCGTACGCGTCCTCGGCGTCGAAGCCCGGCTCCGGCGGCAGCCGCCACGTCGAGCAGTGTCCGGTCGGCAGGTGCCACATGTGCAGCAGGCGGTCCCGGCGGACCATGAACGGCCGCCCGGCGGCGTCCAGTTCGGGGTACTCGTCGTGGGAGAGCACCGCGGCCTCACCGGGTAGCTGCGGCGGTCCCGCCCATGTGCGGGAGAACAGGACGGCGTCGATCGAGGTGGCATCCCAACGCTCCCCGGTGTCCAGGTCCCAGCACTGCGTGGCCTCCCGCCAGGGCCGCCGCTCGAAGAACCAGGCCGCTCGCCGGTCCCTGCCGGGCACGACCACTCCGTACGCCGCCCCGTACCCCATTCCCTCGTACCGCCGCGAGCCCTCGTGCGGGTTCCACGCCGCCCACCGCGCCCGCCACGGCAGGCCACCGCCCTCGTCGCAGGACGCGGCGAGGGTGTCCGCCCTGCGGCACACCGCCGCGAGCCGCAGCCGGGCCCGCACCCCGGAGTCGGCGCCCGGCACGCGCGGGAACCACAGCAGCTGCTCCACGTCCCGCACCGCGCGCCCGGCCCTGCGCCCCGCCGCCGTCCTCAACTGCGGCAGCGCGGCGAGGAGTTGACCGGGGTCGGAGTCGAGGACGAAGCGCGCGTCCTGCACCAGCGGGTCGAGGACGCCACCCTCTCCCGCGTGCAGGGCCAGGTAGCGGCGTACGTAGGGGTGGTCGAGGCCGCGCAGGGTCTCGGTGACCTTGCGCTGGACGCGGGCGGCGTCCTGGTGTTCGCGCAGGTACTCGATGAGGGCCCGGTGGTAGACGCGGTAGACCGAGCCCCCGCCCTCGACGCTCTCCACGACGTACGACCCCGCGGCCTGCCGCAGCCACACGACGTGTTCGTCGCGGTAGTCGCGACCGGTGATCGCGGCGGCGAGCCGGGGCCAGATGCCCGCCCAGGGCAGGCCCGCGCCCTGCGCGTAGGCCAGCGGCAGCAGCAGGTCCCTGGCCTGCCCGGCCTTGTCCCCCAGGCGCTGTACCAGATCGCGCTCCATCGCCTCACCGGGCAGCCGCGGGAGCTCGTCGCGCCAGCGCCGGTCGCAGGGGTCGGGCGGGTGCGGTTCGCGGGCGATGGTGCGGGCGGTGATGCGGGCGACGAGGAAGGACCGTCCCGCCGCCTCGGCCACGGCCCGCGCGATGGCCTCGACGAGGGGGTCGTCGGCGGCGGCGAGCGCGGAGCCGGGGACGGTGAGCAGCTTGCGGGTGTAGGCGCGGACGGCCCCGGGGTCCGCGTAGCGCGCGTCGTCGAGGTCGACGCGCCGCGCCGTGCCGGGCAGGCGCCGCGCGATGTGCGGGCGGGCGCCGACCAACAGCCTTAGCGGCAGCTGGCGTTGGGGGTCGGCGAGCGGGATCAGGAGTTCCTCGACGGTCTCGTGCGGGGCGAGGGCCTCGTCCACGGAGTCGACGAGGACCACCAACGGGTCGCGCCTGAGCTGGAGTTCGGCGGCGAGCGCGCCGAGCGATCCGGCGGCGCAGCCCGCGGCGGCGGCGATCGCGTCCAGGAGCTGCCGGGTCGACTTGTGGCTCGCGTTGACGGCGACGTCGACGGCGCCGCGCTCGGGCACGGCGGCGGCGGGCAGCTCGCCGCGCTCCACGGAGTCCCTGCGGTCCGGGTCGGTGAGCACCGCGACCATGCCGAGCAGCGAGGACTTGCCGGAGCCGGGGTCACCGGTGACCACGCACAGGCGCTCGGCCGCCCGCTGCGGGGTGAGCCAGGAGGCGAGGTCGGCGAGCGCCGTGTGCCGGCCCGTGAAGTTCCAGACCTCCTCGTGGGAGACGTCGGTGCCGCGGGCGCGAGGCAGGAAGAAGCTGAGGAGTTCCTGTTCGCGCGCGGCCCGCTCCCGGGAGCGCAGGGCGACGATGCGGTCGATCTCGTCGAGCTTGAGGCCCGCCGCGTCCGGGATGTGCCGGGGATTGGGCAGGAAGGCGGGGATCGCGGCCCTGCCGTGGCTGAACGACCAGACGGGGACCTGGGTCGCGGGCACTTCGGGGTCGGCGGCGACCGCGTTCATGACGTCGTTGAGGCTGATGTGGGCGGGTGCGTGCCCGGCGGTCGCCCGGCGGCGCACGGCACGGTCGAAGGCTGCGGAGAGCGCCCCGGCGGAGCTCTCCTCCTTGCGCCGCGACGAGGCGACGAGCACGAGCCCGGTGCTGCTCGTGCTCGTGCGGCGGCCGCGGCGCGCCTCCAGGGCGCTGCTCAGCGCCTTGTCCGTGCCCTCCTCCGCGTAACAGGCGTCGATCATCACGAGGAGGCGTTCGAGGACGGTCTCCTCCCACAGCTGGGCGATCAGGTCGTCGGTGGGCAGCGCGGTGCCGCGCAGATCGTCCGCGTCGCCGTCGGCGAGGAGGAGGTAGTGGCGGCCGCTGTCCTGCGAGGTGACGCCGTGCGTGGCGATGTAGAGCACCACGTGGTCGTCGGGGGTGCGCTCCGGTGCCCGCGCGAACGCGCGCAGGGCTGCCAGGAGGCCGGCGCGGGTGGGGTCGATGCCGGGGTCGGCGCCCCTCCGGTAGCCGAGGGTGCCGAGGAAGAGGTCGTCGATCCGGCGGACGTCGTCGGCCAGTTCGGGCAGGGCGAGTTCGGGGTGACGGTGCACGTCGGTCACCGCGGTGGAGATCAGGAAGCGGCGCGCGGTCCCGCCCGGCGGGCCCGCCGTCTCAGCCGGGGCGGCAGCCATCGGATACCGCCCGGCCGGTCTCGGGGGTGTTGAGGTAGCGGGTGGCGTCGTGGGCGCGGGCGCCGTTGTGCACGAGGTGGTTCACGACCCGTTCGCCGAAGAGCGGCCGGAGGTCCTTGGCCGGCGCGACGGCATCGCCCGCGTCCGCGATGTTCGTCCAGTGGGCGACGCGGCCCGGCCAGCGTCCGGGGCCCGCGCCCTCACCGGTGCGCAGCCGCTCGAAGACCGGCTTGCGGATGCCCAGCGGGGACCCGAGCGTCACGAGCGAGCGCACCGGCCACTCGGGGTGGGCGCAGAGCGCCTCGTAGGCGACCACGCTGCCCAGGGAGTGGCCGACGATCACCCGGGTGTCGTCGGTGACGGCCGCCGCGGCGCGGCGCTGCACGGCTTCATGCACGGCCGGGTCGCAGAGGTAGGCACGGACCTGTTTCAGGTCGTGGACGAGGGCACGCATCGCCAGGCCCGCGAAGAAGCGCGAGTTGCCGAGGGCGTTGAGCGCCCGCTGGACGGAGCGCGGGGCGCGGGTGAGGGTCCTCGCGCCGGGTGCCACGACCGCCTCGTCGGTACGGGCCGCCTCCGCCCAGAGCGCGAGCAGCAGCTCCGTCTCGAATCCGGCGTCGACGTCACCGGCGTCCAGCGGCGCGTCCCGCGCGGCCAGGGTGCGGCCCCGGGGGCGGAACAGGTCGCCGTAGAAGGCGCACGCCACGTCGTCCGCGTCGAGTGCGGGGGCCTCCGCCCTGGTCAGCCCGTCGGCCAGCGCGGGGAACCAGGTCCCGTGCAACTCCCTTTCCCCGCCGTACTGCTGACCGATGCCGTGCAGGCAGACGACTCGCGCCATCGAGCACCCCCGGCTCCTCCTTCGGGTGCGATCACCTTAGCAACGAAGGCCCCGTCGCCACCCCGGTTCAGCGGGGCCCTTCGAGGCGGCTGCGCAGATAGGCGTGGAGCAACTCCCGCGCTTCGTCGATCAGTTGGGCATCCCCGGCCGGATCGGCGCGGAAGGCCAGCTGGAGGACCGCGTCGACCGCCTCGACGCCGACCAGCATCGTGCGGCGCAGGACGGCGTCCAGCGGGCGGCCGAGGTGGAGGGCGAGCAGGGCGGCCACCCGCTCGGCGACCTGGAGGTTCGCGTCGGGCATCGCCTCGGGGGCCGAGGGCACGCCGAAGTCGACGAGGCCGAAGCCGGGCACCGTGCGCATCATCACGAGGTACTCGTCGAAGGCGGCGTCGACGGCGCCGCGCCAGTCGCCGTGCTCGACGCCGCTCACGCGGGCGGCCACCCGTTCCGCGTACGCGTCGAGGTTGCGGTGGGCCAGCGCGTCCGTGAGCGCCCTCTTGTTGCCGAAGAACCGGTAGACCGAGCCGATCGGAACGCCCGCGCGCTGGGCCACGGCGCGGGTGGTGAGGCCTTCGTAGCCGGTCTCGTCCAGGACGGCGGCGCAGGCGTCGAGGATCCGCGTCAGGCGCTCGGCGCTGCGCTCCTGCACGGGGACGCGGCGCATGGAGGCCGGGGGCCGCGGGTCGGGGCGCGGGTCCTCGGGCGGGTTCGGGTGGGGCATTCCGGGAGAGTAGAGCATCGCTCACATTCCCGCTTCCTCTTGCGGAAGGAAAAAGTGAATCCTACGGTGTCCCATAGGAATCACTTCTGAGGGAGCGGTGTGATGATCGGGGACCACGCAGGCAACGCGGGCCGAGCGGACGCGAGTGACACACGCAAGACCGCCGAGGGGCTGGCCTACCTCTTCGGCTTCGGCAACGAACACAGCTCCGAAGCCGTGCCCGGCGCCCTGCCGCACGGCCGCAACTCCCCCCAGCGCACCCCCCTCGGCCTCTACGCCGAGCAGCTGAGCGGCAGCGCCTTCACCGAGCCCCGGGCGCACAACCGCCGCTCGTGGCTGTACCGCATCCGCCCCTCGGCCGCCCACCCGCGGTTCACCCGCGCCGACAACGGCGCCCTGCGCACCGCTCCCTTCGCCGAGTCCGTCCCCGACCCGAACCGGCTGCGCTGGAACCCGCTCCCCGAGCCCGCCCCCGGCACCGACTTCCTCGCGGGCCTGTGGACCCTGGGCGGCAACGGCGACGCGGCACAGCGCACCGGCATGGGCATCCACCTCTACCACGCCAACTCCTCGATGCGGGACCGGGTGTTCAGCGACGCCGACGGCGAGCTGCTCGTCGTGCCCGAGCACGGCGGGCTGCTCCTGCGCACCGAGTTCGGGCTGCTGCACGCCGAGCCCGGCGAGGTCGCGCTGATCCCCCGCGGCGTCCGCTTCCGCGTGGAGCTCCTCGACGCGAACGCGCGCGGGTACGTGTGCGAGAACTACGGCGCGCCCTTCCAGCTCCCCGACCTCGGCCCGATCGGCGCCAACGGCCTGGCGAACGCCCGGGACTTCCGGGCGCCCGTGGCGGCGTACGAGGACGTCGAGGGCCCGGTGGAGGTGGTGAACAAGTTCTGCGGCAACCTGTGGCGGGCGACGTACGACCACTCGCCGCTCGACGTGGTCGCCTGGCACGGCAACCACGTTCCGTACGTGTACGACCTGCACCGCTTCAACGTGATCGGCTCGATCAGCTACGACCACCCGGACCCGTCGATCTTCACCGTGCTCACCTCGCCGTCCGACACCCCGGGCCTCGCGGGCGTCGACTTCGTCGTGTTCGCGCCGCGCTGGCTGGTGGGCGAGGACACCTTCCGCCCGCCGTACTTCCACCGGAACGTGATGAGCGAGTACATGGGCCTGATCGAGGGCGCGTACGACGCGAAGGCCGAGGGCTTCGTGCCCGGCGGCGGATCGCTGCACAACATGATGTCCGCGCACGGACCCGACCGCGAGACCTTCGAGAAGGCGTCGGCGGCCGAGCTGAAGCCGCAGAAGATCGACGACGGCCTCGCCTTCATGTTCGAGACCCGCTGGCCGGTGACCGCGACGGAGCAGGCGGCGACCGCGTCCCACCTGCAGCGCGGTTACGACGACGTGTGGCAGGGTCTGGAGCGCCACTTCCGCAACTGACGCGCAACCACTCTGATTCGGAGAGACGTGACCGCTTTCGCCCCGGACTCGATCGTCCTGAATCGGAAACTCCCGCTCTGGTACCAGGTGTCGCAGTCGCTGCGCGCCTCGATACTGGGCCGCACTCCCGAGGCCCCGCTCCGGCTGCCCACCGAGGAGCAGCTGGCGGGGCACTACGGCGTGAGCGTGCTGACCATGCGGCAGGCGCTCAAGGAGCTGGAGGACGAGGGGCTGATCACCCGCCACCGGCGGCGCGGCACCTTCATCGAGCCGAGCGCGCACCGCGGCTCGCCCGTCCGCCTGCTCGGCTCGGTCGACGCGATCGTGGCCCAGCAGTCGGGCATGACCACGCGGCTCCTCGACCACGGCACCGCCCCGCTCCCCGCCGAACTCGCCGTCCACTTCCCGGACTCGGCCGAGGTGGCGACGTACCACCGGCTGCGCCGCGACGAGAAGACGGGGGAACCCACCAACCACGCCCGCAACTACGTCCGCCCCGAACTGGCCGCCCGTATCGAGCCGGACGACCTCGTGCGCTGGCCCATGACGAAGGTCCTGCGCGACGTGGTGGGCGTCCGCATCAGCCGCATCACCGACACCGTCGAGGCCACGCTCGCCGACCCGGAGACCGCCCGGCTCCTCGAAGTGCCGCTGCTCAGCCCGATCCTGCACTACACGGGCATCACCTACGACGAGGACGGCCGGACCCTGGACGTGGCCCGCATCCACTACCGCGGCGACCGCTTCTCCTTCTCGGTCACGCTCGACGCCACGTGACGGACCCGGGCGGACACGTCGTACGATGCCGGGCGTGACGCACGACGAAGCGCCGCTGCTGGCGGACCTCATGCCGTGGTCCGTCGCACCGCTCCGGCCGGGACGCGGGTGGCCGATGGGCCCGGACGCCGCATCCCTGAAAGCCCGCTGGGACGCCCTCGTCCGTAGCCGGGGCGACGACCGCGAGGCCCTCTTCCGCCCCACGCGCGCCCGCACCCTGCACACCGCGGTCACCCAACTCCCCGGCCACCACGGCGGAACGGGCCGCCTGGCCCGGGAGAGCGGCCCCTGCCCCGAGCCCGTCCGCGTCCTGCACGGCCCCTACGACGAGCAGTGGCTGATCCCCGACCACCGCCTCCTGGACGTCGCCCGCCCCGAACTGTGGCGGGTGGCGGGCGAGGGCCAGCTCTTCGCCGTGGAGCAGGGGTACGTGCCCGGCACCGCGGGTCCGGCCGTCCTCGCGTCCGCGGTACTGCCGGACGGGCGCTCGCCCGCCGGGCGGCCCGGTCGGATCCGGCCGCTGTTCCGCCGCCCCGGGGGCCTGGAACCCAATGTGGCGCCGGGGCTGCTCGGGTGGCTGGCGGAGGTGCTCGGCCAGGAGGTCACCGCCCGGGACCTGCTCGCGTGGGTGCTCGCGGTCGGCACGGGGTCGGCGGCGGGCTGCCGGGTGCCGCTCACCCGCGACCCCGGCGCCTGGACGCGGGGTGTGGAGCTCGGCAGGCGGCTGCTCAGGCTGCGGCTGCGCGGCAACGGCGAGCGGCCGAAGCTGCCGGGCGGCCGCAGGCCGTACGTCCGGGCCCCGCTGCCCGCCCGGCCCGCCGCCCTCGCGTACGACGCCGAGGAGGAGATCCTGCTCGTCGGCGACGAGGGCGTCATCTCACCGGTGCCGAGGGAGGCGTGGGAGTACGAGGTGAGCGGTGTGCGCGTCGTGGAGCGCTGGTTCGCACTGCGCACGGAGGCCGCCGAGGCGGGGACGCTGGAAGCGATCCGCCCCGCGACGTGGCCCCAGACGTGGACGTCCGAGCTGCTCGAACTGATCACGGTGCTCGCCCTGACCGCCGAACTCGCGCCCGAGCGCACTCAGTTGGCGTCATCCCTCGACGCCCTCTTCACCGAGGACGAGCTGCGCGGGGTGGGCGTCCTGCCGGTGCCCGACGCCGCGCGGCGCCCCGCCTCGGTCCTCGACCACCACGAAGAGGGCCCGGACGGGCAGTTCGCGTTGATCTGAGTCCTGTGGGCCGCCACCCCCTAGCCTTCCGACCCGGCACCCTCCCGCGCCGCGGGCCGGAACGAGTCGAGGAGGCGGCGGAGCGCCCGCTCGAAGCTCTCGTCCGCACCTCCGGGCGGCGGCGCCCCCGTCAGCATCGCCGACAGCCGCGGATACGCCCCTCCCGCCAACTGCCCCGCCAGGTAGGCGAACCGCACCTCCTGCTCCTGGTCCGCCGACCACGGCAGGCCCCTGGTGCGCTCGGCGATCGCGATCTCGTTGGCCACGGAGGTCAGCGCCGTGCCGTTGACCATCGCGATGAGCTCCATCTTGGTGCCGTGGGGCGCGTCCAGGGTCTCCAGGACGCCGAAACAGTGCTCCAGGTAGCGCAGCGCGTTCGGGCTGAAGCCGTGGACCGTCGACATCACGCGCACCATCCACGGGTGCCGGTGCAGGATCACCCGGGCCTGCCGCCCGATGCCGAGCATCCCCGCGTACCAGTCGCCACCCACGGCCTCCTCGGACAGCTCGTACTCGCCGCTGACCGCGTCGACCATGAGCTCGTAGAGGTCCTCCTTGCGCGGTACGTAGTTGTACAGCGACATGGTGCCGCAGCCCAGCTCACCGGCCACCCGCCGCATGGACACCGCGTCGATGCCGTCCGCGTCGGCGATGCGGACGGCCGCCGCCGCGATGTCGGCCCTGCTGTACGCGGGCCGGGGGCCGCGGCCCGCACGCTCGGGGCGCGCCCAGATCACTTCGGGAGTGGCCGCTCGGCCCGCCATGGATCATCACCTCGCCCACCATGTTAGTTACGTACAGCGTACGTAGTGCGGTACCGCGCCGCCATGACTTCTACGTACGCTGTACTTAGTGAGGGTCTGGAGAAGCGCTTCGGCTCCGGAGCCGCGGCCGTGGACGCCCTGTGCGGCCTGGACCTCGCCGTCGCCGAGGGCACCGTCTGCGGGCTCCTCGGCCCCAACGGCGCGGGCAAGACCACCGCGGTGCGGGTGCTCGCCACCCTGCGGAGGCCGGACGCGGGAACCGCGCGGGTCGCCGGGCACGACGTGGTGCGGGAGCCGGCCGCGGTGCGCCGGCACATCGGCGTCACCGGGCAGTACGCGTCGGTCGACGGCGACCTGACAGGGCGGGAGAACCTGCGGCTCTTCGGGCGGCTGCTGCGGGCGCCGCGCGGCCGCACCGACGAACTCCTCGCACAGTTCGGGCTCACCGAGGCCGCCGGGCGCCCGGTCCGCACGTATTCGGGCGGCATGCGGCGCCGCCTCGACCTCGCGGCGAGCCTCATCACCCGGCCCGCCGTGCTCTTCCTCGACGAGCCCACCACCGGCCTCGACCCGCACAGCAGGAACGACATCTGGGAGGCCGTGCGCCGGCTCACGGACGAGGGCACGACGGTGCTCCTGACGACCCAGTACCTGGAGGAGGCCGATCAGCTGGCCGACGACATCGTGCTGATCGACGGCGGCCGGGCCGCGCACCGCGGCACACCCGCGGAGCTCAAGGCGCGGATCGGGAGTTACGCGGAGGTCGTCGTCGACCAAGAGACGGCGCTGCCCGCCGCGGCGGCGGTCCTCGACCGGCTCACGGGGGCGGAGCCGGTGCTCGACGCGGAGTCCCGCACCGTCGGAGTGGTCACCCCGGACCCCGCACTCACGCTGCCCCGGCTCGTCCGCGAACTGGACGCGGCGGGGGTTCCCGTCGTCGACGCGAGCCTGCGGCGGCCCTCCCTCGACGACGTCTTCCTGCGGCTCGTCCCGTGACGCGAACCGCCCCCACCGCCCCGCCCACGACACCCAGCCCCCGACCCCCGGAGATCTCCCCCATGAGCGCCCTCCTCCACGACGGCACCGCCGTGCTCGGCCGGCACCTGCAGCGCGTCCGGCACGCCCCCGCGATCCTGGTCATGACCCAGACGATGCCCATCGTCTTCCTGCTCTTCTTCGGCTACGTCTTCGGCAGCGCCCTCGCGATGCCCGGCTCCGACTACCGGGCCTACCTGGTGCCCGGCATGTTCGTCGCGACCGCCGCGGGCGGCGTCATGACCGGCATGTTCACGGCCGCCCAGGACACCCACCGGGGCGTGCTCGACCGGTTGCGGACGCTGCCGATGAGCAGGGCGGCGGTGCCGCTCGGCCAGGCGCTCGCCGATCTGGTGACCACAGCGGCCGGGTTCGTGCCCCTGGCGCTCGTCGGGCTGGCCATGGGGTGGCGGATCGAGGGCGGGCCGACGGCCGCGGCGGGGGCGTTCGGGCTGCTGATGCTGTTGCGGTTCGCGACCACCTGGGTCGGCATCCTGCTCGGGCTCGCCTCGCAAAGCGAGGAGGCGGCGAGTCAGCTGGGCAGTGCCACGTTCATGCTGCCGCTGCTGTCGAACGCGTACCTCCCGACGGACGACCTGCCGTCGGGGCTGCGTCTGGTCGCCGAGTGGAATCCGATCAGCGCGGTGGCGACGGCGGTACGCGATCTGTTCGGCAACGCTCCCGTCCCGGCGGACGCGGCGTGGCCGGTGGCGCATCCGGTGGCGGGATCGGTCCTCTGGTCGCTCGCGCTGCTCGCGCTGTGCGTACCGCTCGCCGCGCGCCGGTACGCGCGCGGCGGGAACTGAGAGCGGGCGGGGCCTGCCGGACCTCAGCCGGGTGTGCTCAGGGCATGGGTCGTCGGGGGTGGTGGTGATGAGTGACGGGGTGGAGCGGGGTGGGTGGGAAAGACCCGCCGCGGAGCGGCGGTTCCGTCCCGGGGACCACCCGCGGTCAGCGTCCGCCGAACAGCGAACGCCGCAGCCTGCGCAGCGGCGCGAAGAGCGAGACTCGCCTCACTCGGGCACCCCTGCTGCTGCGGGCGTGCGCGGCGTCACGTGAGGTCAGCTCGCGCATCAGCAGTGTCGCCTCGTGCGACTCGCGCTGCGGGACGGCGGGGCCGCCCAGCACCGAGAGATGACGATCGAGACGCGAACTGCTCGCGCTGCTGCCACAAGTGATCGCAGGGACACGCGCCCTGCTGCGCACCGTTATCTGTTCCATGTCACTCCCCACCCGTACGAGGGCACCCGGCCCAGGGCAGGTTAACCCTATCGCCCTGTCATGACACACGTGTATCCCGGTCACAGGATTCACCTACCCCACAAGGAGGTTGACGATTACTCTCCGGATCTGCGGGATTCCAGGGCGAGTTGGACATACACCCCGACAACGGTCGCCCACAGCCGCCGGTGACGGCGGGGGCACCGTGCGCACACCGGGGCACGTGGGCTATCTCACGTGCGGTTTTCCCGCGCTCCTGACGGCCGCCGACGACCCTGGACCGGGTGCCGACATCTCCAGACAGGCCCGCAGCCGCAGCAGTCCGTCCCGCATCCTGGTCTTGACCGTCCCCAGGGGCACGGACAGGCGCCGGGCCACCTCCCGGTACGTACAGCCGTCGTAATAGGCGAGCGTGACGGCCTGGCGCTGGAGGTCTGTGAGGCTGCACAGACAGCCCCGCACCCGCTCGCGGTCCAGTGTCGCCTCGACTTCCTCGGCGACGTGGTCGAAGGCGGGGCCCTCCCCGAACCGGGCCGCCCGCGCCTCGCGTTCCCGCGCCGCACGCACGCTGCGCACCCGGTCCACGGCCCTGCGGTGCGTGAGCGTCAGGATCCAGGACAGGGCGCCGCCCCGCCCCGGATCGAACCGGGGCGCGGTCCGCCAGACCTCGACCAGCACCTCCTGGGCCACCTCCTCGGACTGCGCGTGATCGCGCAGCACCCTGCGCACGAGCCCGAAAACCTGCCCGGACACCAGTCCGTACAGCTCCTCGAACGCCTCCTGGTCCCCCTCGGCGACCCGTAGCAACAACGTGTCGGCCTCCACCCGTTCCCCCTCCCCCGCTTCCGCGCCGGCTCTCCGGCACCAGGAATTCGGCGCGGCAGGCGCCGTGGATGCGCGGGACGCGACATCGGCCCAATCCGCCCGCGGCGCGGCCCCGAATGGCCTGTGTCAGTCAGGTACATCAGGCGCGTGAGGACGGATGCGATGACAGCGATCACCAAGAAACGGGCGGGGCGCCGCGGCCTCGCCACACTGGTCTGCGGCGCGCTCGCCGCCGGGGGGCTCGTGGCCGCCGGGGTGAGCGCGCTGGAGCCGGGGGCCGCCCGGGCCTCCAGCCACCGGGAGGCCCCGCTGATCTCGGGGCAGCCGCAGTACGACAACACGGACGTGTACGCGTTCGTCAGCCCCGACAAGCCCGACACTACGACCCTCGTCGCGAACTGGATCCCCTTCGAGGAACCCGCGGGCGGGCCGAACTTCTACCTCTTCCCCGAGGACGCCCGCTACGACATCCACATCGACAGCGACGGGGACGGCCAGGGCGATCTGCTCTACCGGTGGACGTTCGACACCAAGGTGAGGAACGGGAACACCTTCCTTTACAACACCGGCCCGGTGACGGCCCTCGACGATCCCGACCTCAACATCACACAGACGTACGACATCGACCTGCTGAAGCTGAAGGACCAGAAGGTCGTCTCCACCAGGAAGATCGCCGACGGCCTGCCGATCGCGCCGTCCCGGGTGGGCAGGGCGTCGATGCCCGACTACAAGAAGCTGCGCGACCAGGCCGTGCGCAAGGTCGCGGGCGGCGGCACGTCGTACGTCGGGCAGGCGGACGATCCCTTCTTCCTCGACCTGCGGGTCTTCGATCTGCTGTACGGCGGCGACCTCTCGGAGGTCGGCCGGGACACGCTCAAGGGCTACGACGTGAACACGGTCGCGCTGCAGGTGCCCAACGCCGACATACGCCAGTCGCAGGAGCAGCCGACGGTGGGCATCTGGTCGACGACCGAGCGCAAGAACGCCGGAGGCGACTGGACGCAGGTCTCCCGGCTCGGCAACCCGCTGGTCAACGAGGTCGTGGTGCCGCTGCGGGACAAGGACAGGTTCAACGCCTCCGCGCCGTGGGACGACGCCCAGTTCCTCCCCTACGTACAGAAGCCCGAGCTGGCGAAGCTGCTCGAGAAGTTCTACGGCGTGAAGGCACCCGCCGAGCCCAGGAAGGATCTGGTCTCCGTCTTCCTGACCGGCGTGCAGGGCCTCAACCAGCCGCCCGGCGTACGCCCCGCGGAGGCGCTGCGCCTCAACACCTCCGTCAAACCGGCCGCCGATCCGAAGCGGCTCGGCGTCCTCGACGGCGACAACGCGGGCTTCCCGAACGGGCGGCGCCTCGCCGACGACGTCGTCGACATCGAACTGCAGGCGGTCGCGGGCGAACTCGTGGGGGCCAAGAACGACCTGGGCGACGCGGTGAACGCCAACGACCAGGCGTTCGGCGGGACCTTCCCCTACCTGGCACTGCCCACCTCCGGCTCGCGCGGTCCGCTGGCCCGCGGGGGCGCCGACGGGACCTCGGCACGCGACGCCCTCGCGGGCGGGGCCGTACCGCCCGCCTCCGTCCCGTCCTCCCCGTCCTCGTCCGGGGACTCCGACGACACGGTCCTCATCGCCTCCGCGGCGGCCGGGGCCGCGGGAGTGCTCCTCGTGGCGCTTGGCCTCGGCTGGTGGCGGTCCCGGCGGCGGACGGCCGCGGGGATCTCCTGAGAGCCGCCGCTCCGCACCACCGGTCCGCACCACCGGTCCGCCGCACCGGCGGACCCACTCCGCAGCCGGGAACCGGCTGCCCGCCCCGAACGGGCGCGGCCCGCGGCGCTTCCTCCCGCGGGCCGCGCCGCCATCCGTTCCGGGCCCCGTCCGGCTCGTCCGTCATCCGGAAAGTCAGGTCGCTCCCATGAAACGCAACTCCGTACGGAACGCCGTGGCCGTCGCCGCCCTCTCGCTCGCCCTCACCGCGGGTGCCGTCGTGCTCGGCGCCGACGAGGGGACGGAGCGGCCCGCCGTCGCCACCGGGCCCGTACCGGCGCCCGACGCGCTCCGCGGCGGGAACCTGGACCGGGGCGTGGACACGCTCCGGGCCCACCTGCGCACCCGGCCGAAGGACTTCGTGTCCTGGGCCACGCTCGGCACGGCCTACGTGGAACAGGCCCGCACCCGCGGCGACCCCGCTCTCTACGGCGCCGCCGACCGCGCCCTTGACCGCTCGCTGAAGCTGCGCCCCGGCAACGACGCGGCGCTCGCGGGGCGCGCCGCGGTGGCCGCCGCCCGGCACGACTTCCGCGGCGCCCTGCGCCACGCCACCGCCGCCCTCGCCGAGAACCCTTACAGCGAACGGGCGTTGGCCACCCGCATCGACGCCCTGGTGGAGCTCGGACGGTACGGCGCGGCGTCCCGCGCGGCCGACGAGGCGGACGCGCGACGGCCCGGGGTCCCCGTCTTCACACGGTACGCGTACGTACGGGAGTTGCGCGGCGATGTCACGGCCGCGCGACGCGTCCTGGAGCGGGCGCTGGCGGGGGCGACGGCGCCGGGAGACGTGGCGTACGTGTCGACGGCGCTGGGTCAACTGGCGTGGCGCCAGGGCGACTACCGCTCCGCGCTGCGGCACTGCGGGGCCGCGCTACGGGCCGACGCTGACTATCTCCCCGCCCTGGAGTGCCGGGCCCGGACCCGGGCGGCCCGCGGCGAAACTGCCTCGGCGGTCGCCGGACTGCGGACGGTCGTGGAGCGGCAGCCGCTCCCGGGACCGGTGCTCGCGCTCGGCGAGCTGTACGAGGCGCGGGGCGACACCGAGCGGGCCCGGGAGCAGTACCGCCTCGTGGACACGTGGGTCGCGCTGGCCCGCGCGAACGGGGTCGACCCGGATCTGGACACCGCGCTCGCCGAGGCCGACCACGGGGACCGGGCGGTCGCCCTGCGGGCGGCGCGGGCGGAGTGGAACCGGCGCCGGACGGTGCACACGGCCGACGCCCTGGCGTGGGCCCTGCACGTGAACGGCCGGGACGAGGAGGCACTGCCGTACGCGCGGCGGGCCACGCGGACGGGGTTCCGCGAGGCGTCCTTCCTGTTCCACCGGGGGATGATCGAGCGGGCCACCGGAGCCGACCGGGCCGCCCGGAGGTCGCTGGAGGCGACGCTGCGGCTGAACCCCGGCTTCTCGCCGCTGGGTTCACGCGAGGCGCGCGCGACGTTGCGGGCGCTCGGGGGCGGTGCGCCATGAGGCTCCGGACGAGAAGTGGGAGCGGACGCAGGCTCACGCGGCTCCTGGGAGCGGCCGCGGCGCTGGGGGCGGCCCTCGCTCTGGGCGCCCCCGCCGGGACCGCGCACGCCCACCCCCTGAACAACTTCACCGTCAGCCATTACGACGGGCTGGTGGCGGAGCCGGGCCGTCTGAAGGTCGACCACGTGGAGGACCTCGCCGAGATCCCGGCCGCCCAGGCGGCGCCCCGCATCCGCGAGGCGGGCCGCGGCAGTTGGGCCCGCCGGCGCTGCCGGGACGCCGCCGACACCACCCGGGTCAGCGTCGCGGGGCGGCCCGCCGAGCTCGCCGTGGGCACCGCGCGGGTCCGCGCCCGCCCGGGTCAGGCGGGGCTCGACACGCTCCGCGTCGAGTGCGCCCTCAGCACCGCGCTGCCCCGGGGCGAGTCGGTCACCGTACGGTTCCGCGGCGGCGCGGCGGACGACAGGACCGGCTGGCGCGAGATCACCGCCCGCGGCGACCGGATGACCCTCGCCCGTTCCGACGTACCGGAGACCTCCGCGTCGAAGCGGCTCACCCGGTACCCGAAGCGCCTGCTCTCCGCGCCGCCCGACACCGTGTCCGCGTCGCTGCGGATCACGCCCGGTGGCCCGGCCCTCGCCGATGCCGGAACGGCGGAAGAGGACGGGATCGCCGCCGTGCTGCCCCGCGGCGCCGACCGGTGGACACAGGCCCTGACCGGGCTCGTCGGACGCCACCCCCTCACCCTCGGTTTCGCGGCGCTCGCCCTCGGCACCGCCGTGCTCCTCGGGGCCCTGCACGCGCTCGCCCCCGGGCACGGCAAGACGCTGATGGCCGCCACCGCGGCGGCCCGCGGCCGCGCCCGCGCCCGTGACGTACTGCCGCTCGCCGCCTCCGTGACGGTGACGCACACGCTGGGCGTGCTCGCCCTCGGCCTCCTGGTGAGCGGGGGTTCGGCCGCGGCACCCTCGGTGGTCGCCTGGCTCGGCGTGGCGAGCGGGGTGCTGGTGACGGGAGCGGGCGTGCTGCTCGTGCGCAGGGCGTGGGGGCGGGGGCGGGCGTGGGGGCGGGGGCGGGCGTGGGGGCGGGGGCGGGCGTGGGGGCGGGGTGCGGAACATGGGCACGGGCACGACCACGGCCATGAGCACGGGCACGGGCACGGGCACGACCACGGGCACGGCCACGGGCCCGAACACGACCCAGCCCACCCCCACAGTCACGCGCACCACTCCCACGCCTCCCACATCCACCCCCATCCCCATTCCCACCCCCATCCCCGCTCTCACTCCCACCCCCACTCCTCCGGAGGCAGCCTGCGCGGCATGCTCTTCCTCGGGTTCGCCGGGGGCCTGGTGCCCAGTCCCTCCGCCGTCGTCGTCCTGGTCGGCGCCGCCGCGCTCGGCGAGGCCTGGTTCGGGCTGCTGCTCGTGGTGGCGTACGGCGTGGGGCTCGCCGTCACGCTGTCGGCCGCGGGGTTCCTCGTGGTCCGCGTGGGGTCCTTCGCGGGGCGGCGCCTCGGGCCCGGGTGGCCGAGCCGTCGCGCCCGGCGGTTCCTGCCGCTCGGCTCCGCCTGCGTCGTCCTCGCCCTCGGGTGTGGATTGGTGCTCAAGGGGGCCGCAACCGCGCTCGGTTGAGCTACTTTTGTCGAGAATCTCACCGCTGCGGATGGGGGCGCCCGTGAACCAGCCAGAGCGCGTGATCGCCGGGCGCTACCGCCTCCTCGCCCCCCTGGGCGAAGGCGGCATGGGCACCGTGTGGCAGGCCCGTGACGAGATCCTCGGGCGTGAGGTGGCCGTCAAGGAGGTGCGCGCCCCTGCCGGTCTCCCGGCGGCCGAGGTCGACCGGCTGTACGCGCGCCTGGAGCGCGAGGCCTGGGCCGCCGCCCGCATCCCCCACCGCAATGTGGTCACCGTCTACGACGTCGCGAGCGAGGGCGGCCGCCCGTGGATCGTGATGGAGATGGTGCGCGGCCTCTCCCTGTCCGACGTGCTGGAGGCCGAGGGCGCGCTGTCCCCGCGGCGGGCCGCCCACATCGGCGCCGAGGTCCTCGCCGCCCTGCGCGCCGCCCACGACGCCGGGGTCCTGCACCGCGACGTCAAGCCCGGCAACGTACTGATCGCGAACGACGGCCGCGTCGTCCTCACCGACTTCGGGATCGCCCAGGTCGAGGGGAGTTCGGCGCTGACGATGACCGGCGAGGTCATCGGCTCGCCCGAATTCCTCGCCCCGGAGCGGGCGTTGGGGCACCACCCCGGGCCCGCCTCCGACCTGTGGTCGCTCGGCGTCCTGCTGTACGCCGCCGTGGAGGGCAGCTCGCCGTTCCGCCAGGACACCCCGCTGAGCACGCTGCGCGCGGTCGTGGACGAGCCGCTGCCGCCCGCCCGCGGCGCAGGTCCGCTCGCCCCGGTCATCGAGGGGCTGCTGCGCAAGGATCCGGCCGAGCGGCTGTCGGCCGCCGACGCCGAGAGCGACCTGCGGGCCGTGGCCTCGGGCGGCACCCCGCGCGCCGGGACGCCCCTCCCCTACATGCCGACGACCACGGCCGAGCGGCCGCCGCCCGGGCCGACGCCGCCCGCCCCCTTCCCCGTCTCCCCGCCCCCGTCGACGGCGTCCACCACATCCACCACGACGACCGGCCCCGCCCGGTCCCGCCGCGCGGTGGCCGCCCTGGTCGCGGGGCTCGTCGCGCTGGCGCTCGCACTGGCCGGGATCACGTACGCCCTGGTCAACCGCGACGACGGGGGTGATGACGGCTCTTCGAGCAGCGAGGGCGGCAGCGGGTCGGCCAGCGGTCAGGGCGGCGACAGCAGCGCGTCGCAGGACCCGGGCAACGGCTCGTCCGGGGGCGGCTCGGACAGCTCGTCGGACGGTGACGGCGGCAACGGCAAGGCCACGAGCGGCGGCGGTGGGGGAAACGGCGGGAGCGGCGGCCACGGCGGCACCTCGGCCCCGCCCGCCCAGACGGTGAAGGTGTACGTCTCCGGTGCGCACACCCGCTACGAGGGCGCGTGCCCGCCGACGCCGGGTCAGGCGCCCTCGTTCACGGCGACGTTCACGGTGGGGCGCGTCCCCGCCACCGTGCAGTACCGCTGGGTGACACGGTCCGGCAGGTCGGGCGACCCCGGCTGGAAGACGCTGTCGTTCGGCTCGGGCGGCGGGAGGACGCGGCAGGTCAACCATGTCGAGACCGCGTACGACACCGGGGGCGGGACGTATGAGAACTCGATCGGCGTCCAGGTGCGGAGCCCCGTGAAGACCACGTCGAACGCGGTCGCGTACACGGTGACCTGCGAGCAGGAGACCCCGACGGACGGGGGCTCCTACACGCCGGACGCGTAGGCCGGGGTCAGGCGGCCTGGGTGAACACGGGAAGGTAGCCACCGGACTGGCCGGCGGCGGTGGGGTGGTAGGACTCGCCGATGTTGAGCCAGTTCACGCTGTGCAGCCAGGGGCTGCCCGAGCAGATCTCGTGCCCGGCGAAGGCGGACGTGACGTTGCCGAACGTGAAGCCGTGGTCCGCGGCCCGCTTGGCGGTGGCCGTGTTGAGGTAGTCGGAGGCGTCGTTGATGGCGGCCCGCTCGCGCTCGGAGAGACCGGCGAGGCAGCTGCCGCTCAGCTGGTAGAAGCGGGGGTAGCCGAGGACCACGACGTGGGCGGAGGGTGCCTTGGCGCTGATCGCGTCGTAGACCTTGTCGAGGTTGCCGGGGAGGGTGGAGTCGACGTACGCGCGCGCCGTCGCGATGCGGGCCAGACAGGTGCTCTCGGACTGCAGCACACAGGTCGTCATGACGTCGGCGAAGCCCGCGTCGTTGCCGCCGATGGAGATCGAGACGAGCCCGGTGCCGGAGCCCAGCGGGCCGAGCTGGCCCGAGAGAACATCACCCGTACGAGCGCCGGAGCACGCCACGAAGTTGAAGCTCGAGGGTGAATGGGCGGCCGCCCACAGGGCGGGGTAGGCGCGGGTGCTGCGCTTGCAGTTCCCGCTGGCGCTGTCGTAGTTGCCCGCGCCGACGCCCGAGGAGTAGGAGTCGCCGAGGGCCACGTAGCCGGTAGCCGCGGCCCGTTGGCCGGTCGACTGGTCCGCGTGGGCCGCTGCCGCGCCGGTGAGGGCGAAGGCGGCCGCGAGGAGGAGCGAGGACATGTATGCCGTGATGCCGGACAATTTCATGGAACCTCCCTTAGCAGGGTTTCTGCCACGACCGTGGTAGCACGCGCTCCCGGCCGTCGATAGTGTCCATGTCAATAACTTCCTGCACAATTGGCTTGCCCACGCGGGGAGTTCACCAACACTTACGGGGTATGGCGGGGAACATCTGCACGCCCCCTCCGCGTCTTGACGGGCCGTCCGGGCCTGCGCGACATTGAAGCCCGGCATCCGGCGCTTCGGGGGGCAAAGTCGCCCATGCAGACCATCGGGAACACGGCACCGGCCGCGGACACGGGCCATCGTCCGGGGCACGACACCCAGCAGGACCTGCTGCCGCTGCTCGCCGGCGCGGCCGTCGCGGTGGGCGCCGTCGGGGCGATGCTCGCGCTCGTCGACCTGGCGTCGCCGCTGCGCGCCCCCTTCACCCTCTTCTTCCTGCTCGCCGCGCCGGGCGCCGCGATCGGCGCCGCGCTGCGGGCCCTCACACCGTGGGGCCGGGCCGTGGCCGCCGCGTCCGGAGCCGTCGCGGTCGACCTGCTCGTGGCGCAGGGCATGCTGGCGCTGCACGTGTGGTCGGTGCGCGGCGGCGTCGCCGTCGTCGCCGCGGTCAGCGCGCTCATCCTGCTGCCGACAGCGATACGGCGTCCGCGCCGCCGTCCGGCGAGAAGGTGGACTTCCTGACGTGGCCCTCACCGTGCACCGCCCCGGCGACCTCACCGCCGCCGACCGGGCGGCGTGGACCTCCCTGCAGTCCAAGGCGCACCTCGAAGGACCGGCCGGGCTCGCCAACCCCTTCCTCTCCCCCGAGTTCGCCCTCGCGACGGCGCACGAGCGGCGCGGGGTGCGGATCGCGGTCGTGCGCGAGGGCGACGAGCCCGCGGCGTTCCTCCCCTTCCAGCGATCCGCCGGCGGTGTCGGCCGGGCGATCGGCCTCGGCGTCTCGGACTGCCAGGGCCTCGTGCACCGGCCGGGCTTCGACTGGGACGCCAGGGAGTTCCTGCGCGCCTGCGGACTGACCGTGTGGGAATTCGACCACCTGGTGGGCGGGCAGGCGCCGTTCGAGGCGAGCGCCTCCGGCTCCTTCCCCTCACCCGTCATGGACATCGACCGGGGGTACGCGGCCTATCTCGAACAACTCCGCACACAGTCACCGAAGTTCACCCGTTCGACGCTGGCCAAGGAGCGCAGACTCGGCCGCGACCACGGTCCCGTGCGCTATGTGCACGACGAGCGCGACCCCCGGGTCCTCGCCACGCTCATGCGCTGGAAGTCCGCCCAGTACCGCAGGACGGGCCGCAGCGACCGCTTCGCGCACCCCTGGATCGTCCGCCTGGTGCGCCGGCTCTTCCACACCCGCTCCGACTCGTTCGCCGGGCTCCTGTCGGTCCTCTACGCCGGGGACGTGCCGGTCGCCGCGCACTTCGGGCTGCGCTCCGAGCGGATCCTCGCATGCTGGTTCCCGGCGTACGACCCGGCGTACGCCAAGTACTCGCCGGGCCTGGTCCTGCATCTGCGCATGGCCGAGGCCGCCGCCTCCGACGGCGTCGCGTATCTCGATCTCGGCCGCGGCCACAAGACGTACAAGGACTCCCTCAAGACACGCGAACTCACCGTGTCCGAGGGGTGGGTGGCACTCCGTCATCCGGTGGCGTTCGGACACCTGGCACGCCGTGCCCCGGTCAGGGCGTTGCGGAACACCGTGCAATCCAGACCGGCATTATTCGAACCGGCCGACAAACTGCTCAAGCACATGGGCCGAATTCGATCCAGGGGCCGGATATAGGACGGTCCGAATGTGATCGCATAGATGACCCAAATCGTGAAAAACGTGAGACCACGTTCCAGGTCTTGCCATACAGTCCCAATCATCAATACCGTCGTACATCCACCCGCAACGGCCCATCACGCCATGCGATCCAGGGGAGGGCTCAAGATCGCGATGGGGCCGGTGCGGGGCGCGGTAGGGGGGTGCCGTGCTCGGTGACCGCTCGTCGGCCGAGACACGTCCCGCGCTGTGCCAGCTCACTCGGCATGCACGGAGACCCATTTCGTCATGCTCACGTGCGAACCCCCCTTTCGACCCGGATCAACGACCGGACTGCCCGGGGGCGGGCCGTCCACCGGACGAGAGGGATCACCGGACTCATGAGTTATTCCGTGCGCCCGGCAGACGCCGGACAGGACCCGTCGAAAAAGATCGCCAGAAACTACCGGCCGATCTCCACGCATTTGGCGATCACGCCGCCGGTGAGTGTCGTGATACCCGCCATGAACGAAGCGGAGAATCTTCCGTACGTGTTCAAGACACTTCCCGAATGGATCCACGAGGTCGTTCTCGTCGACGGCAATTCCACCGACGACACGGTGGCCGTCGCCCGCGAGCTGCGGCCCGACGTCAAGGTCGTGCGCCAGCTCGGCAAGGGCAAGGGCGACGCGCTGATCACCGGCTTCGCCGCGTGCACGGGCGACATCATCGTGATGGTCGACGCGGACGGCTCGGCGGACGGCCAGGAGATCGTCTCCTACGTCTGCGCCCTCGTCTCCGGCGCGGACTTCGCCAAGGGCTCGCGGTTCGCCAACGGCGGCGGCACCGACGACATGACGCCGATCCGCAAGCTCGGCAACCACGTCCTGTGCTCCGTCGTGAACACCAAGTTCGGCGCGCGCTACACCGACCTCTGCTACGGCTACAACGCCTTCTGGCGGCACTGCCTGGACAAGATAGAGCTCGACTGCACCGGCTTCGAGGTCGAGACCCTGATGAACATCCGGGTCGTCAAGGCGGGCCTCAAGGTGCAGGAGATCCCGAGCCACGAGTACCTGCGGATCCACGGCACCAGCAACCTCAGAGCCGTCCGGGACGGCATCCGCGTACTGAAGGTGATCCTCAGCGAGCGCTCCCACCGCGGCAGACGCGGCGCGCGGCGCAGGAGCGCGCGGGGGCTCCCCCTCGGCACCGGCCGGGGAGAGGTGTCTTGAGCGCGGAGATCTCCGTGGTCGTCTGCGTGTACACCGAGGACCGCTGGGCGGACATCCTCGCGGCGGTGTCCTCGGTGCGCGCGCAGTCCCTGGCGGCCCTGGAGACCCTGCTCGTGGTCGACCACAACCTCCCGCTCCTGGACCGGCTGGCCGAGGAGTACAAGGAGGACGAGGGGGTGCGGGTGCTCGCGAACGCGGGCCCCCGCGGCCTCTCGGCCGGCCGCAACACCGGGATCGCCGCCTCCCGCGGCGAGTTCATCGCCTTCCTCGACGACGACGCCGTCGCCGAGCGGGAGTGGCTGCGGCACTTCGCCGAGGCGTTCGAGGACCCGCGGGTCCTCGCCGTCGGCGGCCGCACCCTGCCCGCGTGGGAGTCCGGCGGGCGGCCTGCCTGGTTCCCCGAGGAGTTCGACTGGGTCGTCGGCTGCACGTACCGGGGACTGCCCCCGGGCCGGGTCCGCGTGCGCAACGTCCTCGGCGGCAACGCCGCGTTCCGGCGCACCGCCTTCGACGCGGCGGGCGGCTTCGCCACCGGCATCGGACGGGACGGCGACAAGCGCCCGCTGGGCTGCGAGGAGACCGAGTTCTGCATCCGCCTCGCCCGCGCCCGGCCGGACGCGGTGCTGCTCATCGACGACCGCTCGGTGATCCACCACCGGGTGCCGGCCGCCCGGGAAGCGTTCCGCTACTTCCGTGCCAGGGCGTACGCGGAAGGCCTCTCCAAGGCGCTGGTGGCCCGGAGCGTCGGCGCCGGCAAGGGACTGGAGTCCGAGCGCCGCTACACCACGCGCGTGCTGCCCGCGGGCATCGGCCGCGGCCTGCGCGACGCGGTGCTCGGCCGCCCGGGCGGCGCGGGGCGCGCGGGTGCCATCGTGACGGGCGTGCTCACCGCGGCAGGGGGGTACGTACTCGGGAGCGTCCGCGCGCGCAGGGGAAACGCCGCGTTCTCCGTCGCGCGGATCGGGGAGGGCGCGGGCCGCGAGGGGGCCGCGGCATGAGCACGGAAGCCGTGCCGATACTGATGTACCACTCCGTGGCCCGCGCGCCGAACGAGGCGACGCACGGCCTCTCGGTCTCCCCCGACGCCTTCGCGCACCAGATGGACGTGCTCGGCGAACGGGGCTTCACCCCGCTCACCGCCTCCCAACTCGCCGCGGCCTGGCGCTCGTCCGGCCGCACGCTGCCCGGCCGCCCCGTACTGATCACCTTCGACGACGGCTACGAAGGGGTGCACCGGCACGCGCTGCCCGTGCTCGCCCGGCACGGCTTCGCGTCGACCCTGTTCGTGTCCACCGGCTGGCTGCGCGGGGAGTACGACACCGGAGGCGGCCTGGACCGCATGCTCGACTGGGACCAGGTGCGCGAGCTGGCCGCGGCGGGGGCGGAGATCGGCGGGCACAGCCACACCCACCCCGAGCTCGACCAACTGCCCGACGAGGAGCTCCTCTTCGAGCTGCGGCGCTGCCGCGACATCGTCACCGACCAGCTGGGCACCCGGCCCGCGTCCTTCGCGTACCCGTACGGCTACTCCAGCCGCCGGGTGCGCGAGCGCGTGCGCGAGACGGGGTACGGCCAGGCGCTCGCCGTCGGCAACGGCCTGGCCCGCCGCGGCCAGGGCCCGTACGCGCTGCGGCGGGTGACCGTGCGCCGCGCCACCGGCGCCGAGGAGTTCGAACGGCTGGTGACCGGCGGCCCGATCGGCCGTGACTTCGCCCGGGACCGCGCCCTGACCAAGGGGTACGCCATGGTCCGCAGAGCCCGACAGATCCGCCGGAAGGCAATCCGTACCCGTGTCTGACACGACCACGGCCCGGGCCGGCGTCGCCGGGCCCGCGCCCACCGGAGGGCGGCCCGCCGCCGGGTCCGGCCGGACCCGCCTGCGCCTGCCGGGCCGGGGCGGCGGCCCGAGCCCGCTGTTCCGCAACGCGTACGCGCTGATGCTCAACACCGGCATCTCCGGCGTGCTCGGCGTGGGCTTCTGGCTGGCCGCCGCGCACTACTACTCGGAGTCGGCGGTCGGCCAGGGCTCGGCCGCCATCGCCGCGATGAAGCTCCTCGCGGGGCTCACCGCCGTGACACTGACCGGCGCCCTCGCACGGTTCATACCCATCGCGGGCCGCGCCACGGGAAAGCTCATCTTCCGTACGTACGCGGGCAGTTCGGTCGCCGTGGCGCTCGCCGCGCTGGTCTTCCTGCTCACCCTGGACCTGTGGGGGCCCTCGTACCGCTTCCTGCACGGGCCGGTCCACGGCGTCGGCTTCGTACTCGCCGTCGTCGCCTGGTCGGTCCTCACCCTGCAGGACGGCGTCCTGACCGGGCTGCGCAATGCGCTCTGGGTACCCGTCGGCAACACCGCCTTCTCCGTCGCCAAGCTCGGGCTGCTCATCGCGGTGGCCGCGGCGATCCCCACCGCGGGCGTCTTCGTGTCCTGGGTCGCCTCGATCCTCGTGTCGGTGATCCCGCTCGGCTGGCTGGTCTTCCGGCGCCTGGTGCCGCGGCACGTCGAGGCCACCGACGGCAGGGCGCGGCCGCCCACGGTGCGCGAGATCGGCCGCTTCCTGGCGGGCGACTACACCGGCTCGCTCTTCTCGCTGGCCGTGGTCTACCTCGTCCCGGTGATGGTCGCCTCGCAGGTCAGCTCGGTCGACAACGCGTACTTCTACATCGCCACCACCATCGGCGGCACGGTGAACCTGCTCGCCATCAACATGGGCGCCTCACTGACCGTCGAGGGCGCGCACGACCCGGCGCTGCTCGCCGCCAACACCCGCTCGGCGCTGCGCCGGATGGCGACGATCATGCTGCCGGTGTGCGGGACCCTCTTCCTCGCCGCGCCGCTGATCCTGCGCGTGTTCGGGCAGGGGTACGCGGACGCGGCCACCCCGCTGCTGCGCTGGTTCGCGGTGGGGGCGCTGCTGCGGGTGGTCATGGAGACGTACTTCGCGGTGCGGCGCGCCCAGAGCAGGACCTCCGGAATCGCCTGGCTGCAGGGCCTGTTGTGCGTCCTGGTGCTCGGCCTGACGCTGCTCCTGCTGCCGCGCACGGGGCTGACCGGCGCGGGCATCGCGGAGGTCTCCAGCCTGGCGGTGATCGTGGCCGTCGCGGCGCCGCAGCTGTACCGGGTGGTGCGGGCGGCACCCTCGAAACCGGCCGAGGACGCGGCGCCGGACGGCGACCTGGCCGATCTGGGGACACCGGAGGCACCCGTCGGGCGGGTACGGGCGCGGGCCGCGGGCACGGAGCGGCACGGCCCCGCGTGGGCCCTGCGGGAGTCGCTCGACTCGGACACCCTCCAGCTCGCCGTACCGCTCGACTTCGAACACCAGGAGCGCAGGCCCGACGTGCGGCCGGGCCCCGGCACGCCCGCCGCCGGAACGCCCGCGGCGCGGAGCGAGGGGGATCCCGCGGACCACCGGCCCACCTGGGCGCTGAAGACCCCGGCCGCCGCACCCTCCTCTTCCGTGTCCACGCCCCCGGCGGGGGCGCCGGGCCGGGACGCCTCCGTGCCGCCGACCGCGGTCCCGGCGCCCGCCGCTCCCCCGCACGCCGGGCGCCGCCACGTCCTCGTCCTGGCGTTCCTCCTCGTCGCCGCGCTCGCCCTGTACTGGCTGCCCGTCCTCGGCCTCGGGGAGGAGGACCTGGACGACATGGGCGGGCTCGGCCTGATCTCCGTCCTGCCGAGGCCGACGCTGCTCGGCGCCGCCCTCCTGGTCATCGTGTTCGCCGCACTGCTGTGGATGGACCGGCCGGTCAAGAGCCTGCTGCTCCTGACGCTGCTCGCCACCGTGGTGTCCCTGCACGCGCTGCCCGCGGTCGTCGAGACCGAGCCCCGGTTCGCCACGGCCTGGCAGCACCTGGGCTTCCTGGAGTACATCGACCGGACGGGCTCCGCGGTGCCCGACCTGGACGCGCGCTGGAGCTGGCCCGGCTTCTTCGCCGCGGCCGCCTTCGTCGCGAAGGCCTGCGGCGTCACGGATCTGACCGAGGTGATCCGCTGGTGGCCGACGGCCGTGCAACTGCTCTACCTGGCGCCGATGTTCCTGCTCGTACGCTCCCTGCGGGCGTCCTGGCGCGCCCAGTGGACGGGCCTGTGGATCTTCGTTCTGAGCGGCTGGGTCGGCCAGGACTACTTCTCCCCGCAGGGCTTCACGTATCTGCTCTACATCGCCTTCGTCGCGATCCTCCTGGTGTGGTTCCGCGCCCCGCGCGTGCTGTGGGCCGAGCGCCGTCCCGGCGAGAGCGAGGTCGAACCGACGGGCCGCGGGGAGCGCGCGGTCCTGCTCCTGGTCCTGATGGTCCTCTTCGCGGGGACGGTGCCCGCGCACCAGTTGACGCCGTTCGTGATGCTCGGCGTCCTCACGGTGCTCGTCCTGGTCGGCCGCTGCGAGCTGCGCGGCCTGCCGCTGCTCTTCGGCGTGCTCGTCGTCGTATGGCTGGGCTTCCTCGCCGAGCCCTACTGGTCGGGGCACTTCGACGACCTGTTCGGCGGGGTCGGCGGGGTCGGCGGCAATGTGTCCTCGTCGGTCTCCGGGCGGATCGAGGACGGCAGTTCGTCGCATCGGCTCGTGCTCTACGCGCGCGTGGCGCTGGCGGGCGGCGTCATGGCGTGCGCCTGCTGGGGCTGGTGGCGGCGGCGCTTCCACCAGTACGGCGAACGCTCGCTCCTCGTCCTCACCTTCGTGCCGTTCCTCGGTTTCGGCATGCAGTCGTACGGCGGCGAGATGGCCCTGCGCGTCTTCATGTTCGCGCTGCCGGGCGCCGCCCTGCTCGCGGGGCTCGCGCTGTTCCCGCGCACGGGCGCGACGCCGGAGGAGCGCGACCGCGACCGGGTGAGCCTCGCGCCGCTGGCCGCGCTCCTTGCCGGTCTCGTCCTGCTGTGCGGCTTCCTCGTGGCCCGCTGGGGCAACGAGCCCTTCGAACGGATCCGCCCCGGCGAGGTCACGGCGATGGAGTACGTGTACGCGCACGACGACCCGACGGTGCGGCTGCTCTGGATGAGCGACG
Source organism: Streptomyces sp. NPDC036815 (assembly GCF_055609205.1). Lineage (NCBI taxonomy): Bacteria > Bacillati > Actinomycetota > Actinomycetes > Kitasatosporales > Streptomycetaceae > Streptomyces > Streptomyces sp. NPDC036815. The sequence goes on along the minus strand of NZ_JBVJPW010000020.1, from coordinate 24,742 downwards.
ACACGGTCGACAACGTGACCCCCGCGATGCCGTGGGGCGCTCGCGACATGGAGAAGGTGGAGTACGTCCCCACGCTCGCGCCCGCCGACCCCGTCCTGGTGTCCGGCCTGGTGAAGGCCCTGAAGGACGCGGGCCCGCACTCCTACCTGATGATCAACCGCAGCCAGACGACCTACTTGCGGATGGACGCGGGGTACTCCTCGACGTGGGAGCCTCGGCTCCTGCGCAATCTGGACGACCGGGAGGACCTCCAGAAGGTCTTCACCAACGACGACGCGAGCATCTACCGGCTGACCGAGCAGCCGGAAGGACCGGTCGCGAAGCCCGATCCGGGGCCCGTCGGGCCGAGGGTGACCTGGACGCCGTGGTCGGTGGTGGGCGGCTTCGCAGCCGTCACCCTCCTTCTGCTGCTCGGGGCGCGCGAGCTGGTGCGGGTCGCCGCGGCGCCGAGCGTGCGGCAGCAGCGGTGGCTGCAGAGCAGCTTCTGGTTCTCACTGCCGCTGCTCGCTGTGCTGCTGGCGTCGTTGGTCCAGCGGTTCTCGACGATGGCGTGAGCACGGGGGCGGGCGCGGCCCGGGTGTGGGGGATCGGCGGGGGGGGTGCGGCGGCCAAGCGGCGGGGGTACGGGGGTCAGGCGGCGGGGGTGCGGCGGTCAGGCGGCGGGTGCGGCGATCACCGCTTCAGCCACTTCACCTCGTACCCCTTCATCCCGAACCGCTGCCCGTCGACCTCCGCGCCGATCTGCCGGTCGAGGGTGTTCACCACGAGGACCGCCTCGTCGTCGGCGAGCACTCGGACGTCGGGCCGGTCGTCCGCGGCGACCGGCACCTTCTCGTACCGCGTGCCGGGGCCGAACTCCTTGCCGAACCGCTCGACGAGCCGCAGCATCGGCAGCGCGGCGCCGCCCTCGGGCACCCGGGTGGACGTCCAGAGGCAGCCCGCGCAGGCCGTGCCGTTCCTCTTCTGCGGGTTCCAGTAGAAGCCGCTGGTGGCGCCGCCCCGGGCGATCGCCATCAGCCCGGACGCCTGGACGGCGACGCGGTGCGCCTCGGACCAGTCGTCGCGGTCGTCCTGGCTGTCGCCCGGCTCCACGTAGTACTCGGCCCACCACAGGGGAAGGCCACCGGTCCGCGCGCGCAGCCACGTGCCGACGGCCGTGAACTTGTCGGTGGCCCTGAACTCGTCCGGGAGCAACTCGTCGTCCGCGGTGTAGCTGGCGCCGTCGACGACGACGAAATCGGCGCCCGCCTTGTGCTTGTTCCAGTAGTCGAAGGCGTCGAGGGGCCGCTGGTCCATTCGGCCCCAGGGTCCCTTCGGCTCCTTCGCCACGCCCTCGGTCCTGCGCGGGTCCACGCTGTCCATGACCAGGTAGGGGCCGCCGACCAGGATGTCCTCGTCGACCTTCTTGAGCTCCCGGTAGACCAGGTTGTAGAGCTCGGTGTAGCCCTCGTAGTCCCAGCGTCCCTCTTCGTCGTTCCAGAAGCCCTTGAACTCGTTCCACACGAGGAAGTGGCGTACGTCGGGATAGCGCCTGGCGACGGTCGCGGCGAGCTTCGCGAAGTCCTCGTAGTGGGCGCGCTCCGGGGCCTTCTCCAGGGAGGGGCGGCTCCAGTCGGTGTTGTCGGCGCCGGGCTTTCCGCCCTTCATCCAGTCGGGAGCGCAGCACAGCGTCACGACGGGGGTGCCCTCGCTGCCCCGGACGAAGTCCATCCGGCGGTCCATGGCGGAGAAGTCGTAGCGCCCCTTCACCGGCTCCGGGTTGCCCGCGCCCCAGCCCATGATGTGCTGGATCTGCGGGACGGGCCGGCCCTGGCCCGCGAGTTCGGCGCGGACCCGCTCGACGGCGGCGTCCTCCCCGTCGTCCGCGCTGTACTGGGTGTGGGTGAAGCCCCAGCCGACCCGGGGTTCCGCCGCACCCGCCGGGACGGCGGGGGTGCCGTACACCTTGTCGCCGTCGGGGGTGGTGCCCGCGGTGCTGCCCCTGTCGCCGGGCGGCGTGTCGACGAGTGTGATCACCAGGGCCAGTACGACGAGTCCGACGCCGAGCAGGGCGACGAGACGCCACCGTCGTACGCGCGCATTCCACCCATGACGTGCCATCAAGGACCAGGGTATCGGGGCCGGTCGGCGGTGGGGCGGGTTCGGGGAGGCGGGCCGCGACGGCTCCGGGAACGGGACACAAGGGACGCACTGCGGAAATCTGATGCGTGACGGCGGGTGCGTGCCGGATCATGGCGGCATGTCTGCGAACCCACAGGACGCCCTGCCGATCCGGCTCAACGTCGACGACAGCGACTCCCCGTCGGATGTCGTGGACGCGCTCTTCCTCGGCCGTTTCGCCACGGGTGAGCAGCCCTTCTCGCACAGCGCGAACATCGACCGCGTCAAGTCCGGTTCCACGCTGCTGCCGCCCGGGGCCTCGGTCCTGCGCGCGGCCCGCGACGACGACCGCAGCGCGACGCTCGCCGAGGGCGACGGCTGGACCCTGCTCGTCTCGCGCTGGAACCGCGGCGCGGACGTCACGGTGACGGCGACCAGCGCCGAGCTGGCCGAGAAGGTCCTGAAGCAGGCCACGGACGACGCGCAGGACGAGCCCGAGCCCCAGCCGGAGAACGTGACCATGGGCTTCTGGTACGTCTCTCCGCGGCGCGGCCCGCACCGCACCACCCGGCAGATCTCTGCCGGTACGTGGGAGGAGGTGCGGCCCAACTACACGGCGCCGGTCGCCGACGCGATGGACTCGCTGATGAAGACCACGCCCGAGGACATCTCGGGGCGGCTCCTGCTGCTCCACGGACCGCCCGGCACGGGCAAGACCTCGGCGCTGCGCACGCTGGCGCGGTCCTGGCGCGACTGGTGCCAGGTGGACTGCGTCCTCGACCCGGAGCGGCTGTTCAGCGACGTCGGCTATCTCATGGACATCGCGATCGGCGAGGACGACGGGACGGCGAAGGGCCGCTGGCGGCTGCTGCTCCTGGAGGACTGCGACGAGCTGATCCGCGGCGAGGCCAAGCACACGGCGGGCCAGGCGCTCTCGCGCCTGCTCAACCTCACGGACGGGCTGCTCGGCCAGGGCAGGAACGTCCTGGTGGGCGTCACGACCAACGAGGACCTGGAGCGCCTGCACCCGGCGGTGGTCCGCCCGGGGCGCTGTCTCGCCCGCATCGAGGTCGGCGCGCTGACCCGCCCCGAGGCGGTGGAGTGGCTCGGCACGGAGGAGGGCGTGGGCCGCGAGGGCGCGACGCTCGCGGAACTCTTCGCCCTGCGCCGCGGCACGAGCCCCACGTCGGTCCCGGACCAACGGGAGGGCGCGGACGCGGGCTTGTACCTGTAACCGCCCTCGCACCCCTGCCGGGTACGCGGGAAGCAGGCCTACCCCGCGTCGCCGTAGGCCGCGCGCAGCGCGTCCCGTACGGCCGACACCGCGTCCGCCTCGGACAGCCCGAGCCGCCGCACCCGCTCCGCGTACGCCTGCGCCTCGGCCGCCGCGGTCCGGGCCGCCGCGTCGCCGGCCGCGGCGACGAACGTCCCGTTGCGGCCGCGCGTCTCGATGACCCCGTCGGCCTCCAGGGCCCGGTAGGCCTTGGCGACCGTATTGGCCGCGAGCCCGAGCGATTCGGCGAGCCCCCGCACGGTGGGCAGCTTGTAGCCGACCGGCAGCTCCCCCGACCTCGCCTGCCCGGCGATCTGGGCCCGGACCTGCTCGTACGGCGCGTCGCCCGCGCCCCCATCGATGTCGATCTTCAATGTCACGCAGCGATTGTCCCGCACGGTCCGGGCCCGCGGGGACACCCGCGCGCCCCCTCTTCGCCCCGCGGAAAATGAGAGGCAGCCCGCCCGGCCCCCCGCGTACCGTGCGGCTCCATGACTGTGATCGTGCGAGCCCTGAACTCCGACGCCCCGTCCGCGGCCGCGGACGACGCCGCCTTCGCCGCGGTGCGCCGGGCCTGTGTGCCCGCCATGCTCTCCACTCCCGCGTCGGTCGCCTTCGACCGCGCGCAGGCCCATCCGGCTTCCGGCTACCGGCAGTTGATCGCCGAGGTGGACGGCGAGATCGTCGGCACGGCGCAGGTGGGGCTCGCGTACGACAGCCCGGAGCCGGGCCAGGGCTTCGCCAACGTCTACGTCCATCCGGAGCGGCTCGGCCGGGGTGCCGGAACGCTCCTGCTGCGGACCGCCGAGGAGTATCTGGCGGGCGCGGGCGCGCGGACCGTGTACGCGTGGGTGCTCGACTCCCCCGCGAACCTCGCCTTCGCCGCCCGGCGCGGCTACGCGGCGCGGCGCGGCGCGCACTTCCTCCGTCTCGATCTGGCGCACGGCACGCTGCCGCCGCGCGAGGCGCCGCCGGCCGGGGTCGAGCTGGTCAGCGGGTCGGTGTTCGCGCACGACGCGCGGCCGCTCTTCGCGCTCGACGCGGAGACGGTGGCCGACGAACCGAGCGATGTGGCGGCCGAGTTCACGGACTACGAGCACTGGCTCGCCGAGACCTGGCACCACCCGCTGGTCAGCCAGGAGCTGACCACCGTGGCGCTGGTGGACGGCGTTCCCGCGGCGTTCAGCCTGGCCCGTGCGGACGGCGCGGGTCGCTACGCGTCCGGCATGACGGGCACCGCGCGCGCCCACCGCGGCCGCGGTCTCGCCAAGGCCGCCAAGAACGACTCCCTGCACCGCGCCCGCGAGGCCGGGTGCACGGAGGCGTTCACGGGCAACGACGCCGGGAACGAGCCGATGCTGGCGATCAACAAGTGGTTCGGTTACGAGATCTGCGACACGGAGGTCCGCCATGTCCGCACCCTCGGCTGACGCGGTGGAGGAGACGACCACCGTGGAGATCGCGCTGGTGAAGGCGGGCCGGACGAAGATCCGCTATCCGGCGCGCCTGCTGCACGACGACGGCAGCCGCGTCACCGTCTCCGCGCCCTGGGCGGCGCCCGGCGTCCGGGACTTCGGGTTCGTGCGCTTCGAGCCGGGCGACGTCTTCACCGAGCACTACTGGCGCGACCGCTGGTACGCGGTCAAGGAGGTGTACGCCGCGGACGGCGCCCTCAAGGGCTGGTACTGCGACGTGACGCGCCCCGCGGTCCGCGAGGGCGCGCTCCTCACGGTGGAGGACCTCGACCTGGACCTGTGGTGCTCGGCCGACGGCACCGCCGTACTGCGCCTCGACGAGGACGAGTTCGCGGCGAGCGGCCTGTCGGAGGCCGATCCCGCGGCGGCCGAGGCGGCGCTCCGGGCCCTGGACGAGCTGGAGGCGAAGGCCCGCGGCGAGGGCTTCGGGACCATCGGCTGACAGCCCTCGATCAGAAAGCGGGCCGCAACAGGTCTACCGAGTGCTCCGAATGGACATCGGTAAGGCAGGGAGTCGGGAAGCCGGGAGGCCGCCATGCGACGAGTGACCACGCACAAGCCCGCGAGCAAGTCCGTCAGCCGCAGGGTGCGGGAGCGTCAGGAGGCGGAGGTCCGGCCGCGGGAGAGGCCCGAGGTCCGCAAGGACATCCAGCGGACGTGGTGGCCGGACGGCTGAACGGGCGGTGGTGCCGGGTCACTTCTCCGTGAGCCGCTTGCGGTAGTGGATGCGGTCGTAGGGGCCGTCCATCCGGCGCTCGACGACCTCGTAGCCGTACCGGGGGTAGATCTTCTGGTTCTCCCACATCAGCGCGTTGGTGTAGAGCCGTACCTCGATGAGCCCCAGCGCACGCGCGTGCGCGTCCACGAAGGCGAGCAGACGCCGGCCCACCCCCTGCCCCGCGGCATCGGGGTGGACCGCGATCGATTCCAGGAGGAGCCGCCCCTCGTACGGGCGCGGAACGAGCACCAGGAGACCCACCACGGGGTCCCCGGTGACGTACACGAAGCCCGCCGCCACGTCGGCCGCGTGGTCGGCCTCCATCGGGACGGGGACGCGCCCGATGCGTTCGATGTAGTGGTGGTAGGCCGCGTCGGTGACCGCCCGCACGGCGGGCACGTCGGCGGCGGTGGCGAGGCGGATGTCCGTGGAACCCTCGGTGGTGGTCATGCCTCTACGTCTACGTCACCGCGCCGCGACCGCACCACCGCCTTCTTCAACAAGGGCCACGCCACGATCAGGACGATGAGGCCATAGACCGTCACGGAGAACGGCGTGTCGACGAGGCCGGAGACGCTGCCGTCGCTGATCTGCAGGGCGCGGCGCAGCTGTTGCTCGGCGTTCGGGCCGAGGATGACGCCGATGACGGCGGGCAGGACGGGCAGTCCGTAGCGCCGCATGCCGAAGCCGATCAGGCCGATGACGAGCAGGATGACCAGGTCGAGGGAGTCGCCGCCGACCGCGTAGGCGCCGACGGCGGCGAAGAAGAGGATGCCCGCGTAGAGGTGGGGCCGCGGGATGCGCAGGAGCTTCGCCCAGACCGGGGCCAGCGGCAGGTTCAGCGCGAGTAGGAGCACCATGCCGACGAACAGCGAGGCGATGAGGCCCCAGACGAGGTCCGCCTCGCGTTCGAAGAGGAGCGGGCCCGGCTGGATGCCGTACTGCTGGAAGGCGGCGAGCATCACGGCGGCGACGGCGGTCGTGGGCAGGCCGAGCGTCAGCATGGAGACGAGGGTTCCGGCGGCCGAGGCGGAGGAGGCCGACTCGGGGCCCGCGACGCCCTCGATGGCGCCCTTGCCCCACTCCTCCTTGTGCCGGGACAGGCGCTTCTCGGTGACGTACGAGAGGAAGGTGGGGATCTCGGCGCCGCCCGCGGGGATCGCGCCGAACGGGAAGCCGATGAGGGGGCCGCGCAGCCAGGCCTTCCAGGTGCGCTTCACGTCCTTCCTCGCCAGCCAGGGGCGGCCGACCGGGATCGCCTGCCCGCTGGTGCGGCGCAGGTGGGCGGCGACCCACAGGGCCTCGCCGATCGCGAAGAGGCCCACGGCGACGATCACCACGTCGACGCCGTCGGCGAGTTGGAGCGAGCCGAAGGTGAGCCGCTGCTGGCCCGTCATCTGGTCGAGGCCGACGAGTCCGATGGTCAGGCCGATCAGGAGCGAGGCGAGCCCGCGGATACGCGAGGAGCCGAGCACGGAGGTGACCGCGATGAACGCGAGCACCATGATGGCGAAGTAGTCGGGCGCGCCGATGTCGACGGCGAGGTCGGCGACCGTCGGCGCGAGGACCACCAGGAGCGTCGTGCCGATCATGCCGCCCGCGAAGTGCCCGATGGCGGCGGCCGCGAGAGCCTGTGCGCCGCGCCCCGACCTGGCCATCGGGTGGCCCTCCATGGCGGCGACGACGGCCGCGCTCTCGCCCGGTGTGTTGAGCAGGATCGACGTCGTCGAGCCGCCGAACATCGCGCCGTAGTAGATCCCGGCGAACATGATGAAGGCGCCGGTCGGTTCGAGTCCGTACGTCACCGGGAGCAGCAGGGCCACCGCCATCGCGGGGCCGATGCCGGGCAGCACGCCGATCGCCGTGCCGAGCAGGACGCCGACCGCGGCCCACAGGAGGTTGACGGGTGTGAGGGCCGTGCCGAAGCCGTCCATCAGGGAGTTGAAGGCGTTCATGTCACAGCACTCCCATCAGGGGGCCGCCCGGCAGGGGCACGCCGAGCAGGTTGTTGAAGACTTCGTAGGTGACGACGGAGAGCGCGGCGGCGATGAGCGGATCGCGGTCGAGGTGGCGGCTGCCGAGGGCGTAAGCGGCGCCCCAGAAGAGCAGCGCCCCGGCGATCGGGAAGCCTGCGGGTTCGATGAGGACGGCGGTCATGAGGAAGACGCCCGCCAGGAGCAGCACGGTGCGCCAGTCGGCGGGTTCGGAGAGGTCGATGTCCTCGCCGCCCTCGGCCTCGCCGCGTCCGCCGCGCAGGACGTCGACGGCGAGCAGGACGGCGACGACGAGCAGTCCGGTGCCGACGGCGACCGGCACGGTCTTCGGGCCGATGGGACCGCGCTGGGTGAGGTCGACGTCCATGGTGAGCGCGTCGGTGAGGACGAGCGCGCCGAGGGCCAACAGCAGGACGCAGACGCCGAGTTCGGAGTGTTCGCGCAGCCAGGAGCGGCGGTTTCGCGGCTCGTTCGGGAGGTCGGTGGTGGTCACAGCCCCAGCTCCTTCAGTACCGACACGACGCGCCGGTCCTGGGCGCGCAGGAAGTCGCCGAACTTCTCCCCGGTGAGGAAGGCGTCGTCCCAGCCGTTCTTCTTCAGGGACTCGCGCCACTCCGTGGAGGCGTGCAGCTTCCTGACGAGCCCGGTGAGCTTCTCGCGCTCGGCGTCGGTGAGTCCTGGCGGGGCGACGATGCCGCGCCAGTTGGTGAAGTCCACGTCGTAGCCGGACTCCTTGAGGGTGGGCCCGTCCAGGCCCTTCACCCGCTCGGGTCCGGTGACGGCGAGCAGCCGCAGCTCGCCCGATCTGATCTGGTCGAGGTACTCGCCGACTCCGGAGACGCCGAAGGCGACCTTGCTGCCGAGGATCGAGGCGAGCAGTTCGCCGCCGCCGTCGAAGGGCACGTAGTTGACCTCCTTCGGCTCGATGCCCGCGGCGCGCGCCATCAGCATCGGGGCCAGGTGGTCGGGCCCGCCGGGCGACGAGCCGCCGCCGACGGTGACCTTGCCGGGGTTCTTCCGCCAGGCGTCGACGAGCTGGCCGATGGTCTCGTACGGGGAGCTCTTGGCGACCACGACGACGTCCTGCTCCTCGGTGAGCCGGGCGATCGGTGTGGTGTCGGCGAGGGTCTTCGGGGAGTGGTTGGAGCGGGCGGCGCCCACGACGCCGAGGCCCATGGACATGGCGAGCTTGCCGTTGCCGTGCTCGCCGACGAGGCGGGTGAGGCCGACGGTGCCGCCCGCGCCCGGCAGGTTGAACACCTCGATGTTGTGGGTGAGTCCGGCGTCCTCGGCGTTCTTCGCGGCGGTGCGTGCGGTGATGTCGTAGCCGCCGCCCGGCGTGTTGGGCACCATGAGGCGCAGCCCGGGGATCCGCGTGCCGGTCCCGGCGCCGCTGCCCGGGGTGAGCAGCGGCGGCGCCACGAGGACGAGGAGTGCGGCCCCGAGCAGGGCGAGGGGGGTGCGCAGGCGCACGTGTGCCACCACCTGTCGGTAGTCGGGTGTGAGGTGGCCCACATGTTGCCCGCGCGTCGATGACCTGTCTCCCTTCCGGAACCAACGGACGTTGTGGTCGTTGTGGTCGCGCCCATAGCCTGCGGCGATGACAAGGGTGCTGGTCGTGGACGACGACTTCATGGTCGCCAAGCTGCACAGCCGGTACGTCGCGGCGGTGGAGGGCTTCACCGTGGCCGGGGTCGCCCACAGCGGCGCCGAGGCGGTCGACGCGGTGCGGCGCCTCCGCCCCGACCTCGTCCTCCTGGACGTGTACCTGCCCGACATGGACGGCATCGCCGTCCTGCGCGAGCTGCGCGCCGCCGAGGAGCGCGAGCCCTCGTGCCGCCCGGTGGACGCCCTGTTCATCACGGCCGCGCGGGACGCGGAGATCGTCCGGGCGGCGCTGCGGGCCGGTGCGCTGCACTATCTGATCAAACCGTTCAACCAGGCGGCCCTGCACGAGCAGTTGCGGCACGTGGCGGCGCTCCGGGCCCGGCTCGACGGCCTGCGGGAGGCCCGCCAGGAGGACGTCGACCAGCTCTTCGGCACCCGCCCGCCCGGCTCCCGCGAACTCCCGAAGGGCCTGGCCGCCCACACGGCGGAACTGATGGAGCAGACCCTGCGCGACCACCCGTCCGGCCTCTCCGCGTCGGAGTGCGCGCGGGCCGGTGCCCTGTCCCGGGTGAGCGCACGCCGCTATCTGGAGTTCTTCGTGACCACGGGACGCGCGGAGGTGACGCTGCGGTACGGGGGGACGGGGCGGCCGGAGCGGCGGTACCGGTGGGTGGGGTGAGGGCATTTCGGGCACGACCTGAGCGGAGTCCGAAGGCTTCCTTAACCGCACCATAAGGATCACCGTTTACCGCTCCCAGCAGGGGATTTCGCGGATTTCAGGGGCTAGCTTTCTGGTCGCCGGGGCGATGACGAACCGTCGGTGCCGCTGGTGCTCGGGGGGCTGTGCCGCCCGTTCGCCGTCGCCCCGTGTCCCCCAACCGCTGCTTGAGGAGAGCCCCCATGACCGCCCGCCGCAAGATCGCCGCGTTCGCCGCCGCCGGTGTCGCCCCGCTCACCCTGACCGCCCTGTCGACCGCGCCCGCCGCCGCGCACGGCTCGATGACGGACCCGGTCAGCCGGGTCTCCGCGTGCTTCCAGGAGGGCCCCGAGTCCCCGAAGTCGGCCGCCTGCAAGGCAGCGGTCGCGGCCAGTGGCGCGCAGGCCTTCTACGACTGGAACGCGGTGAACGTCGCCAACGCCGCGGGCAAGTCGAAGCAGATCATCCCCGACGGGAAGCTGTGCAGCGCCGGGAACGACAAGTACAAGGGCCTGGACCTGCCGCGCGCCGACTGGCCGTCCAGCAAGCTGTCCGCGGGCAACCACACGTTCCGCTACAAGGGCACCGCCCCGCACAAGGGCTCCTTCGAGCTGTACATCACGAAGGACTCGTACGACCCGGCCAAGCCCCTGAAGTGGTCGGACCTGGAGGCGAAGCCGTTCGTCGACGTCGCCGACCCGAAGATGGAGAACGGCGACTACGTCTTCGACGGCAAGGTCCCCGCCAAGTCGGGCCGCCACCTGATCTACTCGATCTGGCAGCGTTCGGACTCCCCCGAGGCGTTCTACACCTGCTCCGACGTCGTCTTCGGCAAGGACTCCGGCGGTTCCGGCGCCGCTCCCGCCCCGGCCGCCTCCGCCCCTTCCGAGCAGGAGATCGCGGCGGGCGCCGACAAGTCCACCGTCGAGCACCACGGCCACGGGGACGCGAACGCCCACACGGGTGCCGAGGCCACCGGTGCCGCTCCCGCGGCGGACACGGCGGACACGGCGGACGAGGCGGCCGGGGACAACCGGCCCGAGGTGAACGGCGGCGCCGAGAAGCCGGTCACCGCGGCGCACGACAACCTCGCCGAGACCGGCGGCGACAGCACCACCCCGTACCTCGCGATCGGCGGTGCCGCCGCCCTCGCCGTCGGCGCCGCGGCGATGTTCGGCACGACGCGCCGCCGCGCGGCCGGCCGCCACGGGCGCTGAACGGGCCGAGTACGGCAGAGGGCCGTCGCCTCCCCGCAGTCGGGGGGCGGCGGCTCTCGTGCGTCGCGTGCCGGGGTGGGGACAGGCCGGGTCAGGACAGGCAGGTGCTGGGGGTCGCGTGGGCCGGGTCCAGCGCGTTCGCCACCTCGTGGTGGGCGACGCGGTCCAGGATGCCGATCGCCACGTGCTCCGAGAGGGCGACGGGGCACAGGTCCTGCAGGGTCACGTTGCGCACGCCGGGGCCGTCGAGGAACTGGGTGCGGTACGGGGTGACCACCTCGTCGTACCGGGTGGCGATGACGGTGTAGCGCACGCCGGGGACCGTGTCCCCGCCCGCGTTGAGCTTGGTCAGGAAGGGCGATCCGGCGATCTGGTCGGCGAGGCCCGGGGTGTTCGTGGTCAACAGGTCCTCGACGCCGGGGAAGTACGGCAGCAGCTTGGTGAGGCCGAGCAGGGTGGTGCCGTGGTTGTCGGGAGCGAGGCCGATCATGGCGTTCACCTTCTGGGCGCCGCCGAGGAACTTGAGGTAGTAGCGGGGCATCATGCCGCCCTGCGAGTGGCCGACGAGGTCCGCCTTCTTCGCGCCCGTCGAGGCGAGCACCTTGTCGACGAAGCCGTCGAGCTGCCCGGCCGACTTGTCGATGGGTCCGAGCCCGTTGAAGAAGGGCACGCCCGGCAACTGGCCGTAGTCCAGGGAGAAGACGCAGTAGCCGCGCTGGACCAGGTAGGGCGCGAGGACGAGCCAGTTGTCGACGGAGTTCCCGAACGTGCCGTGCACGAGGACGACCGGGCGGGGGTGGGCGGCGGACGGCTTGCAGGAGTCGTCGTTCCAGCCGCTCGACGAGGCGGACGTCCCGGCCGGGGCGGTCGACGCGGCGGCCGTGGCCACGGGGGTGAGGGTGGCCGCGCCCGTGACGAGCAGGGCGGCCGCGAGCGCGCGCAGCGCGCGTCTCCAGGGCAGCATCGTGTGATCTCCTTGCGGCTCAAGGGAGTTGCGGGGGGGGGAGGTACGACCTGCGACCCGGATCAGCAGGATGCCGTGCTCACGTCAAATTACGCGCCGGTAGGTGAAGAGTGAAGCGGCGCGACGGCAAAAGTTCCAGTGATCACTGGCACGGTCGCAGCGCGGCGGCCGGAGCGGGGCCCCGGCGCATCGAAGGCCGTTGTCAGTGCCCCCTCATAGAGTGAAATCACTCGCCAAGCCGCCGGGAGAAGGAGCAGAACCATGTCCGCCAACAGGATCCAGCACAAGGTGAATCACGTCGCGCTGGTCGTGGACTGTTCGGGTTCCATGCGTCCGCACCAGAGCCAACTCGTGCGCGTCGTCGACGAGTTCGTGGCGGGACTGAAGGCCGAGTCGGACAGCCTCGGCCACGAGACCCGGATCAGCCTCTACTCCTTCGACCACCGGGTGGAGAACCTGGTGTGGGACATGGACGTGAAGCACCTGCCGTCCATGCGCGGCCTGTACCGCGTCAACAACGGAGCCACCGCCCTCATCGAGGCCTCCCTGAAGTCCCTGGACGACCTGGGACACATATGGGAGGAGTACGGCGAGCACAGCTTCCTCCAGATCGTGGTGACGGACGGCGAGGAGAACGCCTCCGGCGGCGACCGGCGCCACGACGGCGACATGACCATCCTCGGCCCCTGGCTGGACCGGATCACGGCGACGATGGGCGGGCTGCCGGAGCACTGGACCTCCGCGATCCTCGTCCCGAACTCCCTGGCCAAGCGGACCGCCCAGAACTACGGCTTCCCGGCGGGCAACATCGCCATCTGGGACGCGGACTCCACGGAGGGCGTCGAGGAGGCCATCGGCACCGTGCGCGCCGCCGCCACCAGCTTCCTGCGCGCCCGCGAGCAGGGCGTGCGCGGCACGAAGAACCTGTTCGCCGTCGGCCAGGACATCTCGGTCGACGAGGTCCGGGCGAACCTGGAGCCCATCCCGGCGAACAAGTACCGGCTCCTGAAGGTCGACAAGGAGGCCGAGATCCGCCCGTTCGTCGACTCCCACCCGGGCGTGACGTACGAACGCGGCTCCTGCTACTACCAGTTGGGCGCCCGCGCCCAGGTCCAGCCGGACAAGGAGGTCATCGTGGTCGAGAAGGACACCGACCGCGCCTACACGGGCGACGCGGCGCGCAGCCTGCTGTTCGGCACGGGGATCCAGGGGACCGTATCGGTGAAGGCCGGGAACAACCCCGAGCTGGAGGTCTACGTGCAGAGCCGTTCGGTGAACAGGAAGCTCAAGCCGAAGACGCGGTTGCTCATCATGGTCTGAGGCGTGGTCCGAGGCACGCGGCCCCGGCAAGCGCGGAGCCGGTAAGCGCGGGAACCGGTCACGCCGCCAGCGTCCCCGGCACGATCGCGCCGGGGCCGAACTTCTTCCGCGCCCGGTCGGCCACCTCCTCGATCCGGCGGGCCTTCTCGTCCACCGGGTCGAACGTCAGCTGGTGGGCGGCGCGTTCGGCGGGCCCGATCCCCTCGGCGCGCAGGGACACGGCCCGCACCCGGGCGCGCTGCAGGCCGAGCGTCTCGTACATGCGGTAGGCGGCCGCGGTCAGCGCGGCGGAGTGGGCGGTCGGCTCGGGCAGGGTCCGGCTCCGGGTGATCGTCGAGTATCCGGTGCGGTCCGCGTAGCGCACGGTGAGGGTCAGCGTGCGGCACACCTGGGCCTCCCCGCGCATCCTGACGCCCAGCTCCTCGGCGCCGGAGAGCAGGGCGCGGCGGTGCCGGGAGGGGTCCAGCTCGTCGCGGGGGAAGGGGCGTTCGACGGCGACCGAGCGCGCGGCGGCGTTCGGCACGACCAGGGTGCGGTCGACACCCCGTGCCTTCTCGCGCAGCTCGCGGCCCGCGCGGGCGCCGACGAGCCGCTGCAGGGTGGACAGGGGCGCGGCGCCAACCTTCTCCAGGGTGTCGAGGCCGTACTCGCAGAGGGTGCGGGCGGTGGCGCGGCCGATCCCGGGCAGCTCGCCGACCGGCCGCCCCGCGAGGAACTCCGCCACGCCGTCCGCCCCTTCGGGCACCGCGCGGGTCGTCCCCGGCGCGGCCCCCCGCGCGGCCATCCGCGCCAGCATCGGGCCGGGCCCCGCGCCGATCGCGCACTCCACCCCGTACAGCGCGAGGGCCCGTACCCGGATCAGCGCGGCGAGTTCGACGGCGCCCCGCCGGAAGTACCGGCGCGCGCCGCGCACGTCGACGAGCGCGGCGTCCGGCGGGAGCGCCTCGACCTGCGGGGTGAACTCGCCGAGCAGAGCGATGAGTTGCGGCAGCACGGCCTCGTACATGGGCGGCAGCAGGAAACGCACGTAGAGGGTGGTGGTCCTGTTGTTCATCCCGCGCTCCCCGGACTCCGGTGCCACAACTTCCTGCCGCTGCCCGCCGGCCCCTCGCCCGCCGGGCGCAGATCCGCCCAGGGGTGCATCTCGTATCCGTTGGCCAGCCGGATGCGGCGACCGCCGGCCGGGCCCGGCTCCTCCTCGGACGCGGGTCCGGGCTCCGGTTCCGCCAGGCGCCGCGCCACCGCGTCCAGTCCGCCCTCCTTCCGCGTCTCCACCAGGTCCGCCAGGTTCCACGCCGCCGCGCCCACCACGCTGAGGCTGCGCGGTCCGCGGCGCTGCACCACGCCGCGCACGAGCAGCAGCCAGGAGTGGAAGACGGTGTGCGCGCACCGCTCGTGGGCGTCGTCGAAGAAGGCCAGGTCGACCAGGCCCGTGCCGTCGTCCAGGGTGGTGAAGATGACGCGTTTGCCGGAGCGGATCGGCGGGGTCTGGGTGGCGGCCTTGGCGCCCGCGACCAGGACGGTCGCGCCGTGTTCGGCCTCGCGCAGGCGACGGGCGCTGAACACGCCGAGCTCCTCCAGGAAGCCGCGGTGATCCCCCATGAGGTGGCGCGAGGAGTCCATGCCGAGGACGCCCAGTTCGGCACTGAGCCGTTCCGCGTCGTCCAGGTCGGGCAGGCCCGCGGGGGCCGTCTTCCGCCCGTCGGCCAGGGGCAGTTGGGCACCGGCCGCGCCCCGTGCGCCGCGTCGCAGCTCGGCGAGGTGCAGTTGCAGGTCGCGGCGGTTGGCGCCGAACGCGTCGAGCGCGCCGACCTGCGCGAGCCGTTGCGCGACCGGCTTCGAGGGCCTGGCGCGCTCCCAGAAGTCGACGAGCGAGGCGTAGGGCTGTCCGTCGGCGATCCGCGCGGCCTCGGCCTCGCTGATGCCGTGCACGTCGCTGAGCGCGAGGCGCAGGCCCCACCGGTCCGGAGCCGCGCCGGAACCGGACGCCGAGTCGGAACCGGACACCAGTTCGATACGGTGAGCGACCGCGGACCGGTTCACGTCAAGCGGCAGGATCGGCACCCCGCGCCGCCGCGCGTCCGCGAGCAGCAGCCGCTTCGGGTACATGCCGGGGTCGTGCGTGAGCAACCCGGCGTAGAAGGCGGCCGGATGATGGGCCTTCAGCCAGGCCGACTGGTACGTCGGCACGGCGAAGGCCACCGCGTGCGCCTTGCAGAAGCCGTACGAACCGAAGGCCTCGACGATCTCCCAGGTGCGGCCGATCGTCTCCGCGTCGTACCCCCTGGCCGCCGCGTGCTGCGCGAACCAGAAGCGGATCCGCCCCTGCGAATCGGGGTCGGAGAGCCCGCGCCGCACCCGGTCCGCCTCGTCGCGTCCGCAGCCGGTCATGATGTTCACGATCTCGATGATCTGCTCGTGGAAGACGACGACGCCGTACGTCTCCTTCAGCGGCTCCGTCAGGTCCGGGTGCGGGTAGCGGACGGGCGCGCGGCCGTGCCGGGACTCGATGAAGGGCCGCACCATGTCGGCGGCGACCGGCCCCGGCCGGAACAGCGAGATGTCGACCACCAGGTCGTGGAAGGTCGCGGGCTGCAGCCGCCCGACCAGGTCCCGCTGGCCCGGCGACTCGATCTGGAAGCAGCCGAGCGTCTCGGTGGACTTGATGAGCCGGTACGTCGCCGGATCGCCCGGCGGGACCTGGCGCGGGTCGTCGAGATCCACCACATCGCCCGTGGCCCGCTCGACCTCCGCCACCGCGTGCGCCATCGCCGACTGCATCCGCACGCCGAGCACGTCCAGCTTGAGCAGGCCGAGGTCCTCGACGTCCTCCTTGTCGAACTGCGACATGGGCAGGCCCTCGCCGCTGGTCGGCACCACGGGGGTGCGGGCGAGCAGCGAGGCGTCGGAGAGCAGCACCCCGCACGGGTGCATGGCGACGCCGCGCGGCAGCGCGTCAAGCGCCTCGACCAGCTCCCACAGCCGGTCCCTGCCGCCCAGCTCCGCGGCGATCTGCCGCAGTTCGGGCAGCTCCTCCATCGCGGCGCGGGCGTCGCGCGCGCGGACGTGCGGGAAGGCCTTCGCGATCCTGTCGATCTCGGCCGGGTCCATGGACAGGGCGGCACCCACATCGCGTACGGCGTGCCGTACGCGGTAGGTCTCTGGCATGGCGACCGTCGCGACCCGCTCGGTGCCGAAGCGGCCGATGATCGCGCGGTAGACCTCCAGACGGCGGGCCGACTCGACGTCGATGTCGATGTCCGGCAGGACGTGCCGCCGCTTGGACAGGAACCGCTCCATGAGCAGCCCGTGCTCGACGGGGTCGGCGTGCGCGATGCCGATGAGGTGGTTGACCAGAGACCCCGCGCCGGAGCCGCGCGCCGCGACCCGGATGCCCAGGTCCCGTACGTCGTCGACGACTTGGGCGACGGTCAGGAAGTAGGAGGCGTAGCCGTGGTGGCCGATGATGTCCAGCTCGTGGTGCATCCGCTCCCAGTACGCGCGGCGGGTGTCGTAGCCGCGCCGCACCATGCCCGCCGCCGCCCGTGAGGCGAGGACGCGCTGCGCGGTGCGGCGCCCGGCGCCGACCAGGTGCGGCTCGGGGAAGCGCACGGACCCGATGCCGATGTCGTCCTCGGGGTCGACGAGGCACTCGGCGGCGGCCGCCCGCGTCTGTTCGAGCAGGCGGTGGGCGGTGTCGCCGCGGAAGCCCGCCGCCTCGACGACGCGCTCGGCGACGCGCAGCATGTCGTCCGCGCCCTTCAGCCACCGTTCGCCGCTGTCGAGCTCCTTGGTCGGGTCGACCGGGACGAGGCGGCGCGCGGCGTCGAGGACGTCGGCGACGGGACCCTGGCCGGGGTCGGCGTAGCGCACGGCGTTGCTCAGCACGGGACGTACGCCCTGCTCGGCGGCGAAGCCGACGGTGCGCGCGGCGAGCCGCAGCGAGCCGGGGCCCGTGCCCTCGCGGCCGTGCCAGACGGACTCCAGGCGCAGCGCGTCGCCGTAGCGCTCGCGCCAGGGGGCGAGGAGGCGGGCGGCGCGGTCGGGGCGGCCCGCGGCGAGCGCGCGCGCCACGTCGGATGCCGGGCCGAGCAGGACGGTCAGGCCCTCTCCATGGTTCTCCTGCCACGGCAGGACGGGTGGCCCGCCGGCGGCGTCGGCGCGGTGTGCCGCGGTGATCAGACGGCAGAGCGCGGCCCAGCCGGTGGCGCCGTCCCGGGCGAGGAAGGTGACGCGCGGGGCCGACTCGTCGACGAAGGCGCCGCCGCGCACGGGGGCCCGCCGCCGTGCGCCGGTCTCCGGGGCGGGCGCCCCCACGGCGAGCTCGGCCCCGAACAGCGGCCGTACGCCCGCCTTGGCGCAGGCCTTGGCGAACCGGACGGCGCCCGCGAGGGTGTCCCGGTCGGTGAGGGCGAGGGCGTCCATGCCCCGCTCGGCGGCGCGCTCGGCGAGCCGCTCCGGGTGCGAGGCCCCGTACCGCGGGGAGAACCCGGAGACGGTGTGCAGATGCGTGAACCCTGACACACGCACCTCCTGGCACCCCGAACCGATCCGATCTCACATCCCCCGTCTCCACCATAGACCAGTTTCGAACTTACGTACGACACATACGTTCGATTCATGATCGAGGGCCGCCCCGCCCCCTTCCTGTCGTCCGTTCGGCCCATCCCACCTGCGAGAACGCCCGCGGCCCCCGAGCGTTGAGGCATGAGCTTCGCCGACGAATTCAAGAGCGCCGTCACCCCGCGAGCAGCCCTGCTCGTCATCGGCGTACTCGCCCTGCAGCTGCTGTTCATCGCCTCCTACGTGGGGGCCCTGCACCATCCGAAACCCAAGGACGTGTCCTTCGGAGTGGTCGCCCCCGGCCCCGCGGCCGAGCAGACGGCCGACCGTCTGAAGAAGCTCTCCGGCGAACCGCTCGACCCCCGGGTCCTCAAGGACGAGGCCACGGCCCGCCGCCAGATCATGAACCGCGACATCGACGGCGCCCTGCTCGTCGACCCGAAGGGCACCAACGACACCCTCCTGGTCGCGTCCGGCGGCGGCACCGCCCTCTCCAGGACCCTCACCGAGCTCGTCTCCGAGGTCGACGCGGCCCAGAAGCGCACGGTGAGGACCGACGACGTGGCCCCCGCCTCCGGGCAGGACTTCAACGGCCTCTCGTCCTTCTACCTGGTCGTCGGCTGGTGCGTCGGCGGCTATCTGTGCGCGTCGATCCTCGCGATCAGCGCGGGCTCCCGCGCCGCCAACGTGCCGCGCGCGGTCATCAGGCTCGGCACCATGGCGCTCTACTCGATCGTCGGCGGACTGGGCGGCGCGGTCATCATCGGGCCGATCCTCGGCGCCCTGCCCGGCAGCGTCCTGGGCCTGAGCGGCCTCGGCGCCCTGGTGATCTTCGGAGTTGGCGCGATCACGCTCGCCCTGCAGGCGCTCACCGGCATCGTGGGCATCGGCCTGGCCGTCCTCCTCATCGTCATCGGCGGCAACCCGAGCGCGGGCGGCGCCTTCCCGCTGCCGATGCTGCCGCCCTTCTGGCAGGCGATCGGGCCCTGGCTGCCGCCGGGCGCCGGCACCTGGGTGGCCCGCTCCATCGCCTACTTCGAAGGCAACTCGATCACCCGCGCGCTCCTGGTCCTCTCCGCCTGGGCCGTCGTCGGCGTCGTCGTCACCATCGCCCTGTCCGCCCGCCGCAGGACGCCGCACAGCAGCTCGATCGACCTCAGCGGCACGAGCTACGGCAGAGGCATCGGGTGACCTGAGCCCCGCCCCGGCCCCGGCCTTCGCCCTCCCGGGGGTGAAGGTCAGACCGCGTGCTGTCAGACCCGGGTGCGAGGCTGGAACGCATGATCCGCACACTCGCCGTCGAGAACTACCGCTCCCTGCGCAAGCTGATCGTCCCGCTGGACCGGCTGAACGTGATCACGGGGGCGAACGGCACGGGCAAGTCCAGCCTGTACCGCGCCCTGCGGCTGCTCGCCGACTCGGCCACGGGCGGCGCCGTCGCCGCCCTCGCCCGCGAGGGCGGCCTGCCCTCCGCGCTCTGGGCCGGCGAGCGCAAGGCGGAGCCCGCGGGCCTGAAGCTGGGCTTCGCGGGCGACGAGTTCGGGTACGCGGTCGACTTCGGCCTCCCCCAGTCCAGCGGCGCGGGCCCCGGCGGCGCCCCCTCCATGTTCGCCCTCGACCCCGAGATCAAGCGCGAGTCCACCTGGGCCGGGCCCGTCCTGCGGCCCGCCTCGCTGCTCTGCGACCGCGCGGGCCCCGCCGTGCGCACCCGTACGGCGGACGGCGGCCGGCACCGCACCCAGGGCATCCGTCCGTACGACAGCATGCTCAGCGAGTTCGCCGACCCGCAGCTCGCGCCCGACCTGCTGCGGCTGCGCGAGCTGATCCGCTCCTGGCGGTTCTACGACCACGTGCGCACCGACGCCGACGCACCCGCCCGCGCCGCCCGCGTCGGCACCCGCACCCCCGTCCTCGCCCACGACGGCGCCGACCTGGCCGCCGCCCTGCAGACCATCCGCGAGACCGGCGACGACCGGGCGCTCGACGACGCGGTGGACGACGCCTTCCCGGGCAGCCGGGTCCGCGTCGTCGACAACGGCGGACGCTTCGAACTCCAGCTGCACCAGCGCGGCCTGCTGCGCCCCCTCGGCCCGGCCGAGCTGTCCGACGGCACCCTGCGCTACCTCCTGTGGGCCGCCGCGCTGCTCACCCCGCGCCCGCCCGCCCTCCTCGTCCTGAACGAGCCGGAGACGAGCCTGCACCCGGACCTGCTGCGCCCCCTCGCCGACCTGATCGTCGCCGCGACGCGGGACACGCAGATCGTCCTGGTGACCCACGCCCGCCCCCTCGCCGAGGCGGTGGCCAAGGGCGCGGCCCGCCACCGTGTCGACGTCAACTCCATAGAACTGCTCAAGGAGTCGGGCCGGACGACGGTGGCGGGCCGGGAAGGCTTCCTGGACGAACCGCTGTGGTACTGGCCGAAGCGGTGAATCCGGACCCGCGGGTCGTCAGTGGCCGGTCGCGCGGTTCCCCGCACCCCTGCGGGGCCCGTCCCCGTAGTACGCCCGCCGCATGATCCCCTCCATCTCGGAGAGCATCGGCATGCGGGGGTTGGCGGGCGCGCACTGATCGGCGTACGCGTTCATCGCCTGCTGCGGCAGAGCGGCGATGAAGGCCTCCTCGTCCACGCCCTCCTCGGCGAAGGACGCGGGGATCCCGCACGTGGCACGCAGCTCCTCGACGGCGCGTGCATAGGACTCGACGCCCTCCTCCGGGGAAGCCGCCGCCAGGCCCAGCGTCCGGGCGATCTCCTGGAACCGCTCGGGCGCCCGGTAGACCTCCGCCTTCGGCCACGGCGTCGCCTTGCCGGACACCGTGCCGTTGTGCCGGATGACGTGCGGCAGCAGGAGCGCGTTGGTGCGGCCGTGGGAGACGTGGAAGGTGTTGCCGAGGGTGTGGGCCATGGCGTGCACCAGGCCGAGGAAGGCGTTGGCGAAGGCCATGCCCGCGACGGTCGAGGCGTTGTGCATCCTCTCGCGCGCCTCGGGGTCCGCGGCCCCGTTCACGACGCACCGCTCCAGGTTCCCGAAGATGAGCCTGATCGCCTGGAGGCAGAGGCCGTCGGTGTAGTCGTTGGAGTAGGCGGAGACGTACGCCTCGGTGGCGTGGGTCAGCGCGTCGAAGCCGGAGTCGGCGGTGACCGTCGGCGGGAGCCCCATCGGCAGGACCGGGTCGACGATCGCCACGTTCGGGGTGAGCGCGTAGTCGGCGAGGGGGTACTTCCGGGCGGCCGCCGGGTCGGAGATGACGGCGAAGGGGGTGACCTCGCTGCCCGTGCCCGAGGTGGTCGGGACGGCCACCATCCGCGCCTTCGCGCCGAGGCCGGGGAACCTGAAGGCGCGCTTGCGGATGTCGAAGAACTTCTCCTTGGTGTCCGCGAACTCGACCTCCGGGTGCTCGTACATCAGCCACATGATCTTCGCCGCGTCCATCGGCGAGCCGCCGCCGAGCCCGATGATCGTGTCGGGGCCGAAGTCCCGCATCAGCGCGGCCCCGGCCCGTACCGTCGCGAGCTCCGGGTCCGGCTCGACGTTGTCGATGACCTGGACGGTGACGGCCTCGGGGCGGGCCGCGAGGATGTCGGTCACACGGGCGACGAACCCGAGCTCCGACATGGTCCTGTCCGTCACGATCGAGACGCGTCCGATGCCCTCCATCTCCCCCAGGTACCGCAGGGAGTTGCGCTCGAAGTAGATCTTCGGAGGGACCTTGAACCACTGCATGTTGGTGTTGCGCCGTCCGATCCGCTTGATGTTGACCAGGTTGACCGCGGAGACGTTGCCGGACACCGAGTTGTGTCCGTAGCTGCCGCAGCCGAGGGTGAGCGAGGGCAGGAAGGAGTTGTAGACGTCGCCGATACCGCCGAAGGTGGAGGGCGCGTTGACGATGACGCGGACCGCCTTGACGCGTCTGCCGAACTCCTCGGCGAGCTCCTCGTCCTCGGTGTGGATGGCGGCGCTGTGCCCGAGGCCGTGGAACTCGACCATCCCGGCGGCCAGTTCGAGGCCGTGCTCGGTCGAGTCCGCCTTCAGGGCGGCCAGTATCGGGGAGAGCTTCTCGCGGGTGAGCGGCTCGCTCTCGCCGACCTCCGCGCACTCGGCGACGATGACGGAGGTGCCCTCGGGCACGGCGAACCCGGCCTGTTCGGCGATCCACCGCGGGGACCTGCCGACGACGTCCGCGTTGAGCTTCGCGCCGGAGCAGTTCTCGGCGAAGGCCGTCGTGCCGAAGACGAACTCCTCCAGCTTGGTCTTCTCGGCCGCCGTGACGACGTACGCGCCGAGCCGCTCGAACTCCGCGAGCCCCTCGGCGTAGATCTCCGCGTCGAGGATGACGGCCTGCTCGGAGGCGCAGACCATGCCGTGGTCGAAGGCCTTGGAGAGCACGATGTCGTGCACGGCCCGGCGCAGCTTGCCGCTTCGGGTGACGTACGCGGGGACGTTCCCGGCGCCGACGCCGAGCGCGGGCTTGCCGCAGGAGTAGGCGGCCCTGACCATCGCGTTGCCGCCGGTGGCGAGGATCGTGGAGACGCCCTCGTGGTGCATGAGGAGACCGGTGGCCTCCATCGAGGGCTCCTCGATCCACTGCACGCAGTCCTCGGGGGCGCCCGCCTCGACCGCGGCGTCCCGCACGACGCGGGCGGCCTCGGCGGAGCAGCGCCGGGCGCTCGGGTGGAAGGCGAAGACGATCGGGTTGCGGGTCTTCAGGGCGATGAGCGCCTTGAAGACGGTGGTCGAGGTCGGGTTGGTCACCGGGGTCATCGCGCAGACGACGCCGACCGGTTCGGCGATCTCGGTGACGCCGTTCAGCTCGTCGCGGGAGACGACACCCGCGGTCTTCAGGCCGCGCATCGCGTTGACGACGTGCTCGCAGGCGAAGAGGTTCTTGACGGCCTTGTCCTCGAAGAGGCCGCGGCCGGTCTCCTCGACCGCCTGCCGCGCCAGCTCCCCGTGCCGGCCCAGGGCGGCCAGCGAGGCCTTCGTGACGATGTGGTCGACACGCTCCTGGTCGTACGCCTCGAAACGGTCGAGCGCGACGAGCGCCCTCGCCACCAGTCCGTCCACCATCTCCTTGGCCTGCATGACAGGTTCTCCTTCGATGAGACCTTTTTCCGTGCCACCTCGATTCGACACCCGTACGAGCGGTCGGAGCGCCGGAAAAGGGCCTCGCGGGGCAGGTCGAAGGTCCTGCCTGGGCGCGCCCCGGGAAAAAGCCCCGCCCCCGCGTTTCGCGGGGGCGGGGCGGAGGTTTCCGGTCGGGCTCAGCCGATTTCCGCACCGTAGGCCGACAGGGCCTCCGGCACCGGCTGGAAGAACGTCTCGCCGCCCGCGGAGCAGTCGCCGCTGCCGCCCGAGGTCAGCCCCAGCGCGGTGTCGCCGGCGAAGAGCGCGCCGCCGCTGTCGCCGGGCTCGGCGCAGACCGTGGTCTGGATCAGGCCGTGCACCTGGCCCTCCTGGTAGTTCACCGTGGCGTCGAGCGCGGTGACCTCACCGTCGTGGACCTGGGTGGTGCTGCCGCTGCGCGTCACCTTCTGGCCGACCGTGGCGTCCCCGGCCTTGCTGATCGCCTGGGTGCCGCCGTAGAGGTTCACCTCGCTGGGGTGCGGGGTGTCGGCCGTGTACTTCACCAGGGCGTAGTCGTTGTCGGGGAAGCTCGACTCCTGCGTGGTGCCGATCTCACCGCCGCCCTGCGCGTCGGACCAGCTCTTCACCGCGTTGCCGCAGTGGCCGGCCGTCAGGAAGTACGGCTCGCCGCCCTTGACGACGTTGAAGCCGAGCGAGCAGCGCGAGCCGCTCCCCCAGATCGCGTCGCCGCCGGCGATGAAGGCCTTGTACTCGCCCTTGCTCCGCTTGAGTTCGGCCTTGCCGCCGAGCTTCTTCACGACCGCGCCGACCTTGTCGAGCGCGGCGCCCTCGACCGTGCGGTCCGCCGTGACGACCACCTTGTTGGTCGCCGGGTCCATCGCCCACGAGGTGCCGGGGACGGCGGCCCTGTCGTCGAGCGTGGCGCGAGCGCTCTTCAGCTCGGCCAGGGAGTTCTCGACGATTCTCGCCCTGCCGCCCGCCGACTCGACCGCGTCCGCCGCGCTCTTGTTCAGCACGTTCACGACGAGGGACCTGGCCTTGGCGTCGTAGTACGTTCCCGCGGCGTCCGCGCCGAGGTCCTTGCCGAGGGCCGAGGCGAGCTTTCCGGCCTTCGCCACGGAGAGGGTGTCCGGCGTGGGGGCCGGGGAGTTCTCGCTCGCGTTCGCACTCTGGAAGGTGATTCCCGCGGCGACCAGCGCGGCGATGCCCGCGCCTGCCACGGCGGCACGGCGCTTGGGTATGCGTCGGTGCTTCAAAGCTCACGACCTCCTGTGGGGGGAACGGTCCGTCCGGCGTGGGGGCCTGACGGACCGCAAGGCTTACGCGGCACGGAGTCGCCACGCTGAAGAAGCCGCGTCCATGCCAATTTGGCCCGGCCCACTATCCCGATGCCCTCAGGTCGCACACAAGGTCTACTTCCGGACGCGCACGTGGGAACGATCGCGCGCCCCCTGTGCGTCGGGCGGGCAGGTCCCGCCACGTCGGTTCCCTCTGCAAACACCGCGCGCGAGGAAGGATCGTCAGCCTGTGAGGACTAGTCCTGTCCGGTTCTCGCCCCTCCGGAGGGCTCCGGACCCCCCGCTTCCGCGCCCCGCGCACCGGATTCCGGCAGCTTCGCGGGCGGCGCCTGCTGGGCCCGTTCCAGGAAGCGGAGGAGTTCGACGGGGAAGGGCAGGACGAGGGTGGAGTTCTTCTCGGCGGCGACGGCCACCACGGTCTGCAGGAGGCG
>NZ_JBVJPW010000019.1:0-165164 GCF_055609205.1 Streptomyces sp. NPDC036815 | reverse complement strand
TTCCGACTCTATCAGACTCTTTCGTGTCCGACTTCCTCGGTGCCTTTCCGGTTCCCGCTCCGGCCTTTCGGCTTTCGCGTTTCCCTTTCCGGCGGCTCCGACTTTATCAGAAGTTCTGAGTCGGAATTCCCGCCCCGTTCGGGTCGGTCCCAGGCACGTGAGTGCTCGGGGCTTCCCTCGCTGGCGGAGCCGTAAACCTAACGGAGCGGGGCGCCCCGATGCAAATCGAGGCGCCCCGCTCCGGAGCTCGTGCAGTCGAGGGGGTCAGACCTCGACGACCACGGGCAGGATCATCGGGCGTCGGCGGTAGTTGTCCGAGACCCATTTGCCCAGCGTGCGGCGGATGAGCTGCTGCAGCTGGTGGGGTTCGACGACACCGTCCTGGGCCGACTTGTCCAGGACTTCCTGGATCCGGGGCATGACGGCACTGAACGCCGAGTCCTCGATGCCGGAGCCGCGCGCCTGGATGGTCGGGCCGCTGGTGATCTTGCCGGTGCTGGAGTCCACCACCACGAAGACCGAGATGATGCCCTCGTCGCCGAGGATCTTGCGGTCCTTCAGGGCGGGCTCGCCGACGTCGCCCACGGAGAGGCCGTCCACGTAGACGTATCCCGCCTGCACCTTGCCGACGATCTTCGCCTTGCCCTCGACGAGGTCGACGACGACGCCGTCCTCGGCGATCACGATCCGGTCGTGCGGGACGCCGGTGAGGGCGCCGAGCTCGGCGTTGGCGCGCAGGTGGCGCCATTCGCCGTGGACCGGCATCAGGTTCTTGGGCTTGCAGATGTTGTAGAAGTACAGCAGCTCGCCGGCCGACGCGTGGCCGGAGACGTGCACCTTCGCGTTGCCCTTGTGGACGACGTTCGCGCCCCAGCGGGTCAGGCCGTTGATCACGCGGTAGACCGCGTTCTCGTTGCCCGGGATGAGCGACGACGCCAGGATCACGGTGTCGCCCTGGACGATGCGGATCTGGTGGTCGCGGTTGGCCATGCGGGAGAGCGCGGCCATGGGCTCGCCCTGGGAACCCGTGCAGACGAGCACGACCTCGCTGTCGGGCAGGTCGTCGAGCGTCTTGACGTCGACGACCAGGCCCGCGGGCACGCGGAGGTAGCCGAGGTCGCGGGCGATGCCCATGTTGCGGACCATCGAGCGGCCGACGAAGGCGACCCGGCGGCCGTACTCGTGTGCGGCGTCCAGGATCTGCTGGATGCGGTGCACATGGCTGGCGAAGCTCGCGACGATGATGCGCTTCTGGGCGCCGGCGAAGACGCCTCGGATCACGTTCGAGATGTCGCGCTCGGGCGGCACGAAGCCCGGGACCTCGGCGTTCGTGGAGTCCGAGAGGAGGAGGTCGATGCCTTCCTCGCTCAGCCGGGCGAACGCGTGCAGGTCGGTCAGGCGGCCGTCCATCGGCAGCTGGTCCATCTTGAAGTCGCCGGTGGCGACCGCCATGCCCGCGGGGGTGCGGATGGCGACGGCCAGGGCGTCCGGGATGGAGTGGTTGACCGCGACGAACTCGCAGTCGAACGGGCCGAGCGCCTCGCGGTCGCCCTCGACGACCTCGAGCGTGTACGGCCGGATGCGGTGCTCCTGGAGCTTCGCCTCGATGAGGGCCAGCGTCAGCTTGGAGCCGATCAGCGGGATGTCCGGCTTCTCGCGCAGGAGATAGGGGACGCCGCCGATGTGGTCCTCGTGGCCGTGCGTGAGCACGATGCCCTCGATGTCGTCGAGGCGGTCCCTGATGGACGTGAAGTCCGGCAGAATCAGGTCGATTCCGGGCTGCTCCTCCTCGGGGAAGAGCACTCCGCAGTCGACGATCAACAGACGACCGTTGAACTCGAAGACGGTCATGTTGCGGCCGATCTCGCCGAGGCCGCCCAGCGGGGTGACCCGCAGGCCGCCCTTCGGGAGCTTCGGGGGAGCGCCGAGTTCAGGATGCGGATGACTCAAAAGACTCTCCTCACCACGCACGCCACGTACCTCCGGGGCACGTGGCGCGCATGACGTTCGTGCAATAGCAGTTGTTGTGTGGGGTGCGGGCGGCCGACAGCTCGTGCCGCGCCCGCGGTCTCGCTTATTCAGTTGTGAAGTCTGTGGTTACAGCTGTACCCCGCCGGCGGCGAGATCGATCTTGAGCTGGTGCGTCTCCTCGGGCGACAGCTCCACCATCGGCAGGCGGAGCGGGCCCGCGGGGCGCCCCTGGAGGGCCAGCGCCGCCTTGGTCGTGATCACGCCCTGGGTGCGGAACATGCCCGTGAAGACCGGGAGCAGCTTCTGGTGGATCTCCGTGGCCTTCTGCACGTCGCCCGAGAGGTGTGCCTCGAGCATGGCGCGCAGTTCCGGGGTGACGACGTGGCCGACGACGGAGACGAAGCCGCACGCGCCGACGGACAGGAGCGGCAGGTTCAGCATGTCGTCGCCGGAGTACCAGGCCAGGTCGGAGCGGGCGATGGCCCAGCTGGCGCGGCCGAGGTCGCCCTTGGCGTCCTTGTTGGCGACGATCCGCGGGTGCTCGGCGAGGCGGACGATCGTCTCGGTGTTGATCGGTACGCCGCTGCGGCCCGGGATGTCGTAGAGCATGACCGGCAGCTCGGTGCTGTCGGCGATCGCCGTGAAGTGCCGGAACAGGCCCTCCTGAGGGGGCTTGTTGTAGTACGGCGTGACGGTCAGGAGGCCGTGGGCGCCGGACTGCTCGGCGGCGCGGGCGAGCTCGATGCTGTGGCGGGTGTCGTTCGTGCCGACGCCCGCGACGATGTGGGCGCGGTCTCCGACGGCGTCCAGTACGGCTCGTACGAGATCGTTTTTCTCCGCGTCACTGACGGTCGGGGACTCACCGGTGGTGCCGTTGATGACGAGGCCGTCATTGCCTGCGTCCACCAGGTGGGCGGCGAGCTGCTGCGCGCCGTCGAGGTCAAGTGCGCCGTCCGCCGTGAAGGGCGTGACCATGGCGGTGAGGACCCTCCCGAAGGGGGTCTGCGGAGTGGAGGTCGGAGCCATGGGTAACACGCTACTCGCTGCTCAGCGCGGGGTCGCCCCTCGGGGGATGTGTGCGGACCTGACAAGTGTGGAGCCCGGCACTGCCTGCTCGGGGGTTCAAGCAGTGCCGGGTCCGTTTGATCAGGCTAGATGAACTTCACGAAGTGCCGCAATACGGACACTTCGCTCGGCCCATCCGCACATCAGTGCCTTACGGCGCCACACGTCCGTTCTTGTTGAAGGCCGCATGGGTGAGAGGCATCAGTTCCGCCCACTGCTGCTCCATGAGCTCGCCGACCATCTCGATCTCGCGCTGCGGGAACGAGGGGACCTTCGCGAGCTCGTGCTGCGTGCGCAGGCCGAGGAAGTGCATCAGCGAACGGGCGTTGCACGTCGCGTACATCGAGGAGAAGAGGCCTACCGGGAGCACGGCGCGGGCGACCTCGCGGGCGACGCCGGCGGCCAGCATCTCCTGGTACGCCTCGTACGCCTGGCGGTAGGAGTCCTCCATGACGCGGCCCGTGAGCTCCTGCTGGGCCTGGGTGCCCTCGACGAAGACGTACTTGCCGGGGCGGCCTTCCTGGACGAGCTTGCGGGACTCCCCGGGCACGTAGAAGACGGGCTGCAGCTCCCTGTACCTGCCCGATTCCTCGTTGTACGACCAGCCGACGCGGTGCCGCATGAACTCGCGGAAGACGAAGATGGGGGCGCTGATGAAGAAGGTCATCGAGTTGTGCTCGAAGGGGCTGCCGTGGCGGTCCCGCATCAAGTAGTTGATCAGGCCCTTCGAGCGCTCCGGGTCCTTCTGGAGCTCCTCGAGGGACTGCTCGCCCGCCGTGGAGACTCGGGCGGCCCACAGGACGTCGGAGTCGGTGGCGGCGTGCTTCACCAGCTCGACGGTGACCTCGCTGCGGAAGCTGGGCTTGAGGTCTTCGGTGGGGGTCTCGCTCACTGGCGGGGTCCTTCCAGGTGCATCACTCGGGCGGCGTCCACTCTATGGCCCGGCACTGACAATCGGCCGTTCGGTGACCCGTCGCGACATTCTTCGACTAATTTGCCGAAACAGGGCACCTTTTGGGCGATTCACGCGTCTATCCAAGTAACAGAGTTCACAGAGCTCCGTTCGAGACCCGTGAGGAGAAGCGCACCCCATGTTCCGTCGGCGAGAGCCCGTCCCGTTCGCCTTCATCGCCGAAGCCGAGAAGTTCCGCAGTAACGTCACTCCCCCGCCCCGAGAGCGCGCGTCGGCCAGTCAGATCATGGGCCGCACGCTCATCGGCCTCACCGTGGTGGCCGGTCTGGTGGGATCCCTGCTCTTCGGGATGCCCGCGATGTCGGCCGACCAGTCACCCGCGCACCACCAGCAGTCCGAAGCCTCCGAGGGACGCTGACCGGAGCGCGTGTCTTCCCCCGTCCGGCCCTGACTCGTCCGGGCCCCCAAGGGTGGTAGCAGGGGACACGGCTCGATAGCCTCACCGGGCACAGCCCATGTGTGGATCGAGTGAGGATCAGCCCGTGCCCCTGCCCTTCCTGACCGTGGACCACGCTTTCGACGACGTGGCGGACGACGCCGCGCTGCCCTTCGACGACCGCGATCAGTGGCGGCGGCCCTACCGCCCCGGCCCCTGGCGGGTCGGGGCTTCCGCGCTTCTGCTGCTGCTCGCCTCGTTCGTCCTCTTCGCCGCGGTGATCATCGCGTTCGCGGGGTCCCTCGCGGGCGCCGCGGTCTGCGCGGGCCTCGCCGTCCTCGTCATCGTCGCCGCCCTGCGGCTGCTGCGCATGGGCACCTGGGTGAGCGCCCGCGGGCTGCGCAGGGTCGGCTTCCTGACGACGCAGACGATCGCGTGGGCACAGATTTCGTCCGTGCGGACCGCGCAGCAGCCGGTGCGCTGGATGGGGCTGCCCCGGACGGTACAGGGGCAGGCGCTCATCCTCGTACGCCGTGATCAGGAGGCGCGGGGCGGCGGGTCGCAGGCGTTGCTGACCGACCGCAACGCGGACTTCCTCACGCGGCACGAGGCGTTCAACCGCGCGGCCGACTCCATCGAGGTGTGGGCCGACACGTACCGGCCCACCGCCTGAAACGCTTCTAGACGTTCACCGGCCGGCCCGCGTGCAGCGCGATGGCCCGCTGCATGGCCTGCCGCGCGCGGGGGGTGTCCCGGGCGTCGTGGTAGGCCACGGCCAGCCGGAACCAGCAGCGCCAGTCGTCCGGCGAGTCCTCGGTCTCGGCCTTGCGCCGGGCGAAGACCTCGTCGGCCGAGTCGCGGTCGATACGGCCGCCGGGAGTCCGCTTCAACTCGTCCACGGGCAGGCCGCCTTCGGCCTCCAGCTCGGCCGCGAGGCGGTTGGCGCGCTGGACGAACTGCGTGTTCTTCCAGAGGAACCAGACGCCGATGACCGGCAGGATCAGCACCGCGACACCGAAGGTGACGGTGAGCACGGTGCCGTGCTGTATCAGGAGCACGCCGCGGCTGCCGACCAGGACGAAATAGACGACCAGGACGGCAGCCGTGACGGCGTAAGTGATCTTCGCTCGCATGGGGGGTCCGCTTCCCGGGTCAGCCGAGGTCCAGGAAGTGTTCCAGGCCGAACGTCAGGCCCGGCGTGCTCACCACGCGGCGCGCGCCGAGCAGGATGCCCGGCATGAAGCTGCTGTGGTGCAGCGAGTCGTGGCGCACGGTCAGGGTCTCGCCCTCCCCGCCGAGCAGGACCTCCTGGTGGGCGAGGAGGCCGCGCAGGCGCACGGAGTGCACCGGCACGCCGTCCACGTCCGCGCCGCGGGCGCCGTCCAGGGCCGTCGTCGTGGCGTCGGGCTGCGGGGCGCTGCCCGCAGCCCGACGCGCCTCGGCGATGAGCTGGGCGGTGCGCGTGGCGGTGCCGCTGGGAGCGTCCGCCTTGTTCGGGTGGTGCAGCTCGACGACCTCGACGGACTCGAAGTAGGGCGCCGCGATCTGCGCGAACTTCATGGTGAGGACCGCGCCGATGGAGAAGTTCGGGGCGATGAGCACGCCCGTCTCCGGGGACGCATCGAGCGACGTGCGCAGCCGCGCGAGGCGCTCGTCGGTCCAGCCCGTCGTGCCGACGACGGCATGGATGCCGTGCCGTACGCAGAAGTCGAGGTTGGCCATCACCGAGTCGGGATGGGTCAGCTCGACCGCGACCTGGGCGCCGGCGTCCGCCAGTGACTCCAGTTCGTCGCCGCGGCCGAGTGCGGCGACCAGTTCCATGTCGTCGGCGGCCTCGACGGCCTTCACGGCCTCGGAGCCGATGCGGCCCCTGGCGCCGATGACCGCCACGCGCAGCTTGCTCATGTCCTTCAATCCTTACGGGAGTTGGGCCCTCACGCGGCTATGCGACCGCTTCGTGGAGGCGGGCCGCCTGCTTGTCCTTGAGCGGGCCGATGGCCGACAGGGACGGACGGTGGCCGAGCACGTCGCGGGCCACTTCGCGCACCTCGTCGGGGGTGACCGCGGAGATCCTGGCCAGCATGTCGTCGACCGACATGTGCTCGCCCCAGCAGAGCTCGCTCTTGCCGATGCGGTTCATCAGGGCGCCGGTGTCCTCGAGGCCGAGGACGGTGGAGCCCGCGAGCTGGCCGATGGCGCGGCCGATCTCGTCGTCGCTCAGTCCGTGCTGCGCGACCTGGTCGAGCTCGTCGCGGCAGATCTTCAGGACGTCGTGCACCTGGCTCGGGCGGCAGCCCGCGTACACCCCGAAGAGGCCGGTGTCGGCGAAGCCCGACGTGTACGAGTACACGCTGTAGGCCAGGCCGCGCTTCTCGCGGACCTCCTGGAAGAGGCGGGACGACATGCCGCCGCCGAGGGCGGTGTTCAGGACGCCGAGGGCCCAGCGGCGCTCGTCGGTGCGGGCCAGGCCCGGCATGCCGAGGATGACGTGGGCCTGCTCGGTCTTGCGGTTGACGACCTCGACGCGGCCCGCCGTGCGCAGGGCGCGGGAGCCCTGGCGCGGGACCATCGGGGTCGCGTCGGTGCGGTGGAGCGCGCCGGCCTTCTCGAAGGCGGCGCGGACCTGGCGTACGACCTTGTGGTGATCCACATTGCCCGCGGCCGCGACCACCAGGTTGGTCGGGTCGTAGTGCTTCTTGTAGAAGCGGCGGATGCGGTCGGCGTTGAGGGCGTTGATCGTGTCGACCGTGCCGAGGACCGGACGGCCCAGGGGCGTGTCGCCGAGCATCGTGTGCGCGAACAGGTCGTGCACGCAGTCGCCCGGGTCGTCCTCGGTCATCGCGATCTCTTCGAGGATGACGCCGCGCTCGGCGTCGACGTCCTCCTGAAGGATGAGGGAGCCCGTCAGCATGTCGCAGACGACATCGATGGCGAGAGGGAGATCGGTGTCGAGCACGCGCGCGTAGTAGCACGTGTACTCCTTCGCCGTGAAGGCGTTCATCTCGCCGCCGACCGCGTCGAGCGCGGCCGAGATGTCGAGGGCGCTGCGCTTCTTGGTGCCCTTGAAGAGGAGGTGCTCGAGGTAGTGCGTGGCGCCGTTCAGGGACGGGGTCTCGTCGCGCGAGCCGACGTTGGCCCAGATGCCGAAGGTCGCCGAGCGCACGGAGGGCAGGGTCTCCGTGACGACGCGCAGGCCGCCGGGGAGGGTCGTCCTGCGGACGGTGCCGATGCCGTGCTCGCCCTTGATCAGGGTTTGGGTACGGGCGACGGCCCGCGCCTCCGAGGAGGTGCGGGCCGTCGTCGTGGTGCTACGCGACGTCACTTGTCGGTGTCGTCCTTCTTGTCGTCGTCCTCTTCACCCTCGATGACGGGGATGAGGGACAGCTTGCCGCGGGAGTCGATCTCGGCGATCTCGACCTGGACCTTCTGGCCCACGCCGACGACGTCCTCGACGTTCTCCACGCGCTTGCCGCCGGCGAGCTTGCGGATCTGCGAGATGTGCAGCAGACCGTCCTTGCCCGGCATGAGCGAGACGAACGCGCCGAAGGTCGTCGTCTTCACGACGGTGCCCAGGTAGCGCTCGCCGACCTCCGGCATGGTCGGGTTGGCGATGCCGTTGATCGTGGCGCGGGCGGCCTCGGCCTGCGAGCCCTGGGCGGCACCGATGTAGATGGTGCCGTCGTCCTCGATCGTGATGTCGGCGCCGGTGTCCTCCTGGATCTGGTTGATCATCTTGCCCTTGGGGCCGATGACCTCACCGATCTTGTCCACCGGGATCTTGACGGTGATGATGCGCGGCGCGTTCGGGGACATCTCGTCCGGAACGTCGATCGCCTCGTTCATCACGTCGAGGATGTGCAGACGCGCGTCACGGGCCTGCTTCAGCGCGGCGGCCAGGACCGAGGCGGGGATGCCGTCGAGCTTGGTGTCGAGCTGGAGCGCGGTCACGAACTGCTTCGTACCGGCGACCTTGAAGTCCATGTCGCCGAACGCGTCCTCCGCACCGAGGATGTCGGTGAGGGCGACGTAGTGCGTCTGGCCGTCGATCTCCTCGGAGATCAGGCCCATGGCGATGCCGGCGACGGCGGCCTTCAGCGGCACACCGGCGTTCAGCAGCGACATCGTCGAGGCGCAGACCGAGCCCATGGACGTCGAGCCGTTGGAACCGAGGGCCTCGGAGACCTGGCGGATCGCGTACGGGAAGTCCTCGCGCGAGGGCAGCACCGGCACGATCGCGCGCTCGGCGAGCGCGCCGTGGCCGATCTCGCGGCGCTTGGGCGAACCGACGCGGCCGGTCTCGCCGACCGAGTACGGCGGGAAGTTGTAGTTGTGCATGTAGCGCTTGCGCGTCACCGGGGAGAGGGTGTCGAGCTGCTGCTCCATGCGGAGCATGTTGAGGGTGGTGACGCCCAGGATCTGGGTCTCGCCACGCTCGAACAGCGCCGAACCGTGCACGCGCGGGATGGCCTCGACCTCGGCGGCGAGCGTACGGATGTCCGTGACGCCACGGCCGTCGATGCGGACCTTGTCCTTGATGACGCGCTCGCGGACCAGCTTCTTGGTCAGCGCGCGGTAGGCACCGGAGATCTCCTTCTCGCGGCCCTCGAAGGCCGGGAGGAGCTTCTCGGCCGCGATCTCCTTGATGCGGTCGAGCTCCGTCTCGCGCTCCTGCTTGCCGGCGATGGTGAGCGCCTGGGCGAGCTCGGTCTTGACGGCGGCGGTC
Organism: Streptomyces sp. NPDC036815; assembly: GCF_055609205.1. NCBI lineage: Bacteria > Bacillati > Actinomycetota > Actinomycetes > Kitasatosporales > Streptomycetaceae > Streptomyces > Streptomyces sp. NPDC036815. Next base: position 156,056 of record NZ_JBVJPW010000019.1, on the reverse strand, counting down.
AGGGCCTCGAGGACGTCGTCCTCGTAGTCCAGGAAGACCGGGAACTCGCCGGTGGGCTTGGCGGCCTTGGCGGCGAGGTCCGACTGGGCCTTGCAGAGCGCCTTGATGAAGGGCTTCGCGGCTTCCAGACCGGCGGCGACGACCTCTTCGGTCGGGGCCTCGGCGCCGTCCTTCACCAGCTGGATGGTCTTCTCGGTGGCCTCGGCCTCGACCATCATGATCGCGACGTCGCCGTCCTCGAGGACGCGACCGGCGACGACCATGTCGAAGACGGCGTCCTCGAGCTCGGTGTGCGTCGGGAAGGCGACCCACTGGCCCTTGATGAGCGCCACGCGCGTGCCGCCGATCGGGCCCGAGAAGGGCAGGCCGGCCAGCTGCGTGGAGCAGGAGGCGGCGTTGATCGCGACCACGTCGTACAGGTGGTCGGGGTTGAGCGCCATGATCGTCTCGACGATCTGGATCTCGTTGCGCAGGCCCTTCTTGAAGGAAGGACGCAGCGGGCGGTCGATCAGGCGGCAGGTCAGGACCGCGTCCTCGGAGGGGCGGCCCTCACGGCGGAAGAACGATCCGGGGATCTTGCCTGCGGCGTACTGCCGCTCCTCGACGTCCACCGTCAGGGGGAAGAAGTCGAGGTTGTCCTTGGGCCGCTTGGAAGCGGAGGTGGCCGACAGCACCATGGTGTCGTCGTCCAGGTACGCGACGGCGGAGCCGGCGGCCTGCTTGGCCAGGCGGCCCGTCTCGAAGCGGATGGTGCGGGTGCCGAACGTGCCGTTGTCGATGACGGCCTCGGCGTAGTGGGTCTCGTTCTCCACTGTTCTCCTACGTGTCTACGTTTCGTCTTCTCGCCCCTGGGCCCGTGTGGCCCGGGGACGGTGTCCCGTACGTCCATGCGTCCTGCGTGGACCGGGACGGGGTGGAGAAGCGCGCCATTCGTGCGGGCCGGTCTTCGATCGAAGCACCCGGGATGTCCCGGGCGCCACTACCGAGGACCGGCGGCGGCTAGGTGCGCCTCTCCCTCGTCGGGGTGGTGCTTGGCGTCTTCGCGGGCTCTGTCACGAGCCCCCGAGGACGTGCGTACGTCACCAGACTACAAACCGTCGGTGACACCGCGCATGTACAGCAAAGGGAGCGGCCCCCTTCGAGTGGGAACCGCTCCCTTCACGACGTCTTACTTCGCGCCCGCCGCACCACGGCGGATGCCCAGACGGTCAACCAGGGCACGGAAGCGCTGGATGTCCTTCTTGGCCAGGTACTGCAGCAGACGGCGGCGCTGACCGACCAGGATCAGCAGACCACGACGCGAGTGGTGGTCGTGCTTGTGGGTCTTGAGGTGCTCGGTCAGGTCCGAGATGCGGCGAGAGAGCAGCGCCACCTGAACCTCGGGGGAGCCGGTGTCGCCCTCCTTCTGGCCGAACTCGGTCATGATCTGCTTCTTCGTAGCGGCGTCGAGCGACACGCGTACTCCTCGTGATGTCTTCGAGTGCCTCCGAGTGCCCCTGGTCTACGTCTCAGGGGGGCTTACGGGACTCGGGAGGCCGGGATGGGCCGTCGGGACGGGCCCCTGGGGGCCCGGATCCTTGCGATTCCGGTCCGGAACCTTGCGGTGTCCGGGGATACGCAGACTGACGGTCGTTACACAGGTTACCAGTCGCCGTGCGGGCGCTTCACCCCGGTCGCCGTCAGCCGCTGCTCTCGAATCCTTCCCTCACCAGTCGGTGCGGGCCGTCGCCCTTCCGCTGCGTGACACTCGTGACACTGGGTGTCGCGAGGAAGGTCCGGCCGCGCTCGTACACCACATCCGGGGGTTCGAGGCGATCTCCCTTGAGCCTGATCGTGCCGCGCTGCTTGCTCTTGTCACTGAGGGAGGCTGGGTGAAGGGGCTGGTCTCCCCATCCAGCGGCAACCCACTGGGAAGCCTCACCGAACTCCTGCCGTTCTCCCGTGACGTGGGCGTGCGCTTCATCGTCGGCCGGTGGACGAGCGGGCGTCCCTACGAGCCTTCCCAACCGCTGAACAGCGAAGGAGCCCGCAAGTAGGGTGGGTTCACCGCTCTTTCGTACGTTGTGAAGGGACCCTCCGCCATGACCGACGCATCCGACACCGAGGCGCAGGAAAAGGCTCGCAAGGAGCGCGAGAAGGAAGAGCTCTACGCCCTCGACATCTCCGGTGTCGAGTGGCACGGCGCGCCGGGCACCGAGGAGCACGAGGAGCGGGTGGAGATCGCGAACCTGCCCGAGGGCGCCGTGGCCATGCGGTCGTCGCTGGACCCGGAGACGGTGCTGCGCTACACGAAGGCGGAGTGGGACGCGTTCGTCCTCGGCGCCCGGGACGGGGAGTTCGACCTGGAGCCTTCCGTGCGCAATGGCGGGGTCACGACGGCCGAGTGACGTCAGGCCTCTCCATGGGTCCCGCGCGGAAGCCCACGGGCCCCGCGCAGAAGGGGGGACGCCTCCCACGGGCGTCCACCCCACCCCGGCTGCGCCGTGCACCGGCCCGGGTTCACTGTCCACCGGGTTCACTATCCAGTGGATCGCCTAGCCGTGCTTGCCCCTTCCTTCTGCTTCGGGACGTACGCCGAGCATGGACGAACTCGCCGTCAAATACGGCGGGCTCGACGCCATCACCACCGAACTCGGCATTCAGGACGCGCAGTTGGAGACCGATCCTGCGGACATCGAGCAGGCCGCCTCGGGGGCGGGTCGCGGCCGGGCCGTGGCAGTCGGTGCTGACCGTGTTGCCCCACTTGAGTCCCGTCGCGCCCCGGCTCGTCCGGCAGGCGCGGCTCGTGGGCGTGATGACGCAGGCCACCGACGTCGAGACCGGATTGTTGGGTACCGCTCGGCGGATGGACTGAGTCGACCTGAGTCGGGTAATTCGGTGTGCGGTGTCAGATGTTGGGGCTTTTGTCCGGCACGGTTTGGTGTACGCCGATCGTCTCTGGGCGCAGCGTGACGCAATGGACAGCATGGGTGGGGTGGACTGCCCTGCCGTGCTCGTGGTTTTGGTGATTAGGCTGGGACAGGGCACGACGCCAGAACCCGTGAGCGGGTCGGCGCGTCCCTCAACGGGGAGAGCCAGGCGGATCGGACGACAGGAACGGTCGCCCCCCACCACGGCACGAGGGTGCTCGACCACACCAGGAGGCATTGTGAACAGCGATCGGGACGAGATCCGCGGGGGCTGGGACTCACCCGCCGATGATCAGTCCGACGCGGAGTCCGCTGCCGAGACGACGGGCGAGTTCACCATCGACTATGCGCCGCCCGCCTGGTACACGCAGAACGCTTCGGGGAGTGCGGGCGAGACGCCTTCCGTGCCGCCCGTCTCCTCTCCGCCTGCTCCGACGACTCCGCCTGTCTCGTTGACGCCGCCTGTTTCGTTGACGCCGCCCGCTTCTTCAGCGTCCGACTCTGGTGTGTCCGGCTCCGGTGCGTCCGACTCTGGTTCGGCGGAGTCCGGTTCCGCGGAGTCCGGTGCCGTGGGCTCCGGGGCGGGTGCCGCCGCGCCTCTGCCCCCCGTCATGCCGTCCTTCTCCGCTCCTCCGGCTCCACCGGCGCCGGTGAATCCGCCTTCGGCCGGTGTGCCCAGTGCCCTTCCGAAGCTGCCGGTGGGGGGTGGGTTTCAGCCTGCGGCTCCGGAGTCCGAGGTTGCGGAGGAAGCTGTCTCCGCCGCGGCGCCCGCGCCGCCCGTCGTGCCGCCGGTGGCTTCCGGTGGCGGTGCCTCCGACTGGAGCGGGGCCCTGGCCGGGCCTGCCGCCTCGGTGCACGTGACGGGCGTCGTGCCGAAGGAGGAGGTCGATGCCTTGGCCGCGGCCAAGGGTGAGGTCGAGTCCGAAACCGAGCCCGGAGGCGAAGGCGAAGCGGAAGCCGAAGCCGAAGCCGAAGCCAGCGTTCCTGAGAATGAGACTGCGCGTGACGCCGACGAGAGCTTCGGGAGCGGTGATCTTGAGAGTGGCGCCACCATGCGGTTCTCCGCTCGCGCCCTCAAGCAGGAGATCGAGGAGCGTGCCGCCGCCGCGGAGGCGTCCGAGGTCGCAGACACGGCTAACGTCGTAGACACGGCTGACGTCGTAGACACGGCTGACGTCGTAGACACGGCTGAGGTCGCAGACACGTCCGACTCTGGAGGTGTCGTCGAAGACGGTACGTCCGTCGGTGACGTGGACGGTCCGGACGGGCTCGACGAGGGACGGGGCGCGGGTGACGGTGACGCGGATGACGCTGACTCCGGGACCGTAGCCGCCGACGCCGGGCCTCAGGACGCCGCGCCCGCCGCGGGCGACGTCCCCGTACAGGATTCCGTGCCGCCCTCGTGGACTCCCCCGCCACCCTCGCCGCAGGGCGGGCTCCCGCCGTTGCCGCCCGCGTTCCAGCCCGCGGCTCCGACCTCGGCGCCGCAGTGGCCCGCGTCCCAGCCCGCTCCGGCCGCCCCTGCGCAGCCGGTACAGCCCGCGCCGCCCGCACCCGAGCCCGTACAGGCTCAGGCTCCGCAGCCCGCGCCGGGTGCCTGGACCGCTCCCGTCGCGCCGGTCCCTCCGACGCCCGAGGCTCCGCAGGGGGGGTACGGGTTCCCACAGCCCGCCCCTGCCCCCGCACCCGGCGCGCCCTTCGCGTCCACCCCGCCGCCGCCCGCTCAGAACTCCGCTCCGGCACCGGCACCGGCACCGACCCCTGTCGCGCCCAACCCGCCTGTACAGGGCGGCAGTTACGGGTTCCCGCAGCCGCCCGCACCGCAGGGGCAGCAGCCCTTCCCTGGACAGCAGCCTGTTCAGCCCCAGCAGCCGCACCAGGCACAGCAGCCGCAGGCCCAACCGCAGCCGCAGCCGTATCAGGCCCCTCAGCCGCAAGCTCCCCAGCCCCACCCCCAGCCCCAGCCGCAAACCCAGCCCCCCGCCCAAGCCAGCGGCTACGGCTTCCCGCAGCAGCAGCAACAACAACAGCAGCAGCCGTCACAGTCACACCCGCACCCCCACCCCCAGCCCCAGCCACCCCACGCCCCCCAAGAAACGCAACCTCCCGTCGACCCCCGCACCGGCGCCGCCTGGCCGCAGGCCGTCCAGCACGATCAGCGGGAGCGCACCAACCCCGGCGCCCCGCTCGGCTACACCGCCGCCGTCGAGCTGTCGTCCGACCGGCTGCTGCGCAACAACAAGCCGAAAACCAAGAGCAGTCGGCCCGCGGGCGGCGGATCGCGGTTCAAGCTGGGCGGCAAGAAGGAAGAGGCCGAGCGGCAGCGGAAGCTGGAGCTGATCCGGACGCCCGTCCTCTCCTGCTACCGGATCGCCGTCATCAGCCTCAAGGGCGGTGTCGGCAAGACGACGACCACCACCGCCCTCGGCGCCACCCTCGCCACCGAGCGGCAGGACAAGATCCTCGCCATCGACGCCAACCCCGACGCCGGTACGCTCGGCCGCCGCGTGCGGCGCGAGACCGGGGCCACCATCCGTGACCTCGTCCAGGCGATCCCGTACATCCACTCGTACATGGACATCCGGCGCTTCACCTCGCAGGCGCCGTCCGGGCTCGAGATCATCGCCAACGACGTGGACCCGGCCGTGTCGACCACGTTCAACGACGAGGACTACCGGCGCGCCATCGACGTGCTCGGGAAGCAGTACCCGATCATCCTGACCGACTCCGGTACGGGGCTCCTTTACAGCGCCATGCGCGGGGTGCTCGACCTCGCCGACCAGCTGATCATCATCTCCACGCCGTCCGTGGACGGGGCGAGCAGCGCGTCGACGACGCTGGACTGGCTGTCCGCGCACGGGTACGCGGACCTCGTCTCGCGGTCCATCACCGTCATCTCCGGTGTGCGCGAGACCGGGAAGATGATCAAGGTCGACGACATCGTGTCGCACTTCGAGACGCGGTGCCGGGGTGTCGTCGTGGTTCCGTTCGACGAGCACCTCGCCGCCGGTGCCGAGGTCGACCTCGACATGATGCGGCCGAAGGTGCGGGAGGCGTACTTCAACCTCTCCGCGCTGGTCGCCGAGGACTTCGTGCGGGCGCAGCAGAAGCAGGGGCTGTGGACGTCGGACGGGAATCCGCCGCCGCACCTGGCTCCGCCGATGCCGGGGCAGCAGGGGGCCGCGGGTGTCCCGGCTCAGCCGTACGGGGGACAGGGGCAGTCGCAGCCCCAGCCTCAGCCGTACGCCCCTCAGCCGCAGCCAGGTCAGCAGCCCCAGCCGTACGCTCCCCAGCCCCAGCCCGGCCAGCAACCCCAGCCCTACGCTCCCCAGCCCCAGCCCCAGCCGCCCGCCGGTCAGCAGCCCTACCCTCAGCAGCCGGGGGCACCCCAGGGGTGGCAGGCCCCGCCCCCGCAGGCGCAGGGTCAGCCCGGCCACGTACAGGCTCAGCCCGGCCAGGCGCCTCAAGCACCTCCGGCGCCCCAGCCCGTGCAGCCCGGCGCACCCTTCCAGCCCGGTGCGCCCTTCCAGCCGGGTGCGCCGCAGCAGACTCCGCCTCCCCCGCCGGAGCAGCAGTCGCAGCAGTCGCAGCCATAGCGGTACACGTTCACCTCAGCTCATCAGTGGGCCCGCACCACCCCCGGTGCGGGCCCATCGGCATGAACGGCCCCACGCCGCGGGAACCCCACCCATCACCCCCTCACCAGCCACGCTTCACTGGTCTTGACCAATGCGGATGAAATCACGGTCAACTCGTTGTTTCCGCAGGCCACATGGGGTTCACCCGCCGTTGACGTGCGCAGACTGGCGCTGGTAGACACACATCCACCAGCTGACGTCTCTTGATCCACCAGCGTGCAACCAGCCATCCCTGCGCGAGCGATGACGCGAGGTCACCGACCCATGGACACACAAGATCAGCACGGCAGAGCAGCAGTTCCCGACAGAGCAAGCCCGTCCCGTCCCCGTCGCCGCCTGAGGCTCGTGCTCGCCGGTGGCGCCGCCGCGTTCACTCTTACGGCCGGTCTTGCCACGCCGCTCAATCCGGGCCTCCAGCAGGCGGCGGCCAAGGACGACGGCGGCAAGAAGGTCCTCACCGTCGCCGTGGCGCAGAGCGTCGACTCGCTCAGTCCGTTCCTCGCCCAGCGGCTGCTCAGCACCAGCCTGCACCGGCTGACGTACGAGTACCTGACGAACTACGACGCCAAGGACAACAAGGCGATCCCCGGTTTCGCCACCTCGTGGAAGCCGTCGGCGGACAAGCTGACCTGGACGTACACCATCCGGGACGACTCCAAGTGGTCGGACGGGAAGCCCGCCACGGCCGAGGACGCCGCGTGGACGTTCAACAAGGTGATGTCCAAGGAGGGCACCGCCACCGCGAACTCCAACTTCGTCACCAACTTCAGGAAGGTGACCGCGCCCAGCCCCACCAAGCTGGTCATCGAGCTCAAGAAGCCGCAGGCCACCATGGCCTCGCTGGACGTGCCGATCGTTCCCCGGCACGTCTGGGAGAAGGTCGACGACATCTCGAAGTTCAACAACGACAAGGACTTCCCCGTCGTCGGCAACGGCCCGTTCATCCTGACGGACTACAAGGTCGACCAGTACGTGAAGCTGAAGGCCAACAAGAGCTTCTGGCGTGGTCCGGCCAAGTTCGACGAGCTGGTCTTCAAGACGTACAAGGACCAGGACGCGGCCGTCTCCGCGCTCAGGAAGGGCGAGGTGTCGTTCGTCGCCGGGCAGCCCGCGCTCACGCCGGCGCAGGCCGCCTCCCTGAAGAACGAGGACGACATCAAGGTCAACGAGGGTCCGGGGCGGCGCTTCTTCGCGCTGGCCACGAACCCGGGGGCCAAGACCAGGGACGGCAAGAAGTTCGGCGACGGCAACCCGGCACTCCTGGACAAGAGGGTCCGGCAGGCGCTCTTCCTCTCCGTCGACCGCGAGGCGCTCGTCGACAAGGTGTTCCAGGGGCACGCCGTCGAGGGCGCGGGGTACATTCCGCCGCGCTTCTCCGAGTACGCGTGGAAGCCGTCGGCCGCGCAGGAGATGAAGTACGACCCGAAGAAGGCCGTGCGGCTCCTCGACGAGGCGGGCTACCAGAAGGACGACAACGGCCGGCGCGTCGGCAAGGACGGCAAGCCGCTCCAGTTCCGCATCCTGTGCCACGCCACCGACCCGAACGACAAGGCCGTCGGCAAGTACCTGAAGGAGTGGTGGGGGGACCTCGGGATCGGGCTCAAGGTCAACTGTCTCGACGACGTGTCCGTGCCCTGGTACGCGGGTGAGTACGACCTCGCCTTCGACGGGTGGTCCGTCAACCCCGACCCCGACTTCGTGCTCGGCATCCACACCTGCGCCGCGCTGCCGGTGAAGGCCAAGGAGAGCGCGGCCACCGACAACTTCATCTGCGACAAGAAGTTCGACGGGCTGTACGACAAGCAGCTCGCCGAGTACGACCCGGGCAAGCGGGCCGACATCGTCAAGCAGATGCAGTCGTGGCTGTACGACTCGGGCTACATGAACGTCCTCGCGTACCCGAACGCCGTCGAGGCCTATCGCACCGACCAGATCAAGTCCATCACCACCATGCCGACGGCCGCCGGGAACATCTACGGCCAGGACGGATATTGGAGCTGGTGGTCCGCCGTGCCCGCGGATGGGAAGAGTTCCTCCAAGGACGGCAGCTCGACCGGTGTCATCATCGGTATCGCCGCTGCCGCGGTGGTGCTCGTGGGCGGCGGAGTCCTGTTCGCCCTGCGCCGCCGTTCGACCGCAGAGGACCGCGAGTAACGCATGACCGCTGACAGCAATCCCGCTCTGCTCGACACCGAGGGCCCGCTGGGTCCCGGGGCCGACGGCGACCCGGCCGAGGCCGGGCCGGCGTCGGCCCGCGGGCCGCGTGCCCGCAACACCCGCGCCTACCTCCTCTATGTGGCGGGCAAGCTCGGCGGCGCGCTCGTGTCGCTGTTCGCCGTGCTCGTCACCAGCTTCTTCCTGTTCCGGCTGATCCCCGGCGACCCCGTCAAGCAGATGACGGGCGGCAAGCGGGTCTCGGCCGAGCAACTGGCCGCGATGCGCAAGGAGTTCGGCCTCGACAAGCCGGTCATGGCCCAGTTCTGGGACTACACCGGCAATGTCCTGAGCGGCGACTTCGGCACGTCGTACCAGTTCCACGCGCCCGTCATGGACAAGATCACCGACGCGCTGCCCGCGACGCTGCTCCTCACCGGAACGGCGTACGTCCTCTACACCCTCATCGGCATCTGGCTGGGCACGCGCACCGCCTGGCGCAACGGCGGGCTCGGCGACCGTTTCAACACCGGGCTCGCCCTGACGCTCTACTCGGTGCCGTCGTTCTGGCTGGGCCTGCTGCTGATCATCGTCTTCGCGGTCGGGATCGGGCCGATCCCCGGCATGTTCCCGACCGGTGGCCTGGAGTCCGGGGGCGAGACCGGCTTCGCGTACGTCGTCGACGTCGCGCACCACATGGTGCTCCCGGTGATCACTCTGGTCGCCGTCGGGTACGCGCAGACCCTGCTCGTCATGCGGTCCTCGCTGCTCGACGAGATGGGCAGCGACTATCTGACGACCGCGCGCGCCAAGGGGCTCAGGGACGACCTCGTACGGCGTCGGCACGCCGTCCCGAACGCGATGCTGCCGACCGTCACGCTCATGTTCGTCAACCTCGGCACGGTCGTGGCGGGCGCGATCCTGGTCGAGACCGTCTTCTCCTGGCCGGGCCTCGGCGGGCTCTTCTACCAGGCGCTGAGCGTGCCCGACCTGCCACTGGTGCAGGGGCTGTTCTTCGTCTTCTCCACCGCGGTGATCCTGATGAACACCCTGGCCGACGTGATCTATCCGCTGCTCGATCCCCGGGTGGGCCGATGACGACCGAATCCGCACCTCCCACCCCGACGACCACGCCGGCCGAGCCGGCCGCGCCGAAGAGCGCGCGGTCGCTGGCCTGGACGCGCAGGCGGCACTCCGCCGCCCGTTTCTGGCGCGAGTACCGCACGCACAAGGCCGGACTCCTCGGTCTCGCCGCGCTCGTCCTGATCGCCCTCGCGGCGGTCTTCGCGCCGCTGCTCGTCGGCTCGGACGCGCAGAGCGTGACCGAGGCGCCGGGCAAGCCGATGGAGTCGCCGAGCGGCGAATTCCCGCTGGGGACCGACCAGTTCGGGCGCGACCTGCTCGGCCTCCTGGTGTGGGGCGCGCGCATCTCGCTCTCCGTGGGGCTGCTCGCCGCGGTCCTCTCGGTCGCCATCGGCACCCTCGTCGGGATCACGGCCGGACACTTCAAGGGCTGGTACGCCACCGTCATCATGCGCGTCACCGACTGGTTCCTGGTGATGCCGACGCTGGTCCTCGCCATCGCCCTCGCCTCCGTGATGTCCCGCTCGATCTGGACGATCATCCTGGCGATCGGCGTGACGACCTGGCCGACGACGGCGCGCCTGGTGCGCGCGCAGACCCTCGCGGTGGAGTCCCGCCCCTACATCGAGCGCGCCCAGGCCCTGGGCGGCGGCCACGGCCACATCATGACCCGGCACGTACTGCCCAACGTCATGCCGCTCGTCCTCGCCCAGACCACCCTGGTCATCTCCGGCGCCATCCTCACCGAGGCCACGCTCGCCTTCCTCGGCCTCGGCGACCCGACCAACGTCTCGTGGGGCGGCCTGCTGCAGGACGCGCGCGAGGCGGGCGCGGTCAGCGCCGGGCACTGGTGGTACCTCGCCCCGCCCGGTCTCGCCATCGCGATCGTCGCGCTGGCGTTCACGCTGTGCGGCCGCGCCGTGGAATCCGTGCTCAACCCCAGGCTGGGGGCCACCCGTTGAACGACGTACAGACCACCGAGCCCCACCGCCTCCTCGACGTGCGCGACCTCGAGGTGACGTACGCGAACGGCGCCGCCGCCGTCCGCGGCGTCAACCTGCACGTCGACGCGGGTCACAAGCTGGGCGTGGCCGGCGAGTCCGGGTGCGGCAAGTCCACCCTCGCGCTGGCCCTGCTGCGCCTCCTGCCCGCCGGCACGAAGGTGTCCGGCGAGATCCTGCTAGACGGCGAGGACGTGCTCACCATGAAGTGGGGGCGGGTGCGCGCCGTGCGCTGGGCGGGCGCGTCGATCGTCTTCCAGGGCGCGATGCACTCGCTGAACGCCGTGCACCGCATCGGCGACCAGATCGCCGAGCCGATCCTGCTGCACAAGAAGGCGACGCAGGCGGGCGCCAAGAGGAAGGTCGGCGAGCTCCTCGAACAGGTCGGGCTGCCCGCGGCCCGCGCGCAGGCCTACCCGCACGAGCTGTCCGGCGGACAGCGGCAGCGCGTCATGATCGCGATGGCGCTGGCCTGCGACCCGCGTCTGATCATCGCCGACGAGCCGACCACCGCGCTCGACGTGATGATCCAGGCTCAGATCCTGCGCCTGATCGAGCAGTTGGTGGACCAGCAGGACCTCGGGCTGATGATGATCAGCCACGACCTCGCGGTGCTCTCCGACACCTGCGACCGGCTCGCCGTGATGTACGCGGGGCGCGTCGTCGAGGAGGGGCCCGCCTCCGAGGTCTACGAGAACGCCCGGCACCCGTACGGAAAGGCCCTGTCGGCGGCCTTCCCGCGCATCGGCGACGCGGCGTCGCGGTTCGCCCCGCGCGGCCTGCCCGGCGACCCGCCCGACCCGTCCGACCTGCCGACGGGCTGCACCTTCCACCCCCGGTGCCCGGTCGCGCTCGACACCTGCGCCACGGAGGACCAGGCCCTGCGGGACGCGGGGCCGCACCACCGCGCGGCCTGCGTCCACGCGGGCGCGCCGCTCCCGGCGCAGCCGACGTCGGCGCCCGCGGCGGCGGAGCGCACGCCGTGACCGAGAGCCCCCGTGAAGAGGAACCGCGCATGACCGCAGCCACGATCCCGCCCGCGGCCGACGGCCCCCTGCTGTCCGCCGCGGGTCTGCACATCGCCTTCCCCGGCCGCCGCGGCGCGCCGACCGCTCGGGCCGTGGACGGCGTCGACCTCGACATCAAGGGCGGCGAGATCGTGGCCCTGGTCGGCGAGTCGGGGTGCGGCAAGACGACCCTGGCCCGTTCGCTGCTCGGCCTGGTGCCGCCGACCACCGGGCGGGTGACGTTCGGCGGCAAGCCGCTCGACTACTCGGGCCGCGCCCTCAAGGCGTACCGCAAGCGGGTCCAGCTGGTCCTCCAGGACCCCAGCGGCTCGCTCAACCCCCGGCACACGGTGTACGACGCCGTGGCGGAGGGGCTGCGCATCCACGGCTACGCGGGCGACGAGCGGACGGCGGTCGCCGAGGCCCTCTCACGGGCCGGGCTGCGGCCGCCGGAGCGCTTCTTCCTGCGCTATCCGCACGAGCTGTCGGGCGGCCAGCGCCAGCGCGTCGTCATCGCGGGCGCGCTGGTCCTCGACCCCGAACTCATCGTCGCCGACGAGCCGGTGGCGTCCCTCGACGCGTCCGTGCGCGGCGAGATCCTCGCCCTGCTGCTCCGACTGCGCGACGAACTCGGCCTCTCCGCGCTGGTGGTGACGCACGATCTGGGGCTCGCGTGGAACATCGCGGACCGGGTCGCGGTGATGTACCTGGGGCGGATCGTCGAGACGGGCACGGTGGAGGAGGTGCTGACGGCACCTCAACATCCCTATACACAGGCGCTGTTGTCGGTGCTCCCCGAGGCGCCCGGCGATCCGGTCGTGCTCACGGGTGAGCCCCCGGACCCCTCCCGCATTCCCGGCGGCTGCCGGTTCCACGCGCGGTGTCAGGTGCTTGCCTCGGGGGAGGCGGAGCGGGCGGGGGTCGCGGACCGCTGTCGCGGGGAGGATCTGGCGGTGCTTTCGGGTGGGGGCGAGACGCAGGTTGCGTGTCACTGGGCGGCGGCGCCTGCGCCTTAGCGGCTGCCGGGACCGGCACTTCGGCGGCTGCCTGCCCGGTGGGGGCTGCTCGCGCAGTTCCCCGCGCCCCTGGAGAGCGCCCGCAGGGCGCTCCACCCAGGGCGCGGGAACTGCGCGGCCAACACACGACGCCTATGCGCCCCGCGCCGCCTCCACAAGCTCCCGGCACTGCTTCACGTCGTCCGCCATGGCGACGAGGAGCTGGTCGATCGAGTCGAACTTCGCCTGGCCGCGTACGTAGGCCAGGAAGTCCACGGCCACGTGCAGCCCGTACAGGTCGAGGCCGACGCGGTCGATGGCGTAGGCCTCGACCGTCCGCTCGGTCCCCTCGAACTGCGGGTTCGTGCCGACCGATACGGCCGCCGGCATCGCCTCGCCCTGGGCGTGCAGCCACCCGGCGTAGACACCGTCCGCGGGGATGGCGGTGTGCGGCAGGGTCTCGACGTTCGCCGTGGGGAAACCGAGCTCGCGGCCGCGCTGCGCGCCCCGCACGACGACGCCCTCGACGCGGTGCGGGCGGCCGAGGATCTCCGCCGCTCCCGTCACGTCGCCCTCGGCGATCAGGCGCCGGGTCAGGGTGGAGGAGAACGGCTCGCCGCCGCCCGCCTCGCCGCTGACGTACAGGTCGATGACGTCGACTTCGTAGTCGTACGTACGGCCGAGCTCGGCCAGGAAGTCGACGTTGCCCGCGGCCTTGTGGCCGAAGCGGAAGTTGGGGCCCTCGACGACCACGCGCGCGTGCAGCTTGTCGACGAGGACCTTGACGACGAAGTCGGCGGGCGACAGCTTCGAGAACTCCGCGGTGAAGGGCAGGATCAGGAGCGCGTCCACACCGAGCTCGGCCATCAGCTCGGCGCGCCGGTGGTGCGGGGCGAGCAGCGGCGGGTGGCTGCCGGGGCGCACCACCTCGCTGGGGTGCGGGTCGAAGGTGACGACGACGGCGGGCACGCCGAGCTCACGCGCGTGCTCCACGGCACGCCCGATGATCAGCTGGTGACCGCGGTGCACGCCGTCGTAGGAACCAATGGTGACGACGCTGCGCCCCCAGTCCTGGGGGATGTCCTCCAAGCCACGCCAGCGCTGCACTTCTTTGCTCCTCGCCGAACCCGTATACGTCACGTACATCTGTACGTTCCCATTGCCGATTGCGCAGGACTAAGACTGCCATGCCGACGGGTCGGGGCTCGCACCGGAGGGAGTGGCGGGGGTCACTCGCGCGCTCCGGGCGCGAGAACCTAGGCGGGAACCCGGACGCCACCCGCGAGAGCCTCGATGGTGCGGCAGGCGCTCGGGCCGACCACCGCGGCCCAGTCCTGCGGGGCGGCGTCGATCCAGCCCGCGACGAGCGCGGCGAACCCCGGCCGGGTGCGGGCCAGTTCGACGAGGTGCCGGTCGAAGCGGGAGGCGCCCTCCGGGGTGCGGCCGAGCAGGAGCCCGGTGCGGTGCACGCGCTCGCGGGTACGGGCCTCCCCGCGCTCCCCCACCCCGGAGGCCACCGACCGCAGGACGCTCTCCAGGACGGCGGAGTCCCGCTCCTCGCTGAGCAGGACGTCAAGGAGCTCGTCCCGCAGGTCGCGCGAGGCGGCGGTGCCGGGGGCGGCGAGCACGGGCGCGAGGGCGGCCCGTACCCGCGCGGGGCGGCTGTGCAGCAGCCGGGCGACCAGCGGAAAGAGGACGGGGCGCACGGCGGGGCCGTGTTCGAGCCGCCGGTCGATGTACGCGGCGGCGGGGCCCGCCGCCTCGGGGCGGGCCTCCAGGAGGTCGTGCACGAGGTCGGCCACCCGGCGCGCGAGCGCGGGAGTGGTCACGTCGGCGAGGGCGCACAGCACGTCTTCGGGCACCGTTCCGGGCGTGTACAGACGGCCGCGGAAGGCGTCGAGCACGGGATCGGGGTGGGTGGCCAGGGCGGCGGCCAGGGCGCTCGCGGGGAGGCGGGGGTCTCCGGCGGCGAAGCGGGACAGGGCGTGGGGCAGGTGCCGCGAGCGGGTCTGCGGGTCGTGGACGAGGAGGGCGAGCGCGGAGCCGTGCAGGGTGTCGTCGGCGGGTGCGAGCAGCGCGAAGGCGGCGTGCCGCAGGAGCTCGCGATCGGTGCGGCCGGTGGTGTGCGGGGCGACGAGCGGGCCGTAGGCGGCGGCCGCCACGCGCCGGGCGGGGCACTCGTCGCGGGCCCAGCGGCCGACGGCGCGGCAGACGGCGGAGGGCTCCTCCTCGGCGAGCGCGGTGAGCAGTTCGTCGGCGCGGGTGTCGGCGCAGTCGACGAGGGTCTCGACGAGGTCGTCGACGGCGTGGTGCCGGTGGGTGTGGAGCAGCGCCTGGGCGGCGGAGGCGACGGTGGCGTCGGGCGCGGCGGCCAGCGGCCGTTCGTCGGTGAACCAGCGCGCGAGGTGCGGTTGGACGCCCGCGGGGTCGGCGGCGAGCAGTTCGGCGACGGCGTCGAGGCAGCGGTCCGGGGTGCCCGGGGGGCCGTCGTGCACGACGAGCCGCCGCAGCAGCGCGAAGCGCTCGGCCTCGCGCAGCGGCAGCGTCAGCCAGAAGGAGGGCCCGAACTCCCCCCGCTCGGCGAGGGGTTCGAGCACGGCGAGGTACGGGGAGGCGTCGGGCACCCGCAGCAGCACTTCGCCGAGCAGGTGGGCGGCCCACCAGGCGGCGTCCCCGGTGTCGTCCGCGTCCGCTCCTTCGGCCCCCTGTTCCGCCCCTTCGGCAGGTGGCGGCCCGTCGGCGAAGTCCACCAGGGCGTCCGCCAGGCCGACCAGGCGCGAGGCCAGCTCCGCGGCGCCGTGCTGGCGGCCCAGCGACAGCAGGGCCTGGATCACCGGGCCGATGCGGTGCCTGGGCACCGGCAACGGGCGGGGAGCGGGCGCCGGGGCCCGCCCGCGGCGGCGCTGTTCCGGGACGGCCGGGGTCCGGGCCGCGCCCCGGTGCCGGTGGACCAACGACGTCAGCGCGCCGTCCACGTCCAGGTGCGCCCCCTGGATCCAGTCGGCCAGCTCCTCGTGTGCGAAGCGGTACCCGGCGCCGGCGGGCACGAGCAGCCCCTCCGTGAGGACGGCGGGCGCCCACCCCGTACAGCCCGCGAGCGTCCCCCACGGGAAGACCTCCTCGAAGGCGGCCGTGTCCAGCTCCCCCTGGCCGGGCCCGAGACATCTCCGCGCCGCCTCGTGGACCTGCCCGGACACCGTCGCGGCGAGGCGGCGCACCGCACTCCCGCGCAGTCCGTTCGCGGCGGCGAGCCGCACCGCGACCCGCAGGCAGAGCAGGTCGAGGTAGGCCGCGAAGATCTCCGGCCGGTCCGGGGTGCCCGGCGGCGGCGCGTCCGGCCGCGCGGCCCGCACCTCGGCGAGCAGCCGCAGCGCCAGCGGATGCCGCGCGTCGGCGGGGGCGAGCGCGCCGTCCGGGATGCCGTACCCCACGCGGGCCCGGCGGGCCTGCGGCTCCGGCAGATCACCGAGGCGTACGCAGCCGGGGAGCCCCGCGCTCTCGTCCGTCCCGTGCAGCGACGCCGCGTCGAAGTGGGCTCCGGCCTGCTCCCAGTACTCCGCGCGGCAGGCGACGACGAGGCGTGCGCCCGTCTCCCGCAGCCAGCGGGCCGTGCCCCCGCTCCACTCCGCGAGGCGGTGGGCGAGCGCGGGCGGCATCTCCTCGGGGCCGTCGAGCAGCAGGAGCAGCGGCCGCCCGGCGTCCCGTACGAGCCGTGCGACCCGGGCGGCCGAGATGCCGCCGAGGCCGCGGTCCGTCGGGGCCTCGTCCGCCGCCTCCAGGATCCGCCCGGCCCGCTCCAGCGCCCGCTCCACCGCGTCGGCCACGGAGATGTCCGTGCCGCGCAGGTCGGCGCCGCGCAGCCACAGCGTGGGGGCGGGCTCGGCGCCCCGTGCCCGGCGCGCGGCGAGCGCGGCCAGTTCCGTGGTGCGGCCCGCGCCCGGGTCGCCGACGAGCCCGAGCACGCGTGCGGGGCCCGCGGTGAAGGTCGTGAACTCCCTTGCCGTATCGGGACGTTCGACGGGCTCGTGGAGCGGGGTACGCGGTCCGTCGGAGCCTGTGGAGGTGGCGGTGAGGTGCAGCGCGCCCGCGAGGTTGAGGTCCTCGCCGTACGCGGGCACGGTCGCGGCGTTGTGGGCGAGGAGCGCGGCGAGCGGCCCGGCGGGATCGGCGGCGGCCGCGTCCCGCAGCGGGAGCGCGTAGCCCGCGGAGCGGTGGGTGCAGGCGCCCTGGGCGGGCGGGGCGGGTTCGGGGGTCTGCGGCAGCAGGGCGGTCCCGAGGACGGCGAGGACGGCGCCGGACGAGGTGTCGACGACCGGACCGCCCGCGGCTCCGCCGCCGAGCCGCAGCGCGTCGGCGCCGTCCGTGCCGATCGCCAGTTCCAGGGCGGCGGCCACCAAGTGGAAGCGGTCCGTCGCCGTGTACGTCACCGGCGAGGAGCCGAGAATGCGTGCCTCGCGCCAGCCGTGCGCGGCGATCCGCACATAGGTGCCGGTCGCGACGGAGTCCCGCACGGTGACGGGGAGGGGCCGCAGGCCGAGTCCCTCGGTGCGGATGAGCGCGAGGCCGACGGCGGGCAGTGCCTCCACGGCGTCGGCGGGCACCACGCAGGTGCGTTCGCCCGGGGCGTGCAGGACGATCCGGGCCAGACCGTCGACCGCTTCGTGGCTCGTGACGACCGTGCCGTCCTCGTCGGCGGCGAACCCCGTGCCCCGCGGGCGTCCCGCGAGATCGCACACCCGCACCACGGACCGGTCGGGCGCCGGGGCCGAGGCGCCGCCCCGCTCCCCCGCGTCTCCGGCACGCCCGGACCGCGGGCCGCGTCCCGCCATGCTCGAACCTCCCCACGATGCCCCGTTATGCACCGACCGTAGGTCGGGGGTGATCGGCGGGACAGACGGCGACGCGAACGCGCCCCCTTCCGACCCCGCGGTTCACTCCGAGCGCCTGCTCGATGGGGTGAATCGGCGGGTGGCGATGGATACACCTCTAGTGGGGGGATCGCGGAGCGGCGGACGCGAGTCCGCCGCTCCGCAACGAGATCACTGATCCGCGGGCGGGGCTGCGGCTCTGTGGCGGAAGCACCGCTCCGCGGCGGGGCTGCGACTCCACGATGGGACCACCGCTCTCTGGCGGGAGCACCGCTCCGTGGCGGGACCACCGCTCCACGACGGGACCACCGCCCCGTGGCGGACGCCCCTGGCAGGGCTGCCGCCCCGCCACGGGATCACCGCTCTCGCTACGCGAAAACCGCCAGGCTCTTCGCCTTGCCCCGCGACTCCTCCGCCAGGACCAGGAAGCGGCCCTCCGGATCGAAGACGGCGACGGCGCCCACACCCGCGTACTCCTCGGGCATGTCGATCCGTACGCCGTTCAGGAGCAGCCGGCCCCGCTTCTCGTCCACGTCCCAGCGCGGGAACGCCCGCTCCGCGGCCTCGGCCACGGGCATCACCGTCAGCTCCTCCTGGAGCTGGTCGAGGGTCTTGGCCGCGTCCAGCTTGTAGGGGCCGACGCGGGTGCGGCGCAGCGCGGTCAGGTGGCCGCCGACGCCGAGGTCCGCGCCCAGGTCGCGGGCGAGCGCCCTGATGTACGTACCGGAGGAGCAGACGACCGAGACGACCAGGTCCTGGACGGGCGTGCCGTCCTCGGCCACGGCCTCGCGGACGTCGTACACCGTGAAGGCGGAGACCGTCACGGGCCGGGCGGGGATCTCGAAGTCCTCGCCCTTGCGGGCCCGCGCGTACGACCGCTTTCCGTCGATCTTGATCGCGCTGACCTTCGACGGCACCTGCATGATGGCGCCGGAGAGCTTGGCGATGCCCGCGTCTATGCCCTCGCGGGTGACCCCGGACGCGTCGGTGGACGAGGTGATCTCGCCCTCGGCGTCGTCGGTGATCGTGTTCTGTCCGAGGCGGATGGTGCCCAGGTACTCCTTCTCGGTCAGCGCCAGGTGACCGAGGAGCTTGGTGGCGCGCTCGACGCCGAGCACGAGGACGCCCGTCGCCATCGGGTCGAGGGTGCCCGCGTGCCCGACGCGACGGGTCTTGGCGATCCCGCGCATCTTGGCCACCACGTCGTGCGAAGTGAAGCCGGACGGCTTGTCGACGATGACGAGTCCGTCCGGCGTGGTGGTGCTGCTCTTGCTCATGCGGGGGCGTCGCCGTCCTCGTCCTCGTCGTCCTCGGGCTTGCGGTACGGGTCGGCACCGCCCGCGAACTCGGCGCCCGCCGAGACCTCACGCACCTTGGCGTCCGAGAGCCGTGCCCTGTCCAGCAGGTCCTCGATGGCCCTGGCGTTGTCCGGCAGGGCGTCCGCGACGAAGGCCAGCGTCGGCGTGAACTTCACGCCCGCCGCCTGGCCGACCGCCGACCGGAGTACGCCCTTGGCGCTCTCCAGGCCCGCGGCCGCCGCCGCCCGGTCCTCGTCGTCGCCGTAGACCGTGTAGAAGACCGTGGCCTCCCGCAGGTCGCCGGTCACCCGGGTGTCCGTGATCGTCACGTGCGTGCCGAGCCGCGGGTCCTTGATCCCGCGCTGCAGCTTCTGAGCAACCACCTCTCGGATGAGGTCCGCCAGCCTTTTCGCCCGCGCGTTGTCGGCCACTGCTCCGTCTCCCTTATCCCCGGGCATTCCCTGGGCTTGTCTTGCTGTGTTCAATCGTCGTCGCCGTGCAGCCGCCGTCGTACCGACAGCAGCTCCACTTCGGGCCGGGCGGCGACGAGGCGCTCGCACCGGTCCAGTACGTCGTGGAGGTGGCCCACGTCGCCCGACACCACCGCGAGGCCGATCTCGGCTCTGCGGTACAGGTCCTGACCGCCCACTTCCGCCGCGCTCACTCCGTACTTGCGCTGGAGCTCGGCGACGATCGGACGGACGACGGAGCGTTTCTCCTTCAGCGAATGTACGTCGCCGAGGAGCAGATCGAAGGACAGAGTCCCCACATACATGTGTGTCCGGATGTCCCGCCGGTACGGGGTCGAGGCCCCGCCAACCGCTTGGCAGGGACACAAGAACCGTACACGGAACGGCCGGGGCCGATCGACGGGATTTTCCCCGTCGACCGGCCCCGACACTGAACCGAGCGGATCAGATCAGTGAACTGATCAGCCGCGCGGCTTCTCGCGCATCTCGTACGTCGCGATGACGTCGTCGATCTTGATGTCGTTGAAGTTGCCGAGGTTGATACCGCCCTCGAAGCCTTCGCGGATCTCGGTGACGTCGTCCTTGAAGCGGCGCAGACCCTCGATGTTGAGGCTCTCCGCGATGACCTTGCCATCGCGCAGCAGGCGGGCCTTGGTGTTGCGCTTGACCTCGCCGGACCGGATGAGGACACCCGCGATGTTGCCGAGCTTGGACGAGCGGAAGACCTCGCGGATCTCCGCGGTGCCGAGCTCGACCTCCTCGTACTCCGGCTTGAGCATGCCCTTGAGGGCCGCCTCGATCTCCTCGATGGCCTGGTAGATCACCGAGTAGTAGCGGACGTCGACGCCCTCGCGCTCCGCCATCTGCGCGGCACGTCCGGCCGCGCGGACGTTGAAGCCGATGACGATGGCGTCGGAGCCCATCGCCAGGTCGATGTCGGACTCGGTGACCGCACCCACACCGCGGTGCAGCACGCGGATGTCGACCTCTTCACCGACGTCGAGCTGGAGCAGCGAGGACTCGAGAGCCTCCACCGAACCGGACGCGTCGCCCTTGATGATGATGTTGAGGTCCTGCACCAGGCCTGCCTTGAGCACCTGGTCGAGGTCCTCGAGGGACACCCGGCGGGTGCGCTTGGCGAACGCGGCGTTGCGCTCACGGGCGGCACGCTTCTCGGCGATCTGACGCGCCGTACGGTCCTCGTCGACAACCAGGAAGTTGTCGCCGGCACCCGGCACGTTGGTGAGACCGAGGACGAGGACGGGAGTCGACGGGGTCGCCTCCTCGACGTTCTCGCCCTTGTCGTCGAGCATCGCGCGGACTCGGCCGTACGCGTCACCGGCGACCATCGTGTCGCCGACGCGGAGGGTACCGCGCTGGACGAGGACGGTCGCGACGGCGCCGCGGCCCTTGTCGAGGTGGGCCTCGATGGCGATGCCCTGCGCGTCCTGCTCCGGGTTGGCCCGCAGGTCGAGCGAGGCGTCCGCGGTCAGGACCACGGCCTCGAGCAGCTGCT
Organism: Streptomyces sp. NPDC036815; assembly: GCF_055609205.1. Lineage (NCBI taxonomy): Bacteria > Bacillati > Actinomycetota > Actinomycetes > Kitasatosporales > Streptomycetaceae > Streptomyces > Streptomyces sp. NPDC036815. The sequence goes on along the minus strand of NZ_JBVJPW010000019.1, from coordinate 135,117 downwards.
CGATGTTCTGCCCCTGGCGCGCGGAGATGTCGACGAACATCGTGTCGCCGCCGTACTCCTCGGCCACCAGACCGAACTCGGTGAGCTGACCGCGCACCTTGGTCGGGTCGGCACCCTCGACGTCGATCTTGTTGACCGCGACCACGATCGGCACGTCGGCCGCCTTGGCGTGGTTCAGCGCCTCGATCGTCTGCGGCATCACACCGTCGTTGGCCGCGACCACGAGGATCGCGATGTCGGTGGACTTCGCACCACGGGCACGCATGGCGGTGAACGCCTCGTGACCGGGGGTGTCGATGAAGGTGATGGCGCGCTCTTCGCCGTTGACCTCGGTCGCGACCTGGTAGGCACCGATGTGCTGGGTGATGCCACCGGCCTCGCCCGCGACGACGTTCGTCTTGCGAATGGCGTCGAGGAGTCGGGTCTTACCGTGGTCGACGTGACCCATGACGGTCACGACCGGCGGACGGGAGACGAGCATCTCCTCGCCGCCCTCGTCCTCACCGAACTCGATGGAGAACGACTCGAGGAGCTCGCGGTCCTCCTCCTCCGGGCTGACGATCTCCAGGACGAAGTTCATCTCGTCCGCGAGGAGCTTCAGCGTCTCGTCGGAGACGGACTGCGTGGCGGTGACCATCTCGCCGAGGTTCATCATCACGCCGACGAGCGACGCCGGGTTGGCGTTGATCTTCTCGGCGAAGTCGGTCAGCGAGGCACCGCGCGACAGGCGGACGATCTGTCCGTTGCCGCGAGGCAGCATGACGCCGCCCACCGACGGGGCCTGCATGGCCTCGTACTCCTGGCGCCTCTGCCGCTTCGACTTGCGGCCACGACGGGCGGGCCCGCCGGGACGGCCGAACGCACCCTGCGTGCCACCACGGGCACCGGGACCACCGGGACGGCCACCGAAGCCGGGACGACCGCCGAAGCCGCCGCCACCACCGGGACGACCGGCACCGCCGCCGCCACCGGGACCACCGGGACGACCCGCGAAGCCACCGCCGCCGCCACCGGGACGGCCGGCGAAGCCGCCGCCACCCGGACGACCGCCGCCACCGGGACGGCCTGCGCCGGCCGGACCACGACCGCCGCCGCCACCGGGGCCACCGCCGGGACGGGGACCCGCGGCGGGACGCTGCGGCATCATGCCCGGGTTCGGACGGTTACCGGCGGGACCGCCGCCGGGACGCGGAGCGCCGCCCTGCGGGCGAGGCATGCCGCCCGGGGTCGGACGGGCGCCACCCTGGCCCTGCGGACGCGGAGCGCCGCCGGGACCGCCCTGGCCCTGCGGGCGCGGGGCGCCGCCGGGACCGCCGGGGCCACCCTGGCCGCCGGGACGCGGGGCACCGCCCGGACGGGGCGCCTGCGGGCGCGCCATGCCGGTGGAGCCGCCGGAGGTGAAGGGGTTGTTGCCCGGACGCGGACCCGCGGGACGGGCACCGCCGGGACGCGGGGCGCCACCCTGGCCGCCGGGGCGCGGAGCACCCTGACGGTCGCCGCGGTCACCACGGCCCTGACCCTGACCCTGGCCCTGGCTGGGGGCCGGACGGCCACCGGGCTTCGGGGCACCCGGACGAGCGGCGCTCGGGCGGGGGGCCTGCGGGGCCGCGGGGGCTGCCGGAGCGGCCGGGGCGGCGGGCGGAGCGGTGAACTCCGGGGCGGCCGGAGCCGGCGAGGCCGGCGCGGGCTTGGGGGCCGGCGGCTTCGGGCCGGGCGTCGGGCGCGGGCCCGGGGTCGCCGGCGAAGCAGCGGGCTTCTCGGCCGCGGCGGGCTTGGGCGCCGGCGGCTTGGGCGCGGCCGGACCCGGACGGGCGGCCTGCGCGGGGGAAGGCGCCGACGGGGTCGGCGGCTTGGGGGCGGCCTGCTTGCGCGGCGCGCCGGGCTTGGCGGCGGACTTGCCGTTGCCACCGCCCTGCTGGAATGCGTCAGTCAGTTTGCGTACCACGGGCGCCTCGATCGTCGAGGACGCCGAACGTACGAATTCACCGAGATCTTGGAGCTTGGCCATGACGACCTTGCTCTCTACACCGAACTCCTTGGCGAGTTCGTATACCCGGACCTTAGCCACTTCGCTCCTTTTAGGTCCGGGTTACGCCGGACCGTCGCTACTTCATGGGCGTACTCATCGCGTGCTCATCGAGTGCTCATCGCAATCTCGACCTACTTCCAACTCGCGGGGTACCAGGGCCGCACGGGGTTCCGTACAGCCACGTCTTGCGTTGTTGCCTACTGGGCAACCGTCTCGACAGCCCGGCGCAGCGCCTCCGTGTCGAGCGGCCCCTGGGCTCGGAAGGCCCGCGGGAACGCCCGGCGGCGGACCGCCAGGTCTAGACAGACCAGGGCGGGGTGTACATACGCACCCCGGCCGGGCAGCGTACCGCTTGGATCGGGGGCGCAGGCGCCCTCTTTCGCCACGATGCGCAGCAGTTCGCTCTTGGCCGCTCGCTCCCGGCACCCCACACAGGTGCGCTCAGGGCATGCGCGGGCATGCGTCCGGCCAGACACGCTTAAGTCTACCTCCCCGCACCGACCTCACCCCTTTGGGGCAAGAATCGAACGGCTACTCGCCACATACTGTCGTGATCGAAGCGGTGGCCGCCCGGAATTTATTCCCGGCGGCGGCTCCACCGCTGGTCGCTACTGGTCGGCCGGCTGCTCGGTGTCGGGCCGGATGTCGATGCGCCAGCCCGTGAGGCGCGCGGCCAGACGGGCGTTCTGCCCCTCCTTGCCGATGGCGAGCGACAGCTGGTAGTCCGGCACGGTCACCCGGGCCGAGCGCGCGCCGAGGTCGACGATCTCGACCTTGCTGACGCGGGCCGGGGAGAGCGCGTGGGCGACCATGTCGGCCGGGTCGTCGGACCAGTCGACGATGTCGATCTTCTCGCCGTTGAGCTCGGCCATGACATTGCGCACACGGCTGCCCATGGGGCCGATACAGGCGCCCTTGGCATTGAGCCCCGAGCGCGTCGAACGGACCGCGATCTTGGTGCGGTGGCCGGCCTCGCGGGCGATCGCCGAGATCTCGACGGAACCGTCGGCGATCTCCGGGACCTCGAGCGCGAAGAGCTTCTTCACCAGGTTCGGGTGGGTACGCGACAGCGTCACGGAGGGGCCGCGGACGCCCTTGGCCACGCGGACGACATAGCTGCGCAGGCGCAGCCCGTGCGGGTACTCCTCGCCCGGCACCTGCTCCTGGACGGGCAGGATGGCCTCGAGCTTGCCGATGTCGACGAGCACGTTCTTCGGGTCGCGGCCCTGCTGGACGACACCGGTGACGATGTCGCCCTCGCGGCCCGCGTACTCCCCGAGGGTCACGTCGTCCTGGGCGTCGCGCAGCCGCTGCAGGATGACCTGCTTGGCCGTCGTCGCGGCGATCCGGCCGAAGTCGGACGGGGTGTCGTCGAACTCCTTGGCCTCCTGCCCCTCTTCGAGGTCCGCCGGGTCCTCCGTCGCCCACACCGTCACATGGCCGCTCTCGCGGTCCAGCTTCACGCGGGCACGACGGAAGCTGCCGTCGGTGCGGTGGTAGGCGATGAGGAGGGCAGACTCGATCGCCTCGACGAGGAGGTCGAAGGAGATCTCCTTCTCCCGGACCAGACCCCGCAGGGCACTCATGTCGATGTCCACGGCTACGCCTCCTCTTCCTTCTTGTCCTTGCGGTTGAACTCGACCTGTACGCGCGCCTTGTCGATCTCGTCGAAGGCGAGGCGGCGGGAGGTGGGCTTGCGGCCCTTCACTCCGGGCACTTCGAGGTCGAGGCCTTCGTCGTCCACGGTGAGGATGCGGGCGGTCAGCTCGCCACCCTCGGTCAGCTGGAACTTCACCAGGCGGCTCACGGCGCGCACGTAGTGACGGTGCTCGGTCAGGGCTCGCTCGGCGCCGGGGGAACCGACCTCCAGGTCGTACTCCCCCTCGCCCATGGCGTCGCTCTCGTCGAGCTTCGCGGAGAGCAGGCGGCTCACTTCCGCGATCTGGTCCAGGTCCACGCCGTCCTCGGAGTCGATCACGACTCGCAGCACTCGCTTGCGTCCGACCGGGGCCACTTCGATCTCTTCGAGATCCAGGTCCTGGGAGCTGACGAGCGGTTCCAGTAGTTGCCGCAGCCTCTCGCTCTGGGTGGTGCTCATCCGGGTGACTCCTCGGCCGCGTGTGCTGTTGTGGGATCGTCGCGTGTCAGGTCAAAGGGTATCCGGTCCGGAGGGGTGTTGCCGCCCACGGACGGGACGGACGGACCGGGCGGTGCGCCGTTCCGTTCCGAGCCGCTCGCGGGTGGCGGGGCGGTCCGAAGGTACGGTGATCACCGGGCTCCTGCCCACCGATCTCCCTTTGTGTTCCTTTCCGTTCTTTTCTCGCTCACGCCTTTTGGCCTTCCTTCCGAGGATGTCTGCCGTGCCGTCGTATCCCACCGCCCCGCGGTCCCGCCCGGGTCCGCGTCGAAGGAGCCTGCTCACCGGGGCCGCCGGCGTCGCTTCGGCGGCGCTGCTCGCGGGCTGCTCGGACTCCGCAGGCTCCGACGCCGACGAGCGTTCGTCCGCCGCCCGGCGGCTGCGCGCCGAGGCGACCGAGGACAGCAGGAAGCTCCTGCGGCACTACGACGCCGTGCTCGCGGCGCACCCCGCCCTCGAAAAGCGGCTCGGTCCGCTGCGCGCCGAGGTGAAGCAGCACGCCGAGGCGTTCGACGACGAGCGCGCCCCGGCCTCGACCGCCTCCCCGGCCTCCCCGGCCGCTCCGCGGCCGAAGTCGTCACCCGTCGTCGCCACCGACCCCGGCAAGGCGGTCCGCGAGCTCGCCCGGGCCGAGCGGGAGCTCGCCGACCGCCGGGGCGCGGCCGTCCTGGACGCGCCCGCGGAACAGGGCAGGCTGCTTGCCTCGGTGGCCGCCGCGGGAGCGGCCCACGCGTACCTGCTGACGGAGCCGGAGGGCGACAAGTGAGCGACGGCAAGGGTTCGGACGGGACGTCGAAGGACGCGGAGCTCAAGGCCCTGCAGGCCGTGCTCGGCGCCGAGCACGCCGCCGTGTACGGCTACGGGGTCGTCGGCGCCCGGGTCGGCAACCAGCGCAGGGCCGAGGCGCGCACGGCGTACGACGCGCACCGCGCCCGGCGCGACGAGCTGCAGCGCGCGGTGCGCGACCTCGGCGGCGAGCCGCGGGCGGCCGACGCGGCGTACTCGCTGCCGTTCCCGGTGCCGGACGCCGCGGCGGCCGTGCGGCTCGCCACGGAGCTGGAGGACCGGGTCGCCGGGGTCTACTCCGATCTCGTACGGGCCGCTTCGGGTGCCCGGCGGGGCACCGCGGCGCGGGCGCTGCGGGAGGCCGCGGTCCGGGCGGCGCGCTGGCGCGGCGGGAGCGTAGCCTTCCCTGGGCTCGCGGAGCGGTCGGCACCCTCGTCCGCACCGGCGACACCCAAGGCGTAACGCGCTCAGGAAGGGAACGACTCGCGCATGGCTCTCGAACCGCCGCAGCGCCTCGTCACAGCACTCGGCGAGACGGCGCAGGACGGCGACGACTGGCTGGAGAAGCTGCCCGAGGCAGCCGAACAGGCCGTCGCTCTACGCGAGTTGACCGTCGAGCGGGTCCACGTGCCCGGCGGCCGCAGCAGCCTCGTGCTGATGGTGCGGCAGGCCGGGGGCGAACCCGCCGTGCTCAAGCTGGTGCCGCCCCGCTCCCGGCCGGAGAGCGAGCGGGCCGCGCTCGCCCACTGGAACGGGCTCGGCGCCGCGCGGCTGCTCGACCCGGAGGGCTCGGACGGGGCGCTGCTCCTCGAACGGCTGCACCGTGACGTGTCGGTGCGCTCCCTGCCCGAGGCCAAGGCGCTCCTGGAGGCCGCGGGGACGCTGCGGCGGCTCTGGGTGGCACCGCCCGCCGGGCACCGCTTCGAGACGGTCGCCGAGCGGACCGGGCGGCAAGCGGCGGCGATGCGGGCCTCCGCCGACGCGCGGGCCGACCTCGCGCCGCTGGTCGACGCGGCGCTCGCGGCCCGCGACGAGCTGCTCGCGGCGGAGGTGGAGCCGCGGCTGCTGCACGGCACGTTCCGGCAGAGCAAGGTCCTCGCCGGGGACCGGCTGCCGTGGCTGGCCGTGGGGCCCGATCCGGTGGTCGGCGATGCCGCCTTCGACCTGGCGCGGCTCGTGCGCGACCGGGTCGAGGACCTGATCGCGTCGCCGTCGGGCGCCTCGATCACCCGGCGGCGCGTGAAGAAGCTGGCCGAGGCCCTGGAGGTGGACCAGGAGCGGCTGCGGGGCTGGACGCTGTTCCGGGCCGTCGAGTCGGGGGTCCGGGCCCAGCGGGTGGGGCGCGGCCAGGACGCGGAGCTCCTGCTGGAGTTCGCGGGGTGGCTGTAGGAGGTCGCCCTCCTACAGCCACCGTGCTCGATCAGGCCGTCAGGCGGGCGATCGCCTCGTCGACCGTGAGCTCCTCGCGCTCGCCCGTGCGGCGGTCCTTCAGCTCCACGACGCCTTCGGCGGAGCGGCGGCCCGCGACCAGGATCTGCGGGACACCGATCAGCTCGGCGTCGGTGAACTTCACACCCGGGGAGACCCCGGCGCGGTCGTCCACCAGGACGCGCGCGCCCGCGGCACCCAGCTTCTCGGCGACGTCGAGGGCCAGCTCCGTCTGGAGGGCCTTGCCCGCGGCGACCACGTGGACGTCGGCGGGGGCGATCTCCTTGGGCCAGCACAGGCCCTTGTCGTCGGCGGTCTGCTCGGCGAGCGCCGCCACCGCGCGGGACACGCCGATGCCGTACGAGCCCATGGTCACGCGGACCGGCTTGCCCTGGTTGCCGAGCACGTCGAGCTGGAAGGTGTCGGCGTACTTGCGGCCGAGCTGGAAGATGTGGCCGATCTCGATGGCGCGGTCCAGCTTGAGGCCGGTGCCGCAGTTCGGGCACGGGTCGCCCTCCTCGACCACGACGACGTCGAGGTAGTCGTCGACCTCGAAGTCACGGCCGCAGACCACGTTCCTGGCGTGCTTGTCCTGCTTGTTGGCGCCGGTGATCCAAGCCGTGCCCGGGGCGACGCGCGGGTCGGCGATGTAGCGGACCTTGGCCAGGCCCTGCGGGCCGACGTAACCGCGGACGAGGTCGTCGCGGCCCTCGAAGTCCTCGGCGGTGACCAGCTCGACCTCGGCGGGGGCCAGGTGCTCGCCGAGCTTGCCGAGGTCGACCTCGCGGTCGCCGGGGACGCCGACGGCCACGATCTCGCCGTCGACCTTGACCAGGAGGTTCTTCAGGGTCGCGGAGGCCGGGACGCCGAGGTGCTCGGCGAGGGTCTCGATGGTCGGGGTGTCGGGGGTGTCCAGCTCCTCGACCGGGCCGTGCGCGGCGCCGTCGACCGGGGCGAGCTTGAAGGTGACGGCCTCGGTGTTGGCGGCGTAGTCGCAGGCCGGGCAGTCCACGAAGGTGTCCTCGCCGGCCGGGGCCGGGGCCAGGAACTCCTCGGACTTGGAGCCGCCCATGGCGCCGGCGACGGCGGACACGATGCGGTAGTCGAGGCCGAGGCGCTCGAAGATCTTCTGGTAGGCGCCGCGGTGCAGCGCGTACGACTCGGCGAGGCCCTCGTCGGAGGTGTCGAAGGAGTACGAGTCCTTCATCTGGAACTCGCGGCCGCGCAGCACACCGGCGCGCGGGCGGGCCTCGTCGCGGTACTTGGTCTGGATCTGGTAGAGGATCACCGGCAGGTCCTTGTAGGACGAGCACTGGTCCTTGACGACCTGGGTGAAGATCTCCTCGTGCGTGGGGCCGAGGAGGTAGTCGGCGCCCTTGCGGTCCTTGAGGCGGAAGAGCAGGTCGCCGTACTCCTCGTAGCGGCCGGACGCCTCGTAGGGCTCCTTGGGCAGCAGCGCCGGGAGGAGGACCTCCTGGCCGCCGATGGCGTCCATCTCCTCGCGGACGACGCGGGCGATGTTCTCGTAGACCTTCTTGCCCAGCGGCAGCCAGGTCCAGATGCCGGCGGCGGTACGGCGGACGTAGCCGGCCCGGACGAGCAGCTTGTGGTTGAGCGTCTCGGCGTCCGCGGGGTCGTCGCGCAGTGTCTTGACCATCAATCGGGACATGCGCTGGACCTGGGCCATGATGAACTCCTGCTACAGGGTGGTCCCCCCTGCTCCGGCTGGGCCGGGAGCTCGGGGAAGGGTGATGCCAGGAGGTTAGCCGGGGGCCGGGGGCGGGCGGAAATCGGTTATGGCTCAGACCCGCCGCGCCAGGGGCAGCGGGGCGCCCATCACGGCGTACGGCTTGGGGGCGCTGGGGAACAGGACGCGGCGTGCCAGATCCGTGTACCCCAGGGAGCGGTAGAGGCCGCGGGCGGGGCTCTCGACGTCGATCGCGGAGAGGATCGAGCGGGGCTCGGGGACGTCCTGCGTGATGGTGGTGATGAGCGTCCTGCCGATGCCGCGGTTCTGGTGGCCGGGGTGCACGTGCAGTTCGGTGATGACGAAGGAGTCGTCCAGCCAGTCGTCGAGGTCCCGGCTGCGCAGGTACGGCTCGACGACCGTCGACCACCAGTGGCCGCGGTTGTTGGGCATGCCGTAGACGAAGCCGACGAGCCGGCCGTCGGGGGTGGTCGCGCCGAACGCGCGGGCCCGGGGGTACGTGACGTGGCGCAGGACGATCTGCCGCCGTACCGCGACCTCCTCCTCGCTCAGTCCGAAGGCGTGGGCCTGGACGTGCAGCGCGTCGTCCACGCGTGCGGCGAGGTCGAGGGGCCCGATCACGACGTCGTCTGTCATGGTCCGACCCTACTTCGCGGCGGTCCGGTTCAGAACAGGACGCTCATGAACGCCCCGACCTCCTGGAAGCCCACCCTTCGGTAGGCCGCCCTGGCCGCGGTGTTGAAGTCGTTCACGTAGAGGCTGGCGACCGGCGCGATGTCCGCGAGGGCGTAGCGCAGGACGGCCGCCATGCCGGGGGCCGCGAGGCCGCGGCCGCGGTACTCGGGGGCCACCCAGACGCCCTGGATCTGGCACGCCTGCGGGGTGGCGGCGCCGATCTCGGCCTTGAAGGCGACCTTGCCGTCCCGGTCGAGGCGGGCGAAGGAGCGGCCGGAGCCGACGAGTTCGGCGACGCGGGCCTGGTAGAGGAGTCCGCCGTCGCCCGCCATCGGGGAGACGCCCACCTCCTCGGTGAACATCGCCACGCACGCGGGCATGATCGTGTCCATCTCGTCCTTGCGGACGCGACGGACGTACGGGTCGGGGGTGACGTCGTCCGGGAGCCGGTCGGTGACCATCAGGGGCTGCTGGGCGCGGATCTCGCGGGCGGGGCCCCAGGACGGTTCGAGGAGCCGCCACAGCTGGGCGGTGGCGGGTGCGGGGCCGACGATGGAGGAGCAGCGGCGGCCCGCCCGCCGGGCGCGGTCGGCGAAGCCCCGGACGGCCCGCGGGGTCGCGCAGATGGGGACGAGGTTGGCGCCCGCGTAGCAGAGCGACTCCAGCATGCCGTCCTCGTACCAGCCCCACATCTCGCCGCCCAGGCGCCAGGGGTCGAGGCCCGCCACCTGGACGCGGGCGGTCACGAAGGCGTTCGCGACCGGCTCGCGGTCGAGCACGGCGAGCGCGGCGTCCAGGTCACTCGGTTCGAGCACCCTGGTGGTGGTCTGAGTCAACACGTGCGGGGGCCTCACCATACGGTCTGCTGATCTCCGCACTGTACCTGGCGGGGGCGCCTTGTGCGGGGGCGCCTTTTGTGGGTGGGGATCGCTGATGTCGGGCGGCGTGCCCTCGGTGGGGGCGGGCGTCTCCTTGCCGCTTCGCGGCGGGGTCTCGCCCACCCGCCCGTCCGTTCGCCCCGCGACGTCGCGTCATCGTAGGGGCGGGCGGGTGGTCTTGCCGGACGTCGCGGTGCGGGCGGGCGGGCGGGACACATCCCGGCCCCGCCCACAAACATGCCCCGGCGCTCCAAGAGCTGCCGGGGCACGGGAGAGGGAGGGGTCAGCCCGCGACGGAGATCGTCGGCTCGCCGGAGGCCACGCCGTCCCTCTCCATCTGCTCGGCGATCTTCATCGCCTCGTCGATGAGGGTCTCCACGATCTTGGACTCGGGGACGGTCTTGATGACCTCGCCCTTGACGAAGATCTGGCCCTTGCCGTTGCCGGAGGCGACGCCGAGGTCGGCCTCGCGGGCCTCGCCCGGGCCGTTCACGACGCAGCCCATGACGGCGACGCGGAGCGGGACCTCCATGCCGTCGAGGCCCGCGGTGACCTCTTCGGCGAGCTTGTAGACGTCGACCTGGGCGCGGCCGCAGGACGGGCAGGAGACGATCTCCAGGCGGCGCTGGCGGAGGTTGAGGGATTCGAGGATCTGGATGCCGACCTTGATCTCCTCGGCCGGCGGGGCCGAGAGGGAGACGCGGATCGTGTCGCCGATGCCCTCGGAGAGCAGCGCGCCGAAGGCGACCGCCGACTTGATCGTGCCCTGGAAGGCGGGGCCCGCCTCGGTCACGCCGAGGTGGAGGGGGTAGTCGCACTGGGCCGCGAGCTGGCGGTAGGCGTTGACCATGACCACCGGGTCGTTGTGCTTGACCGAGATCTTGATGTCGCGGAAGTCGTGCTCCTCGAAGAGGGACGCCTCCCAGAGGGCCGACTCGACGAGGGCCTCGGGGGTCGCCTTGCCGTACTTCTTCAGGAGGCGGGCGTCCAGCGAGCCCGCGTTGACCCCGATGCGGATCGGCGTGCCCGCGTCCTTGGCGGCGCGCGCGATCTCCTTGACCTTGTCGTCGAACTGCTTGATGTTCCCGGGGTTCACGCGGACCGCCGCGCAGCCCGCGTCGATCGCGGCGAAGACGTACTTCGGCTGGAAGTGGATGTCCGCGATCACCGGGATCTGCGACTTGCGCGCGATTGTGGCGAGCGCGTCCGCGTCGTCCTGCGTGGGGCAGGCGACGCGCACGATCTGGCAGCCGGAGGCCGTGAGCTCGGCGATCTGCTGCAGCGTGGCACCGATGTCGGACGTGCGCGTGGTCGTCATCGACTGCACCGACACCGGTGCGTCCCCGCCGACGGCCACCGCGCCGACCTGGATCTTGCGGCTGACCCTTCGGTCGGCGAGCTTGGTCGGTACGGACGGGATTCCGAGAGAAACGGCAGTCATCTGGCGTGCATCCCCAAGGTGTGGATCATGGTCCCGAGATCGGCGGGCTCCAGGCTTCGAGATTACGGCACCCCGTGGTGGCCGAACACATCCCGTCCGAAACTCCACTCAATGGAGGGCGGCCCGGCACATAGCGTGCCGGGCCGCCGCAGATTTCGCATATCCGGACAGTTGTGCGGAAGCGTCCGGTTCCATCAGAAGATTTCCGTCGGGAGATGTCCGTCGGGAGATGTCCGTCAGGAGATCCTCACCGGGTTCACCACGTCCGCGATGAGCACCAGGATCGTGAAGCAGATGAAGATCCCCGCCACCACGTAGGCGACCGGCATCAGCTTGGCGACGTCGAACGGGCCCGGGTCGGGGCGGCGCAGGACCTTCGCCACGTTGCGGCGCACGGACTCCCACAGGGCGCCCGCGATGTGGCCGCCGTCGAGCGGGAGCAGCGGCAGCATGTTGAAGAGGAAGAGCGAGAGGTTGAAGCCCGCGATGAGGAACAGCATCATCGCGATCTGGTTCTCCGGCGGGATGTCCAGGGTGAACACGTCGCCGCCCACCCGGGCCGCGCCGACCACGCCCATCGGGGAGTCCTGCTTGCGCTCGCCGTCGCCGAACGCCGCGTTCCACAGGTCGGGGATCTTGGACGGCAGGGCGACGATCGACTCGACGCCGTTCTCCATCATGTCGCCCATGCGGTCCACGGACTCGCCGAAGGACTGCTGGACGATGCCGGTGGCGGGGGTGAAGCCGAGGAACCCGGCGTAGACGTACTTGCCCTCCACGTAGGCCCCGTCACCGTCGGTCTTGGTGACCTGGTTCCTGATGAGGTTCGCGTGCAGGTCCTGCCGCTCGCCGTCGCGCTCGACCGTGATGGTGGCCGGGCCGATGGTCTCGCGGATCTTCGACTGGAGCGCGGACCAGTCGCCCACGGGCTTGCCCTGGAAGGCGACGATCTTGTCGCCGGGCTTCAGGCCCGCCGCCTTGGCGGGCGCGGCCTTGTCGCCCTTCTCGCACTTCGCGCGGTTCTCGCTCTGCTGGATGACGCAGTCGGAGACCTTGCCGACCTGGGTCGTCTGGCTGCTGATGCCGAACGTCATCATCACGCCGAGGAAGATCGCCACGGCGAGGATCAGGTTCATGAAGGGGCCCGCAAACATCACGATCACGCGCTTCCACGGCTTGCGCGTGTAGAAGAGGCGGGACTCGTCGCCGGGCTGCAGTTCCTCGAAGGCGGCCGAGCGGGCGTCCTCGATCATGCCGCGCCAGGGGGACGTCGACCGTGCCTCTATGCGGCCGTCCGCGCCCGGCGGGAACATGCCGATCATGCGGATGTAGCCGCCGAGGGGGATGGCCTTGACGCCGTACTCGGTGTCGCCCTTCTTGCGCGAGAAGAGGGTCGGGCCGAAGCCGACCATGTACTGCGGCACGCGGATGCCGAACATCTTGGCGGTCGACAGGTGCCCCAGCTCGTGCCAGGCGATCGAGAAGAGCAGCCCGATCACGAAGACGACTATCCCGAGGATCATCATCAAGGTCGTCATGCACGAGCCTCCGCGGTCGTCTTGCCTGCCAGTTCACGTGCCCGAGCACGTGCCCAGGTCTCCGCTTCGAGGACGTCCGCGACGGTCAGGGAGGTTCCCGGCGCCGCGGCGGCGGGGCCGCCGTGTTCCTCCACGGTCCTCGTCACGGTCTCCATGATGCCGTTGAAGGGCAGCGCGCCCTTCAGGAACGCGGCCACGCACTCCTCGTTTGCGGCATTGAACACCGCCGGGGCCGTGCCCGCGAGCTCTCCGACGTGCCGGGCGAGGCGGACCGACGGGAACGCGTCGTTGTCGAGGGGGAAGAACTCCCAGCTCGACGCCTTCGTCCAGTCGAAGGCGGGGGCCGCGTCCGGGACGCGTTCGGGCCAGCCGATGCCGATGGCGATCGGGCCGCGCATGTCGGGCGGGGTCGCCTGCGCGAGGGTCGAGCCGTCGCTGAACTCGACCATGGAGTGCACGTACGACTGGGGGTGGACGACGACCTCGATGCGGTCGAAGGGGATGTCGTAGAGGAGGTGCGCCTCGATGACCTCAAGACCCTTGTTGACCAGCGTCGCGCTGTTGACAGTGATCACCGGGCCCATGGCCCAGGTGGGGTGGGCGAGGGCGTCCTCGGGGGTGACGTGCGCGAGGTCGGCCCTGGTCCGGCCCCTGAAGGGCCCGCCGGAAGCGGTGACGACGAGTTTGCGCACGTCGGCGCGGGTGCCCGCGGCCAGCGCCTGGAAGAGCGCCGCGTGCTCGGAGTCGACCGGGATGATCTGTCCGGGCTTGGCGAGGGCCTTGACCAGGGGGCCGCCGACGATGAGCGATTCCTTGTTGGCCAGCGCGAGGGTGCGGCCCGCCTCCAGGGCGGCGAGCGTCGGGGCGAGGCCGATGGACCCGGTGATGCCGTTGAGGACCGTGTGGCAGTCGGAGGCGGCGAGCTGGGCCGCGGCGTCGGGCCCGGCCAGGATCTCGGGCAGCGGCTCCCCCGCGGCGTACTGCCCCCGGAGCGCTTCGCGCAGCGCCGGTACGACGTCCTCGCGGGCGACCGCGACGGTCTTCACCCGCAGCCGACGCGCCTGCTCGGCGAGGAGACCGACGCGGCCGCCCGCGGCGGAGAGCGCCGTGACGCGGAAGCGGTCGGGGTTGCGCAGCACGAGGTCGATGGCCTGGGTGCCGATCGAGCCCGTGGAGCCGAGGATCACGATGTCCCGCGGTCCTGCCCCCTCCGTGACGGAGACGGGGTCGAAGACGAGACGCGGGTCGGCGAGGGGAGATGGGCTGTCGCTCATGCCCCCATTGTGGCCGCACCACGCGCCCGGTCCGACAGGGCGTGCCCGGTTGGGGGCGCACGGGGCGTGCGGCGAGGTCGTCACTGTGTGCGGCGAGCGCCTGCCGGGCCGTCGGGCGGCCGGGGGCCCGGCCCGTTTCCCGGAGCTCCGTCGTGGGGTGCGTCGTGGTCGTGGGGTGCGTCGTGGGGTGCGAAATCGCCCTCGAGGACGCCTTCCGCCGTGTCCACCGTCGGCGCGGTGAAGTGCAGTTGACCACTGGGCCGGCGCGCCCGCAGGCCCTTGGCGCTGATCTCGACGGCGTCCCGCACCGGCTGCTCCTGTTGCTCGACGTGGACCTCCAGGTTGAAGAGGTAGCCGACGGACTCCTCCTTGATGGCGTCCATCATCGCGCCGAACATCTCGAACCCCTCCCGCTGGAATTCGAAGAGCGGGTCCCTGCCCAGGTAGGACCGCATCCAGATGCCCTCCTGGAGGTAGTCCATCTCGTACAGGTGCTCGCGCCATTTGCGGTCGAGGACGGAGAGCACGACGCGCCGCTCCAGTTCGCGCACGACGTCCGTGCCCAGGGCGCGCTCGCGCTCCTCGTACCGGTCGTGGATGTCCTCGACCAGGGCCTCGCGCACCTGCTCGGCGGTGACGTCCGCGCGGGCGCCCGCCGCCGCGTCGAGGTCCTGCGCGGTGACGCGCACGGGGTAGAGCTGGCGGCAGGCGCTCCACAGCCGGTCCAGGTCCCACTCCTCGGCGAAGCCCTCGGCGGTCGCGGCGCCGACGTACGCCTCGACGGTGTCGTCCATGAAGTGGTGGATCTGCTCGCGGAGGTCCTCGCCCGCCAGGACGCGGCGGCGCTCCCCGTAGATGAGGCTGCGCTGGCGGTTGAGGACCTCGTCGTACTTCAGGACGTTCTTGCGGGTCTCGAAGTGCTGCTGCTCGACCTGGGACTGGGCGGAGGCGATGGCGCGGGTGACCATCTTGTTCTCGATGGGGACGTCGTCGGGGACGTTGGCCATGAGCATCACGCGCTCCACCAGCTCGGCGCGGAACAGGCGCATCAGGTCGTCGCCGAGCGAGAGGTAGAAGCGGGACCGGCCGGGGTCGCCCTGCCGGCCGCTGCGGCCGCGCAGCTGGTTGTCGATGCGGCGTGACTCGTGCCGTTCGGTGCCGAGGACGTAGAGGCCGCCGAGCTCCTTGACCTCGGCGTGCTCGGCCGCGGCCGCGGCCTCGACACGCCGCAGGGTGGCGTCGTACCGGTCCGGGGCCTCCTCGGGGGTGAGCCCGGCCGCCCGGAGCTCGGCCTCGGCCATGGCTTCGGGGTTGCCGCCGAGCATGATGTCGGTGCCGCGGCCCGCCATGTTCGTGGCGACGGTGACGGCGCCCTTGCGGCCGGCCTGGGCGACGATCTGTGCCTCGCGCCGGTGGTTCTTGGCGTTGAGCACCTCGTGCGGGACGCCGCGCCCGGTGAGCAGGGCGGAGAGGTGCTCGGACTTCGCCACGGAGACGGTGCCGACGAGGATGGGCTGGCCGGTGCGGTGCCGTTCGATGATGTCGGCGACGACGGCCTCGAACTTCACGGCTTCGTCGCGGTAGACGACGTCGGGCCGGTCGGCGCGGACCATCGGTTTGTTGGTGGGAATGGGCACCACGTGGAGTTTGTAGATCTGGTGGAACTCCGCGGCCTCCGTCATGGCCGTGCCGGTCATTCCGGAGAGTTTCTCGTAGAGGCGGAAGAAATTCTGCAGGGTGATCGTGGCGAGCGTCTGGTTCTCGTCCTTGACGGTCACGTTCTCCTTGGCCTCGATGGCCTGGTGGACGCCTTCGTTGTAGCGGCGCCCCGCGAGGATGCGCCCGGTGTGCTCGTCGACGATCAGGACCTCGCCGTCGGTGACCACGTAGTCCTTGTCCCGCTTGAAGTGTTCCTTCGCCTTGAGGGCGTTGTTCAGCTGGCCGATGAGGGACGTGTGCGCGGAGTCGTAGAGATTGTCTATGCCGAGCTGGTCCTCCAGGAATTCCACGCCGCTGTCGAGGACGGCGACGGTGCGTTTCTTGGGGTCGTACTCGTAGTCGTACGCGGCGCGCAGTTCGGCCAGCTCCAGCTTGCGCTGCGGGGCCGTGAACTTCTCCTCCTGGATCGCGACGCCGCGCATCCGCCGTGCGGCGTCGGCGAAGAACCCGTACCAGTGCGTCGGCTGGTCGGCGGGACCGGAGATGATCAGCGGGGTGCGGGCCTCGTCGATCAGGATGGAGTCCGCCTCGTCGACGATCGCGAAGTGGTGTCCGCGCTGCACCAGTTCGCTCTCGGACCAGGCCATGTTGTCGCGCAGGTAGTCGAAGCCGAATTCGTTGTTGGTGCCGTACGTGATGTCGCAGGCGTACGCGGCGCGGCGTTCGTCCGGGCTCATCTCCGCCTTGATGACGCCGACCGTCAGGCCGAGGAAGTGGTAGGCGCGGCCCATCCACCGGGCGTCGCGTGCGGCCAGGTAGTCGTTCACGGTGACGAGGTGAACTCCCTTGCCCGTCAAGGCGTTCAGATAGGCGGGCAGGGTCGCGGAGAGGGTTTTCCCCTCACCGGTCTGCATTTCGGCGACATTGCCGAGGTGGAGTGCCGCGCCGCCCATGATCTGGACGTCGAAGTGGCGCATTCCGAGGGTGCGCCGGGCGGCCTCGCGGACGGTCGCGAAGGCCTCGGGCAGCAGATCGTCGAGGGATTCCCCGTCGGCGTACCGCTCTCTGTACTCGTCGGTGAGCGCGCGCAGTTCGGCGTCGGAGAGCCGCTCGACGTCCGCCTCGATGGAATTGACCTGATCCCTGACGCGTTCGAGCCTGCGCAGCATTCTGCCTTCGCCCGCGCGCATGATCTTTCCGGTGAGACGTTCCAGTTTGAGGACGGACAACGTGATCCCCTCCTGGTTCCCAGGCCGGTCAGCTCATTGTGGGCGGGGCTCATCGCCGCAGCAAGCAGTCCGGTGACGGGCGGGACGGAGAGCGGCGCACGCGACGTCTTTGACGCGTGCGCCGCTCATTCGGCGGGTGTTCGCCGCCCGCCGGCCCGTCGGGACACGCCCCCGCGGCCCGCTCACCGGGCCGGGGGACGCGGGATCAGCTCTCCTTGATCACCCTTCGTACGTCGGGGCGCGGGGTCTCGGGCAGCTTGGTGTCCGCGATCCACGGGCCCTCGCCGGAGGGGTCGACGACGCCCGCCTCCAGCCAGGTGTACGTCCCGGAGAGGACGCCCTTGACCACCTTGCGGTCCAGTTCGTCGGTGTTGGTCCACAGCCGGTCGAAGAGCTCGTCGATGCGGATGCGGGACTGGCGGCAGAAGGCGTCGGCCAGTTGGTAGGCCTCGCGTCCGTACTCCTCGGTGGTGCGCAGGAGTTCGGCGCGTACGCACGCCGCGCTCATCGCGAAGAGCTCCGCGCCGATGTCGACGACGCGGCCGAGGAAGCCCTGCTTGGTCTCCATCTTCCCCTGCCAGCGGGACATGGCGTAGAAGGTGGAGCGGGCCAGCTTGCGGGCGCCCCGCTCGACGTAGCGCAGGTGGCCGGAGAGGTCCGGGTGGCCCTCGGGGTGGAACTCGGCGTACGAGCGCGGCAGTTGACCGGGGCCCGTGACTAGCTTGGGCAGCCAGCGGGCGTAGAAGCCGCCGGCCCGTGCGCCCGCCTTCGCCTTGTCGGACAGCGTCTTGTCCGGGTCGATGAGGTCGCCCGCCACCTTGAGGTGGGCGTCCACGGCCTCGCGGGCGATCAGCAGGTGCATGATCTCGGTGGAGCCCTCGAAGATGCGGTTGATGCGCAGATCGCGCAGGACCTGCTCGGCGGGGACGGCGCGTTCGCCGCGGGCCGCTAGGGACTCGGCGGTCTCGAAGCCGCGGCCGCCGCGGATCTGGACGAGCTCGTCGGCCATCAGACAGGCCATCTCGGAGCCGTACAGCTTGGCGAGGGCCGCCTCGATGCGGATGTCGTTGCGGTCCTCGTCGGCCATCTGCGAGGAGAGGTCGAGGACGGCTTCGAGCGCGAAGGTCGTCGCCGCGATGAAGGAGATCTTCTTGCCGACCGCCTCGTGGTGGGCGACCGGCTTGCCCCACTGCTCACGGGCGCCCGACCACTCGCGGGCGATCTTCAGGCACCATTTGCCCGCGCCGACGCACATGGCGGGCAGCGAGAGGCGTCCGGTGTTCAGGGTGGTGAGCGCGATCTTCAGGCCCGCGCCCTCCGGGCCGATACGGTTCGCGGCCGGGACCCGCACCCCGTGGAAGCGGGTCACGCCGTTCTCCAGGCCGCGCAGGCCCATGAACGCGTTGCGGTTCTCAACGGTGATGCCCTCGGACGCCGCCTCGACGACGAAGGCGGTGATGCCGCCCTTGTGCCCCTCGGACTTCGGCACCCGGGCCATGACGACCAGCAGGTCCGCGACGACGCCGTTGGTGGTCCACAGCTTCACGCCGTCCAGGACGTAGTGGTCGTCGCCGTCCGGGACGGCCGCCATGGCCATGCGGGCCGGGTCCGACCCGACGTCGGGCTCGGTCAGCAGGAACGCGGTGATGTCGGTGCGCGCGCACCGGGGCAGGAAGGCGTCCTTCTGCTCCTGGGTCCCGAAGATCTTCAGGGGCTGCGGCACGCCGATCGACTGGTGCGCGGAGAGCAGCGCGCCGATCGCGGGGCTCGCGGAGCCGACGAGGGCCAGGGCCTTGTTGTAGTAGACCTGCGTGAGGCCGAGCCCGCCGTACTTCGTGTCGATCTTCATCCCGAGCGCGCCGAGCTCCTTGAGCCCCTTGATCACCTCGTCGGGGATCTTCGCCTCGCGCTCGATGCGGGCCGCGTCGATCTTCGTCTCGCAGAAGTCGCGGAGCTTGGCGAGGAACTCCTCGCCGCGCTGCGCGTCCTCGTCGGGCGGCATCGGGTGCGGGTGGATCAGGTCGAGCCGGAATCGGCCGAGGAAGAGTTCCTTGGCGAAGCTGGGCTTGCGCCAGTCCTGCTCACGGGCGGCCTCGGCGACCTGCCGGGCCTCGCGTTCGCTCACGGACGGTTTGGGGGTTGGTGCGGTCATGAGGAGCTCACCTCGCCGCGGAGTGGGGCCGCCGGGCCCGTCGGCCCGGCCTGCCCGGTCGGTTACTGACTGGTGCTACTGGATCGTTGGTACCCGATCCGCCCCGAGCCCACCAGTCCTCGCGCAGCGTTCGGCGCATTGCGCCCCGTGCGGCCGGGCGCCCGCTCCTCGTACGAGAACGGCCGGAGCCCCCGCACAGTGGGCTCCGGCCGTTGTCCTTCGGGGACGTGGGTCCCTACAGGGCGAGGCCCGTCAGGACCATGACGCGCTCGTAGGTGTAGTCGTCCATCGCGTAGCGGACGCCCTCGCGGCCCACGCCGGACTGCTTGACGCCGCCGTACGGCATCTGGTCGGCGCGGTAGGACGGGGCGTCGCCGATGACCACGCCGCCGACCTCGAGGGCGCGGTGGGCGCGGAAGGCGGCTTGCAGGTCGTGCGTGAAGACGCCCGCCTGCAGGCCGTACTTGGAGTCGTTGACGGCGTCGAACGCGGCGTCCTCGCCGTCCACCTTCTTCAGCGTGAGGACCGGTCCGAAGACCTCCTCGTGGGCGAGGGTGGTGTCGGCCGGTACGTCGGCGAGCACGGTCGGCGCGTACGCGGCGCCGTCGCGCTTGCCGCCGGTGAGCAGCTGGGCGCCCGCGGCGACGGCCTCGTCGACCCAGGACTCCACGCGCCGGGCGGCGTCCTCGTTGACCAGCGGGCCGACCTCGGTCTTCGGGTCCGACGGGTCGCCGGTGACCTGGGCCTCGACGGCC
This sequence comes from Streptomyces sp. NPDC036815, assembly GCF_055609205.1. NCBI lineage: Bacteria > Bacillati > Actinomycetota > Actinomycetes > Kitasatosporales > Streptomycetaceae > Streptomyces > Streptomyces sp. NPDC036815. The sequence goes on along the minus strand of NZ_JBVJPW010000019.1, from coordinate 115,428 downwards.
TTGACCACGCGTGGCACCAGGCGGTCGTACACGGCGGCGTCCGCGATGACCCGCTGCACGGAGATGCAGGACTGGCCGCCCTGGTAGTTGGAGAACGTCGCGATGCGCGAGGCCGCCCAGTCGAGGTCCTCGTCGGAGGCGTAGTCGGCGAGGACCACGGCCGCGCCGTTGCCGCCGAGCTCCAGGGTGCAGTGCTTGCGCGGCACCGAGTCCATGATCGCGTAGCCGACCTTCTCGGAACCGGTGAAGGAGATGACCGGCATCCGCTCGTCCTGGACGAGGGCGGGCATCTTGTCGTTGGCGACGGGCAGGATGCTCCACGAACCGGCCGGCAGCTCGGTCTCGGCGAGCAGCTCGCCGAGGATCAGGCCCGAGAGCGGGGTGGCGGGCGCGGGCTTGAGGATGATCGGCGCGCCGACGGCGATGGCCGGGGCGATCTTGTGCGCGCACAGGTTCAGCGGGAAGTTGAACGGCGCAATGCCGAGCACGACGCCCTTGGGGAAGCGGCGGGTGAGGGCGAGGCGGCCCTGGCCGCCCGCGTCGGTGTCCAGGCGCTGGGCCTCGCCGCCGTTGAAGCGGCGGGCCTCCTCGGCGGCGAACCGGAAGACGGAGACGGCACGGCCGAGCTCGCCGCGGGCCCACTTGATCGGCTTGCCGTTCTCGGCGGAGATCAGCTGGGCGATCTCCTCGGTGCGCTCGACGAGGCGGTCCGAGACGTGGGTGAGGGCGGCGGCGCGGACGTGGGCCGGGGTCGCGGCGAACTCGTCGCGCACGGCGTACGCGGCGGCGACGGCCTCCTCGACCTGGGCGTCGGTCGGGACGGCGGCCTTGCCGACGACCCGGCCGTCCCAGGGCGAGGTGACGTCGAGGGTGGTCTCGCCGGTGGTCTGGCGACCGGCGAGCCAGAAGGCGTGGATGGAAGTCATGTCGATTCCCGGCCCTTCCGCGGTGGTGTGTCTGGGGGTACGTCCCTCACGGTAGGGGTAGGCGGTGGGGGTGGCGTTTGTCCGGGGCGGAGTAGTGGCCGGGGGCCTCGTGCCGCTTTGTATGTGTCGCCCTCGCTATTGCGGGTGGAGCCGGGGGGTGGGTGCGCCGTTCCTCGCGCCCCTGGGGGGTGGCTCGTGTCTCTTCGGCTGCGGGTTTGTGGGGGCTGGGTGCGCCGTTCCCCGCGCCCCTGGGGGTGAGCCCCGTCCCTTTCGCTGCGGGTTTGCGGGGGCTGGGCGCGCCGTTCCCCGCGCCCCTGGGGGTGAGCCCCGTCCCTTTCGCTGCGGGTTCGTGGGGGCTAGGCGCGCCGTTCCCCGCGCCCCTGGGGGGCGGGTCCGGGCTGGCTGGGTGTGCCGTTCCTCGCGCCCCTGCGCGAGGCTCGTCAGTCCGAGGGCATTGATGTTGCCTTCAGGGAGAGCCACAGCTCCATGCGGACGTCCGGGTCGTCCAGGGAGCGGCCGAGGATTTCCTCGACCCTGCGCATCCGGTAGCGCAGCGTGTGGCGGTGGACGCCGAGGTCCGCCGCCGCGGCGTCCCACTGTCCGTGCCGGGAGAGCCACGCCCGCAGCGAGGCGACGAGGTCGCCGCGGCCGGTCGCGTCGTGCTCGTGCAGCGCCCGCAGCAGGCCGTCCGCGAAGGCCCGCACCGCGTCGTCGGCGAGCAGCGGAAGGACGGAGCCCGCGGCGAGCTCCTCGTGCTCGACGAGCGCGCGGCCGCGCCGCCGCGCGACGGAGAGCGCCTGTTCGGCCTGTTTGTACGCGGTGGCCGCGGCGATCGGCCCGGCCGGTGCGGAGAGCCCCATCACCAGCTCGGCCTGCTCACCGGAGACGACGGGCTCGCGCCCCGCGACGCCGCGTCCCGCCTCCAGCGCGGCCGCGTACTGCGCGCAGGCCCGCGCGCCCGCCCCGCCGTCCACCACGAGCAGCACGAGCCGTTCCCCGTAGGGGACGACAAGCAGCGCCTCGCCGGAGCGCGCGGCCGCGGCCTCGACGACGTCGACGAGCGCGGCGAGCGGGTCGCCGCCGCCCGAGACCTCGGCCACCGCCGCCAGGACCGCGGCGGAGGCGGGGCCGCCCTCCTGAGCGCCCTCGCCGTTGTCGTCGGCGCCCGCCCGCACCCGGGCCGCCGACGCGGACGCCACCTCGGCGACGACCAGGCGGAAGGGGGCGTCCAGGAGCCCGCCGTACAGGTCACCGGCGACGGTCCGCGCATGGTCCGGCTCGCCCGCGAGCAGCATCCGCAGCACCGCGACGCCGATCCGCTGCTCGGCGGCGTGCAGCGCGCGGGAGCGCTCGGTGGTGAGGGTGAGCAGCGCGATGGCGGAGTGCACCGCGTACCGCTCGGCGGTGCCGAGGGTCGAGGCCGTGCCGACGGCGAGGGCGGCGCGCGGCCTGCGTCCCGTGCCGAGCGAGTGCAGCTCCACGCGGTCCTCGGTGCCCGCGACCACGGAACTGGCGGGCGCCGGGCGCTCCCTGAGGCGTTCGACGTCGGCGGTGAGCCGGGCGGCCCTGCGGGTGGCCCACTCCGGGGCGGTGGCGACGACGGCGCCGGACGCGTCGTAGAGCGCGGCCCAGCCGTCGACCTGTCCGGCGAGCGCGAGCAGCAGCCCTTCGGGGCCGTCGCTCAGCGTCTGCTTGGTCAGTTCGCGCTGGGCGGCGAAGCCCGCCGTCACGGCGCGGTACTGCTCGGCGGCGATGGCGGCGGACACGGCCTTGCTGATGGCGAGGAACGGGGTGCGCCGGGGCACCTCGATGAGCGGCAGACCGGCGTCGGTCGCGGCGTCGAGCAGCGCCTTGGGGATGTCGGGGTAGTGCACGCCGACGGCGAAGCCGAGCCCGACGACACCGGCGCCCGCGAGCCGTTTCACGTAGCGCCGCATGGCTTCCGGGTCCTCCGCGTCCAGCTTCAGCGCGGTGATGAGGAGGAGCTCACCGCCCTCCATGTAGGGCACGGGGTCGGCGAGTTCGCTCGCATGCGCCCAGCGCACGGGGGCGTCGAGCCGTTCCTCGCCCGCGCGCACGGTCAGCTTGAGCGCGGAGTGGTGGACGAGCGAGGCGAGCGTGGGCGGCATGGGACCTTCAGGTCTGCGGCAGGCGGGGCGGGCGGGCTTCCCGGCCCCCGGGGTGCGGGCGCCGGGTGTGGATCTTCGCGATGTGGATCTTTTGGCCGGTCCGTATGAACGACCTGTGTCGATTCTGCCTCACCGTACGGTGCGCCAGGGACCGAACACCACGTACGGGACGATCCGGAAGCCCGCCCGCGATGGGACCCTCCGGGTACCCCTCCCCCGTGGCTTCAGACGCTCCCGCGGCCTCAGGCCCGCAGGTCCACGAGGAGCGGGGGCGCGTACTCGCCCCGCACGTCGGTCAGCGAGAGCACCGCGTGCCCCGGCGGCACCCCGTGTGCCAGCTCGGAGGCGGACCACCGCTCGCGCTCGACCTGACGGACGGTGACGGCGCGGGCCGTCGGGGCGTTGCCGGTGATGACCCGGCGCAGCACGTGCACGGTCTTGCCCAGTGGGGTCTCGGCGATGATCTGCCGGTCGGTGACATCCCGCGCCTCTGTCCACTCCTTGCCCCAGACTTCCGCGAAGTCCTGGCCGTCCCACGGGGTGAGCCCGGAGAGCGCCATGCGGCAGCCGGTCGCGCCGAGCAGGGGGGTGCGCAGCGGACGGGGTACGTCGTCGAGCGTACGCAGGGTCATGACGACGCCCGCGTTGGCGGACCGCAGCCGCTGGATGCGGCGTACGGACTCCGGGGTGACCGTGCCGGACGCGTCGTCGAGGACCAGGCAGGCGAAGAGCGAGCGGTCCTCGCGGGCGGCGGCGCTCGCCGTGAACTGGGCGAGGACGAGGCGGGCGAGGATCCGCGAGGCGTCGGCGTGGCCGCGCTCGGGGAGGTCGATGCGGACGCGGACGGGGTGGTCCAGGGCGCGCAGCGAGAACGGGGTGCTCCGGCCCGAGGTGTCGAAGAAGGCGGCGAACGCGGGCCGGTCGAGCAGCGCGATGCGGTCGGCGAGGACCGCGCCGGGGTCCCCGGGGTGACCCAACTGGCGTTCCCGGGCGTCGAGTTCGCGGATCATGGCGTCGTGGCCCGCCTGTTGCAGTGCCTTGCGCAGCGCGCCGAGCGGGCCGGGCGAGCCGTCGAGCAGGGCGCGCAGTTCGGGCACCGAGGGGAAGCGCCGGTGGACGGCGAGCCAGGGGCCGAGGAGCTGGGCGAGGCAGGTCGTGGAGCGGCGGCTGTCGCCACTGGGGTGCGGGTCGACGAGGTCGCCGACGAGGGCCTCGGCGAGCACGGCCGCGGCCTCGTCCGGGTCGTCGGTGCCGCCGTACAGGTCGAGGTCGTAGAGGGAGTCGGGGTGGCCGACCCGCACCACCACGTCGTAGTCCTCGGCGGGCCCGAGCCCCGCGCCCGCGGCGCCGACCACCACGACGGCGGCCCGCCCGGCGAGGGCGCCCAGGCACAGCGACTCGGCGAGCGGCCACACCACGCGGGCGGTCTTGCCGGACCCGCCGGGGCCGACGGCGACCAGCGAGGTGCCGAGCAGGTCGGGGCCGAGCGCGAGCCCGGTGCCCCGGTAGGCATAGGGGTTACGGGGATCGTCGACCGTCGTCCCGATCCGCACCTGCGCCGTGGCGAGGTCGTGCCGCGCGGCGCGCTGGGGCAGGTCCCGGTCGCCGGACGGATGCATGCAGGCGGCGGCCCCGTCCCGGACGACCGCGTCGCTGAAGGCAGCGAGCGGGCTGCGGCCGGCCCGCACGGACCGCCAGGCCCGCGCGATCCGGGCGTGGTCGACGTCCCGCATGAGACCGGACCGCGCGTCGGCGGCGAGCCGGTCGGCGGCGTCCTGGGCGCCCGCGGCGCGCAGCTGCGGCCAGTGGGCGGGGTCCTCCTCGGGCGGGGGCGGCGGCGCGGGGGCCTCGCGGCGGCGCAAGCGCGGGGCGACGAAGCGGCGCCAGACCTCGGACCAGCGGCCGAGCTTGCCGACCCCGATCATGATGGCGAGCGCGATGAGGACGTAGTAGCCATACCACATGATGGCGTTGCCGATGCGGTCGCCGCTGTAGAGCCAGGCGTCGGGCAGGAACAGTTCGATGGGCAGCACCCACCAGCCGCCGAGGTAGCCGTTCCAGAGCAGCGACCAGAGCAGCCAGCCGACCAGGAACGAGATGAGCGCGCCGCTGAGCAGCTGCCGGGTCGGCACGACCTCCGGTTCCTGCTCCGGCCGCGGCGTGTGCGCGAAGCGCCAGATGCCGGGCGCCGTCGCGGGCCGCGGCGCCCGCAGCCAGGCGAGGAAGGCCGCCCCGTCCGGCAGCGGCGACGCCCCGGGAGCCTGCGCGGGCCGGGGCGGGACCGCGGGTGCCCCGCCCCCCGGACGGGGCACCGCGGACCCGGGCGGAGGCGCCGCCGGGCGCGGCACCGGTGTGGCGTGTGTGCCGCGAGCGTCGTGCGTGCCGTCGGAGTCCATGCCCCTTGCCCCCTGACCAGCCGAACTGTCGTTTCGCGGGTCAATCTAGTGCCCCGGCAGGGGCAGTTCACCGGATACGCGCCCGGACCTGCGGCGATCCGGTATCCGCCGGTCCGCATCCGGCCCGGTATCCGGCCCGGTGCCCCGTTCGCCCGGCAGCCGCCGCACGGCGCGGCTCGCTATGTCCACCACGGACAACCGCCGCGCCCGACGACTCCCCGATGGAGCATGCCCGCCCCCCGGCCTCGCCCCTAACCTGCGAAGAAAGCAGTAGAGCGTCCGCATCGGCGTCCGTATCGTCGCCCCACCCCCCAGGAGCCCCCATGACCGCCCTTCCGCAGGAGCGCCGCGTCGTCACCGCCATCCCCGGTCCGAAGTCGCAGGAGCTGCAGGCCCGCCGTACCGCCGTGGTCGCCGGTGGCGTGGGCTCCGTGCTGCCCGTCTTCGCCGCGCGCGCGGGCGGCGGGATCATCGAGGACGTCGATGGCAACCGTCTGATCGACTTCGGCTCGGGCATCGCCGTGACGTCCGTCGGCGCGTCCGCGGAGGCCGTGGTGCGCCGGGCGTCCGCGCAGCTGGAGCAGTTCACCCACACCTGTTTCATGGTCACGCCGTACGAGGGCTACGTCGCCGTCGCCGAGGCGCTCGCGGAGCTCACGCCGGGTGACCACGAGAAGAAGTCGGCCCTGTTCAACTCCGGCGCCGAGGCCGTCGAGAACGCCGTCAAGATCGCCCGCGCGCACACCAAGCGCCAGGCCGTCGTCGTCTTCGACCACGGCTACCACGGCCGCACGAACCTCACGATGGCGCTGACCGCCAAGAACATGCCGTACAAGAACGGCTTCGGCCCGTTCGCGCCCGAGGTCTACCGCGTCCCGGTCGCCTACGGCTACCGCTGGCCCACCGGCGCCGAGAACGCCGGTGCCGAGGCCGCCAAGCAGGCCATCGACATGATCGGCAAGCAGGTCGGCGCCGAGAACGTCGCCGCGATCATCATCGAGCCCGTGCTCGGCGAGGGCGGCTTCATCGAGCCCGCCAAGGGCTTCCTGCCGGAGATCGTGAAGTACGCGAACGACAACGGCATCGTCTTCGTCGCCGACGAGATCCAGTCCGGCTTCTGCCGCACCGGCCAGTGGTTCGCCTGCGAGGACGAGGGCATCGTCCCGGACCTGATCACCACCGCCAAGGGCATCGCGGGCGGCCTGCCGCTCGCCGCCGTGACGGGCCGCGCCGAGATCATGGACGCCGCGCACGCGGGCGGCCTCGGCGGCACCTACGGCGGCAACCCGGTGGCCTGCGCCGGTGCGCTCGGCGCCATCGAGACGATGAAGGAGCTCGACCTCAACGCCAAGGCGAAGAACATCGAGGCCACCATGAAGGCCCGCCTGTCCGCCATGGCCGAGAAGTTCGACATCATCGGCGACATCCGCGGCCGCGGCGCGATGATCGCCATCGAGCTCGTCAAGGACCGCACGACCAAGGAGCCGCACCCGGAGGCGACCGCCGCCCTGGCCAAGGCCTGCCACGCGGAGGGCCTGCTCGTGCTGACCTGCGGCACGTACGGCAACGTCCTGCGCTTCCTGCCGCCGCTCGTCATCGGCGACGACCTCCTGAACGAGGGCCTCGACATCATCGAGGGCGCCTTCGCCCGCGTCTGAGCACCCGGCGCCCGGCCCCTGTCCGGGCCGGCGTGCGAGGCCCGTACGGATCCCCGTACGGGCCTTTCGCATGGCCGGAAAAGGCCACTGACGTGCACGGACCGCGCGCGGCGGCGGTGGTGTGACCGGATGCGGTCGTCGGGGCGTGTGAAGAAGGTGTGGGGGCCCCATGTCGGGTTGCTGTTCCGTCTGTCGGCCCGCCACGACCTGCCGTACGGTTTCTGCAGATGAGAGAAACACCCGCTCACAGGGGACTGTGGGCGGCACCATGGCGGAGCTTCCCCGGCCCCGCTCTGGTCGTGCCCTTGCGCACGTCCGGGGTCTGCGACTCCGGAACTCCTCACCGATCGGACGGCCGCCCGCCCCAAACCCCCCGGGGCGCGCGGACCACCGGTCCGGAAGGCCGCCTCGGCGCCCCACCCGACGGACTCGCGCAAGCAGACCGGCTCGGACGGGCCCCCGGCCGGTCGACCACCGAAGGGCTAGCGCACTCCCCCCCTTGCGCTAGCCCTTCGGCGCTTCCTCCCCCGGTGGCCCGGCACGGCTCCGCGCCCGCGTCCTCACACCGGGCCCTGGCCGGACCGCCGCCCCTGCGCGTCGAGCAGGTACCCCGCGCGCTTGACGGTGCGCAGCGTGACGCAGCGGTCCGCGATCTGCACCCCTTCGAGCCCGTCCTCGATCCGCGCCTCGAGCCGGGTCACGTCGGTCAGCTCCCGCGTCCAGACGCACATCGCCAGGTTGTACGTCCCCACGGTGGAGACCACCAGACGCGCCTCCTCCAGGCGCGCCAGCTGCGCGGCCACCCCCGCGAGGCGGCGGGCCGGGACCCGGATGAAGTACCAGGCCTGCACGGCCCTTCCGGACATCGCGCGGGCGACGTCCGTCCACAGCAGCACCCGCTGCTGGGCGAGCAGCCGGTGCACCGCCTCCCGCGCCCGGCGCACCGGGACCCCCGTGCGGGCGGCGATCCGGGTGGCGGGCATGCGCCCGTCCTCGTGCAGCGCGGCGAGCACCTCGCGCTCGAACCCGGTCAGGGCGCCGCAGGCGGCGGCATCGCGGGGGCCGGGGCCGGTGAACCGTTCGAGCTGCTCCGGCGGGAGCTCCCCGAGTCGCCACTCGCCCGCGTCCCGGGTGAAGGAGGTGACGAGCTGGGTGCGTACGGCCCGGACCTCGGGGCCCGCGCCGAGCCGGGTCAGGACGTAGTCGGCGAGGCCCGCCTCGTCGGCCGCGCCCACGCCGAGCAGCAGGTTGCGCCCGCCCGACGCGATGTCGAGCGTGCGGCACTCGCGGTCGCGGGCGAGTTCCTCGGCCAGTTCCAGGGGGTTGCCCGCGCACTCCACCTCGACGACGGCCCTGCGGCCGAGGCCGGGCGAGGGCTCACTCGCGGTGACCCAGGCCAGGCCCGCCGCCCGCAGCCGGATCCACCGGCGGGCGACGGTGACGGCGTCCACGCCGAGGACGGACCCGATCTTGGCCCAGGAGGCCCGCGGTTCGACCTGGAGGGCGTTCACGATCTGCCGGTCCAGGCGGTCGACACCCTGACCCGCCAGGGGTGACTCGCCGCCGCTCCCCCTCGGCGCATCGGTACTCACAACCGCCTGTATAGCGCGCCTTCCTGCGCGCTGCTGATCAATTTCGCCCGGATCCTGCACCGCACTCCTCGCCGCCCGACCGCTGGACGAAGATCGCGATCCGTGGCCGCTGCACTCCACCGGCCCCACCAACAGGCCTTCGCTGGAGGAAAGTTGACCATCCCCGAGTTCTCGCGGCGTCGTTTTCTGCGGACGACCACAGTGGTGGGCGCGGCGGCCACGACCGGCGCGCTGGCGGGCGCAGGACCCGCACACGCGGCGCCCGCCGCCGGTCCGGCCGGTCCCGCCGCCACCGCGGGCGCCGCCGGGACCTCGCTGCGCTTCACCGCCGCCACCACCGGCTCCGCCTCCCTCGCGGGCGACCGGCTGGTCGCCGAGGTGCAGGGCGTGCTGTGGTCCCTGCCGCGCAAGGGCGGCGAGGCCGTGCCGCTCACCCCGGCGGACCTGGAGCCGACGCGTCCGGTGCACTCGCCCGACGGGCGGTCCATCGCCGTCTGCGCGTTCCGCTCGGGCACCTTCCAGATCTGGACGCTGAAGCCGGACGGCTCCGAGCTGACCCAACGCACCGAAGGCCCGTGGGACTGCCGCGGCCCCGCCTGGTCGCCGGACGGCAAGCGGCTCGCCTTCGCCTCCGAGCGCGACGGCGATCCGGTCGCCGGCGCCCCCTTCCGCATCTGGACCCTGGAGCTGGCCACCGGCGAGCTGACCCGGCTGACCGGCCGCCCCGGCCAGCGGGGCCCCGTCCAGGACGGCGCGTGGGAGGACTTCGACCCGGTCTGGTCCCCGGACGGCAAGCGGGTGCTGTTCGTGCGCGCCGCGGTGACGTCGGGCGCGCTCGACGCCCGCACGATCGTCTCCGTGGCCGCCGACGGCAGCGGCCCCGTCACCGTGGAGCACACCGACACCGGCACCGACCAGCTCCTCGTGCCCGCCGTCTCCTCCGACGGCACGCTCGCCTACCTACGGACGGCGGCCGCGCCCAACGCGGGCTGCACCCTCGTCGTGGCCGGCGAGACCGTGGCGGTGGGCGGCGACATCGCGCCCGTACCGCCCCGCTGGATCTCCGCCAAGGAGCTGCTCCTCACCGTCGACGGCCGCTTCACCGTCGTACGGCCCGCCGCCCCCGGCACCCGTGAGGACATCCCCTTCACCGCGCCCCTGCCCCTCGACCGGCCGGACTACCGGGTCAAGTCCTTCGACCTGGACGGCACCGGGAGCCGCCCGGTGCGCGCCTTCGACCTGCCCGCGCTCTCCCCCGACGGCAGGCAGGTCGCCTTCACCGCTCTCAACTCCCTCTGGATCGGCGACGTTTCGGGCGGCAGGGCGCCGCGCCGGGTGACCCGGGCCAAGGCGACCGGATACCTCTACGCGGCGGCGTGGACGCCCGACGGCAAGGCCCTGCTCTACTCCGACGACCGCGACGGCATGCCCGCCGTCCGGCGACGGGAGCTGGCCGACGGCAAGGAGACGGTGATCGCCTCCGGCGGCCGGATCCTGCCGGCGCTCTCCCCCGACGGCAACCGCCTCGCCTGCTTCGACCTCGCGACGAACCTCCTGGTACGGGACCTGCGCACCGGCGAGGAGAAGAAGCTGGCCGCCAGTCCGCCCGGCGGCGAGATCTCCGGCCGCCCCAGCTGGTCCCCCGACGGCCGCCGGGTCGCGGTCAGCGTCCGCAATCGCGTCAACCAGCGCTTCCGTGAGGGCTACAACCTCATCCGGGTGATCGACACCACCGACGGCTCCGCCGCGACGCACGCGGTGGCGCCGCACACCTCCATCTCCGACCGCACCAGCAACGGCCCGGTCTGGTCCCCGGACGGCCGGTACATGGCCGCCGTCGTCGAGTCCGCGCTGTGGCTGCTGCCGGTGCGCCCCGACGGCACCCCCGACGGCAAGCCCCGCACCTTCCCCGGCGAGGCCGCCGACCACCCCACCTGGTCGGGCGACGGCCGCCACGTCCTGTACCTGTCGGCGGGCCGGCTCCGCCTCCTCACCGTCGCCGACGGCAGCGTCCGCACCGTCAAGCTGCCGCTCGACCACCGGCGCCCCGCGGCCGAGGACACCGTCGTCCACGCGGGCCGCTTCTGGGACGGCACCGGCGACGACGACAGCGTCCGCGAGGACGTCGACATCACCGTCCGCGGCGGCCGCGTCACCGCCGTCGAACCGCACCGCCCCGGCCGTGCCGCCGCCCGCCGCGTCGACGCCGCGGAGCACACCGTGATCCCCGGCCTGTGGGACGCCCACATGCACCCGCAGCCGAACGTCTACGGCGGCAGACAGGCCGCCCTGTTCCTCTCCTACGGCGTCACGAGCACCATGTCGATGGGCGGCGCCGGATACGAGGGGGCCCGGCTGCGCGAAGCCGTCGCCGCCGGTGAGATGGCCGGGCCCCGGCTGGTGACCGCGAGCGAGGTGCTCGACGGGACGCGGGTCGCGTGGGACAACCGCGTCCACGCGACCCGCGAGGGCCTGCGCCGGACCCTCTCGCGCGGCAAGGCCCTCGACTGGGACTTCGTCAAGACCTACGTACGGGCCCCGGGCTGGGTGATGGAGGAGGCCGCGCGCTTCGCGCACGAGGAGCTCGGCGTGCGCTGCGGCAGCCACAACCTCTCCCCCGGCATCCAGCTCGGCCACGACCTGACGACGCACCTCCAGGCGACCCAGCGTGCCGAGTTCGGCCACGCCACCACCGCGGGCGAGCTCGCCTATCAGGACGTGACGGAGATCTACACCGCCACCGGCGACTTCCACCTGGTCGCCACGCCGTTCTCGGCCGCCCCGCTGATCGGCGCGGCCCCGGACCTCGCGAAGGACCCCCGGGTCACCCGCCTCATGCCGCCGTGGGAGACCTCCCAGGTGCGGGACCTGGCCGCGCAGCCGCCCACCGACGCGCAACTGGCCACCCTGACGCGGGAGATCGACATCTACCGCAGGATCGCGGCGGCCGGCGGGCTCATCGCCATCGGTACGGACTCCCCGGGCATCCCGACCGGCCTGGGCGTGCACATCGGTCTGCGCGCTCTGCGGCGCGGCGGCATGTCGGTCTCCCGGACGCTGCGCACGGCGACCTCCGCGCCCGCGCGGATCTTCGGCCTCGACCGCGACCTCGGCACCCTCGAGGTCGGCAAGCTCGCCGACCTCGCGGTCATCGACGGGGACCCCTTCACCGACTTCGACTCGCTGGTGCGGACGGTGTCGGTGATGCGGGGCGGCGTGCCGTACGAGCAGCGGGAGCTGGTCGACTCCGTTCCCGCGGTGCGGGTCGCGGCGAAGGACCGGGCGCACTGGGAGCGTACGGGCGCGAGGTTGCGGAGCCAGTGCTGCGAGCACGGGCACTGAGGGCCTGTCGCCAGGTGCTGAGGGCTGTCGCCGGGCGCTGAGAGCCCGTCCTCCCCGAACCCTCGCCCGTCCTCCTCGAATCCCCGCCCGCCCGCGCGCCGTGCCCCGCACGCGCGGGCGGGCGATCATTCCTGCCAGGCTGGGGCCATGTCTGCTTCCCCGCCCCCGGGCCCCCGGGGCGTGCCCGCCGCGCCGGAGAGCCGGGCCCCCGCACCACGGCGGCCCGGCCTCTCCCTCTCGCTGTGCGCCCTGCTCCTCGCGCTCCTCACCTGGCAGGTCGTGGCCGACGGGCCGCTGCGCCGCGCCGACGAACGCGCGGCGCGCACCCTCGCGGGCAGCCGCCTGCCGGACCGTGCCGCCGAGCTCCTCGCCGACCTCGGCAACATCACGGTGGCCGTGCCGGTCCTCGTCGCCGTCCTCGCGTACACGGCCTGGCGCGGGCAGCGGTCCGGCACCCACCGCTGGTGGCTGCCCGCGGCCGCCGCGCTGGCCGCGATGGCCGCGGTGCCCCTGCTCGTGGCCCCGCTCAAGGCACTGGTGGACCGGCCGGGCCCGCCCGGTTCGGCCGGTCACGAGGGCTACTTCCCCTCGGGCCACGCGGTGACCGCCGCGGTCGCCTACGGCGCGGCGGTCCTGCTCGTCCTGCCGTGGCTGCGCGGCGCGTACGGCCGCCGCGAACTGGTCATCGGCTGCTGCCTGTTGAACGTCGCGGTCGGGTTCGGGCTGGTGCGACGCGGGTACCACTGGCCCCTGGACGTGGTGGCGGGCTGGTGCCTGTCCGTGGCGCTGCTGCAGGTGATGCTGGTGGTGCTCAGCCGAAGTACGCGTCGAAGTTCTTCGAGAACTCCCGGTTGTTGAAGCGGTCCCAGTTGATCGACCAGGTCATCAGGCCGCGCAGGTCCGGCCAGGTGCCGTGGGTCCGGTACGACCCGCAGTCGGTGCCCTTGGTCAGGCAGTTCAGGGCCTTGTTGACCTCGCTCGTCGGCACGTGCCCGTTGCCCGCGTTGACGGACGCGGGCATGCCGATGGCGACCTTCCGGGGCGGCAGGGGCGGGAAGACGTTGTTCTTGTCGCCCGCCACGGGGAAGCCGGTGAGCAGCATGTCGGTCATCGCGACGTGGAAGTCCGCGCCGCCCATGGAGTGGTACTGGTTGTCCAGGCCCATGATCGGTCCCGAGTTGTAGTCCTGGACGTGCAGCAGCGTGAGGTCGTCGCGCAGGGCGTGGATGACCGGGAGGTACGAGCCCGCGCGCGGGTCCTGGCCGCCCCACTTCCCGGTCCCGTAGAACTGGTACCCGAGCTGCACGAAGAAGGTCTCGGGCGCCATGGTGAGCGTGAAACCGGCTCCGTACCTTGCCTTGAGGGTCTTCACCGCGGAGATGAGGTTGACGATCACCGGGGTCTTGGGGTTCCTGAAGTCGGTGTCGTCGGCGTTGAGGGAGAGCGAGTGGCCCTCGAAGTCGATGTCCAGGCCGTCGAGCCCGTACTCGTCGATGATCCTGGAGACCGAGGAGACGAAGGTGTCGCGGGCCTGCGCCGTCTTCAGCTGGACCTGGCCGTTCTGGCCGCCGATGGATATGAGGACCTTCTTGCCGGCCGCCTGCTTGGCCTTGACGGCGGCCTTGAACTCGTCCTTGGTCTCCACGTTCGGGCATTCGGTCTTCGGGCAGAGGCCGAAGCGGATGTCGCCCGAGGTCACGGAGGTCGGCTCGCCGAAGGCCAGGTCGATGACGTCCCAGCTGTCGGGGGTGTCGGCGAGGCGGGTGTAACCGGAGCCGTTGGCGAAGCTGGTGTGCAGATAGCCGACGAGGGCGTGGTCGGCGAGGGCCGGCTGCTCGGGAGCCGCCGTCGCACGGGTGGAGAGCAGGCCGGACGCGGTGAGCGCGCAGGCGGCGACGGCGACCACGGCGAGACGTCTGACGCGGCTCGCGCGGCTGGTGCGGGGCAACAAGGAGCGGTCCACAACTGCCTCCGGGCATGGGGGGATGGGAGGGCGGGTCGCGCTTAACTTGGTCCAGACCAATTGAGTTGTCAAGGTATCCGACGGCACGCTCCCGCCGGACCGCTCGAGCACGTTCCCGGCGCCGGGCGGCACGCCTCTCGCCTCCGGCGGATCACCCCGCCCCCTCCCCGTCCCCGTCCCGCGCCAGCCTCGCCGCCGCCTCGTGCATCGCCATTTCCAGCAGCGCCGGGTCCGTCAGCGTGCCCGAGCCGTCCGGCGGGACCAGCCAGCGGATGCCGCCGGTGGCCCGCCCCGGGTAGGGCACGACGATCCAGGTGCCGCTGCCGACGCCGCGTACCCCCGTACCGAGCCAGCGGGAGGCCGTGCCCGGCGGCACGAAGAACCCCGTGCGCTCGTCGCCGAAATCGGCGAGCACGGGGCCGGGGCGGTCGATGCAGCGGCTCAGCACGTCGAGCGTGGGATAGCCGAGTTCGGCGGGCAGGATCAGCACGTCCCAGCGCCGCCCGGCGGGCAGCAGCGCGACCCCGCGCGGGTTGCGCTCCCATTCCCGGCGGCAGGCGTCCGGGTCCGGCGCCGCGGACGCCAGCCATTCGACCGCCGCCCGCGCTCCGGAACCACCCGGACCAGTCCAGCCAGTCATGACAGAACCTCTCTCCTGTACGACAACAGTGCGTGTCATGGGGAGAGGGGCTTCGGGGCGCGGCATTACGCGGGTTCCGGCCGCCCGTTGGTGGTGCGAGGGGCACGGGGGGCGAGCGGGGCGTGCGCCGGTTGATCACGCCCCGCTCAGTGGCCCGCCGCCCGCCCCGCCCCGCGCCCGCCCGGTCGCTCGCTCGCTCGCTTGCTTGCTTGCTTGCTCGCTCGATTGCTCGCTTGCTGCGTCCAGTCAGCTGTCGAAGCCGAGGCCCAGTTTGTCCATCGTCTTGAGCCAGAGGTTCCGCTTGCCGCCGTTGGCGTCGGACCGGGCGAGCGACCACTTGGTCAGCGCGACGCCGGTCCACGCGAAGGGCTCGGGCGGGAACGGCAGCGGCTTCGTACGGACCATCTCCAGGTCCGTACGCTCCGTCCGCTCGCCGGACAGCAGGTCCAGCATCACGTCCGCGCCGAACCGGGTGGCCCCGACACCGAGGCCCGTGTACCCCGCCGCGTAGGCGACGCGGCCCTTGTGGGCCGTGCCGAAGAACGCCGAGAAGCGCGAGCACGTGTCGATGGCGCCGCCCCACGCGTGCGTGAAGCGCACCCCCTCCAGCTGCGGGAAGCAGGTGAAGAAGTGTCCGGCGAGCTTCGCGTACGTCTCGGGCCGGTCGTCGTACTCGGCGCGCACCTTGCCGCCGAACGGATAGATCGCGTCGTAACCGCCCCACAGGACGCGGTTGTCGGCGGAGAGCCGGAAGTAGTGGAACTGGTTGGCGCTGTCGCCGAGCCCCTGGCGGTTCTTCCAGCCGATCGCCGCCAGCTGCTCGTCGGTCAGCGGCTCGGTCATCAGCGCGTAGTCGTAGACCGGGACGGTGTACGGGCGCAGGCGCTTGACCAGCGAAGGGAAGATGTTCGTGGCGAGCGCGACCTGCCCGGCGAAGACGCGGCCGTACGGGGTGCGGATCGCCATCCCCGCGCCCGCGGACGCAAGTTGGAGCGCGGGCGTGTGCTCGTAGACGCGTACGCCCTTCTCCAGACAGGCCCGCTTCAGGCCCCAGGCCAGCTTCGCCGGGTTCAGCATGGCGACGCCGTCGCGGTCCCAGAGGCCGCCGAGGAACGTCGGCGAGTCGACGTGCTCCCGCAGGGCGTCCGCGTCGAGCAGCTCGGCGCCGCCCGCCAGGCCGTGCTCGGCCATCTCCTCGTACATCTCGCGGAGTTCGGCCAGCTGGTGCGGCTCGGTGGCCACGTCGATCTCGCCGGTGCGCTCGAAGTCGCAGTCGATGGAGTACCGCTTGACGGCCGCCTCGATCTCGTCGAGGTTGCGGGCGCCGAGCTCCTCCAGCTTCGCGATCTCACCCGGCCAGCGGGCCAGACCGTTGGCGATGCCGTGGGTGAGGGAGGCGGCGCAGAAGCCGCCGTTGCGGCCGGAGGCGGCCCAGCCCGCCTCGCGGCCCTCGACGAGGACGACGTCGCGGTGCGGGTCGCGCTCCTTGGCGATGAGCGCGGTCCACAGGCCGCTGTATCCACCGCCGACGACGAGCAGGTCGCAGCGTTCGTCGCCGGTCAGGGCGGGCTCGGGGGCGGGCCTGCCGGGGTCGTCGAGCCAGTACGAGAGGGGCCGGGCATCGGCGAGGGACGAGGTCCAACGGGTCATGGCGCCTGGGGCCATGATTTCCACTCCTTCGGAAACAGAGAAGCGCTATTTCGCTTGCTTGGTGCGGCGCTTGCCGACGAGCATTCCGGCGAGCACGAGCAGTACGGCCACGAGGAACATCGCCGTACCGATCACATTGATCTGAACGGGCGTGCCCCGCTGCGCGGATCCCCAGACGAACATGGGGAACGTCACAGTCGAGCCCGCGTTGAAATTCGTGATGATGAAATCGTCGAAGGAGAGCGCGAAGGCGAGCAGCGCGCCCGCCGCGATGCCGGGTGCGGCGATCGGCAGGGTGACCCGCAGGAAGGTCTGCACGGGGCCGGCGTAGAGGTCCTGCGCGGCCTGTTCGAGACGGGGGTCCATCGACATGACGCGCGCCTTGACGGCGGTCACCACGAAGCTGAGGCAGAACATGATGTGGGCGATGAGCACGGTCCAGAAACCGAGCTGGGCGCCCATGTTGAGGAAGAGCGTGAGCAGCGAGGCGGCCATCACGACCTCGGGCATCGCCATCGGCAGGAAGATCAGCGAGTTCACCGCGCCGCGCGCCCGGAAGCGGTAGCGCACGAGCGCGAAGGCGATCATCGTGCCGAGCACGGTCGCGCCGATCGTCGCCCAGGTGGCGATCTGCAGGCTCAGGCTGAGTGACCCGCACATGTCGGCGACGCCGCACGGGTCCCGCCACGCGTCGAGCGAGAATTCCTGCCAGGAGTAATTGAAGCGCCCCTTCGGCTTGTTGAAGGAGAACACCGTCACGACGACGTTGGGGAGCAGCAGATAGGCGAGTGTCAGCAGACCCGCGATGACGACGACATTGCGCCGCAGCCAGCGGAAGAAAGCGGCCATCAGACGAGATCCTCCGTCCCTGACTTGCGAATGTAGAAGGTCACCATGAAGAGGATGGCGGCCATGAGGATGAAGGAGAGCGCGGCGGCCGTCGGGTAATCCAGAATGCGCAGGAACTGCGTCTGGATGACGTTTCCGACCATGCGGGTGTCGGTGGATCCGAGCAGGTCCGCGTTCACGTAGTCGCCCGCCGCCGGAATGAAGGTGAGCAGCGTGCCGGAGACGACGCCCGGCATGGAGAGCGGGAAGGTCACCTTGCGGAAGGTCGTGGACGGCCTGGCGTACAGGTCGCCGGCGGCCTCGTGCAGCCGCCCGTCGATGCGTTCGAGGGAGGTGTAGAGCGGCAGGATCATGAACGGCAGGAAGTTGTACGTGAGTCCGCAGATCACCGCAAGGGGCGTGGCGAGCACCCGGTCGCCGTCCGTGACGCCCAGCCAGCTGGTGACGTCCAGGACGTGCAGGGAGTTGAGGGCGCCCACGAGGGGGCCGCCGTCCGCGAGGATCGTCTTCCACGCGAGGGTGCGGATCAGGAAGCTGGTGAAGAACGGCGCGATGACCAGGACGAGGATGAAGTTGCGCCAGCGGCCCGCGCGGAACGCGATGAGGTAGGCGAGCGGATAGCCGAGCAGCAGGCACAGGATCGTGGCGGCGCCCGCGTAGAGCACCGAGCGCAGGAACTGCGGCCAGTAGTCGGTCAGCGCGTCCCAGTAGGTGGCGAAGTGCCAGGTGACCTTGAAGCCCTCTTCGAGGGAGCCGGTCTGCACGGAGGTCGACGCCTGGTAGACGAGCGGCAGCGCGAAGAAGACGACCAGCCAGAGCAGGCCGGGGAGCAGCAGCCAGTACGGGACGAGACGGCCGCGTGTGCGGGTCCTGCGCGGGGCCGGGGCGCTGTCGTCGGGTGCGGCCCCGGGGTCCTTGGGTGGCGCGTCGGTCACGGTGGTCATGCGGAGGCTTCCTCCTCGACCTTCTCGACGCCCGCCGCGACGTCCTGTGCGGCGTCCAGGGCGAAGGTGTGCGCCGGATTCCAGTGCAGGACGACCTCGGCGCCCGGGGTGAGGCGGCCGTCGCGCTCGATGTTCTGCGCGTACACCTCGAAGGAGGGGCAGACCGGGCTGTGGACGACGTACTGCGTGGAGACGCCGATGAAGCTGCTGTCGGCGATGCGGCCGGTGATCCGGTTGCGGCCCTCGGGTATCCGCCCCGCGTCGTCGGCGTGCGTGAGGGCGATCTTCTCGGGGCGTACGCCGACCAGGACCTTGTCGCCGGTGGCGGTGGGACCCGTACATCGGGCGGCGGGCAGCGTCAGCTTGCAGTCGCCTGCCTTGACGGTCAGGTCGTCGCCGCTCCTGGCGCCGCCCCCCTGGATCTCCGCCTCGATGAAGTTGGAGGTGCCGAGGAAGTTGGCGACGAAGGTGGTCCGCGGGTTCTCGTAGAGGTCGGCGGGGGCGCCGAGCTGCTCGACGCGGCCGCCGTTCATCACGGCCACGGTGTCGGCCATGGTCATGGCCTCCTCCTGGTCGTGCGTGACGTGCACGAAGGTGATGCCGACCTCGGTCTGGATGCGCTTGAGTTCCAGCTGCATCTGGCGGCGCAGCTTCAGGTCCAGGGCGCCGAGCGGCTCGTCGAGGAGGAGCACCTTGGGGTGGTTGATGAGCGCGCGGGCGACGGCGACGCGCTGCTGCTGGCCGCCGGAGAGCTGGTGCGGCTTCTTGCGGGCCTGCTCGCCGAGCTGGACCAGGTCGAGCATCTCGCCGACCTTGCCCTTGACCGACTTGATGCCGCGGCGGCGCAGGCCGAAGGCGACGTTCTCGAAGATGTCCAGGTGCGGGAAGAGCGCGTACGACTGGAAGACGGTGTTCACGGGCCGCTTGTACGGCGGCAGGGCGGTGACGTCCTGGTCGCCGAGGTGGACCGTACCGGAGCTGGGCTCCTCCAGACCCGCGATCATGCGGAGCGTGGTGGTCTTGCCGCACCCGGACGCCCCGAGCAGCGCGAAGAAGGAGCCCTGCGGCACGGTGAGGTCGAGCGGCTGCACGGCGGTGAAGGAGCCATAGGTCTTACTGATCCCGGCGAGACGGACGTCGCCGCCGTGTTCTTGAGCAGTGGTCATGGTGGGTCCAGGGGAATCGAGGGGAAGCGACAAGGGGCGCCCCTCCAGGGGCGCGGGGAACTGCGCGGCACGTCACGACGGGCCCGCAGCCGGACTGCCGACCGGCACCGTTCGAGCGCTACGCGCCCGTGAGCTTCGCGAAC
The DNA here is from genome assembly GCF_055609205.1 of Streptomyces sp. NPDC036815. Classification (NCBI taxonomy): domain Bacteria; kingdom Bacillati; phylum Actinomycetota; class Actinomycetes; order Kitasatosporales; family Streptomycetaceae; genus Streptomyces; species Streptomyces sp. NPDC036815. Next base: position 96,030 of record NZ_JBVJPW010000019.1, on the reverse strand, counting down.
TTCTCTTCGTACGCGGTCTCTTCCGCGGGCGTGAGCGACCGGAACGCCCGGGACTTCTCCTTCATCTCCTTGTCGGGGATGATCAGCGGATTGGCCGCGGCGTCCTCGTCGATCCTCGCGAGCGCCTCCCGCACACCGTCCACGGGGCAGACGTAGTTGATGTACGCCGCGAGGCGAGCCGCGGGTTCGGGCTCGTAGTAGTAGTCGATGAGCCGCTCGGCATTGCGTTTGTGGCGCGCCTTGTTCGGGACGAGGAGGTTGTCCGTGGACGTGATGTAGCCCCGGTCCGGGATGTGGAAGTCGATGTCGGGGTTGTCGGCCTTCAGCTGCACGATGTCGCCGGCCCAGCCGAGGCAGGCGGCCATGTCGCCCTTGGCGAGGTCCGAGGTGTAGTCGTTGCCGGTGAAGCGGCGGATCTGCTTCTTGTCGACGGCTCTCTGGAGGCGGTCGATGGCCGCGTCGAAGTCGTCGTCGGTGAAGTCGGCGGGGTCCTTGCCCTGGTCCAGGAGGGTCATGCCGACGGTGTCGCGCATCTCCGAGAGGAACCCGACGCGCCCCTTGAGCTTCGGGTCGTCCAGGAGCTCGGAGACCGAGGTGATCTTCTTCCCGCCGGTGGCCTTCTTGTTGTACGCGACGACCGTGGAGATGCCGGTCCACGGGTACGAGTACGCGCGGCCCGGGTCCCAGTCGGGGTCGCGGAACTGGCTGGAGAGGTTGGCGTACGCGTGCGGCAGGTTGGCCGGGTCCAGTTTCTGGACCCACCCGAAGCGGATGAGCCGGGCCGCCAGCCAGTCGGTGACGCAGATGAGGTCGCGTCCGGTGTCCTGGCCCGCGGCGAGCTGCGGTTTGACCTTCCCGAAGAACTCGACGTTGTCGTTGATGTCCTCGGTGTACTTGACCTTGATCCCGGTGCGCTTCGTGAACGCCTCCAGGGTCGGCCGCCGGTTCTCGTCCTTCTCGTCGACGTCCATGTACTCGGTCCAGTTGGAGAAGGCGATGTGCTTCTCCCGCGCCGAGTGGTCTTCTGACGAGACCTCGCCCGGCTTCTTGCCGGCCGCGGGGATCCCGCAGGCGCTCAGCGCCCCGAGTCCGCCGACCGCGAGCGCGCCGCCTGTGCCGGCGCGCAGCAGGGAGCGCCGGGACAGGGCGGCCCTGCCGTTCGTGAAGCTGCGGTGCATGGCGGCCAGTTGGGCCGGGGAGAGGCTGTCGGGCTCGTACTGCTCCATGCGCGTGGTTGCCCTTTCGGGAATTGGGCGGCCGCCGGTCGTGCGGCCTGGTGACGACGTGACTATCGGTCCCCGAAGATCGTGCGGTGCCAGTCCTTGCGGACCACCGCGGTGTTGTCGAACATGACGTGCTTGACCTGCGTGTACTCCTCGAATGAGTACGCGGACATGTCCTTTCCGTAGCCGGACGCCTTGTAGCCGCCGTGCGGCATCTCGCTGAGGATCGGGATGTGGTCGTTGACCCACACGCACCCGGCCTTGATCTCACGGGTGGCGCGGTTGGCACGGAAGACGTCGCGGCTCCAGGCGGAGGCGGCGAGGCCGTACGGGGTGTCGTTGGCGAGCCGGATGCCCTCGTCGTCGGAGTCGAAGGGCAGCACGACGAGCACCGGTCCGAAGATCTCGGCCTGCACGATCTCGCTGTCCTGCGCGGCGTCCGCGATGAGGGTGGGCCGGTAGTAGGCGCCGGGGTGCGCGAGCGCCTCGCCGCCGGTGACCACGCGCGCGTAGGACCGGGCCCGGTCGACGAATCCGGCGACGCGGTCGCGGTGCGCGTGCGAGATGAGCGGCCCCATGTCGGTGCTCGGGTCGAAGGGGTCGCCGAGCCGCACGCTCTCCATGAGGTCGGCGACGCCCTGCACGAAGGCGTCGTAGAGGGGGCGCTGCACGTACGCGCGCGTGGCGGCCGTGCAGTCCTGCCCGGAGTTGATGAGCGCACCGGCGACCGCGCCGTGCACGGCGGCCTCCAGGTCGGCGTCGTCGAACACGACGAACGGCGCCTTGCCGCCGAGCTCCAGGTGCAGCCGCTTCACCGTGGCGGTGGCGATCTCGGCGACGCGCTTGCCGACGCCGGTGGACCCGGTGAAGGAGGTCATGGCGACGTCGGGGTGGCCCACGAGGTGCTCGCCCGCGTCGCGTCCGGCCCCGCTGACGATGTTGACGACACCGTCGGGGATGCCCGCCTCGGTGGCGGCCTGCGCGAACAGGAGCGAGGTGAAAGGGGTGAGTTCGGCGGGCTTGAGGACGATCGTGTTGCCCGCGGCGATGGCGGGCAGCACCTTCCAGGCCGCCATCTGCAGGGGGTAGTTCCAGGGAGCGATGGACCCGACGACACCGATGGGCTCGCGCCGTACGTACGAGGTGTGGTCGCCGGTGTACTCGCCGGCCGACTGGCCCTGGAGGTGGCGGGCCGCGCCCGCGAAGAAGGCGGCGTTGTCGACGGTCCCGGGGACGTCGAACTCGCGGCTCAGCTTGATCGGCTTGCCGCACTGCAGCGACTCGGCCTGCGCGATCTCCTCGGCGCGCGCCGCGAGGACGCCCGCGAACCGGTGCAGGGCGTCGGAGCGCTCGCCCGGGGTGGCGGCCGCCCAGCCGGGGAACGCCTCGGCGGCCGCGGCGACGGCGGCGTCCACGTCGTCCCGCCCGGCGAGCTCGTACGAGTGGACCTCCTCGCCGGTGGCGGGGTCGACGACGGCATGGCCGGCGCCCGACGTCCCCTTGGTCAGCCGCCCGGCGATGAACTGCGCGCCGTCCGCGAAGTGTTCCCGCGCCTGGAAGTTGTGCATGACGCTCTCCTCCGCCGCCCTCCCCGTCCCGCGGGGGTCGGCGTAGCTCCAGATCGATTTGAGTGCCGATCCTGACAGAGCCCCGGTAGCCCAACAAGTGATTCCGTTGTTGCCTTTTGGTTACGCGACGAAATCTGTCGACCAGGTGTCGAGTCGACCCGGAAAACCCAGGACGGAATGTCAGTGGTGCGTGCCAGACTCGCGTGCATGACGAAGATCGACTCGGTGGAGGCGCTGGTCGGCGCGGTGCGCGCGGGCGAGAAGGTGAAGTACCTGCACTTCTGGGGCCACACCCCGCGGCGGGACGGCACGCTGGGTCCGAGCTGCCTGAGTCAGTGGTGGCCGTCGCCGTTCACGGTGGACGGTGTGGAGTACGCGACGGCGGAGCACTGGATGATGGCGGCCAAGGCCCGCCTCTTCGGCGACGCGGACGCGGAGCGGGCGGCCCTCGCGGCCCGCACCCCGGCGGAGGCGAAGAAGGCGGGCCGCCTCGTCCGGGACTTCGACGACGCGATGTGGGTGCGCGAGCGCTTCGCCATCGTGGTCGAGGGCAGCACCCACAAGTTCGCGTCGGACCCCGCGCTGCGGGACTTCCTCCTGGGCACGGGCCGCCGGGTCCTGGTCGAGGCGAGCCCCCTGGACCGCGTCTGGGGCATCGGCCTGGCGGCGGACGACCCCCGGGCGGAGGACCCCGCAAAGTGGCGGGGGCCGAACCTGCTGGGGTTCGCCCTCATGGAGGCGCGGGAGCAGGTCTAAGGCCGGGGCACCTCCACGACGGGGTCGACCGAGGTCCGACCCGCTTCGGTGCCCCGCCGGTCCAGCCGCCTCCCGACGAGACGCCTCTGCGCCGCCACCGTCACGATCACGCCCGCGCCGAGGACCGGCCAGGCGAGCGGGCCCGCCGCGATCACCGCGGTCACCAGCAGCGGTCCGCCGCTGCGCTGGGCCGACGAGGACAGGCCGTGCACACCGAGGTAGGCACCCTGGGCGTCGTCGGGGGCGAGCGCGATCGAGAGCTCCCAGGAGGCGATGGCGTGCAGTATCTCCGCGAAGGTGAGGGCGACGGCCGCGACCGTGAGCGCGGCGACGGCGAGCCACGCGCCGCCGAGCGTGGAGACGCTGAGCGCCGCGCACCCGACGACGAAGCAGCCCGCGAGCGGGACGAGGAGCGCGCGGGCCCGCTCCGGGGTGCTGCCGAACCGGGACAGCGGCACCTGACAGCCGACGACCAGCACGCAGTTGAGCACCATGAGGAGCGGCGCGAGGCCGTGCGGGGCGTCGGTGGCGTGGACGATCCACAGGGGGATGCCGACCTGGAGCACCGCGTCGTCGAGGAAGAGGGCCGCTTCGGTGACGGTGAAGAGCAGGTAGGGGCGGTCGCGCCAGGGGTTGGACGCCGGGGCGGCGGGCGCCGGGGCGGTCCCGGTGGCCGTCGATTCGGTGACCAGCCGGGACGGTGAGGGCGGCTCGGCGCAGCGCAGGGTGAGGGCCGCGGCGGCGAGGAAGCTGACCACGTTGCCGACGAGCAGTGCCTGGTAGGCGTGGGTGGTGCCGACGGCGAGGGCGAGCGCGCCGGCCAGACCGCCGAGGGCCCAGCCCGCGTTGGAGACGGTGCGCTGCACGGCCTGGTACGTGGTGCGGTCCGGGCCCGCGACCCGGGCGGCGTACAGCTTGGTGAGCACGTTGGCGCCGCGGTCGGCGAGGCTGTTGACGGCCGAGTACAGCAGGAGCAGCGCGAGGTTGTCCGTCGTGAGCAGCGCCAACAGCGCGACGGCCTGCTGGAGTTGGGCGCCGATGATGATGCGGGTGACCGGGAAGCGGTCGGCGAGGTGGCCGGCGAGCGGGGCGCCCGCGATGCCGACGGCGCCGGAGACCCCGAGCAGGACGCCGACCTCGGCGACGGACAGGCCGGTGACCAGGGTGAAGTAGAGGGCGGCCGCCCCCATCCAGAGTCCGGTTCCCGCCTTGTTGATCAGAGCGATCCAGAGCATGCGGCGGCCGTCGGCGCCCCCTGGTATCCGTACGTACAACGCGGCCCGCCGTTGACTGAAGCTCACCCATCCCCCTGGACGTGCTGGTATCCACTTGACCCGGATTTTGTACCGGTACATAATTACTTACGTGGCAGCACAATATGTGATCAGTGGTTCGACCGCCAAGGGCATTACCGCGTCGGTCGAACAGGCCGTGGCCGACGGCGGATTGGCGCCGGGGGCCGCGCTGCCTCCGGTGCGCAGGCTCGCCGACGATCTGGGGGTCAGCGCGGGCACGGTCGCGACGGCCTACAAGGAACTGCGGCAGCGCGGGATCGTGGTGACCCGCGGCCGGGGCGGAACGGTCGTGGCACAGGCCCCCGCGGTGGGGACCCGCAGGCCGCCCAGGGCACCGCAAGGCGTGCGCGACCTGGCGGGCGGGCACCCGGATTCGGCTCTCCTGCCGGTCCTGACGCCACCCGCCCGGGTGGAGCCGGTGGGCGGATCGCACCGCGCGGCGCCGCGCCTCCCGGGCCTGGAGGAGCTGGCCCGGGAGTGGTTCGCGCGCGACGGGGTGCCGGCGGACCGGGTGACCTTCGCGCACGGGGCGCTGGACTGCATGGCCCGGCTGCTCTCGGTGGAGCTGAAGCCGGGTGACACGGTGGCCGTGGAGGACCCGGGCTTCCACCATCTCCTGGACCTCGTACCGGCGTTGGGGCTGCGCATGGCGCCGGTGGCCGTCGACGACGAGGGCATCAGGCCGGACGCGCTGCGCGGCGCGCTGCGGGCGGGTGCCAGGGCCCTGGTGTGCAGCCCGCGCGCGCAGAACCCGATGGGCGGCCGCTTCACGGCGGCGCGGCGCGCCGCGCTGCTCGACGCCCTCGACGGCCACCCGGACGTCCTCGTCATCGAGGACGACCACAACGCCGAGGTGGCGGGGGCGGCCCCGCACTCACTGGCGACCGGCGGACTCCCCCGCTGGGCGCAGGTGCGCACCGTCTCCAAGCACCTGAGCATCGACCTGCGGTGGGCGGCCCTCGCGTGCGACGCCACCACGCTGGCCAGGCACGAGGGGCGGATGCTGCTCACCTCGGGGTGGGTCAGCCACGTCCTGCAGGAGACGGTCGAGCGGACGCTGACCGACCCCGCGGCTCGCGAGGTGGTGGGCCGGGCCGAACGCGCCTATACGGAACGGCGCGAGGCGCTGATCCGTGAGCTCGACCGGCACGGGATCGCGGCGCGGGGGGCGAGCGGGATGAACGTGTGGGTGCCCGTACGGGACGAGTCCGCGGTGGTCAACGGGCTGCGCTCGCGCGGGTGGTGGGTGGCCGCGGGCGCGCGCTTCCGCATCGCCACGCCCACCGCCGTGCGCATCACCACGTCCGCGCTCGTGGCGGCGGACGCGGCCCGCCTGGCCGCGGACTTCGCCGCGGTGCTCGACGAGTCGGAGGCCACGTACGGGGGGTGAGAGCCCGTGCCGCGCTCCCGGCCGGGCCCGCGCGGAGCGGCTCAGACAGCCGACGTCGCCGAGTACCCCGGGTCGTCCGTCGAGGAGGAGTCCGCGTCCGTGTAGTCGTCCGGCAGCACGATCAGGAGCACCAGGAACGCCACGCCCAGGGCGATGCCCGCGGCTCCGCAGATGATCCCGGCGAGGGCCTGCCCACCGTTCGTCGCCTCGCCCCGCCGCGCCTTCCCGCGCCCCACCGCGCCGAAGATCACCGCGAGGATGCCGAGGACGATCGCCAGCGGCCACAGGCAGAAGCCGACGGCCGCGATGATCCCGAGGACGAGCGCGGTCACGCCCATGCCGTTCGCGGGCGCCATCGGCATGGCGGGCCAGCCGTACCCGGGGCCGCCCTGACCGCCGGGGTGCCCCGGATAGCCGGGGTACCCGGGATACCCCTGGTACCCGGCGGGCCCGGGCTGCCCCTCGTACCCCGGAAAACCACCGGGTCCCGGATGCCCGTACCCGTACGGCACCTGCCCCGGCCCGTCCGGCGCGATCGGAGGCGGCGGCACGGGTTCGCCCGGCGCCGCGAAGGGGTTGCCGCCCTGCGGATGCGGCGGCGGAGAGGCAGAGGGAGGAGAGGCAGAGGCAGAGGAAGGAGTGGCAGAGGGAGAGGGAGAGGGAGAGGGAGAGGGAGGCGGGAAGGTGTTCGGCCCCGGCGAGCCCTCCGCGGGCGGCGCCCACGGATCCCGCTCCTCCGGCGCCCCCGGCGCCCCCGCGCCGGACACGGCATCGTCCTCGGACTTCGCGGACATGACGGGTCACCTCTTTCGTACGTTCCGTCATGCTACGGCCCCGGCTTTCCCCGCGACGACCACCGCCGCGACCCCCGCCGCCTACGATGATCCCGACCCATCGATCAGCCGATCAAACCCGTTCCTGGGGAGGAAACCGTGACCGAGCAGCAGAAGACCGCACCCGCGACAGCCGGCGACCCGCACGCCTTCATCGCCGGACTGCCCAAGGCGGAACTGCACGTGCACCACGTGGGCTCGGCCTCCCCCCGCATCGTCTCCGAGCTGGCCGCCCGGCACCCCGACTCCGCGGTGCCGACCGACCCCGAGGCGCTCGCCGACTACTTCACGTTCACGGACTTCGCGCACTTCATCAAGGTCTACCTGTCCGTGGTGGACCTGATCCGCACCCCGGAGGACGTGCGCCTGCTCACCTACGAGGTGGCCCGCGACATGGCGCGGCAGAACGTCCGCTACGCCGAGCTGACCATCACCCCGTTCTCCTCCGTCCGCCGCGGCATCGACGACCGTGCCTTCATGGACGCCATCGAGGACGCCCGCAAGGCCGCCGAGAGCGAGTTCGGCACCGTGCTGCGCTGGTGCTTCGACATCCCGGGCGAGGCGGGTCTCGAAGCGGCCGAGGAGACGGTCCGGCTGGCCACCACCGACACGCTGCGGCCCGAGGGCCTGGTCTCCTTCGGCCTGGGCGGCCCCGAGATCGGCGTCCCGCGCCCGCAGTTCAAGCCGTACTTCGACCGGGCCATCGCCGCGGGCCTGCACTCGGTCCCGCACGCCGGTGAGACGACCGGCCCCGAGACGGTCTGGGACGCCCTGAACCACCTGGGCGCCGAGCGCATCGGCCACGGCACCACCTCCGTCCAGGACCCGAAGCTGCTCGCCCACCTCGCCGAGCACGGCATCCCGCTGGAGGTCTGCCCGACCTCGAACATCGCGACGCGCGCGGTCCGCACCCTCGACGAGCACCCGATCAAGCAGTTCGTGGAGGCCGGGGTGACCGTCACCGTCAACTCCGACGACCCGCCCATGTTCGGCACGGACCTGAACTCCGAGTACGCCGTCGCGGCCCGTCTCCTCGGCCTCGACGAGCGCGGCATCGCGGACCTCGCGAAGAACGCCGTGGCGGCGTCCTTCCTGGACCCGGCGGGCAAGGCGCGGATCACGACGGAGATCGACACGTACACGGATACGTGGCTCGCCCGGTAGGACGGCACCACAATGGGCCCATGCGCACCGTGACTGCTGTGGCCCACCGAGGCGATCCCTACCGCGTCCGCGAGAACACGCTCCCGTCCCTGCGCTCCGCGCTCGACCGGGGCGCGGACGCGGTGGAGGTCGACGTCCGCCTGAGCAGCGACGGCGTGCCCGTCCTGCTGCACGACGCGACGCTCAAGCGTCTGTGGGGGTGCGACCGGCCGATCGCCGCCCTCTCCGCCGCGGAGGTGGACGGCCTCACCGAGGGCGGCGTGCCGACCCTCACGGCGGCCCTCGCGGCCACCGAGGGGCACCGGCTCATGATCGACCTGCCCGGCGCCTCCTACGAGGACGTGCGCGCGGTCGTCGGGACCGTCGCGGAGTGCGGCGCGGCGGAGCGGGTGTACTACTGCGCGGGCGGGCAGGCGATGCTCGCCGTCCGCGCGGCCGATCCGGGCGCGGAGATCGCGCTGACCTGGACGACCCTGGCCCCGCCCCGCCCGGTCCTGCTCGACGCGGTGAAGCCGCGCTGGCTCAACTACCGCTTCCCGCTGGTCGACCGCGAACTGGCGGTCCACGTGCGCCGCCGCGGCATGCTCCTCTCGGCCTGGACCCCCGACACGCGCCGCTCGATGCGCCGCCTGCTCGACGTGGGCGTCGACTCGATCACCACCAACCGCGTCGACGTGCTGGCTTCCCTGCGCACCTCCTGAGCTCCTCGGGGTACCCGGCCCCCATGAGCGAGATTCTGGTGGGGACCTGTTCGTGGACGGACCGCGCGCTGCTGGCCAGCGGCTGGTACCCGCGGGGCCTGCGGGACTCGGCGGGAAGACTGCGGCACTACGCCGACCGCTTCCCGCTCGTCGAGGTCGACTCGACGTACTACGCGCTCCCGCAGCTCCGCAACAGCCACCTGTGGGCGGAGCGCACGCCGGACGGCTTCCGCTTCGACGTGAAGGCGTTCTCGATGCTCACCGGGCACCGGACCCGGCAGGAGGCGCTCCCGCCCGACCTGCGCGGGCGACCGGCGGGCCCCGGGCTCGTCGACGCCGTGTGGCAGCGCTTCCGCGACGCGCTCGAACCGCTGCGCGCCGCGGACCGGTTGGGGACCCTTCTCTTCCAGTTCCCGCCGTGGTTCACCCCCGGCAGCCGGGCGGAGGACGCCCTCGCGCGGTGCGCGCGCCGCACCGCGGGCTGGCCGGTGGCCGTCGAGTTCCGGCACCCGGACTGGTGGAGCGAGGACCAGGGCCCCCGTACGGCCGCGCTCCTGACGGAGCTGGACCTGGCAGCGGTGGCGGTCGACACGGCACAGGGTCTGCCCCACTCCATGCCCCCGGTCACCCCGGTCACCGCTCCCCGGCACGCGGTGGTCCGCTTCCACGGCCGGAGCGAGGTGTGGGGCACCGGCTCCAAGGAGGACAAGTTCCGGCACAGCTACACGGAGGCGGAGCTCACCCAGTGGCTGCCGCGCATACGCGACCTGGCGGAGCGGGCCGAGGAGGTCCACGTCCTGTTCAACAACTGCTGCGCGGACGCGTCGGTGCGGGCGGCCGAGACGATGAGCCGCCTGCTCGCGCGAGAGGACACCGGCCCCCTTCCTACAACCCCACCAGAGAATTCCACCGCTTCGCGAACTCCGTCCGCTCCTTCGACGTGATGTCCCGCGCGATCACGAGCCGCTTGCGCATCGCGTCGTCCGGGAAGACCAGTGGGTCCTCGGCGAGGGCGGCGCGGTCCTTGTCCTTGGAGGAGGCGAGGACGACGCGGGCGGCCGGGACCGGGCAGACGTAGTTGACCCAGGCGGCGAGCTCCGCCGCCACCTCCGGCTGGTAGTAGTGGTCGATGAGCCGCTCGGCGTTGCGCTTGTGGCGGGCCAGGTTGGGGATCATCAGGGACTCGGCCCACAGCTCCGCGCCCTCCTCGGGGACGACGAACTCGATGTCCGGGTCGTCCGCCTGGAGCTGGATGACGTCGCCGCTGTAGGCCTGGCAGGCCAGCACGTCGCCGCTGGAGAGGTCCTTGATGTAGTCGTTGCCGGTGAAGCGGCGGATGTGGTGGCTGTTCACCAGCTTCTCGACCTTGTCGCACATCCGGTGGAAGTCGTCCGCGTCCCATTTGGTGATGTCCACGCCGTCGCCCTGGAGGAGGAGCGCGAACGCCTCGTCGAGGCCCGAGAGGAGCGTGACCCGGCCCTTGAGGTCGTCGGCCCACAGGTCGGAGACCTGCTTGATCTCGCGGCCGACCTTCCGCTTGTTGTACGCGATGCCGGTGATGCCCGACTGCCACGGGACGGTGTACTTGCGTCCCGGGTCGAAGTGCGGGGAGCGCAGGAGCGGGTCCAGGTACTTGGTGACGTTCGGCTGCCGGGCCCGGTCCATCTCCTGCACCCAGCCGAGCCGCACGAAGCGGGCGCACATCCAGTCGCTGATGACGATGAGGTCGCGGCCGGTCTCCTGGTGGTTCATCAGGGACGGGCTGATCTTGCCGAAGAACTCGTCGTTGTCGTTGATCTCCTCCGTGTAGCGGACGTCGATGCCGGTCCGCTTCTCGAAGGCGTCCAGCGACGGGCGCTTCGTCTTGTTCTCGTCGTCGGTGTCGATGTACAGCGGCCAGTTGGCGAACGTCAGCTTCTTGTCGCGCGCCGAGCGGTCGCCCGCGGAGCGTTCGTCCGGCGCGATGTACGCGGCGGGCACACCGCACCCCGCGAGCGCGCCGACGGCGGCACCGCCGCCCAGGACGCGCAGCAGGGAACGGCGGGACACGGAGGAGGCTATGGGGTTCGCTCGCACCCCGGCAGCATGCGCCCGCGCGCGGGGCGCCCGCAATGGACGCAGCGTCGAGCCGCACCGCGTGGAGCCGACACCTTGTCGATCACCCGGCGCCGGGAACCCGGCGGCTCCGCGGCCCCTGCGAGCCCCGCCCGGCGTACGTCACGCGGGCTCCAGCCACGCCGCCAGGTCCCCCGCCGTCACCCGCTCCAGCGGCGCGGTGTCGACCGGACCGGGGTAGAGCCGGTACGCCGTGCCGGACGCGGCGGTGTCCGCGCCCTCCTGCTCGCCGTGCAGCAGCGCGAGCAGCACGCGCCGGTCCGCGAGCTCCGGCTCGGCACACAGCGCGTCCGGCTCCCAGCCGTCGCGGACGCGCAGCGCGAAGTCGGCGCGCGGCTCGTCCTCGGCGCGGCGGTAGCCCCACAGAACGTGGCCGCGCCCGCGCACGTACACCACGCCGTCGGTGCGCGCGGCCGCCGTCCAGCAGGCCAGATCCCACAGGGTGGCCCGGCCGCACGGGTCGAAGGTGTCGAGCAGGTCGTTGCCCATCCGCCCGAACCGCCGCTTGTACCGCCACACCGAGTGGTTGCCCTCACCCGTGGCCACGGTGACGTCCGCCCACCACGCGCGCCGCGACCGCAGGTCGACGACCATCGGCACGCGCAGCCTCGCGTCGCCCGCGAGGTCGAAGCGCTGCCGGATCGTGCGCGGGTCGTAGACGGCCCGCTCCTTGCCCTCCACCGCCATGAACCCCGCGAAGGCGTCCGTCAGTTCGTCGAAGGGCACGTCGTTGTACGAGAGAACGGCGGGCACCACGAAGCACACGCCCGCGTTCGCGAGCCGCGGCAGGTCGAGGTCCAGGTACTCCGTGGCGCCGTTCGGGGCGGGCGCGGAGGTCAGGTCCCCGGAGTGCTGGGCGGCGCCGCCCGCGTACCGCAGCTGCGTGTAGTCGCAGAGGCCGACGAAGCGCCACTGCTCGTCGTAGAGCGCGACGGACAGGTCGAGGTCGACGCGGGTGCCCTTGGGCTGCGTCCAGTGCAGGAAGAGCCGCACCTTCTCGCTGTCTTCGGGCATCGGCAGGGAGCTGCCGCGCGGTACGGCGACCAGCGAGGCCGCGGACGCCCGCTCGGCGAACGGCACGGGCAGATCGGCGAGCGAGGCGTCCAGGACGGCCACGTCGTACCGCTCCCCCGCCCGCTCGGCGAGGCGCCGCACGGCCTCGGCCTCGATCAGCTCTCCGGCGCGGCCCGCGACCCGGGCGGGCAGCGGCGGCCGGTGGTCCTCGGTGGCGAACGCCCGGGTGACGCGCCCGCGCGGGAAGAAGACGCGGCGCCGCCCCGGCACGGCTCGGACCTTCATCCGGCCGTACGCGCCGAGCAGCGGGCCGGGGCCGGAGCGCGGCAGGGCGCCGGCGAGCGCCTCGCCGACCGCGGGCGGCAGCGTCGTCGAGCCGGAGCGGGCGAGCAACACGTCGAGGCGGCGCAGCAGTTCGCCGGGGCGCTCGCTCAGGAGCCGGACGGCGGCCGGGACGTCCCAGCGGGCGAGCGCCTCCTCGACGCGCCCCTGCCAGGTGACGATCCGCAGCCGGTCGCCGACGACGCGGACGTCCGCGTGGCGGGCGGCCTCGGCGAGCAGCACCTCGCCGAGCGGGCCGGCGCCGACGCGGGTCCCGCGCAGGGCGGCGAAGGCGAGCGCCACGCGCGCGTGGCGGCGGGCGTACTCGAAGGGGTGCAGGATTTCACCGACGTGCTTCCACGCGCGCGGATGGCGGGCCATGTCCTCGGCGAGGCGCCGGAAGTCGAACCCGTCGAGCAGGGCGAGGAGTTCGCGGCGCACGGGGCGCGGCAGTCCGCGCAGGCGCGGTATGCCGAGCAGGTCGGGGTCGCCTCCCGAACGTACGACGAGGAGGCGCAGCACGTCCGTGGCGGTGTCCGCGTGCCGCGCGATCAGCGGGCGCACGGCGGGCAGTTCGAGCAGCGGCGCGAGGGCGAGCGCCTTGCTCTCGCGCAGCGGGATCCCGGCGGGCAGCCAGTCGGCGGCGTCGGCCGGGCGCACGGTGGCGAGGAGCAGCACCAGGTCGTCGTGGTCCTGGGGGTTCAGGGGCGTGCGGCGGGCGAGGAGGGCGGCGAGTTCGGCCGCGGCGTCGCCGGGCGCGCCGAGCCGCAGGGTGCGCAGGACCGCGCCGCCGTCGCCGCCGAGGCCTGCCCCGGTGTCGAGCCAGGGGTCGGTGGGCCCGTCCGTCTCGTAACGCTCCTCGCAGACGGGGCAGGCGTACCAGACGCAGCACTCCTCGCAGCAGCCCCAGTTGTCGACCTTCTCGACGCAGCCGTCGCACAGCAGGTGCGCGCAGGGCCCGAGCACGCGCACGCGGGCCTTGGTGCCCCCGCAGCTCATGCAGGGCTGGTGCGGCTGCGCGGCGAGGTACGCGGCGACGGTGTCGGTGTAGTGGTTGCGGGCGTGCTGGTAGGGGATCTCGTCGGGGAACCGGCGGAAGAGCGGCGCGTGGTGCCGGTCGGAGCCCATCAGCGCGTCGACGTCGGCGAGCAGCTTGCGGCCGGTGGCGGCGAGGCCGTCGACGGGGAGCGCGGTCAGGGCGCGGCGCAGCGGGGCGGTCAACAGGTGGCCCCGGTCGGCGAGTTCGGCTTCGAGGACGACGACGGCCGCGGCGGTCACGGCGGTGCGTCCGGTGCCTTCGGGAACGTACACGCTCTGCCGGCGGCGCAGCAGCAGCCCGGCGAGGTCGTCGTTCGTCGTCGTCAGCATCAGGTCCCACCCCCGGCGCGCAGAAAAAGAAGCGCGGGGGCGGGGAGTGGGTGCGCTACGGATCTTTTACAGAGATGAGGAAGAAGGAAGCACACCGCGGAGCCGCCCCCGCGTACGCAACGGTACGCGGGGGCGGAATGCGAGTCACATGATTATCGCCGGGCAGGGACGCCCCTCAGGGGGCACGGGGAACCGCGCGACCAGCCCCCGGGAGCCCGCGGAGGCCGACGGCGAGCGGCCCGGCAGATGAGCATGGCGAACCGCCCACGCCGCCCGGGGCGACTAGCCCTCGATCGACGTCATCACGTGCTTGATGCGCGTGTAGTCGTCGAAGCCGTACGACGAGAGGTCCTTGCCGTACCCGGACTTCTTGAAGCCGCCGTGCGGCATCTCAGCGACGAGCGGGATGTGCGTGTTGATCCAGACGCAGCCGAAGTCGAGGACCTTGGACATGCGCATCGCGCGCGCGTGGTCCTTGGTCCAGACGGAGGAGGCGAGCGCGTAGTCGACGCCGTTCGCGTACTCGACGGCCTGCGCCTCGTCCGTGAAGGACTGCACGGTGATGACGGGGCCGAAGACCTCGTTCTGGATGATCTCGTCGTCCTGCTTCAGGCCCGACACCACGGTCGGCGCGAAGAAGTAGCCCTTGTCGCCGACCCGCTGGCCACCCGCCTCGACCTTGGCGTGCGCGGGGAGCCGCTCGATGAAGCCGGTGACCTGCTTCAGCTGGTTGGCGTTGTTGAGCGGGCCGTAGAGCACGTCCTCGTCGTCCGGCTGACCGGTCTTCGTGTCGGCGGCGGCCTTGGCGAGGGCCGTCACGAAGTCGTCGTGGATGGACTCGTGGACGAGCACGCGCGTGGCGGCCGTACAGTCCTGGCCCGCGTTGAAGAAGCCCGCCATCGAGATGTCCTCGACGGCCTTGGGGATGTCGGTGTCCTCGAAGACGACGACGGGCGCCTTGCCGCCGAGCTCCAGGTGGACCCGCTTGAGGTCCTTGGAGGCGGACTCGGCGACCTGCATGCCGGCGCGCACGGAGCCGGTGATGGAGGCCATGGCGGGGGTCTCGTGCTCGACCATCAGACGGCCGGTGTCACGGTCGCCCGTGACGACGTTGAAGACGCCGGGCGGCACGATGGAGCCGATGATCTCGGCCATCAGGACGGTCGACGCGGGCGTCGTGTCCGACGGCTTCAGGACGACGGTGTTGCCCGCGGCGAGCGCCGGGGCGAACTTCCAGACGCCCATCATCATCGGGTAGTTCCACGGCGCGACCTGCGCGCAGACGCCGATCGGCTCGCGGCGGATGATGGAGGTCAGACCCTCCATGTACTCACCGGCCGCGCGGCCTTCGAGCATCCGGGCCGCACCCGCGAAGAAGCGGATCTGGTCGACCATGGGCGGGATCTCCTCGGACCGCGTGAGCCCGGTCGGCTTGCCGGTGTTCTCGACCTCGGCCGCGATGAGCTCCTCGGCCCGCTCCTCGAACGCGTCGGCGATCTTGAGCAGGGCTTTCTGCCGCTCGGCGGGCGTCAGGTCGCGCCAGGCGGGGAACGCGTCGGCGGCGGCCTTCATGGCGGCGTCGACGTCGGCCTGACCCGACAGCGGCGCGGTCGCGTACGCCTCGCCGGTCGCCGGGTTGATGACCTCGGTGGTCCGTCCGTCGGCCGCGTCCCGGAATTCTCCGTTGATGTAGTTGCGCAGACGGCGCAGCTCGGTGGTCACTTCCGCGGCCCTCCAAGTCAGATGTCCAGTGGATGAGACACCCACCCTAGTCGTTGCACCGACGCTTTCAACATACCCAGCGGCCCAGAACTGCGGAATCCGTGACGATTGAAGTCTCAGACAACGAATTTCATCGATCTGGCCTTGCGGAAGTGACGAGACGTCGTGCAGAGTGAGCTCGTGGCCAGTCGCAGCGCAGACCCCAGCAGCCCCCGCGGCTCCCGCACCGGAAACCCGGGCGGAAGCGGCAACGGGAACGGCACTCCCCCCGTGGACGCCGTCTCTCTGGCGATCATCGAGCAGCTTCAGGAGGACGGACGCCGTCCGTACGCCGCCATCGGCAAGGCCGTGGGCCTCTCCGAGGCGGCCGTGCGTCAACGCGTCCAGAAGCTGCTCGACCAGGGCGTGATGCAGATCGTCGCCGTCACGGACCCGCTCACCGTGGGCTTCCGCAGGCAGGCGATGGTCGGCATCGACGTCGAGGGCGACGTGGACCCGGTCGCGGACGCGGTGGCCGCCATGCCGGAGGCCGAGTACGTGGTGATGACCGCGGGCTCGCACGACCTCCTGGTGGAGATCGTCTGCGAAGACGACGACCACCTGCTCGAAGTCATCAACAAGCGCATCCGCGCCCTCCCCGGTGTGCGCTCCACCGAGAGCTTCGTCTACCTCAAGCTCAAGAAGCAGACCTATATGTGGGGAACCCGATAGCCGTGAGCAAGGACCTCAGCCGAACCGCGTACGACCACCTGTGGATGCACTTCACCCGCATGTCGGACTACGAGAACGCACCCGTGCCCACCATCGTGCGTGGCGAGGGCACCTACATCTTCGACGACAAGGGCAAGAAGTACCTCGACGGCCTCTCCGGCCTGTTCGTGGTCAACGCCGGTCACGGTCGTCACGAGCTCGCCGAGACCGCGTACAAGCAGGCGCAGGAGCTGGCCTTCTTCCCGGTCTGGAGCTATGCCCACCCGAAGGCCGTCGAGCTGGCGGAACGTCTCGCCGACTACGCGCCGGGCGACCTCAACAAGGTCTTCTTCACCACCGGCGGCGGCGAGGCCGTCGAGACCGCGTGGAAGCTGGCGAAGCAGTACCACAAGCTCACCGGCAACCACACGAAGTACAAGGTCATATCCCGCGCGGTCGCCTACCACGGCACCCCGCAGGGCGCCCTGTCCATCACCGGTCTGCCCGCCCTGAAGGCCCCCTTCGAGCCGCTCGTCCCGGGCGCGCACAAGGTGCCGAACACGAACATCTACCGCGCCCCGATCCACGGCGACGACCCCGAGGCCTTCGGCCGCTGGGCCGCCGACCAGATCGAGCAGGAGATCCTGTTCGAGGGCCCGGAGACGGTCGCCGCCGTCTTCCTGGAGCCGGTACAGAACGCGGGCGGCTGCTTCCCGCCCCCGCCCGGCTACTTCCAGCGCGTGCGGGAGATCTGCGACAAGTACGACGTGCTGCTCGTCTCGGACGAGGTCATCTGCGCCTTCGGCCGCCTCGGCACGATGTTCGCCTGCGACAAGTTCGGCTACGTCCCGGACATGATCACCTGCGCCAAGGGCATGACGTCGGGCTACTCCCCGATCGGCGCCTGCATCATCTCGGACAAGCTCGCCGAGCCGTTCTACAAGGGCGACAACACGTTCCTGCACGGCTACACCTTCGGCGGCCACCCCGTGTCGGCCGCGGTGGGCGTCGCCAACCTCGACATCTTCGAGAAGGAGGGTCTGAACCAGCACGTGCTCGACAACGAGGACGCGTTCTACCAGACCCTGCGCAAGCTGCACGACCTGCCGATCGTCGGCGACGTCCGCGGCAACGGCTTCTTCTACGGCATCGAGCTCGTGAAGGACAAGGCCACCAAGGAGACGTTCAACGACGAGGAGACCGAGCGCGTCCTGTACGGCTTCCTCTCCAAGGCGCTCTTCGAGAACGGCCTGTACTGCCGCGCCGACGACCGCGGCGACCCGGTCGTCCAGCTCGCCCCGCCGCTGATCTCCGACCAGAGCACCTTCGACGAGATCGAGGGAATCCTGCGCCGGGTCCTCGAAGAGGCGTGGACGAAGCTCTGAGCCCGACCTGTGTTGTCGTGTGATCGAGTGATCAACACCGCCCCCGGGGGCGCCCGTTCGAGTGAGAACGGGCGCCCCCGGGCCGCGTCGTTTCCGGGCACGTCCGCCCGAATCCATAGCGTGCCCAGTGACCGATCGGCCCCGCCTTCGTTCCCCCGTACGGGGGATTCGAGCTGATCTGAACCGAGGTGTACGCCATGGTGGCCCCGCCGGACAACGACGTGCTGTGGGCACGCGCACTGCACGTCAAGCACAACGGCTCCCCCGCCCTCACCGGCGTCTCGCTCGGTGTCCGCGAGGGCGAGATCCTCGCCGTCAACGGCCCGCGCGGCTCCGGCAAGACGACGCTCCTGCAGTGCCTGTCGGGGCAGTTGCTCCCCCAGCAGGGCGAGGTGTGGTTCAACAGCACCCCCGTCCACACGATGGGCCCGCTCGTACGCGAACGCCTGCGCCGCGACCGGTTCGGCTGGATCGACCCCGAGCCGAGGCTCGTCCCCGAACTCACCGTCTGGGAGAACGTCGCGCTGCCCCTGATGCTGCGCGGCGCATCGCACCGGGTCTCCAAGCCCGCCGCCCTGGAGTGGCTCGACCGCCTCGACATCGGCATGTGCGCCCGCAAGCGCCCGCACGCCCTGCTGCAGTCCGAGCGCCAGCGCATCGCCATCGCCCGCGCCCTGGTCACCACGCCGTCCGTGCTCTTCGCCGACGAGCCCACCGCCACCCTGCACCGCGCCGACCGCGCCCACGCCCTGCGCACCCTGACGACGGCGGCCCGCTCGCACGGCATCACCGTCGTCCTGGCCACGCACGACGCGGACGTCGCCACGCTCGCCGACCGAACGGTGACGCTGCTCGACGGGCGGCGCGTGAACACGGTGCATCTGCCGGGGGCGGAAGGGCTCGCGGAGATCGTGGGGGGTGGGGGGCGGAGGGCTGCCTCGGGGGTGGCTTCGGGGCCGGTCTCGGGGCCGGTCTCGGGGACGGCTTCCGGTGCCGGGGCGAGCGACGCCGAGGAGGCTGCCGGAGCGTCCGGCGGGACCGCCACCGCGGCTGGCGACGGGCCGCCGAGCCCAGCCGAGGTCACGGGCCCAGCCGAGGTCACGGGCCCAGCCGAGGTCACGGGCCCGGCCGATACGCCGGAGACTCCCGCGACGGCCGCGACCCCCGCGCCAGCCGATGCGCCCCGGGTAACCGACACGCCCGGCGCACCCGACGTGCCAGCCGCGCCGGCCCCGGCCCACGGCTCCGCGGCCGCCGGTGCGGCCGAGGCCATGACCACGGCCGACACCGCCATCACCGGCACCACTGGCGCCACCAGCACCGCCAGCACCCCCGCCATCACCCCCGTCACGGAAGGCCGGGCCGCGTGCTCGCTCTCCGTCTAGCCCGCGGGGCGCACCCCCTCGTCCAGCTGCGGCGCCTCCTCGTGGCCGCCGCGTCCGCCGGCACCGGCTTCCTGCTGCTGTGCACCCTGGCGTACGCGATGGAGCACCCGGGAACGGGAGCCGTGCTGCGTCTCGCGTGGTGCCTCGCGCCGATCACCGCCACCGTGTACTTCGCCGTCGCCGTGGCCCGTACCGACCCCGGCACCCGGCCGCGCAGCGGGCTCTCGGCGGTGGGCCTCGGCCCCGGCCGCCTGATGGTGCTCGCGGCGATCTCCACGGCCGTGTCCTGCGTCCTCGGCTCCATGGTGGCCCTGCTCTTCTTCCTGCACCTGCGCGGTGACATCAGGGGCCTGCCCTTCGACGGGGCGGCGACCGACCTGCTCGCCGGGGGCGAACCACTGCCGCTCGCGGGCGCGCTGACCCTGCTCGCGCTCGTCCCGGTCGCCGCGTCGGCCGCGAGCGCCCTCGTACTGCGGCCGCGGCCCGTCAGGACCACCGGTACGCCGGACGGCTCGGAGCCCGCCACGGACCCGGACACTCCGGCCCGGCCGCCGGGCGGCCTGCCCTGGGGCGTCGCGCTGCTCGCGGCGGGCCTCGCCGTCGAGACGTACGCGAGCGGCTCCGCCGGCCGTGCGCGCGGCGGCTTCCCGATGCCGGGCGGCGGCGCCGACGGCAGCCCGGTGGGCGTCCTCGCGGGCTGGGCCCTGACCGCCCTCGGCCTCGTGCTCGCGGGCCCCGGCCTCACCTATCTCAGCGGGCGCATCCTGCAGGCGGTACGGCCCGGCGCGGTACGGCTGCTCGCCGGACGTGTCCTCCAGGAGGAGGCGCGGCGCATCGGGCGGCCGCTCGGTGTGCTGTGCGCGGTGGCGTCGGGCGCGTACGCGTCGCTCATCCTGTACGCGGGGCCGAGCCCCCGGGTGGGCCCGCTCACCACGCTCGGCGGGCTGCTCGTCGCGGGCTGCGCGGTCCTGACCCTGGCCACGGCGGCCGTCGAGGCCAAGCAGTCCCGCTCGCACACGACGGGCGCGCTGCTGCGGCTCGGGGCGCCCGCGACGCTCCTTCGCGGCTCGGCGGCGCTTCGCGCGGGCGCGCTCGCCGTCGTGTTCGGGCCCCTGACCTGGATCGTCGCGGAGCTGGCCGCGCTGCCGCTGGCGCGCTGAGGGAACGTCGCGAGAAAAGTTCCCGCCGGGCGATGAGTTCCGAGTCGAACGGACGTCTAACCCTCCGTAAGACACACGCACTCACCGGGAGAGACCCTCATGTACCAGCAGATGATCTTCGTGAACCTGGCCGTGTCCGACGTCGCCGCGTCGAAGGAGTTCTTCACGGAGCTCGGCTACTCGATCAACCCGCAGTTCTCGACCGACGAGTGCGTGTGCGTGACGATCAGCGACACCATCATCGCGATGATGCTGAGCAAGGAGCACTACGCGAACTTCACGCAGAAGGAGATCGCGGACGCCACGAAGACCAGCGAGACCCTGCTCTGTCTGAGCGCCGAGAGCAGGGAGAAGGTCGACGAGCTCGTCGACAAGGCGATCGCCGCGGGTGGCACCGCCGGCAAGGTCCAGGACTACGGCACGATGTACGGCCGCGCGTTCGACGACCTGGACGGCCACACCTGGGAAATCATGTGGATGGACCCGGCCGAGATCCAGGGCTGAGACGCCGGTCGGAACGGCCCGGCGCACCCGCGGGACGAACGCCGCCGGGCCCCCTGCTTAGCATGGGCGGATGCAGCCGACTCCCGAACGCGCGTCCGCCCCGCACCTTTCCGACGAGGACCGTGAGATCGAGACTCTCGCCGAGTTCGACGAGGTCTGTGGCCGCGGCGCCCTCACGGGATGCCGCGTCCAGGCCGTCGACCTGACGGAGCGGACCTCCGCGCTCCTCGCGGCCGATGTCGCGGGCGCCGTCTTCCTCGGCTGCCCGATGCGCGAGGACGCGGCGGCGAAGGTGCGGGCCGGCGGCGCGCTGGTCTTCCCGCCGGTCCCGGGGCTGCCGTTCAACCCGTACCGCGGTCTGCTGTACTCCCCCGACGACCTGTTCGCGAGCCTCGCCGACGGCGGGTACGAGGCGACGCCGGACGCCCACGCGTACGCCTGGTTCCAGCGGACCAAGGCCGACGGTGACGTCTTCTCGTCGATGCTGCGCGCCATCCACGACGACTCCATCTCCGACGCCCTCGACGAGCACCTGGTCGGGGCCCGGGTGGTCGGCGTCATGGGCGGCCACGCGATGGCCCGCGGCACCGACGCCTACGCGGGCGCGGCGCGGCTCGGCCGGGCGCTGGCTCGCGCGGGGTTCACCGTCGCCACGGGCGGCGGCCCCGGCGCGATGGAGGCCGCCAACCTCGGCGCCTACGCCGCTCCCCTCGACGACGGCATGCTGGACGACGCCCTCGAACTCCTCGCCAAGGCACCGTCGTTCACACCGTCGGTCACCGACTGGGCGCAGGCGGCGTTCACGGTCCGCGAGCGGTGGCCCGCCGGTGGCTCCTCCGTGGGCATCCCCACCTGGTTCTACGGCCACGAGCCGCCGAACGCGTTCGCCTCCCACCTCGGCAAGTACTTCGCCAACGCCACCCGCGAGGACGGCCTCCTGGCCCGCTCGAACGCGGGCGTCGTCTTCCTGCCGGGCGCGGCGGGCACGGTCCAGGAGGTCTTCGACAACGCCACGCCCAACTACTACGAGTCGCGCGGCGAACCCACCCCCATGGTCCTGGTCGACCGCGCCCACTGGACCGAGCACCTGCCGGTGTGGCCGCTGCTCCGGTCACTGGCCCGCGACCGCTCGATGGAATCGCGGATCGCGCTGGTGGACCGGGTGGGGGACGCACCGGCCGCCCTGCGAAGGCTCGGAGCGGCGAACGGGTAAGGGGTCCCTCCCCGTCACCCGCCCCCGAGCACCACCACGTCCCCCGCGTCGAACGCGACGCCCACCGTCTCGCCCACTCCCGGCGCCTCGCGCAGCGCGCAGGCCGCCTCCAGGCGTGGGCCCTCCTTCGGCTGGAGGCGCACCGCGACGTGCGTGCCGCGGAACGTGCGGGCCACCACCTCGCACGGCAGCCCGTCGTCGAGGGACACGAGCCGCACCCCGGCGGGGCGCACCAGGATCCTGTGCCGTCCGGCGGCCGTTCCCGCCGGTACCGGGATCCTGCCCCACACGGTCTCGGCGGCGTCGCCCTCCACCGTCGCGTCGACGACGTTGTCGAAGCCGAGGAAGCGCGCCACGAACTCGTCCGCCGGGTGCTGCCACACCTCAAGTGGCGTGCCGGACTGGGCGATCCGGCCGTCGCGCATGACGACGACACGGTCGGCGAGCGCGAAGGCCTCGCCCTGGTCGTGCGTGACGGCGAGCACGGTGGTGCCCAACTCGTCGAAGAGTTCCCGCAGTTCGACGACGAGGCGTTCCCGCAGCGAGCGGTCGAGCTGACCGAGCGGCTCGTCGAGCATCAGGAGGCGGGGCCGCGGGGCCAGCGCACGCGCGAGGGCGACCCGCTGCTGCTCGCCGCCCGAGAGCGAGGCCACCGCGCGCCGCTGCGCGTTCGGCAGCCCGACGAGCTCCAGCAACTCGGCGACGCGGTCGGCCTGTTCGGCCCGCGACGCGCCGTGCATGCGCAGCCCGAACGCGACGTTCCCCGCCACGTCGCGCTGCGGGAAGAGCTGGTGGTCCTGGAACATCAGGCCGACGCCCCGCTTGTGCGCGGGCACCCCGCGCTGGTCGCGCCCGCCGAGGAGGACCTGCCCGCCGTCGAGCCCCTGGAGCCCGGCGACCACCCGCAGCAGCGTCGACTTGCCGCTGCCGCTCGGCCCGAGCACGCAGACGATCTCGTGCTCCTCGACGTCGAGGCCGACGGCGTCGAGCGCGGCCCGCGCCCCGAAACGCACCGTCGTCTCCCGCAGGCTCAGCAAGGCGTCCGTCATCAGAACTCCCCCGTCGTCCGGCTCGTCCGAAGGCGTTCCAGGAGCAACAGCGACACCGCGCACACCACCATGAGAATCGTCGAAAGGGCCATCGCCTGGCCGTAGTTGAGGTCCCCGGCCCGGCCGAGCAGCCGCGCCACGGCGACCGGCAGCGTCGGATTGTCCGGCCGCGCGATGAAGACGGTCGCCCCGAACTCACCGAGCGACACGGCGAAGGCGAACCCGGCGGCGATCAGCAGCGCTCGCCGCACCATCGGCAGGTCGACCTCCCGCCACGCCCGCAGCGGCGACGCCCCGAGCACCGCGGCGGCCTCGCGCAGCCGCCCGTCCACCGCGCGCAGGACGGGCAGCATGGTGCGGACGACGAAGGGCACACCGACCAGCGCCTGGGCCAGCGGCACCAGGATCCAGCTGGCCCGGAGGTCGAGCGGCGGCTCGTCCAGGGTGATGAGGAACCCGAATCCCACGGTCACCGCGGAGACCCCGAGCGGCAGCATGAGCAGCGCGTCGAAGCCGCGGACGAGGCGCCCGGCGCGGCGTGTCAGCGCGGCGGCGGCGAGCCCTCCGACGACGACCGCGATGGCGGTGGCCACGACCGCGTACTGGAGGGAGTTCCAGACCGCCTCGATCGGCGGCACGAGGAAGGCGCCGCCGTCCGCCGAGGTCAGCTCCTCGTAGTACGTGAGGCCGAAGCCGTCGGGACCGTCGAAGGAGCGCTGGATCAGCACCCCGAGCGGCAGCAGGATCAGCAGCGCGATCGTCGCCATGACGAGTCCGAGCAGCGTCCACTGCCCGGCGCCGCGCGGCCGTCGCGCGACGGCCGCGGCGTCCACGAGCTTCAGCGCGCTCTCGCGCCGCCGCACGGTCCACGCGTGGACGGCGAGGATCAGCCCCACCGCCACGAACTGCACGATCGTCAGGACCGCGGCCGTCGGCAGGTCGAGCAGCTGGGCGGTCTGCCGGTAGATCTCCACCTCGAGGGTGGAGTACGCGGGTCCGCCGAGGATCTGCACGACGCCGAAGGAGGTGAAGGTGAAGAGGAACACCATGAGCGCGGCAGCGGCCACCGCCGGTCCGAGCGCGGGCAGCGTCACCGTCCGCCACGCCGTCCAGCGCGAGGCGCCGAGCATCCGCGCGGCCTCCTCCTGCCGCGGGTCGAGCTGCGACCAGAGCCCGCCGACCGTGCGGACGACGACCGCGTAGTTGAAGAAGACGTGCGCCAGCAGGATCGCCCAGACGGTGGTGTCCAGGCGGACGCCCCACAGCTCGTCGAAGAGCCCGCCCCGCCCGATCAGCGCGAGGAAGGCGGTCCCGACGACGACCGTCGGCAGCACGAACGGCACGGTGACGACGGCCCGCAGCGCCTGCTTGCCGGGGAAGTCGAAGCGCGCGAAGACGTACGCGCCGGGGAGCGCGATCAGCAGCGTCAGCGCGGTCGACGCGAGCGCCTGCCAGGTGGTGAACCACAGCACGTGCCGGATGTCGGACTGCCCGAGCACCTCCGTGATCCGCCCGAACCGCCAGACGCCGTCGACGTGCAGCCCGCGCGCGACGATCGCCGAGACCGGATAGGCGAAGAAGAGCGCGAAGAACGCGACGGGTCCGGCCATCAGACCGAGCCGCGCCGCGCTTCCCCGGCCGGAGCCCGCGCGGGAGCGGGACTTCGTTACTTCAGTACGAGCGAGGTCCACGACTTGATCCACGGCTCGCGATTGTCGGCGATCTTCTTCGGGTCCATGGTCTGCGGCTCGTCGACGCGGACGCCGTGCTCGGTGAACAACTCGGGCAGCTTCGTGCCCTCGCGCACCGGGTTCACGAACATGTTCAGCGGCATGTCCTCCTGGAACTCCTTGCCCGCGAGGAAGTCCAGGAGCGCCTTGCCGCCCTTGGTGTTCTTGGCGTTGCCGAGCAGGCCCGCGTACTCGACCTGGCGGAAGCAGGTGCCGGTCGCGACGCCGGTCGGCGCCTGCTTCGGCTGCGGCTTGCCGAAGAGCACCTCGACGGGCGGCGACGAGGCGTACGAGACGACGAGCGGCCGGTCGCCCTTGGCCTTCTTGCCTCCGGCGGACCCGGAGAACTCCTCGTTGTAGGCCTGCTCCCAGCCGTCGACGACCTTGACGCCGTTGGCCTTGAGCTTCTTCCAGTACCCTTCCCAGCCCTTGTCCCCGTACTTCGCGGCGGTGCCGAGCAGGAAGCCGAGGCCGGGCGACGAGGTCGAGGTGTTCTCGGTGACCAGCAGGTCCTTGTAGGCGGGCTTGACCAGGTCCTCGAAGGACTGCGGCGGCGCGAGCTTCTTGTCGGCGAAGTACTTCTTGTCGTAGTTCACGCAGATGTCGCCGCTGTCGACGGGCGTCACGCGGTGCTTGTCCCCGTCGACCCGGAACTCCGGCTTGATCCGCGCCGAGCCCTTGGCCTCGTACGACTGGAAGAGGCCGTTGTCGAGCGCCCGCGACAGGAGCGTGTTGTCGACGCCGAAGAAGACGTCGCCCTGCGGGTTGTCCTTGGAGAGGATCGCCTTGTTCACGGCGGCGCCGGCGTCGCCGTCCTTGAGGACCTTGACCTTGTACCCGGAGCGCTTCTCGAAGTCCTTCAGCACGTCCTTGGAGACGTTGAAGGAGTCATGGCTGACGAGCGTCACGCTCTTGGAGTCGGACGCCCCGGAACCGCCGTCGCCCCCGCCGCACGCCGAGACGGCGACGAGCCCGAGGCCCACCGCCACCGCGGTGAACGTGACCTTCTTGGTGGTGCTCACTGAAACTTCCTCCTGGGTGTCCAGGAAGAGACGCGGCCCCGCCCGCCGGCCGGGTGGCCGCGGGCAGGGCGCTACAGCTTGAGTCGTGCCCGAACTCCCTACCCGGAATGACCCGGGCGAGGTTCAGAGGGTCTGCGGCCCACCTGTCCAAGGTGCCGCACTCTCAGCGCTGTGGCGCTCCCCTGTCGGAAATATGCAGATGTGTGTACGAGGCGTACGCCCGCACGCCCGTCAGACTACCTCTCGGCCTACCGCTCGGCCGCGGCGAGCTGGCCGCACGCTCCGTCGATCTCCTGGCCCCGGGTGTCCCGGATCGTGACCGGCACGCCGTGGGCGGCGATGGCCGCCACGAACGCCTTCTCGTCCTCGGGGCGCGACGCGGTCCACTTCGAGCCCGGCGTCGGGTTCAGCGGGATCAGGTTCACGTGCACCGGCTTGTTCTTGAGCAGCCGCCCGAGCCGGTCACCACGCCATGCCTGGTCGTTGATGTCGCGGATCAGCGCGTACTCGATGGAGAGGCGGCGGCCCGACTTGGCCGCGTACTCCCAGCCCGCGTCGAGCACCTCGCGCACCTGCCACCGCGTGTTCACGGGGACGAGGGTGTCGCGGAGCTCGTCGTCCGGCGCGTGCAGGGAGATCGCGAGCCGGCACTTGAAGCCCTCGTCGGAGAACCGGTGGATGGCGGGCACGAGCCCCACCGTCGACACCGTGATCCCGCGCTGCGACAGGCCGAGGCCGTCCGGCTCGGGGTCGGTGAGGCGGCGGATGGCGCCGGTCACGCGGTTGTAGTTGGCCAGCGGCTCGCCCATGCCCATGAAGACGATGTTGGAGAGCCGCGCGGGCCCGCCCGGAATCTCGCCGTCCCGGAGCGCGCGCATGCCGTCCACGATCTGGTGCACGATCTCACCGGTCGACAGGTTCCGGTCCAGACCGGCCTGCCCCGTGGCACAAAACGGGCAGTTCATCCCGCAGCCCGCCTGGGAGCTGATGCACATGGTGACCCGGTCCGGGTACCGCATCAGCACCGACTCGACCAGCGTCCCGTCGAAGAGCCGCCAGAGCGTCTTGCGCGTCGTGTCGTCGTCACAGCTGATGTGCCGGACCACGGACATCAGATCGGGCAGCAGCGCCTCGCGGAGCTTCTCGCGCGCACCGGCGGGAATGTCGGTCCACTCCGCCGGGTCGTGCGCGTACCGCGCGAAGTAGTGCTGCGAGAGCTGCTTGGCGCGGAACGGCTTCTCGCCGATGGCGGCGACGGCTTCCTTGCGCTCGGCGGGCGTGAGGTCGGCGAGGTGCCGCGGGGGCTTCTTGGCTCCGCGGGGCGCGACGAAGGTGAGTTCTCCGGGTACAGGCATGGTCCTTCCAGTGTCGCAGACATACGACAAGGGGCTCGCCGCCCTGTGGACAACGAGCCCCTCACCTACATACAGGCAGGTCAGACGGCGTACACCGGAACGCTCAGGCCGACCCCACGAAGAGCACGAGCAGCAGCCAGACCACCGGCGCCGTCGGCAGCAGCGAGTCGAGGCGGTCCATGATGCCGCCGTGACCCGGCAGCAGCGTGCCCATGTCCTTGATGCCGAGGTCCCGCTTGATCATCGACTCGCCGAGGTCACCGAGCGTGGCGCTCACCGCGACCGCGAAGCCGATCACCAGGCCCTGCCACCACGCGCCGTCGTCGATCAGGAACTGCAGGCACAGCGCGCCCGCGGCCATCGCGAAGGTGACCGCTCCGACCAGGCCCTCGCGGGTCTTGCCGGGGCTGATGCGCGGCGCCAGCTTGTGCTTGCCGAAGCGCCAGCCGATCGCGTACGCACCGGTGTCGCTGACCACGGTCAGGAGCAGGAACGTGAGCACCCGCTTCGGACCGTCGTCCGCGGTGAGCATCAGCGCCACGAACGTGGCGAGGAACGGGACGTAGAACGCGGCGAAGACCCCCGCCGTCACGTCCTTCAGATAACCCTCGGGGGGCTCCGTCATGCGCCAGACGAGGACCGCGAGCGCGGTGAGGGCCATCGCGACCCACGCGCCCTCGGCCCCGCGCACGTACCCGGCGACGACCATCGCCGCGCCGCCCACCGCGAGCGGCACGAGCGGCGCCTTGATGCTCTTGCGCTCCTCGAGCCGCGAGGTGAGCTCCCAGAGGCCGACCACGACGGCGACCGCTATGACGCCGACGAAGACGGCCTTCACGATGAAGAGCGACGCGATGATCACCGCGCCGAGTCCCACACCGACTCCTATGGCCGCACCGAGATCGCGGCCCGCGCTCTTCTTCTGCGGTGCCACCGGGGCGGGCTGCGGCTGAGGTGCGCTGGGCATGGGCTCCTGCGGAGGCTCGTCACGGAACAGGGGGCCGCCCATCGGAGTGGCCCCCCGGTCGTCGTCCTGGTCTCCGCCGTTCACGGGTACGTCGGGCACGATGGGCATGGGCTGCGTCTCAGACGGAAACAGCGCGTCCTGCGCATCGTACGCGGGACCTGGCGGGGTCGCCCCCTGACCAGGTCCGTGGTCGGACGGCCCCCAATACCCGGCTCTGGGCGGCGCCCCCCAGGAAGAGTCGTTCACGGATCGGTTTCCTGATTCCTCGGACTCGAGACTCAGACTTCGAGCAGCTCGGCTTCCTTGTGCTTGAGCAGCTCGTCCACCTGGGCGACGTACTTGGCGGTGGTGTCGTCGAGCTCCTTCTCGCCGCGGCGGCCCTCGTCCTCTCCGATGTCGCCGTCCTTGATCGCCTTGTCGAGGGCCTCCTTGGCCTTGCGACGGATCGACCGGATCGAGATCTTGGAGTCCTCGGCCTTGGTCTTGGCGACCTTGATGTACTCCTTGCGGCGGTCCTGGGTCAGCTCAGGGAACGTCACACGGATGATGTTGCCGTCATTGCTCGGGTTGACGCCGAGGTCGGAGTCCCGGATCGCCTGCTCGATGTTGCGCAGCGCGCTCTTGTCGAACGGGGTCACCACGGCCATCCGCGGCTCCGGCACCGAGAACGAGGCCAGCTGGTTGATCGGCGTAAGGGCGCCGTAGTAGTCAGCCACGATCTTGTTGAACATCGCCGGGTGCGCACGGCCGGTGCGGATCGCGGCGAAGTCCTCCTTGGCGACCACGACGGCCTTCTCCATCTTCTCCTCGGCCTCGAGGAGGGTCTCTTCGATCACCACTTGCTCCTGCGTGTCTTGAGTAGGCCCGGCCGGCACGGGGCGGCCGGCTGCGTCGCGTGTCTTTCCTGCACGGTGTCCGACCGGCAGGGCTTTGTCCATCCCCTCAAAGGCCGTCTCGCGTACGTCCCTTGAGGCTGGTCCAGGTCCCGGAGGTCAGGCCCGGTTTCCCTGGTCGCCCACGAGTGTGCCGATCTTCTCACCCTTGACCGCCCGGGCGATATTGCCTTCGGAGAGCAGCTCGAAGACGAGGATGGGCAGTTTGTTGTCCCGGCACAGCGTGATCGCGGTCATGTCGGCGACCTTCAGGTCCTGGGTGATGACCTCGCCGTAGCCGAGCGCGTCGTACTTCACCGCGTCCGGGTTGGTCCTGGGGTCGGAGTCGTAGACCCCGTCCACGCCGTTCTTGCCCATGAGGAGCGCCTCGGCGTCGATCTCCAGGGCGCGCTGCGCGGCGGTGGTGTCGGTGGAGAAGTACGGCATGCCCATGCCCGCGCCGAAGATGACCACACGGCCCTTCTCCAGGTGCCGCACGGCACGCAGCGGAATGTACGGCTCCGCGACCTGCCCCATGGTGATGGCGGTCTGGACGCGGCACTCGATGCCCTCCTTCTCCAGGAAGTCCTGGAGGGCGAGGCAGTTCATGACCGTGCCGAGCATGCCCATGTAGTCGGAGCGGGCGCGGTCCATGCCCCGCTGCTGGAGCTCGGCGCCGCGGAAGAAGTTGCCGCCGCCGATGACGATGGCGATCTGCGCGCCGTCACGGACGACGGCCGCGATCTCGCGGGCGATGGCGTGCACCACGTCAGGATCGACCCCGAGGCCGCCTCCACCGGCGAACGCCTCGCCGGAGAGCTTCAGCAGGAAGCGTCCGGCAACTTTGTCGTCGTCACTCTTCGAGTCGGCCTTGGTGGTCATGTGGTTCTCGCTTCTCTTACTTGGCACACATGCGAAGAAGGCCACTGCCGGTGGGGTGTCGTTCGCATCCCATGCTCGGCAGTGGCCTCCTCGTCAGATCCTGCGGTCGTACATCGCGCACGAGGACCGTGCGCGGGCGACCGCTGTCGACCCTAGCGGGGTCTACCGTCGATCGCGGTACGGACTCAGATGCCGACCTTGATGCGCGAGAAGCGCTTCAGGGTGACACCGGCCTCGGCGAGAACCTTCTCGACCGACTTCTTGTTGTCCAGCGCGTACGGCTGACCGAGGAGAGTGGCCTCCTTGAAGAAGCCGTTGACGCGACCCTCGACGATCTTCGGCAGCGCGGCCTCGGGCTTGCCCTCGGCGCGGGTGGTCTCCTCGGCGACGCGACGCTCGGTCTCGACGACCTCGGCCGGGACGTCCTCGCGGGAGAGGTACTTCGGCGCGAAGGCGGCGATGTGCTGGGCGATGCCCTTGGCGACGTCGGCGTCGGCCTTGTCCAGCTCGACGAGGACACCGATCTGCGGGGGCAGGTCGGGCATCGTGCGGTGCATGTACGCGGAGACGTAGGCGCCCGAGAACTGCGCGAAGCGGTCCAGGACGATCTTCTCGCCGAGGTTGGCGTTGGCCTCGTCGACGTACGCCTGGACGGTCTTGCCGGCCTCGATCTCGGACGCGAGCAGCGCCTCGAGGTCGGCCGGGGTCGTCTTGGCGATGTGGGCGGCGAGGTTGTTCGCCACGGCCTGGAACTTGTCACCCTTGGCGACGAAGTCCGTCTCGCACTTCAGCTCGACGATGACACCGGAGGTGTTGTCGTCGGCGATGAGGGAGACCACCGCGCCGTTCTCGGCAGAGCGGCCCTCGCGCTTGGCGACGCCCTTCTGACCCTTGATGCGGAGCGCCTCGACGGCCTTGTCGACACTGCCATCGGCCTCGTCGAGCGCCTTCTTGCAGTCCATCATGCCGGCGCCCGTGAGCTCACGGAGCTTCTTGACGTCAGCGGCGGTGTAGTTCGCCATGATCGAAAATTCTCTCTCGAAGTCTGAAAGATCTACGGAGGTCTACGGGTGAACGGCGGGGGCCGACCGGGCCCCCGCCGTCAACTACCGAACCTGTGAGGTCAGGCCTGCTCGGCGTCCGCGGCCGCGGCGGGGGCCTCGGCCTGCTCGGCGTCGGCGGCCTTCTCCGTCTCGGCGGACTTCTGAACCTCGGCCTCGGCCTCGGCAGCCTTCGGCTCCTCGGCCTTGACGGCGTCGTCGGAGTCGGCCTTCTTCTCACCCTCGAGCAGGTCGCGCTCCCACTCGGCGAGCGGCTCGCCGGCGGCCTTCTCGCCCGGCTTCTGGTCGCCCGTGGCCACGCCGGAACGGGCGATGAGGCCCTCGGCGACGGCGTCGGCGATCACGCGGGTGAGCAGGGTGACGGAGCGGATCGCGTCGTCGTTGCCCGGGATCTTGTAGTCGACCTCGTCGGGGTCACAGTTGGTGTCGAGGATGGCGACGACCGGGATGTTGAGCTTCCGGGCCTCGCCGACCGCGATGTGCTCCTTCTTGGTGTCCACGATCCAGACGGCGCTGGGCACCTTGGACATCTCGCGGATACCGCCGAGGGTCTTCTCCAGCTTGGCCTTCTCGCGGGAGAGGACGAGCAGCTCCTTCTTGGTGAGGCCGGACGCGGCCACATCCTCGAAGTCGATCTGCTCGAGCTCCTTCAGGCGCTGCAGGCGCTTGTAGACGGTCGAGAAGTTGGTGAGCATGCCGCCCAGCCAGCGCTGGTTGACGTAGGGCATGCCGACGCGGGTGGCCTGCTCCGCGATGGCCTCCTGCGCCTGCTTCTTCGTGCCGACGAACATGACCGTGCCGCCGTGGGCGACGGTCTCCTTGACGAACTCGTAGGCGCGGTCGATGTACGACAGCGACTGGAGCAGGTCGATGATGTAGATGCCGTTGCGCTCCGTGAAGATGAAGCGCTTCATCTTCGGGTTCCAACGACGGGTCTGGTGACCGAAGTGGACGCCGCTTTCCAGCAGCTCCCGCATCGTGACGACGGCCATGGCCGTTCTCCTTGAGAATCTCGGTTGTGCCGCGTGTGCCGGACGGCACTCGCGCCTGACGCCCGCTCCGCGCCTTGCCCACGAGGGACCGAGAGGCGCTGACACCGGCTGTTTCATGGCCTGGTGCCGGGGCGTGCGAAGTCGACCCGGTGACCCGGATCGCCACGAGAAGTGTACGGGACCCGCGGGGTGGCGGGTGACGCCGCCGTCGCTGCCCAGGTGACGGCGGTCCGCGGGACGGCCTCGGCCTCCGTGGCAGCCCCCACGGCCGCACCCCGCCGGGTCCCACGACAGCTGCCACGACAGCTCCCACGACCGAGGGACGCCGTCGTCCACGACCGGGTGACGCCGTTGTCCACAACCGCCCGGTCATCCACAGATCCGGACCATGATCCACACGGCGGGGCCCGGCGCGGGACGGTTCTTCCATGCGCCTTGAACTCCTGCTGCCGGTGCTGGCAGCCCTGCTCGCAACCGCTCTGCCCGCGCCTTCGCCCGCGCCCTCACCTTCACCTGCGACCCCGCCCCTGGCCGCCGCCTGGCCGGTGGGCACTCGCCCCGAGGTCGTCCGCGCCTGGGACCCGCCCTCGACCTCGTACGGCGCGGGTCACCGTGGCGTGGACCTCGCCGCGCCGCCGGGCAGTGCGGTACGGGCCGTGGCCTCGGGCCGGATCACCTTCGCGGGCCGGGTGGCGGGCAGGGGCGTGGTCTCGGTGGAGTTGGACGGCACGGGTGATCCACCCCTGCGCACGACGTACGAACCGGTGAAGGCGTCGCTGAAGAAGGGCGACGAGGTGGCCGCGGGCGACGTGGTCGGCACGCTGGAATTCCCGACGGGCCACTGCCCGGGAAGCTGCCTCCACTGGGGCCTGCTCAGAGCCGGGGCCTACCTGGATCCCCTGCCCCTGCTGCCCCCATGGCTCCTGCACCGGGGGCCGTCCCGCCTGCTGCCGGTGACCATCGGCAGGGAACATCAGGAGGTGAAAGCCGATGGGTGAGCGCCAGACGGCGCACACAGGCGGGCGAACGCCGATAGTGAGCCAGCGAGCAAGCACAGGCGGGCAAGCACAGGCGGGCAAGCACAGGTCACACGCGGTCACACGCGGGCTTCAGCCCCGCACACCACGCAGAGCCATGGCCACGGCCGCCTCGGTGATGGCGGTGGGCTCCTCCGCGGCGCCCAGCTCGATCCGCCGCACCGCCGCGTCCACGATGCCCTGGAGCAGCATCGCCGCCATCCGGGGCTGCTCGTGCCCCAGGTCCTCGAGCGCCTCGACGATCATCGCGATGAGGCCACCGTGCGCGGCGCGGATCTTCTCCCGGGCCCCGGCGTCGAGCTCACTCGCGGAGATGGCGACCACGGCCCGGTGCCGCCGGTCCCCCACCAGGGCCAGCTGCCGCCGGACATAGGCCTCGACCTTGCCCTCCGCCGATGCCGCACCCTCCATCGCCGCCGAGACCTCCGCCGCCCAGACGGGGAAGTCAACCTCGCACAGCTCCTCCACCACGGCCGCCCGTGACCGGAAGTACTCGTACACGGAGGACCGGGCGAGCCCGGTGCGCTCGGCGAGGGCGGGGAAGGTCAGCGCCTCCGTACCGCCCTCGGACAGCAGGGAACGCGCGGCGTCCAGCAGGGCGCCGCGCTGCATCGACCGATGCTCGGCCACTGAGGCCGCTCGAATCCTTGGCACAGCTCCACTTTACGGACGGGACGCCGCGCGCGGGAGCCGCTCCCGTGCGCACTCACTCGGGCAGGGACGATTCAGCGCGCTCAGCGTCCAAAACTCGCCAGCTTCGCCCGCAGCTGCAGCACGGACTTCGTGTGGATCTGGCTCACCCGGCTCTCGGTCACCCCGAGCACGTTGCCGATCTCGGCGAGGGTCAGGCCTTCGTAGTAGTAGAGCGTCACGACGGTCTTCTCACGCTCCGGCAGCGTGTTGATCGCCCGCGCGAGCAGCCGACGCAGCTCCCGGTCCTCGGCGACCTCCACCGGGTTGTCGGCCGCGTGGTCCTCGAGCGTGTCCATCAGGCTGAGCCGGTCGCCGCCCTCGCCGCCGACGTGCAGCAGCTCCTCCAGGGCCACCACGTTCGCCAGCGACAACTGGCTGAAAACCGCGTGCAGTTCCTCCAGCGCGATGCCCATCTCGGCGGCGACCTCCCCCTCCGATGGAGTCCGCCGCAACTGCGCCTCCAGCGTGGCGTAGGCCCGCTCGACATTGCGCGCCTTCTGCCGCACGGACCGGGGGATCCAGTCGAGCGCCCGCAGTTCGTCGATCATCGCGCCGCGGATGCGCGTGATCGCGTACGTCTCGAACTTGATGGACCGCTCGATGTCGAACTTCTCGATCGCGTCGATCAGCCCGAACACCCCGGACGAGACGAAGTCGGCCTGCTCGACGTTGGGCGGCAGCCCCACGCTGACCCGGCCCGCGACGTACTTCACCAGCGGCGAGTAGTGCAGGATCAGCTGCTCCCGCAGCCGTCCGTCGCCCGTCTCCTTGTACGACCGCCACAGCTCGTCCAGCGACGACGGCGCGGGAGGCCGCTCCCGTTCGCCGCTACGAGCGGCGGGGGGAACCGCTGCCCGGTCGGACCCTGAGGTGTGCTGGGGCATTCGTCGCCTTGAGCCGTTCTGCCGTGAACCGGTCATGTCGCGTGACCCGGGGAGGTCACCTGAGCTGGGGAGGTCGCGTGTACGGGGAAAGTCGCGTGTACGGGGGACGTCGCGTGGATCAGTGGCCGCGCGCGCACCGGCCGGGTCGCCGGTGTCGCTCGCGCCGGTGCGATGGGGAGCGTGCGTGGAATGAATGAGGTTGTCCGTCTGGTTGCCGTCCGTGCCGGAATCCTTGTGAGCGTAGCGTGACTGAAGTGTTGCAGTGAGCGAAGAGTAGGGGATCGCGCGGGCGCAGATACGTTCCGCTGGGCGCCCCGGGGAGTCGACGCGGTCGCTCTGCGTGACGGCCTTGAACCGTCAACTCCGCGATTTCCCAAGGCTGTCGGGGGTCATCCGTCCGGCGGAACACGCTCGGTCACGATCCACCTCCCTCGGCGAAGACAGGCGGATTCACCTGGCGTGTCAACTGCCAGCCGTCGCCGTGTCGTTCGACGAACCCCAACGACTGAAGCTCGTACAGTCGACCTATCGCGTCGTCCTCGGTCGTCCCCGCGCCGACCGCGACGTCCCGCACCACAGCACGCCCGCGTGCGGGCAGTGCGGCCAGGACGCGCTGGGCTCCGGGAGTGAGCAGGTCGCGCGGCACGACGGGGCCGCGCCTGGCCGGTGCGAGCTCCCCCATGTCACCCACCAGCTCAACGACTTCGGCGGCATCGGTGACCAGGACACCGTCCCCCCGCAGCAGTTCGTGCACCCCGGCGGAGAGACCGCTGGTCGCGGGCCCCGGAACGCCCATGGCGAAGCGCCCCAACTCCTGAGCGCTGCGCGCCGTGGCGAGCGCCCCGCTGCGGTAGGCGGCCTCGACCACCACCGTCCCCCTGGTCAGCGCCGCGATCACCCGGTTCCGCTGGATGAATCTGCTCGGCGTCGGATGATCGCCCGGCGGTAACTCACCGACGACCAGACCCTGTTCCGCGATCCGGCCGATCAGCTCGGCGTGCCCGCGCGGGTAGGGCCGGTCGACGCCGCAGGCCAGCACGGCCACGGTCGCACCACCGGCCCCGAGCGCCCCTCGGTGCGCGGCACCGTCCACCCCGTACGCCCCGCCGGAGATCACGACCCAGCCGCGCTCCGCGAGCCCCGCGGCGAGTCCTGCCGCCATGTGCGCGCCGTACTCCGTGCAGGCACGCGCCCCGACGACCGCCACCGACCGCAGCGCCCACATCCGCAGGGACGGCCGCCCCCGGACCCAGAGCCCGACCGGCCGCGCGTCCCCCAGGTCGTCCAGCGTCACCGGCCACTCCGCGTCCCCCGGGCACACGAACCTCCCTCCGACGTCCCTCGCCACCTCCAGATCCCGCTCCGGCCGCACCTTCGCCGCCCGAGCCCGCAACCCCTCCCACCGCCGCACGGACACCCCCACCAGCGGTTTCTCCTCCCCACGGAGCCGACGCAGCACCTCACGGGGCCCCATCTCGCGCAGCCACCGCCCACCGGTCGCGTCCCCCGGCTCCAGGACCCGCGTCAGGGCGACCCGGGCGTGCCGTTCGTCCTCGGCGGGCGAGTCCGCCGTCACGTCGGCGCCCCGATCGCCATCGGCACGCCGCGTGAGACCCCGGTGCGCAGTTGCAGCGCCAGCGCGACGTCCTGGGCAGTGGGCCTGCCGTGACCCGCGAGGTCCGCGACGGTCCAGGCCACCCGCAGGACGCGGTCCAGGCCGCGGGCGGTCAGGAAGCCCCGCGCCAGATCCAGTTCGGCCGCGTCCAGCGCACCGGGGTCGGCCGGCCAGCGGGTGCGCAGGGCGTGCCCGGGGACCTCGCTGTTGGTCCGCCAGCCGGTGCCGGTCAGCCTGGCCGCCGCTCGCTCCCGGGCGGCGCGCACCCGGTCGGCGACGGCCCGGGTGGACTCTCCTCGTGTGCCGTACCCGGCAAGCTCGGACCGGGTGACGGGTTCCGCCACGACCTTCAGGTCGATCCGGTCGAGCAGCGGGCCGGAGAGCCGGGCCTGATAGCGGCGGATCACGGAGGCCGGGCATTCGCAGCCGTCACCCAGCAGGGTGTGCCGACCGCACGGGCAGGGGTTCGCCGCGAGCACCATCAGGAACTTCGCGGGCAGGCGCACCACCCCCGCGCTGCGCGCGATCACCACATGCCCCGATTCGAGGGGCTGGCGCAGGGAGTCCAGGGTCTGGCTGCTGAACTCCGGCGCCTCGTCGAGAAACAGCACGCCGCGATGAGCGAGGGACACCGCCCCCGGTCGCGGGATCCCCTTGCCGCCGCCCACGAGCGACTGCATCGTCGCGGAATGGTGCGGTGCGCAGTAGGGCGCGATGTCCACCAGCGGCTTGCCCGGGGGCAGCATGCCCGCCACCGAGTGGACCGCGGTGACCTCCAAGGACTCCTCCCTGGTCAGCCGGGGCAGCACGGCCGGCAGGCGCTCCGCGAGCATCGTCTTTCCGGCCCCCGGCGGCCCTTGCAGGAAGAGGTGGTGCGCACCGGCCGCGGCCACCTCGACGGCGGTCCTGGCCGGTCCCTGGCCGACGACGTCGGCGAGGTCAAGGCCGTGGGTGTCGTCCAGGGCGTCGCTGAGGCCCGTGCCGATACCGGTGCCGGGAACGCAGAGTCCCGCGAGCATCGGATCGGGCCGACCCGTCTCGTCCGGCTCCTCCATGGGAACCGGCTCGTCGGTGAGCACCGCGATGAGCTGCCGCAGGCTGCGCACGCCGAGAACGGATACGCCCGGCACGAGGGAGGCCTCGGCGGCCGTGCACTCCGGGACGACCACTTGCTCATACCCGGCATCGGCCGCCGCGAGGACCGCGGGAAGCACTCCACGGACCGGCCGCACCCGGCCGTCGAGACCCAGCTCTCCGATCATCACGATGTCGGCGAGGACCTTCGGGTCGATCCGCTCGGCCGCCCCGAGGACGGCGCAGGCCACCGCGAGATCGAAGCCGCTGCCGCCCTTCGGCACCGATGCCGGGCTCAGCCCGACCGTGAGCTTCTTCTGGGGCCATTCACCGCCCGAGTTGACCACGGCGGCCCTGACCCGGTCGCGGCTCTCGGTGAGGCTCTTGTCCGGCAGACCCACCAGCGTGAACGCCGCGACACCCGGCTCCAGATCGGCCTGCACCTCGACGACCACGCCCTCGACGCCGACCAGTGCGACGGAACACGTCCGCGCGAACCCCATCAGGCCACCCCCCGCGCGTGCTCCACCACGGGGACGCCGCGCTGCGGGATCAGGACGCCGATCAGATCGATGCGGACGCCGCCGGGCGGTGGTCCGCCGCGCTCCTCGATCCAGCGCTCGGCCAGTCTGCGCAGCCGCTCCGCCTTGGTCCGGCCCACGGCCGCCATCGGATGCTCGAACGGCGCGGCGCCGGCCCGGCCAGCCCTGCGCGTCTTGACCTCGCAGACGACCAGGGCCTCACCGTCCATGGCCACGATGTCGATCTCACCGGTTCTGCCCGCGCGCCAGTTGCGCTCCAGAACCGTCATCCCCGACTCGACCAGCCGCCGCGCGGCCAGATCCTCGCCGTACCTGCCGATCGCTCCCCGTGCGTTCATGTCGGCACCACCTCCGGCACCCACAGTCACGCTTCAGGCCGCACCTATTGGATCTTGGTGCACAACTCACCGGTTGTGGAAAACTCCGCCACCCCTGGGAGTGAACTCCACCGCGCTCCGGCTCGCCGCTCAGCTGCCCGGCAGTTCGAGATCGCTCTTGTTGAGCTCCTCGATGTTCACGTCCTTGAACGTGAGGACCCGCACTTGTTTGACGAAGCGGGCGGGCCGATACATGTCCCACACCCAGGCGTCCGCCATGGACACCTCGAAAAAGACCTCACCCTGGACCGAATGCACCTGCATCTCGTAGTCATTGGTGAGGTAGAAGCGCCGTTCGGTCTCGATCACATATTTGAACAGACCGACGACATCGCGGTACTCCCGGTAGAGCTTCAGCTCCATCTCGGTCTCGTACTTCTCGAGGTCCTCGGCGCTCATGGCATGTTCCCCTTCAGCCGTGCGTCCCCCTATTGTGCGTCAGCCCCGCGAACCGCTACACGATTTCCGTGTCGAGGATCTCGGGCCGATCCGGGGGCCCCTCGTCGAGCAGTCTGCGAAGCAGCCCGGCGAGCCTGGTCGGATACACCGTCTCATGAGCCTCGGTCAGTTCTCGGCACGTCCACCAACGTGCTCCGGCGACACTGCGCCTTTCCAGCTCGGTGAGCCCTTCGGCGGCGGTCGCCGTCTGTGACGTACGCGCCAGGTAGTACCACTCGTCCTGCTCCCAGCGCCGCCCGGCGAACGGAAAGGCGCAGACCCGCCGCCACAGCACGGGCCCGAGCTCGACCTCCGTGATGCCGGTCTCCTCCCGCAGCTCACGCAGGGCGGCCTGCTCCCGGGTCTCGTCGCCCTCGACACCGCCGCCCGGCGTGAACCACCAGTCGTCCGCCGGGTCCCCCGGCTCGTATCCGTGCAGCAGCAGGATGCGGTCGCTCGGGTCGAGCAGGATCACCCGCGCCACCTTGCGCAGCGGCCGCCCCGAAAGCGACGCCCCGGCATCCCCGGCGGTCACGGTCTCCTCGGCAGAGGACAACTCGGCCGACGCGCCCTCGGCGGATGTGCCCTCAGCCGACACTCGCGGCCTCTCGCGTACGGTTCCCGCCGCGTCCGCGGCCCAGACGCTTGGCCACCGGGCCGTACGCCGCACCGCCGAGGACGAGCACCATGCCCACCACGATCGCGATCACCACCATGCGCAGCGGCCCGGGCTGCGAAATGCCGCCCGGCATGTCCGAGAAGCCCTCGGGCCGTGCCAGCATGCCGAACTTGTCCATCGGCCAGGCCACCGCGTCGACCCGCGCCCGCACGGCGCTGCGCGGCACCGAACCGTGGTCCCCGTCGCCCAGGTGCACGCTGGAGTCCAGGGAGCCGCTGCGCTCGTCGCCGAGCAGGAAGAGGCGGCCCTTGGGGACGGTGGTGGTGGGGATGCCGGTGGCCGCCGCGCCCTGGCCTTCGGGGAGATACGGTTCTGCGACTTCCTCGCCGTTGACGGTCAGCTTGCCGTCCTTGCAGCAGGCCACCTTGTCGCCGCCTATGCCGACGACGCGCTTGACCATCGGCAGATCGCCCCAGGTCGACTGCTTGAAGACGACGACGTCGCCGCGGCGGACGTCGCCACCGTCGATCCGCTGCGCGAGCACCCGGTCCCCCGAGCCGATCGTCGGCGTCATCGAGCCGGTGGGGACGGTGTAGGGCTGGTACTGGACGGCACCCCAGGCGAACCCGCCGAGGAAGAGCACACAGCCGAGGGCCACGGCGACGCCCGACAGCACGCTGCCGAGCCGTCCGCGGCCCTCGTCCGTACGACGTGTCCTGCTCATCCCGGTGCTCCCCCGTCTCGGAGACGACCCCGCCGTCCGTAGGCACGGACGGCGGAAGATCGGCGATCTGGGACGGCACCCTACCTGGCGGTACCTCCGCCAGAAACCCTCGCGGCCTGCGCGGCCGCGACCGTCAGGCGTCGCCTGCGCCAGAGCACGATCGGCACCGAGCCCGCGAGACCGAGGACGCCCGGCGCCGCGCTGGAGAGCGCGTTGATGCCCGGCTGGTCGAAGGTGTCCGGCTTGGGCAGCGTGGCCCAGCGGGTGGGCGGCCAGGCGATCACGATGGCGCGGCCCACGACGTTGTCCACGGGGACCGCGCCGCCGCCGGGCTGGTTCTGGTGGTAGCGGGAGTCCAGCGAGTTCTGCCGGTGGTCACCCATGACCCAGATTTTGCCCTTGGGCACCGTCACCTTGAACTGGCCGCCCTGGTCGTCGACGCTGCACGGGGTGTTCCCCGCGAAGACGTACGGCTCGTTCAGCGCCTTGCCGTTGACCTTCACCGGGCCGGTGCCCTTGCACTCCACGGTGTCGCCGCCGACGCCGATCACGCGCTTGATGAGGTCCTTCTCGTCGGCCGACGGCATCAGGCCGACCCAGCCGAGGACCCGCTGGACCGCGTTCGGGTCGGGTGTGGGCTCGCCGTCCAGCCAGTGGCCCGGGTCCCTGAAGACCACGACCTCGCCGCGCTCGGGCTCGGAGCCGAACCACGGAGTCAGCTTGTCGACGAGGACGCGGTCGCCCTGCTGCAGCGTGTTCTGCATCGAGTCCGACGGGATCGAGAACGCCTGGACCAGGAAGGTCTTGATGACCAGCGCCAGGACCAGGGCGATGCCGATGAGCAGGGGCAGTTCCTTCCAGAAGGAACGGGGCTTCTTCTGCTGCTTGGCATCCTGCTCGCGCGTCGCGCCGTCGCCGTCGCCGTCCGCGACGTCATTCCCGGGGGTGGCACCGCCTTCGACGCCCTCGACGCCCGGCTCGTCGGATCGTTCCGGCCGCTCCTCGGGCCCCTCGTGTCCGGATCGTGCGCCGACCGCCAAATCCCCCACATCCACTCCTCAGTCCGTGCCGCCGCCTGCCCCAGATGCGATGCAGGCCCACCACTCCCATAACGAGCGGGAGTTCCGCAGGGGTCGGGAGCCGGATCAATCCATATCGATCGTCGGTGGCCACCCTATGCGACACACCTGTGGCGGTGTCCGATGCCGCACGCGCGTCGGGAACCGACGCATACGTGGCGGGCTCTTCCAGTTTGCGCCAGTGGCCGAAGGGCCAGGCGATGACCATCGCGCGCCCCACCACCTCGTCCTCGGAGACGGTGCCGTGGAACTTCTCGGTGCGGTGGAAACGGGAGTCGGCCGAGTCGCTCCGGTGGTCGCCCATCATGAAGAGCCGCCCTTCGGGGACCTTCACCTCGAACGCGAAGGCGGAGGGCTTGTCCCCGGGGTGGATGTACGGCTCGTCCAGAGGGACCCCGTTGACGGTGACCTTGCCGTTCTTGTCGCAGCACTTCACGGTGTCGCCGCCGACGCCGATCACGCGCTTGATCAGGTCCCGTTCACTGTCGGAGGGGAGCAGACCGATCTGGGTCAGGCCCTCCTTGAGCTGCTTGACGACCACCGGGTCGTCCTTCTTCTTGCCCTGCTCCTCTTCGAGCCAGTTGCCGGGGTCCTTGAAGACGACGACGTCACCGCGGTCCGGCTTCGACCCGAACCAAGGAGTGAGCTTGTCGACCAGGACCCGGTCACCGATCCGGATCGTCTGCTCCATGGACCCGGAGGGGATCACGAAGGCCTGTACGAGGAAGGTCTTCAGGACCAGCGCTATCAGCAGGGCCACGCCTATGAGGAGCGGCACCTCCTTGATCGCCGAGCGTCGCCTGCGCCGCTTCACCTTCCTCGCGAGCTTGCGGCGATCGGCCCGGCCGGGCAGTACGGGGCCGCCGGTCGGCCGGGACCCCGTGGGCAGCCGGGTGTCCGCGTCGTCGCCGGCGCCACGCGTCCGTCCCCGGTTACCCATGGCGGCCTCCCGGGTCCGGCACGCGCGCGTAGCCGTCGGGCCGCTCCAGGGACGTCCAGTGACCGACCGGCCAGGCGATCCAGTCGGCCCTGCCGATGACGTCGTCGACCGGGATCATGCCGCCGCCGGGCTCCCCGAGGTGGTCGCGGGAGTCCCGGGAGTCGCTGCGGTGGTCGCCGAGGAGGAAGAGGCTGTCCTCGGGGACGACGACGTCGAAGGGCACCTGGGAGGGGACGTCCCCCGGGTACAGGTAGGGCTCGTCGACGGGTTCACCGTTCACCTCGACCCTCCCCCGCTTGTCGCAGCAGACCACCCGGTCTCCCCCCGTGCCCACGACCCGCTTGATGTAGTCGGCGTCTCCGAAGTAGCCGGTGCCGTCGAAGACGACCGCGTCACCCCGCTGCGGCTCGGAACCGAAACGGTACGCCAACTTGTTGACGAGCACCCGGTCCCCGGACCGGAACGCGGGCTCCATGGAGCCGCTCGGGATCTCGAAGGGCTGCACCGCGAAGGTGCTGACGGCGAGCAGGAGACCCATGC
The DNA here is from genome assembly GCF_055609205.1 of Streptomyces sp. NPDC036815. Classification (NCBI taxonomy): domain Bacteria; kingdom Bacillati; phylum Actinomycetota; class Actinomycetes; order Kitasatosporales; family Streptomycetaceae; genus Streptomyces; species Streptomyces sp. NPDC036815. Next base: position 53,731 of record NZ_JBVJPW010000019.1, on the reverse strand, counting down.
ACAGCAGGAAGGACAGGGTGAGCCTGCCGCCCGGCAGCCAGTCGGTCAGTGACGCAAGAACGGAGCGCGACCGGTCCTCCGTCTCCTCGGACGCTTCGGCGACGTGCGGGACGTCTCCGGAGTCGGAGGATGAGGAGGAGCGGTCGCGCTCCGTGTGCTGTGCTTCGGTGTCCATCGGGGCCAGATGCTATCCGGCCCCGCTGTGGACCCGCGCGCGAGCTCAGTTGTCGCGCTTCTCCTTGATCTTCGCGGCCTTGCCGCGCAGGTCACGGAGGTAGTACAGCTTCGCGCGACGCACGTCACCGCGGGTGACGAGCTCGATCTTCTCGACGATCGGGGTGTGCACCGGGAAGGTGCGCTCGACGCCGACGGAGAAGGAGACCTTGCGGACCGTGAAGGTCTCGCGCACGCCGGCACCCTGGCGGCGGATGACTACGCCCTTGAACTGCTGCACACGGGAGCGGTTGCCCTCGATGACGCGGACGTGCACGTTGACGGTGTCACCCGGGCGGAACGCGGGGACGTCGCTGCGCAGCGACGCGCTGTCGACGGAGTCGAGCAGGTTAGCCATGATCGTCTGCTTTCTTCACTGATGCCACAGGTCATCAGCGGAACGTGGTGATGAGGATTCGGTAGCTGATCGCGTCGGGCGGGCGTCTTGACCATCTCCCGCTGACGCGGAGAGAGAACTTCGGTCGATCCCCCTGTGGCAGGGGCGCACGCTGGACGTACAGCAGCGGCCTATTCTTCCACGGCTTGGGGGTCTCGCCCAAATCGGCCGTCGGGCCCCGGCCGCCACCCCAGGATCGAGAGCATCTCGCGGTCCTTCTTGTCGAAGGCCTTGGGGTCGCAACGCTCAATGAGGTCAGGCCTGTTGCGGGTGGTGCGCCGCAGCGCCTCGTCCCGCCGCCAGCGCGCGATCCTGCCGTGGTGACCGCTGACCAGCACGTCCGGAATGCCGTGCCCGCGCCACTGGGGAGGCTTGGTGTAGACGGGGCCCTCCAGGAGGTTGGCCATCGCCCCGGGGGCGAAGGAGTCGTCCTGGTGGGACTCCGCGTTGCCGAGGACACCCGGCAGGAGCCGCGCCACGGCCTCCGTGACGACCAGGACGGCGGCTTCCCCGCCCGCGAGGACGTAGTCGCCGATGGAGACCTCGTAGACGGGCATACGGGTCGCGTACTCGTCCGTGACGCGGCGGTCGATGCCCTCGTAGCGCGCGGGCGTGAAGACGAGCCAGGAGCGCTCGGAGAGCTCCACCGCGAGTTCCTGGGTGAAGGGGCGCCCGCTGGGCGTGGGGACGACCAGGACGGGGCCGTGGGCCCCCGCCTCGTACCCCTCGGCGAGCACGTCGTCGAGGGCCGCGCCCCAGGGCTCGGTCTTCATGACCATGCCGGGGCCGCCGCCGTAGGGGGTGTCGTCGACCGTGTTGTGCCGGTCGTACGTCCACTCCCTGAGGTCGTGCACCCGGACGTCGAGCTGCCCACGCGCGCGTGCCTTGCCCACGAGGGAGACGTTCAGGGGCTCCAGGTACTCCGGGAAGATCGTGACGACGTCGAGCCGCATTACGCCTGGTCCTCCGACGCCGCGCCGTCGCCGCTCTCCTCGGCCGCCTCCGCGTCCCGGGCGGAAGCGATCTCCGCGCGGTCGTCGATGAGGCCCGGGGGCGGGTCGATGACCGCGCGCTGCTCCTCGAGGTCGATCTCGGTGACGATCTCCCCCACGAAGGGGATCATGACCTCGCTGCCGTCGGGCCGCTCCACGATGAACAGGTCCTGCGAGGGCAGGTGCGAGATCTCCGTGATCCGGCCGACCTCGGTGCCGTCGGTCAGGACGACGTCGAGGTCCATGAGCTGGTGGTCGTAGAACTCGTCCTCTTCCTCGGGGAGCTCTTCGGGGTCCACCTCGGCGATCAGGATCGTGTTGCGCAGCGCTTCGGCCGCCGTGCGGTCGCGCACGCCCTCGAAGCGCAGCAGCAGGCGGCCGCTGTGCACCCGGCCGGACTCGATCGTCAGCGGGCCGGTGGCGGCGGGGTCGGTGGCGAGGACGGCGCCGGGGCCGAGCCGCAGCTCCGGCTCGTCGGTGCGGACCTCGACGGTTACCTCACCCTTGATGCCGTGGGCACGGCCGATGCGGGCGACTACCAACTGCACTGCGTTTCTCCTCATCCACGACTACGGGCCGGGGAAGGCCCTTGAGCCCTCCCCGGCCCGAGCCGGTGCTGCTGTGGTTCTACGAACCCGGTTCAGCGAACCTGGTCCACGTCGACGAGGTCGACGCGGACACCGCGGCCACCGATGGCGCCCACGACCGTGCGCAGAGCGCGTGCGGTGCGGCCGTTGCGGCCGATCACCTTGCCGAGGTCGTCAGGGTGGACCCGGACCTCGAGGACGCGCCCGCGGCGCAGGTTGCGCGAGGCCACCTGCACGTCGTCGGGGTTGTCGACGATGCCCTTCACGAGGTGCTCGAGAGCCTCCTCGAGCATGCTCAGGCCTCGGTCGACTCGGTGGACGCGGCTTCGGCCTCGTCCGCCTTCTTGTCAGACTTCTTGGCCTTCTGGGTGATGGCCTCACCCTTGGCGTCGTCGCCCTCGAGACCCTTGGTGAAGGCCTCGAACGCGGCGCGCTTGTCCTTGGGCTCGGCAACCTTCAGCGGCGCCGGGGCGGGCAGACCCTTGTGCTTCTGCCAGTCGCCGGTGAGCTTCAGGATCGCCATGACCGGCTCGGTCGGCTGGGCGCCGACGGACAGCCAGTACTGGGCACGCTCCGAGTTGACCTCGATGCGCGAGGGGTTCTGCACCGGGTGGTACAGACCGATCTCCTCGATGGCCCGGCCGTCACGGCGGGTACGGGAGTCGGCGACGACGATGCGGTAGTGAGGCGAACGGATCTTGCCCAGACGCTTCAGCTTGATCTTGACTGCCACGGGAGTGGTGTCTCCTGGTCTTGACGTGGGTGGGCACAACAGTGATGCCGCGTGGGGTTGCGGTACTCGAGTGCCCGATGGACGCGTCAGCCGGAGGAGAGAGGGGTCCTGTGCGACTGTCGAGTACAGCTAGCCATTGTGCCATACGTCGCCGGGGCGCCCGAACCCGGGCCGGACGCCCCCGCTCCAGCTCAGCCCACGCCCACACCGACCACTTCCGGGATGCGGAACGGCTTTCCACAGCCGCCGCACATGATCGGCGCCTGGGCGAGCACGGAAGGGACGACGCGGACGTTGCGCCCGCAGTCGCAGACCGCCTTCACGCGCACGCCGCCCCCGGAGGAGCCGTGCCGGGCGGCCGGTCCCCGGAAGCTGCGCGCGGTGTCCGCCGTCGTCGCCGCGGTGTGCGCCTTCAGTGCGCGCTGGAGGCGGTCGATCGTCGGGCGATACCGCTTCTTCGCCTCGGGGTTGAGCGTGACCAGGGAGAAGCCGCTGCTGGGGTGTGGCTCCTCGGGGTGATCGAGGCCCAGCTCCTCGGCGATCGCGAGGAATCTGCGGTTGTGATATCGGCCGGCACGTGAAGTGTCGCGTACACCGCGCGAGGCGGCGATGCCATGGACTGCCTCGTGAAGCAGTCGCTCGAAGGAGAGCTCGGCGCCGCAGGCGGACGACGACTCTCCGATCAGGGATTCGGGCGCGGCAAGGTCGGGCAGCTCGGGGTGGTGCCGCTGAATGTCGGCCCACGCCTGTGCCAGCTCTGCGGCGAGAACAGGTGGTGTCGTGCTCACGTCGTGACAACGAGCCGAGTGCCCTGGGGGTTCCATTCCGGGGCATCCCAAATAATTTGCACGTACCCGTCAGTTGCCGTTGATGCGTCCGGACGAGGGCGGGTGCGCTGATCTGCGGAGAAGCCTCACAGCTCACACCAAGCCGGTACGTAGTGGCGCGTACGCCCCGGCGCGTAGGCCATGTCCTCGCGCCGGGTCTCGTGTCGCACGGGCGGGAGCGTGGACCGGGGGCGGACGCGCTGGTACCGGAGCCGCATCTCTCAGTTTCCTCGGCGGGGCGGGCCCGTGTTCCTCGGTCGGAGCGGGCCGCGGCAGCGACGTTACCCGGGGTCTCATCGGCGTCCGGCACCGCCCCGTCCCCCAACGACCGGACGCCGTACGGTCACGGCCTGCCCGGCCGGGTGTCCGGCCGTGGCGCGCAGGGGAGAGGCGGGGCTGCGGGGACGTGAATCCCCGCCCCTCGGGGGGCGCACGACGGTGGCACGCAAGCATTGCCACACAACCCCTGGACTCCACGACGGATGCGGAGTTCTCTGGCATACGGGGGGAGTGCGAGCGCACTGCACGGGGGGCGGACGAACCGTTGAATTCCGGCACGGCACGTAACTCTCGTTGGATTGGGGCGCTTTCGATGACACCAACACTCGTGCAGTCGCACCTCCCCCGCGCGGGCGCTTCGCCCCGTGTGGACCTGTGTGCACGCGCGCGTGACTGGGCGGAGATCCAGGAACGGATGCTGGTCCCGCTCTATGAAGCGGTGTACGAACGGCTCGAAGTGGGTGCCGGCACCCGGCTCCTCGGCCTCGGCTGCGGTTCCGGACTCGCTCTGCTGATGGCGGTCTCCCGCGGCGCCGCGGTCACCGGCGTCGACCCGGCGCACCCCGAACGCCTCGCTCTCGCGCGAGGGCGCCTCCTCTCGGACGGCACGGAGGACGCACGCGCGCGTGCGGACACCCGCCTCGTGGAGGGCGGCCCGGCGGACGCGGCGGAGGCGGGCCTGCCCGCGTACAACCTCGTCACCGCCATGCAGCCCATCGGCTGCACGGCGGGCGACTCCGAAGGGCTGTCCGAGCTCCTGGAGGCGGCGGCGCCGCTCGCCCGGCGCGGCAGCCCGGTGGTGCTCGCCGGCTGGGGCCCTCCGGAGCGGTGCGCGACGTCCTCCGTCCTTCGGGTGGCCACGAAGCTCGCCGAGCCCCTGCGGTCCACGGGCAGCTGGCGGCCCGCGCTCCGGGACGACCTGGAGGAGGTCGCCCACCGGGCCGGGCTCAAGCCCGACGGCTCGGGCCGGGTGGCGTGCCCCTTCGGGTACGCGGACATGGAGAGCGCGGTCCGCGGGCTGCTCTCCACGGGGCTGTTCGACGCGGCGGTGGGCGCGACGGACCAGGTGCAGGTCGACAAGGAACTGACGGAGGCGCTGCATCCGCACCGGCGCGGGGACGGGACGGTGTGGATGCCGAACGTCTTCCGCTACCTGATCGCACGCACGCCGTAGACAGACCTAAGAGTCCTTGGTCATCCGCGTGATGCCCGCCACCCGGTACGCCTGCGTCTCCTCCAGCGTCTCGTTCTCCAGCAACGCCGCGGCCAGCGCGTCCAGTTGGGCCCGGTGCTCGCGCAGCTGCCGGCAGGCGCTCTCGTAGCACTCGTCGACGATCCGCCTCATCTCCGTGTCGATCGTGTCGAGGGTCCCGGGTGCCGCGGCGAGCCCGTACGCCTGCTGGGCGTCGTTCGGCAGGGCCGAGAGGCGGCCCACCCGTTCGCTCATGCCCCAGCGGCCGACCATGCCGCGGGCGATGTTGGTGACCTGTTCCAGGTCGTTCTCCGCGCCGGTCGTGATGACTCCGTAGACGACGTGTTCGGCGGCCATGCCGCCCAGGGCGCCGGTGATGCGGCCCCGGAGGTACTCCTCGGTGTAGGCGTACTTGTCGGAGTCCGGGGTCGAGAGCGTCACGCCGAGCGCGCGCCCGCGCGGCACGATGGTGATCTTGCGGACCGGGTCGGCGCCCGGCTGCAGCATGCCGAGCAGGGCGTGGCCGCTCTCGTGGTACGCGGTGCGCCTGCGCTCCTCCTCCGGCATCACGAGCGGCCGCTCGGCGCCGAGCTGCACCTTCTCCATGGCTTCGGAGAGGTCGGACTGCGTGACCGCGTCCTGCTTGCGCTTGACGGCGACGAGGGCGGCTTCGTTGGCGAGGTTGGCGAGTTCGGCGCCGGTCATGCCCGGTGTCGTACGGGCGACCTGGGCGAGGTCGACGTCGTCGGCCAGCGGGATGGCCCTCGTGTGGATCCTGAGGATGGCCTCGCGCCCACCGCGGTCGGGCGGCGAGACGTTGACGACGCGGTCGAAACGCCCCGGCCTGGTGAGGGCGGAGTCCAGGACGTCGGCACGGTTGGTGGCGGCGAGCACGATGACACCTTCCGCGCCGGAGAAACCGTCCATCTCGGTGAGGATCTGGTTCAGCGTCTGCTCGCGCTCGTCGTGCCCGCCCATCCCGCTGCCGCCGCCCCTGGCCCGTCCGATGGTGTCGATCTCGTCGATGAAGATGATCGACGGGGCGACCTTGCGGGCCTCCGCGAAGAGTTCCCGTACGCGCGAGGCGCCCACGCCCACGATCATCTCGATGAACCCCGAGGCGGAGGCGGAGAAGAAGGGCACGCCCGCTTCGCCCGCGACGGCGCGCGCGAGCAGCGTCTTGCCGGTGCCGGGCGGCCCCGCGAGCAGCACGCCGCGCGGCATCCTGGCGCCCATCCTGCGGTAGACGTCGGGGTTCTTCAGGAAGTCGACGACGTCGTTGAGCTCGCCCTCGACCTCGTCGATCCCCGCCACGTCCTCGAAGGTGGTCCGCTTCGCCCCGGGCTCCAGCTCGACCGGCTTGGGCGGCGTCTTGCGCCCGAGCATGCCGCCCCCGCCGCCCATCCCCGCGCTCATGCGCCGGGCGATGAAGATCCACAGCACCACGAGCAGCAGCATCGGGGCGAGCGAGATCAGGAGGTTGGAGAGGAAGCTGCGCTCCTGCACCACCGGTTCGGCGGTGACCGTGACCCCGTGCTTGGTCAGGTCGTCCCAGAGCTTGTCGTCGGCGAAGGCGGGGCGCTGCGTGGTGAACTTGGTGTATTTGCCCTTGTCGCCGTCCGGCGCGGACTGCTCCTTCTTGAGCTGGCCCTGGATCGCGTCGCCCTTGGAGTAGATCTTCGTGACGTTGCCGTCGTCGACCTGCTTGCTGAACTCCGTGTACGAGATCGTCGGCTCGTCGCCGTCGTTGAAGAAGGACAGGACGAGGTTGGCGATGAGATACACGATCAGAGCCGTGAGGATCAGGCTCCCCCAGCCGCCCGGCATCTTCTTCTTCGGCGGCGGCGTGGGTGCGGGCGGCGGGGCGCCCTCGGAGCGCCACGGCTGATCGGGCGCCTGGCGCGGCGGCACAGGGTTGCTCATATCCGGACGTTACGTCAGAAAAGAGGACCGGGCACCCGCTCCGTACACCCGGGGAAACGCCGAGGGCGCCCCTCCGCGGAGGGGCGCCCCGGTGACGTACGAGACGGAACAGTCCGTGATCGGCGGGCGGCTCCGCCCGCTTCGCCGGACGTCAGCCCATGAACTTCTTGAACTCGTCGGGGAGCTCGAAGTCCTGGCCGGCCTGGCCGCCCGGCAGGCCGAAGGCGCCCCCGGCCTGGCCCGCCGCCTCGCGGCGCGCGGCGGCCTCCTGCTCCTCCTGCTTGCGCTTCATCGGGTTGCCCGACTTGCGCTTGCCCTTGGCCTGCTTCTGCTTCTTCTTCTGCTTGCCCGGGCCACCACCCATGCCCGGCATCCCGGGCATACCCGGCATCCCGCCGCCCTGGGCCATGCGGGACATCATCTTCCGCGCCTCGAAGAACCGCTCGACCAGGTTCTTCACCGCGCTGACGTCGACACCGGAACCCTTGGCGATACGGGCCCGGCGCGAGCCGTTGAGGATCGTCGGCTCCTGACGCTCGGCGGGCGTCATCGACTTGATGATGGCGGCGGTACGGTCCACGTCCCGCTCGTCCAGATTGTTGATCTGGTCCTTGATCTGCCCCATCCCGGGCATCATCCCGAGCAGCTTGCTGATGCTGCCCATCTTCCTGACCTGCTCCATCTGGGCCAGGAAGTCGTCGAGGGTGAAGTCCTGGCCCTTCTTGGAGGCCAGCTTCGAGGCCATCTTCTCGGCCTCTTGCTGCGAGAAGGTCTGCTCGGCCTTCTCGATCAGCGTGAGCATGTCGCCCATGCCGAGGATGCGGGACGCCATGCGGTCCGGGTGGAACGCGTCGAAGTCGTCCAGCTTCTCGCCGTTCGAGGCGAACATGATCTGGCGGCCCGTGACCTGGGCGATCGACAGGGCGGCGCCACCGCGGGCGTCACCGTCGAGCTTCGACAGGACGACGCCGTCGAAGCCGACGCCGTCGCGGAAGGACTCCGCCGTGTTGACGGCGTCCTGACCGATCATGGCGTCGACGACGAAGAGGACCTCGTCCGGGCTCACGGCGTCGCGGATGTCCGCGGCCTGCTGCATCAGCTCCTGGTCGATGCCGAGGCGGCCGGCGGTGTCGACGATGACGACGTCGTACTGCTTCGTCTTGGCGAACTCGATCGAGTCCTTGGCGACCTGCACCGGGTCACCGACGCCGTTGCCCGGCTCGGGGGCGTACACGCCGACGCCGGCGCGCTCCGCGACCACGCTCAGCTGGTTGACGGCGTTGGGGCGCTGGAGGTCACAGGCGACGAGCAGCGGCGAGTGGCCCTGCCCCTTCAGCCAGAGACCGAGCTTGCCCGCGAGGGTCGTCTTACCGGCACCCTGCAGACCCGCCAGCATGATGACGGTCGGGCCCGTCTTGGCGAACCGCAGGCGCCGCGTCTCGCCGCCGAGGATGCCGACGAGCTCCTCGTTGACGATCTTGATGACCTGCTGGGCGGGGTTGAGGGCCTGGGAGACCTCGGCACCGGCCGCACGCTCCTTGACCTGCTTGATGAAGGCACGGACGACGGGCAGGGCCACGTCCGCCTCGAGCAGGGCGATGCGGATCTCGCGCGCCGTGGCGTCGATGTCCGCCTCGGACAGGCGGCCCTTGCCCCGGAGGTTCTTGAATGTCGCTGCGAGGCGGTCGGAGAGAGTATCGAACACGGCGGTCGCGAATCCTCGGGTCGGGGGAAGGGGGACAGGTCGCCTTCCAGAGTATCGGTCGACCGCGGGTGCCCGGGGCTCCGGGCGGCTCTTCCTTGGCTCGGGGGGGCGAGCGCCACCGGGCCGCGCCCGCCCCGCGCTCGCGCTCAGCCCCGCAGGACCCCCTCCACCTCCCGGGCCACTCCGGCGGCCCGCTCCCCCTCCAGGGGAACCCCGTCTGCCCCCGTCACATAGAACGCGTCGACCGCGTTCGCCCCCAGCGTCGACACGTGCGCACTGCGCACCACCACCCCTGCGTCCTCCAGCGCCCGCCCGATCCGCCGCAGCAGGCCCGGCGCGTCCTGGGCCCGCACCTCGATCACCGTCGCGAGCCGCGAACCCGCCGGGGCCACCGCCACCCGGGCCGGCGGTGCGACCGTGCCGCGGCGGCGCGGGTACGCCGCCTCCCGTTCCGCGAGCCGCGCCTCGATGTCCAGGGAGCCGTCGAGCGCGCGGACCAGATCGGCCCGCAACCGTGCCGCCTGTGGCATCGAGCCGTACTCCGCCGCGACCCGCCAGCTGAGCAGCAGCACCGAGGAGGACTCGACGCCCGAGGGCAGCGTCACCTCCCGCAGCTCCGCGGTCCGCACCGCGAGCCGGTGCAGCGCGAGCACCCCGGCCACCGCGGACAGCACCCCGGGCTGATCCGGCACGGCGACCACCAACTCGACCCCGAGCGGCTCGGCCCCCTCCTCGGACTCGGCGGCCCCCGGCGTGCCCTCCGCCCGCGCCCGGAGCGCGAGCACCGGTCCGCCCGTACGGAACGCCTCCATCGCGAGCCGCTCCTGCTCGGCCGTCGGCGCCGCGTCCTCGGCCCGCGCGGGCTCGTCCCCGGACAGCAGCGCCGCGACCCGCCGCACCAGGTCGGCGACGAGCGCCCCGCGCCACGCCGACCAGGCCGCGGGCCCGGTGGCCAGCGCGTCCGCCTCGGTCAGCGCGTGCAGCAGTTCCAGCGTCCCCACCGAACCCACCGCCTCGGCGACCCCCCGTACCGTCGCGGGATCGTCGAGGTCGCGCCGGGTGGCGGTCTCCACGAGGAGCAGGTGGTGGCGCACCAGGCAGGCGACGACCGCCACGTCGCCCCCGTCGAAGCCGATCCGCGCGGCGACGTCCCTGGCGATGATCTCCCCGGCCGCGGAGTGGTCCCCCGGCCACCCCTTGCCGATGTCGTGCAGCAGCGCGGCCACCAGGAGCAGGTCGGGCCGCCCCACGCGCCGGGTGAGTTCGGCGGCCCGTACCGCCGTCTCCACCAGGTGCCGGTCGACCGTCCAGGTGTGGACGGCGTTGCGCTGCGGCCGGCACCGCACCCGCTCCCAGTCCGGCAGCATCCGCGTGATGAGCCCCTCGGCCTCCAGCGCCTCCCACACCTCGACGGTGGGCCGCCCCGCGCCGAGCAGCGTCACGAGCTGCTCGCGCGCCTCGGCGGGCCACGGCGTGGGCAGGGGGCGCGCCGCGGCGGCGAGGCGGCGCACGGCGTGCAGCGACAGCGGGAGGCCGGCCTGCGCCGCGGCCGCGGCGGCCCGCAGCGGCAGGACGGGGTCCCGTTCGGGCCGCGCGGCGCGGGCGAGCACGGCCTCGCCGTCCTGTTCGACGACCCCTTCGGCCAGCGGCGTCCGCTCGGCGACGGCCCCCCGGCCGCCGCCGAGCAGCGTGCGCAGCCTCGGCCGCCCGGCCCGCGCCCGCAGCACGCGCCCGACCTCGCGCCAGGTGACGTCGCTTGCGTACGAGACGACGCGGGCCGCCTCGTACACCTGTCGCAACAGGGTGTCCGCGTCCAGCAGGCCCAGTTCGGCGGCGACCTGGTCCTGCTCCTGGAGTGCGAGCCGGTCGGTGGCACGGCCGGTGGTCAGATGCAGTGCGTCGCGCACGTCCAGGAGTTGCCTGCGGGCGTCGGCGAGCCCCTCGCGGGGCGCGTCCGCGAGCCACGAGGCGGCGACGGCCCGCAGCGCGGTCGCGTCGCGCAGGCCACCCCTTGCCTCCTTCAGGTCGGGTTCGAGCAGGTAGCTCAACTCGCCCTGCCGCTCGGCTCGTTCCTCGCACAGCTCGCGCAGTTCGGGCAGCCGCTTCACCGCCTGGTTGCGCCAGTCGGCGAGCACGGTCGTGCGCAGCGCGGCGGTCAGCCCCGGGTCTCCCGCGACATGGCGGGCGTCGAGGAGCCCGAGGTGCACCTTGAGGTCCTCGCCGGCCGTCCGGCGCGCTTCCGCCGGTGTCCGCACGGAGTGGTCGAGGGCGAGCCCGAGGTCCCAGACGGGGTACCAGAGGCGGTCGGCGAGCGCGGCGACCTCCTGCCCGTCGGCGTTCCCGTCGTGCAGGAGGAGCAGGTCCAGGTCGCTGCGGGGCGACAGCTCGCCCCGCCCGTAACCGCCCACGGCGACGAGCGCGGCACCCCGGGGCACGCTGCCGACCGGGGCGGACCCGGCCCGGAAGAGCCCGGCCAGCCAGTCGTCCGTCAGCTCGGCGAGGGCGGCACGGCGCGGCGGCCCGGACCGCGACTCCTCGTGGAGGAGCCGCAGCCGGGCCGCCGCGTAGCCGCTGGGTCCGGAGTCTTCGGTTGTCGCTTCGGTCTCTACGTCCACACTCGTCACCCAGCAGCTCCTGTTCAGTCCCGCTCAGTTCCCTGCATCACGCCTCACACCCCCCGCGCCCCGCGCCTCCCTGCCGACACCTCGCGCCTCACAGCGCGTCGGGTCCCCGCTCCCCGGTGCGCACCCGGACAGCCGTATCGACCGGGACGCTCCAGACCTTGCCGTCCCCGATCTTGCCGGTACGGGCGGCCTTCACCACGACGTCGAGGAGTTGCTCGGCGTCGCCGTCCTCGACGAGGACCTCGATGCGAATCTTCGGCACGAGATCCACCGTGTACTCGGCACCCCGGTAGACCTCGGTGTGTCCGCGCTGCCGTCCGTAGCCGCTGGCCTCGGTCACGGTCAGGCCCTGGACGCCGAAGGCCTGCAGCGCTTCCTTGATCTCGTCGAGCCGGTGCGGCTTGACGACCGCGGTGATGAGCTTCATGCGTCCACCTTCTTGTTCTTCCGAGCCGTCTCGTCCTTCTGAGCCGTCTCGTCCCTCTGGACAGGAGCACCCGCGCCGCCCCCGAGCGGGGTGGGGAGCCCGGTGCGCGCGGCCGTGCCGCCGCCCGCCCCGCTGAAGTCGTACGCGGTCTCGGCGTGTTCCACCTGGTCGATGCCCGCGACCTCGTCGTCCTCGTCGACCCGCATCCCGATCGTCCTGTCGACGAGGAGGGCGAGGGCCGCGGAGGCGATCAGGGAGTACGCGAGGACGGCGCCGACACCCGCGAGCTGCTTCCACAACTGGTCGAGGCCGCCGCCGTAGAAGAGGCCCTGGGCCTTGGACTGGCCGCCGCCGGTGGCGAAGAAGCCGACGAGGACCGATCCGGCGATGCCGCCGACCAGGTGGACGCCGACCACGTCCAGGGAGTCGTCGTAGCCGAACCTGAACTTGAGCCCGACGGCCATGGCGCACAGCAGACCGGCGATGGCGCCGATGGCGATGGCGCCGAGCGGTGAGCAGGAACCGCCGGAGGGGGTGATGGCGACGAGGCCCGCGACGGCGCCGGAGGCCGCGCCCAGCGTGGTGAACGCGCCGTGGCGGAGCTTCTCGTAGAGGAGCCAGGCGAGCATGGCGGCGGCGGTGGCGACCTGGGTGTTGACGAACATGAGCGCGCCGACGCCGTCGTCGTTGCCGAGCCACGATCCGGCGTTGAAGCCGAACCAGCCGAACCACAGGAGGGCCGCGCCGAGCATCACCAGCGGGAGCGAGTGCGGCCGCATCGGGTCCTTCTTGAAGCCGACGCGCTTGCCGATGACGAAGATCACGCCGAGCGCCGCGGCTCCGGCGTTGATGTGCACCGCGGTGCCGCCCGCGAAGTCGATGACTCCGAGTTCGAAGGCCCAGCCGCCGGTGCCCCACACCCAGTGCGCGACGGGGAAGTACACGACGGTGGCCCACAGCGTGATGAACAGCGCCCAGGCCGTGAACTTCACGCGGTCCGCGAGGGCGCCGCTGATCAGCGCGGGGGTGATGATCGCGAACATCAGCTGGAAGACGGCGAAGACGTAGACCGGGATGGTGTATCCGTCCCAGAGCTGGTTGATGCCGAGACCGCTGAGGCCCACGTAGTCACCCTCCCAGCCGACGAGGCTGCCGTGGTCGGTGCCGAACGCGACGGAGAACCCGTACAGCACCCAGAGGATGGTGACGATCCCCAGGCTGATGAAGCTCATCATCAGCATGTTCAGGGTGCTCTTGACGCGGACCATGCCTCCGTAGAAGAAGGCGAGTCCCGGCGTCATGAGCATCACCAGGGCGGAACAGATGAGCATGAACCCGGTGTTGGCGGCAGACAGCTCGGGGGCGTCTGCGGCGATCGTGATGCCTGGGGGCATCGGCGTCTCCTCGTCTCGTATGCGGCCCGTGCGGGCGAGGCGTGCGGGGTGCCGAGGGGCCCTTGCTCGGGGAGCGCGGGGCTGTGGGCCGGTCGTGCGCCAGACATTGGCGCAGCGCGGTTTCGGCGGGCGCCCCTCGGTGTTTCGCCGCAGTGACGAAGAGGTCGTGCGTGTTACGCGGTCATGAACTGCCGGGTCGCGCGGGGGGCGGTTCCCTCTTCCGCGCGCTGGATGAGAACCGGCCGCGGCGGCCATCCGGCTGACCTGGCATGGGGGAGCCGAGTCGGGCTGTTCGGGATGGTCCTGCCGCGGCCGGGGCCGGTCGTGCCGGGCTTCAGACCGCTTCCGCGGTCTCCGGCATCTCGATGGCGAGCCGTTCGGTGATCTCCACGACCTCGGCGACGTCGCCGAAGTCCCGTACGGCGGTGTCGACGGTCTTGCGCAGGCGGGTGTTGACCCGCTCCGAGCGGACCTTCTTGGCGATGTCCAGGGCCTGTCCGGCGAGGACGGTGCCTTGCTCGGGCTCGCGCTGGAGGAGGTGGACGGTGGCCTTGCCGATGAGGTTCAGCGCGTACGAACGCTGGTGCTCGGGGTCCTTCTCGAAGAGCTCCACGGCGCGCTCCATGACGGGCTCGGCGAGTGAGGCGTACGTGGGGCTGCGGCCTGCCACGTAGGCCAGGTCGCGGTACGAGTGGGCGTTCTCGCCGTTGAGCTCGGCCTCGGAGAAGAAGCGGATCCAGTCCGGCTCGGGCCCGCCGAAGTCCTCGGCGTCGGCGAAGGTGTCCTCGGCCATCCGGACGGCCCGCTTGCACTTGCCGGGCTGGCCCATGCTGGCGTACGCCCGGGCCTCCATCGCATACAGCATGGCCTGGGTGCGCGGGCTGGCGCAGTCGCGGCTGCCGTACTGCGCGAGGTGGATCAGTTCGAGCGCGTCGTCGGGCCGGCCGAGGTGGATCATCTGGCGGCTCATGCTGGAGAGGATGTACGACCCGAGGGGCTTCTCACCCGCCTCCTTCGCGGCGTGCAGGGCGAGGACGAAGTACTTCTGGGCGGTGGGCTGCAGTCCCACGTCGTAGCTCATCCAGCCCGCCAGCTCGGCCAGTTCGCCCGCGACCTTGAAGAGGCGCTTGGAGGTGGCCTCGGGCTGGGGCTCCTGCAGCAGATCCGTCACTTCGTGCAGCTGTCCGACGACGGCCTTGCGCCGGAGCCCTCCGCCGCACTGGGCGTCCCACTGCCGGAACATCACCGTCGTGGACTCGAGCAGGTCCAGCTCGGGCTTGGAGAGCCGAGACGGGCGGCGCGGGGCGGCGGCCTCGGGGTCCCGGGGCGCCGAGGCGGACGGTGAGGGCACCAGCCAGCGCTGCATGGGCTCGATGAGGGCGGGGCCCGCGGAGAGCGCGAGCGAGGTGCCGAGGAAGCCGCGGCGGGCGAGCATCAGGTCGCTGCGCGAGAACTCGCTCATGAGCGCGACCGTCTGCGGGCCGGTCCAGGGCAGGTCGACCCCGGAGGAGGCGGGGGTGCGGTGCGCGGCGCGCAGGCCGAGGTCCTCGACGGCGACGACGCAGCCGAAGCGCTCGGAGAACAGCTCGGAAAGGATGCGGGGAATCGGCTCGCGGGGATTCTCGCCGTCCAGCCAGCGGCGCACCCGCGAGGTGTCCGTCGAGATGTGGTGGGCGCCCAACTGGCGTGCTCTGCGGTTGACTTGGCGGGCCAGCTCACCCTTCGACCAGCCGCTGCGCACGAACCAGGATGTGAGCATCTCGTTGGGGCGCTTCTCAGCGTTCACTCCGCCTCCGCCGTTGCCGCCCACTGGAACGCCCCCATCCATCAAGCCACTTGGTCGTTGTGCACGCCAAGCCCTAACAGAATGCCGCGTCTTACGGCTGTCCGTCCGGAGAATGTCACCCATCGAACAGGAAACCGACTTGCCTCCGGCATACCCACGGGTGCTCGAACTCCCAGGGCCATGCACCGAAAGTAATCCTACGATCACCCCTCTCGCGAGGGCGATTGCGGAAACGCCACCATTCGCCACCCCTTCGAATGAACTCCCGGGCCGCCACAAGCGATTCACTTGACATAGGACGGACGAAAGTGGGCGGAGCGGAGTGCACCGGGGCGCGCGGCACCGGGCGCACCACCCTTGAAGCCATCGGGCGCCGTCCCGCGACAGAGGGTCACGATCCCATTCCGTCACGTAACCGCGGCACGCTCGACCCGTTGGAGGGGGCATGGGCTTCACGATCGGCGGCACCCGGGGGACCGACAGGCCCCGGACCGGAGCACGGCGGCGCGGCCGCACGTCGGACTGCACCGCGGTCGCGGAGTACACCGGCCTGTGGGGCTGGGCCGCGGTGCCCGGCGCCCGGACCCTGGACGGCGCCTGCTCGTGCGGTGCCGCCGACTGCGCCGCCCCCGGCGCCCATCCGCTGGAGTTCGCCCCCGAGGTCCCGGCCGGGGCCACGCTCGACGAAGTGGCCGACGCCTGGGCGGAGTTCCCGGGCGCGGCCGTACTGCTGCCGGTCGGGCGCGCGTTCGACGTGCTGGAGGTGGCGGAGACGGCCGGGCGGCGCGCGCTGTTCCGGCTGGAGCGGATGGGCCTTCCGCTGGGCCCGGTGGCGGTCACGCCCGACGGCCGGGCGCAGTTCTTCGTCGCCCCCGGCGCCGCGACCGAACTCCCCCGGCTGCTCTACCGCATGGGCTGGGACGGCGCCGCCCTGGACCTGCGCGGCCTGGGCCACGGCGCCCACATCACCGCGCCCCCGTCGGACCGCGGCGGCCTCGGACCGGTCCGCTGGCTCCGCTCCCCCGCGCTCGACACGGCGACGCATCCGCCGCAGGCACGGCTCCTGCTCGGCACGCTGGCGTACGTCGCGCACCGGTCCCCGGCGTAGCCCCGGACCCGGCACGACCCTCACGACCCCATACGGAAGGGCCCCTCGCACCTGCACCGTGCGAGAGGCCCTTCTTCGCGTACGCCACAGCGTCACGCACGGAGGAGCGTGCGGGGCCCTCAGTCCCCGATGAGCGCGTCCACGAACGCCTCGGGCTCGAAGGGAGCCAGGTCGTCCGCGCCCTCGCCGAGGCCCACCAGCTTGACGGGAACGCCCAGTTCGCGCTGGACGGCGACGACGATGCCGCCCTTGGCGGTGCCGTCCAGCTTCGTGAGGACGATGCCCGTGATGTCGACGACCTCGGCGAAGACCCGGGCCTGCACCAGGCCGTTCTGGCCGGTCGTGGCGTCGAGGACGAGCAGCACCTCGTCGAGCGGGGCGTGCTTCTCCACGACGCGCTTGACCTTGCCGAGCTCGTCCATGAGGCCGGTCTTGGTGTGCAGCCGGCCCGCGGTGTCGATGAGGACGACGTCCGCGCCCTCCGCGATGCCCTCCTTGACCGCGTCGAAGGCGATCGACGCGGGGTCGCCGCCCTCGGGGCCGCGGACCGTACGGGCGCCGACGCGCTCGCCCCAGGTCTGCAGCTGGTCGGCGGCGGCGGCGCGGAAGGTGTCGGCGGCGCCGAGGACGACCGAGCGGCCGTCGGCGACGAGGACGCGCGCGAGCTTGCCGGTGGTGGTGGTCTTGCCGGTGCCGTTGACCCCGACGACCATCACGATGCCCGGCGTCTCCAGGCCGGACTCGGTCTTCACGGTGCGGTCGAGATCCGCGCCGACGAGCGTGAGGAGCTCCTCGCGGAGCAGGGTGCGCAGCTCGTCGGGGGTGCGGGTGCCGAGCACGCGCACGCGCTCGCGCAGCCGCTCGACGAGCTCCTGGGTGGGCGCGACGCCGACGTCCGCGGTGAGCAGCGTGTCCTCGATCTCCTCCCAGGTGTCCTCGTCGAGGTGCTCGCGGGACAGCAGCGTGAGCAGCCCCTTGCCGAGCGCGTTCTGCGAGCGGGAGAGCCGGGCGCGCAGCCGGACCATGCGGCCCGCGGCGGGCTCGGGGGTCTCGATCTCCGGCGCGGCCGGTTCCTCGGTGACCGGTTCCTCGACGACGACCGGGGCCGTGGCCGACGGCTCGACGAGCGGGAGTTCCACCTCCTCGATCGTGCGGCGCGGTTCGTCGCGCGGCGTCTCGGCCTCTTCGCCGACCTTCGGTTCGGCGGGAGGGGCGGTGATGGTGGGCGTGCTGGACGGGGCCTGCGGGGGCAGCTGCTTCTTCTTGCGGCTGCCGATCACGAGCCCGCCGAGCGCGCCGATCACGACCACGGCGATGACTACAGCAAGGATGACGATTTCCATAACCCGTCCAGTATCGGCCATGCCACCAAGAGAGGCCCAGATTGGAGTTTCCTCCAAAGAACATATGCCATGGGAGGGCACTACTCGGACTAAAGTACGATGGAGGTCCCCGCATCAACGCGCGTAGAGTCCATCGCGAATCACCCCCACCGGCGGATCGCGACGTTGCGATCCGAGTGAGAGGCACGGACCCACCCCCATGAGCAGCACCACCGCCGAATCCGAAGGCGCCCTCGAGACACGCGGCCTTGAGCCCGTCCCGGACGCCGAGCGCACGGGCAGGACCCGTGAGCTCTTCCCCACCTGGGTAGCGGCCAACATCAGCGTCCTGCTGCTGACCATGGGCGCGGGCCTGATCGTCTCCAACGGCCTGAACATCTGGCAGGTCCTGGTCGTCGCGCTCGTCTCGCCCCTGCTGAGCTACGGCATGGTCGGCCTGATCTCCATCGCCGGCAAGCGCGGCGGTTCGCCCGGCATGACGCTCTCCCGCGCGGTCTTCGGCCAGCGGGGCAACCTCTTCCCCGGCGCGCTGATCTGGATCGCCCGCTGGGGCTGGGAGACGATCAACGCGGTCACCGGCGCGTACGCGATCATCACCGTCCTGAACATCTGCTTCGGCGTGGAGTCGAGCACCTGGCTCACCGTCGTCACGCTGGTCGCCTTCGTCACCTGCACGTTCCTGATCAGCGGCCTCGGCCGGAAGATCCTGCACATCTGCAGCACCTGGTCGACGTACGCCTTCGGCGCCTTCAGCGTCCTGGTACTGATCTACCTCCTCGCCGAGACCGACTGGTCCGCCGTCTTCGACAAGCCCGCGGGCTCCACCGCGATGATGGTCGCGGGCGTCGGCACGATCGCCGCGGGCGGCATCAGCTGGGTGCCCACCGGCCCCGACTTCACCCGGTACCTGCCGCGCGCGGCCTCCAACAAGCCGCTCATCGGCCACGCCATCGGCGGCGCCGGCATCGTCGTCGTCCCGATGGTCCTGATGGGCGCCGTCATGGCGGTCTCCGACCCAAAGCTCTCCTCGGCGCAGGACCCGGTCTCCTTCCTCGGCGAGCTGCTCCCGATGTGGATCGCGGTGCCGTACCTCCTCATGGCGCTCATCGGCATGCTGCTGATCAACTCCATGTCGATGTACTCCGCGGGCTTCACCGCCATGACGCTCGGCATCAAGGTCCCGCGCACCTGGGCGGTGAGCGTGAACGCCGTGATCAGCCTGATCTTCGGCTACATCCTGATGAACGTGGCGACCAGCTTCATGGGTTCCTTCATCTCCTTCCTCACGCTGCTCGCGGTCGCGTTCTCCGCCTGGATCGGCGTCTTCGGCGTCGACATGCTGCGCCGCAAGACGTACGACGGGGAGGCCCTGATGGACACCAAGCGCACCAGCGCCTACTGGTACAGGGCCGGCTTCGCCTGGCAGGCCATGACGGCGTGGGCGGTCGCCCTGGTGGGTGGCCTGCTCTTCACCAAGGTCGACTGGTTCAGCGGCCCGCTCGCCACGTCCTGGATCGGCCGGCACGGCCTCGGCTGGCTGACCACGATCGTCATCGCCGCGCTGCTGTACGCGATCCTGCCGAAGACCCCGCCGGTCGAGCGGCCCGCGGCGGCCTCGGACGGCAAGGGCGAGGGCGACACCGAGCTGGTCTCCGCCTGACCCTCGCCATCTTCGGCGCGGATCGATCCAACTCCCGTACGAGGCTATCCATCTGACATCGCGTCAACTAACGTCCCCCTTCGCCGCCCACGCACGGTGAAGGGGGACGTTTCCATGCCCGCCACAGTCGTACGTTTCAACCTCGTCGATCCCGCGGCGACGCCCGCATCCCTGAGCGAGCGCTACCGGACCGCCCTGGAGATGGCCGCCTACGCCGACGACCGCGGCATCTCCACCGTCCAGACCGAGGAACACCACGGCGCGGAGAACAACTGGATCTCCTCGCCGTTCACCTTCGCGGGCGCCGTCTTCGGCGCGACCCGGCGCATCGCGGTGACGGTGTCCGCGGTCATCGGCCCGCTGCACGACCCGCTGCGGCTCGCCGAGGACATCGCCGTACTCGATCTTCTGAGCGCCGGCCGCCTCGTCACGGTGGCGGGGATCGGCTACCGGCCCGAGGAGTACGAGCAGGCGGGCGTCGACTGGGCGCACCGCGGAAAGCTCCAGGACGAGCTCCTGGAGACCCTGCTCAAGGCCTGGACGGGCGAGCCGTTCCCTTACCGCGGCCGCACCGCGCGCGTCACGCCGCGGCCCTTCACCCAGCCCCACCCGCTGCTCCTGGTCGGCGGCTCCTCGAAGGCTGCGGCCCGGCGCGCGGCCCGGCTCGGCCTGCCCTTCTTCCCGAGCGCCCACCTGCCCGAGCTCGAGGCGTACTACGACGCGCAGCGCGCGGAGCACGGCACCGAGGGCTGGACGATGATGCCCGCCGCCGAGACCCCGCTCCTGCACATCGCCGACGACCCCGAGCGCACCTGGGCCGAGCACGGCGAGCACTTCCTGCACGAGGCGCGCACGTACGCCTCCTGGCAGTCCAAGGACATCCGCTCGGCGGTGAAGTCGTCGGCGACGACAGTCGGGGAACTGTGCGACGAGGGCGTCTACCGCATCCTGACGCCCGACGAGTGCGTGGCGTACGCGAAGAACGGCGCGGGCAGCCTCGTCCTGCATCCGCTCTCCGGCGGCATGCCCGTCGACGAGGGCTGGCGCAGCCTGCACCACTTCTGCGAAAACGTACTGCCCCGGCTCAAGGACAAGTGAGCACGAGTCCTTCAGCCGGGGCAGCTTCCTGAAGAGGAGGGGGCAGCGGGGTTTAGCCCATCTCCTCCAGGGCCTTGCCCTTCGTCTCCTTGACGAACTTCATGACGAAGGGGATCGAGATGGCGGCGAAGGCGCCATAGATGATGTACGAGCCGGTCAGGGACCACTCGGACATGCTCGGGAAGGTCTTGGTGATCGCGAAGTTGGCGAGCCACTGGGCGGCCGCGGCCACCCCGAGCGCCGCGGCGCGGATCCGGTTCGGGAAGATCTCGCCGAGCAGCACCCAGACCACCACGCCCCAGGAGAGGGCGAAGAAGAGCACGAAGGCGTTGGCGGCGATGATCGCGGTCAGGCCCTGCGCGTTGGGCAGCGAGACGTTGTCACCGGAGCCGGTCTTGTACGAGAACGCCCACGCCATGGTGAACAGCGCGGCCGCCATGCCCGCGGAGCCGATGATCGCCAGCGGCTTGCGGCCGATGCGGTCGACGAAGATCATCGCGATGACGGTGCCGATGATGTTCACGATCGACGTCTCGAACGAGTACAGGAACGAGCTGGACGGGTCCTTGCCGATCGACTGCCACAGCTGGTTCGAGTAGTAGAAGATCACGTTGATGCCGACGAGCTGCTGGAAGACCGAGAGCCCGATGCCGATCCAGACGATCGGCAGGAAGCCGACCTTGCCGAGGAGGTCCTTGAAGGAGGGCTTGTGCTCCCGGTGCAGGCCCGTCTCAATCTCCTGCACGCGCGCGTCCAGGTCGATGTGCTGCCCCTCGACCTCGCCGAGGACCTTCTTCGCCTCGGCCTGCCGGCCTGCCGAGATCAGGAAGCGCGGCGACTCCGGGATGATGAAGGACAGCAGCCCGTAGAGCAGCGCGGGGATGACCATGACGCCCAGCATCCACTGCCAGGCCTCGAGGCCCCCGATCTTGCCGCGCTGGTCACCGTCGGCCATGTTCAGGATGCCCCAGTTGACCAGCTGGGAGACGGCGATGCCGATGACGATCGCGGCCTGCTGGAACGAGGCGAGGCGGCCGCGGTAGGCGGGCGGGGCGACCTCGGCGATGTACGCAGGGCCGATCACCGAGGCCATGCCGATGCCGATGCCGCCGATGAGGCGCCACACGGTCAGGTCCCAGGCCGCGAAGGGCAGGGACGAGCCGATCGCGCTGGCCGCGAAGAGCACGGCGGCGATCTGCATGCAGCGGATGCGGCCGATGCGGTCCGCGATGCGGCCTGCGATGGCGGCACCGACGGCACAGCCGAGCAGCGCGGTCGCGATGATCCAGCCGAGCATGTTGGCGTCGACGTCGAAGCGGTGCTGGATGGCGACGGTCGCGCCGTTGATCACCGAACTGTCGTAGCCGAAGAGGAAGCCACCCATCGCGGCGGCCGCCGTGATGAAGATGACATGTCCGAGATGGTCCGGGTGGGCCTCTCTGGCTCCGGACTGAGGCGCCTGCGATGTGCTGGTCACGTGTACTCCTCGGGCCACCGGCAGCGTTGCCGGGGGTGGGGGCGAGCTCTTCAAGTGGCGCACAACTTCACGCCGCCCACCACCTGAAGGTAAAAGCAATGTTGCAGAGACTATGCCTTCAAGTTTCGAAGTCAATAGGGGGGCTGCTGTGAAGTTGCGGGCACTCTGAGCTTGCTGATGTTCAAGTCTTGAAGTGTTGAAGAGCGCCTAGCGGAGCCGCTGGCTGATCACCTTCGAGACGCCGTCACCCTGCATCGAGACGCCGTACAGCGCGTCGGCGACCTCCATCGTGCGCTTCTGGTGCGTGATCACGATGAGCTGCGAGGCCTCCTGCAGTTCCTGCATGATGCGGATGAGCCGCTGCAGGTTGGTGTCGTCGAGCGCCGCCTCGACCTCGTCCATCACGTAGAACGGACTGGGCCGCGCCTTGAAGATCGAGACGAGCAACGCCACGGCCGTCAGGGACCGCTCGCCGCCGGACAGCAGCGAGAGCCGCTTGACCTTCTTGCCGGGCGGCCTGGCCTCGACGTCCACGCCGGTGGTGAGCATGTTGTCGGGGTCGGTCAGGATCAGCCGCCCCTCGCCGCCGGGGAAGAGCCGGGAGAAGACACCCTCGAACTCGCGGGCCGTGTCGTAGTACGCCTCGGTGAAGACCTGCTCGACGCGCTCGTCCACCTCCTTCACCACCTGGAGGAGGTCGGTCCGCGTCTTCTTCAGGTCTTCGAGCTGCTCGCTGAGGAACTTGTGCCGCTCCTCCAGCGCCGCGAACTCCTCAAGGGCCAGCGGGTTCACTTTTCCGAGCTGCTGATACGCCCGTTCGGCTGACCTCAGCCGCTTCTCCTGCTCGGCCCGGACGAAGGGCACCGGCCCGCTCCGCGGATCGTCGGCAGCGGGCAGCTCCTCACCCTCGGCGGGGGGCGAGGCCGGTACGAGCTGATCCGGACCGTAGTCCGCCACGAGTCCCGCCGGTTCCACACCGAGCTCCTCCAGCGCCTTGGCCTCCAGCTGCTCGATCCGCAGCCGCTTCTCGGCACCCAGTACCTCGCCGCGGTGAACTGAATCAGTCAGTTTGTCGAGTTCGGCCTTGAGGTCCCTGCCCCGGCCGCGCTCGGCCACCAGATCCCGCTCCCGCGCCTCCTTGGCACGCTCGGCCGCGGCCCGCTCCTCCTGCGCCCGTACGAGGGAGACCTCGACGTGGGCGAGCAGCTGGCGCCCGCCGGACGCGACGGCCCCGGCCACCGCCGCCTCGTGGCGCAGCCGGGCCCTGCGCTGTTCGGCACGCGCGCGTGCCTCGCGTTCGGCGCGGGCGGCCCGGTCCAGGGAGTCCGCGCGGCCCGCGAGCGCCTTGACCCGCTCCTCGTGCGTACGGGCCTGGAGCCGGGCCTCCATCTCCGTCTGCCGGGCGTTGGCCCCGTCGGCGGCGAGCCGGTCGCGCGCGGCGGTGTCCGGCTCCTCCTCTCTTTCTCCCGAGGGAGAAGCCTCCTCGGCGACGGCGAGCCGCTCGGCGAGTTCCTCGGCCTCCTCCAGAGCCCTGTCCAGCGCGTCCTGCGCCTTCGCCGCCGCGGCGGCGGACCGCTCGGCCTCACCCGCGGCGCCCCGCGCCTGCCCGGCGAGCCGCCCCAACTGCTGCGCCACGGCGGACTTCTCGCGGTCGGCGGCCCTGCGCCGCTCCCCCAACTCCTCGACCAGCGCGGCACATTCCCTGCGCCGCTCCCCGGCCCGCTCCTGATCGAGGGCCAACTGCTCGCACCGCCCGCCGAGTTCCGCCAGCTCGGCGGCGGCCTCGTCGACGGAGGCCTGCACTTCGAGCAGGCTCGGCGCCCCCGCGGACCCGCCCTGCGCGAAGTGCGCCCCGAGCAGGTCCCCTTCGGCGGTGACAGCGGTCAGGCCGGGGTGTGCGTAGACCAGGTCCTCCGCGTCCTCCAGCGTGCCCACGGCGACGATGCCGCGCAGCAGCCGCCGCACGGCGGGCAGCAACTCCTCGGGCCCCCGTACCAGATCGGCGACCAGCGGCGGCCCCTCCGGGCGTACCTCACGCGCCTGGTCCGGGGCGCCGCCGAGCAGCAGCGCGGCCCGCCCGGCGTCCTGCTTGCGGAGCAGGCGGATGGCCTCGGCGGCCGTGCTCGGACCGCTCACGGCGACGGCGTCGGCGCAGGCGCCGAGCGCGGCCGCGACCGGGACCTCGAAGCCGGGGGCGACGGTGAGCAGCGCGGCGGCCGGGCCGAGCAGCCCGGTGAGCTGCTCCCCGGCGGCGAGCAGCGCGCCGGTGCCGTCCTTGCGCCGCAGGCCGAGCGCGAGCGCGTCGTGCCGGGCGGCGACCGCGGCCCGCTTGCGCTCGGCGCCGGTCGCGGCCTCCCGCGCCTCGGTCAGCGCGGCCTCCGCCTCGGCGAGCTCCCGCTTCGCCGCGTCGTGCCGCTCCCCGAGCTCCGCGTCGTCCGCGTCGAGCCCGTCGACCTCGGCCTTGAGCTGCTCGTACTCCTCCTGGGCCGTCACCGCGCGCTCGGCGGCCTCGTCCCGGGCGGCGGCGAGCCGGTCGATCTCGGCCTGGGCGGACGCCGCCCGCGAACGGGCCGCGCCGACCTGTCCGCTCAGCCGGGCGAGCCCTTCGCGCCGGTCGGCGATGGACCGCGCCACGTCCTTGAGCCTGCGCTCCTCGACGGCCAGTTGCCGTTCGAGCTCGGCCCGGTGGGCGACCGTGTCCTCCAGGGCGTGTTCGGCGGCCGCGAGCGCGGCTTCGAGCTCGGCCTCCTGCTCGCGGATGCGGGCGGCCTCGCGCTCCATGTCCTCGGGGTCGCGGCCGCGCCGCTCCTCGGGGGGCGCCGCGGTGGCGCTCTTGACCCGGGCGTCGGCCAGCGAGACGGTGCCGCGCACCCGCTCGGCCAGCTGGGACAGCTCGTACCAGGTCTGCTGGGCCCGCTGCAGACGCGGCGTGAGGCGCCGCACCTCGCCCTCCAGCTCCGCCTCGCGCTGCAGGGCGGCCTTCAGCTCGGCCTCGGCGCTCTCCTTGCGCTGCTTGAGCGCGGCCTCGTCGGCTACCTCCGCGTTCAGCGTCTCGCGCAGCCGTACGAGATCGTCGGCGAGCAGGCGCAGGCGGGCGTCGCGCAGGTCGGCCTGGATGACGGCGGCCCGGCGTGCGACGGCGGCCTGCCGGCCCAGCGGCTTGAGCTGGCGCCGCAGCTCGTCGGTGAGGTCCTGCACGCGCGCGAGGTTGGCCTGCATCGCGTCCAGCTTGCGGAGCGCCTTCTCCTTGCGCTTGCGGTGCTTGAGGACGCCCGAGGCCTCCTCGATGAACGCGCGCCGCCCCATCGGGTCGGCGTGCAGCACCCCGTCGAGCTGGCCCTGCCCGACGATGACGTGCATCTCCCGTCCGATGCCGGAGTCGGAGAGCAGTTCCTGGATGTCCAGGAGGCGGCAGGTGTCGCCGTTGATCTGGTACTCGCTGCCGCCGTTGCGGAACATGATCCGCGTGATGGTGACTTCGGCGTACTCGATGGGCAGGGCGCCGTCGGAGTTGTCGATGGTGAGGGACACCTCGGCCCGGCCGAGGGGGGGCCGCCCGGTGGTGCCGGCGAAGATGACGTCCTCCATCTTGCCGCCGCGCAGGGACTTGGCGCCCTGCTCGCCCATGACCCAGCTCAGCGCGTCCACGACATTGGACTTGCCGGAGCCGTTGGGACCGACGACGCAGGTGATGCCCGGCTCGAACTTCAGCGTCGTGGCGGACGCGAAGGACTTGAAACCGCGCAGGGTCAGGGCCTTGAGATGCACGCCGTCGGACTCTACCTTTCAGTGGCCGTTTCACCGATGAAGGTGCAGGGCACATCAGACGGTAAAGGAAGCGGCATATGCGGGAACGCATGCGGGAGCGGGAAAGAAAGAAGGGACGCCGAAGCGTCCCTTGCAGATCTTGAAACAAGCGGCTGACACGAACAGCCTGACCAGTTGCTTATCAGGGACGCATGTTCAGAAAGCCCCTGTGAATTCGTGATCGATTAGTGGTCAGGTGAGCGCAGGCTCCGCCTGGGGTACGTCGATGCTCTCGAGGAGCGATTCGTGAGAAGCGGCAGCCGCGAGCGCGTCGTTCTCCGCCTGGATCCGACCGAGCTCGGATTCCAGGTCCTGTACGCGCTGCTGGAGCCGTCGCATCTCGGCGAGGAGTCGCGGGTCGCTGCCGCCGACGTAACCGAGAAGCGCCTTTGCCATGATGGATGGTCCTCCACACTGAGTGACCGACCGAAGCGGTGTGGGTCGTGAGGGAATCGCACCCGCGGTGCTTGGCACTCATTGTTCTGCTGGGGTCTTGCTGGCCGTTCTCACATGCCAAACAGCTAAGGTGCGCGGGGCTTCCAGAGTCTCACCAAAAAGTTTGACGGTCAACACGATCACACCCCGTATTGGCGGGCGGCCCGGGGGCAAGCGGCCCTGGAACGGGCGGCGCTGCGACTCCTTCGGGGCCCTGGGGGCGTGGAGATCATCCTTACCTGCGGAGCCTGCCACGGCAAGCGGTTCTTGGCAACCACCAGGCTTTTTCTGCCTCAGGCAGTTGCCCCGGACACTCGTCCCGCCCCCCGTCGCCCCCGTCCTGGGACGTCTCGCCCGGTCACGGTCACCGGATGGCGAAGGTCTCGTATATGCCACGCGGTGTGTCCCAGATCTCGGTGACTCCGTCGACCCGCCCGGGTGTGTCGCCCTCGCGGAGCCAGTCGAGCAGTTTCTGGCAGCCGGCCCGGGGCCCCTCGGCGACGACCTGTACGCGGCCGTCCTCCAGATTGAGAGCAAAACCACTCAGGGAACCGATCTCCAGCGCCTTGGCCCGCGTGAACCAGCGGAATCCCACGGCCTGTACGCGTCCTCGCACCCAGGCGGTGAGTCGCACGTCTTCATTCATGGCTGCACGCTAACCGGCCAATTGCTCAGGAGACACTTCGTGCCCATGCGCCATCGCGTACAGTCGCGACTCGATGAGCCTCACCCATATGGGTGAGTCACGTTGATCATAAGGACGAAAGGCCAGGAGATGGGACGCCACCGACGCTCCGGCGCTGGACAGGCCGCCACCCCTGAGAATCCTCCGGGGACGGTGTCGCACCGCCGCAAGGGCCGTGCCTCCGCTCCGGTCCGCACGGGTCTGCTCGGCGTATCGGCCGCCGTCGCGATGGGCGCCGTCGCGGTCGCCGCGGGCGTGCTCCCGGGGTCCGACAGCTATCGGCTGGGCGGCGGGAGCGACTCGGGCAAGGTACGCTCCGCGGCCGCGCCGACGGAGGTGGACGCCCAGGGCGGCTCGGGCGACCGGGCGGAGCCCGCCGAGCCGACGCCGAGCCGTGGCACCGCGCGCTCCGAGGCGCCGGCGCCCACTCCCTCCAAGGCCGCCCCGAAGCCGTCGAGGACCCCGGCAGGGAAGCCGACGCCCAAGGCTCCGAAGCCGCACACCGACCAGAAGAGGTCGACGCCGCCGAGCCCGTCCCGTACGCCCGAGAAGGCGCCCGCCACTCCCCCGGCGAACTCCCGGCCCTCCTCCGACGAGGTCAAGGCGGAGGCCGAGGTGATCACCCTGGTCAACCAGGAGCGGGCCAAGGCGGGCTGCCGCCCCGTACAGGCCGACGACCGGCTCGCGGCGCTGGCCGGTGCCTTCAGCGCCGACATGGCCGAGCGCGACTTCTTCGACCACACCGACCCGGACGGCGCGACGCCGTGGGACCGCGCCGACAAGGCGGGCATCTCCGGCCTGGGCGGCGAGAACATCGCGCGCGGACAGGCCGACCCCGAGTCCGTGATGGCCGCCTGGATGGACAGTCCGGGCCACCGCGCCAACATCCTCAACTGCGACTACAAGACCCTGGGCGTCGGTGTGCACTTCGCGCCGGGCGGCCCGTGGTGGACGCAGGACTTCGGCTTCTGACGGCCGGGCGCCGCCGTCCGCGCCGCCGCTGGCCCCTCTGCTCCCTCACCTCGCGTCAACACCCCGCGTCAGCGCTGACCCATCAGCACTAACCATTGGTTAGCGCTGCGCGAGAGTAAGGTATCCGTATGGAACCCACCGACCTGGCGTACGACGTCTTCTCCCGGCAGTGCCCCTCCCGGGCCACCCTGGAGCACGTCACGGGACGCTGGGGAGCGCTCACCCTCGGAGCCCTGCACGAGGGGACGTTCCGTTTCAACGAACTGCGCCGCCGCGTCGACGGCGTCAGCGAGAAGATGCTCTCCCAGACCCTGCACGCCCTTGAGCGCGACGGCCTGGTGCACCGCACCGCCCAGCCGACCAACCCGCCGCGCGTGGACTACCGGCTCACCCCGCTCGGCCAGGAGATCACCGAGCGGCTGCTCGCCCTGATCCGCTGCGTGGAGGGCCGTCAGGACGAGGTCCTGCGGGCGCGGGAGCGTTACGACGAGGCGCGCGGCGGCCGCTGACAGCGGGGGCAGAAGTAGCTGGAGCGGTTCATCCAGGGGCGGCGGCGCATCGCGGTGCCGCAGCGGCGGCACGGCTCGTCCTCCCGGCCGTAGGCGTCGAGCGACCGCTCGAAGTAACCCGATTCGCCGTTCACGTTGACGTAGAGGCTGTCGAAGCTGGTGCCGCCGACGGCGAGGGCCGCGTTCATCACGTCCCGTACGTGGCCCAGGAGTTCGGCCGTGCGCGGGCGCGTGAAGGTTCCGGTGGGCCGCTCGTAGTGCAGCCTCGACCGCCACAGCGCCTCGTCCGCGTAGATGTTGCCGACGCCGCTGATCAGCGACTGGTCGAGGAGCGCCCGCTTGATCGTCGTACGGCGGCCGCGCAGCGCCCGATGGAAGGCGTCGTCGTCGAACGCGACGTCCAGCGGGTCGCGCGCGATGTGCGCGATGACGTCGGGCAGGCCGTCGGCGGTGTTGTCGTGCAGCGAGAGCCCGCCGAAGGTGCGCTGGTCGACGAAGCGGAGCTCGGTGCCCTGCCCGTCGGCGAAGCGCATCCGGATCCTCAAGTGCTTCTCGTCCGGGGCCTCTTGGGGCTGCACCAGAAGCTGCCCGCTCATGCCCAGATGAGCCAGGACGGACTGCGCGGAGTCGGCGAGCGGCAGCCACAGGTACTTGCCGCGCCGCTGGGCGAGCCCCGTCCGGTGCCCGGTCAGCCGGGCCGCGAAGTCCGCGCCGCCCGCCATGTGCCGCCGCACCGCACGCGGGTGCAGCACCTGCACCTCACCGATGAGACGCCCGCTGACCCACCGCTCCAG
This sequence comes from Streptomyces sp. NPDC036815, assembly GCF_055609205.1. NCBI lineage: Bacteria > Bacillati > Actinomycetota > Actinomycetes > Kitasatosporales > Streptomycetaceae > Streptomyces > Streptomyces sp. NPDC036815. The sequence goes on along the minus strand of NZ_JBVJPW010000019.1, from coordinate 24,764 downwards.
ACCACGCCGGACGACTTCGACTTCGGGCAGCTCGGGCATGTCCGCTCCGGGAGGGTGGGTGTGGTGGGTGCGGGAAAACACAGCGCCGGCCACCCTCGTGAAGAGGGCGGCCGGCACCGAAGGATGGGCGGCCGTCAGGCCGAGGGGGTGTCGGCGGTCCCCTCGGACTGCGCGGCAGCGGCGGCCTCGGCCGCCTTGATCCGCTCGTCCGCGGCGGCACGGATCGCGCGCCACGCGGACTCTGCGGCCTGCTGCTCCGCTTCCTTCTTGCTGCGGCCGGTGCCGGTGCCGTACGAGACGCCTCCGACGCGGGCGGCAGCAGTAAAGGTCTTCTCGTGGTCGGGGCCGCTCTCCGTGACGAGATACTCGGGCACGCCGAGGCTCTCGGTCGCGGTGAGCTCCTGGAGACTGGTCTTCCAGTCCAGGCCCGCTCCCAGGTTCGAGGACTTTTCGATCAGCGGGTCGAAGAGCCGGTGCACCAGCTCGCCCGCCGCGTCCAGACCCTGGTCCAGATAGACCGCGCCGATCACCGCTTCAAGGGTGTCGGCGAGGATGGATGCCTTGTCCCGGCCACCCGTACCCTCTTCGCCCCGGCCGAGCCGGATGAAGGAGCCGAGTTCGAGGCCGCGGCTGACCTCCGCCAGCGCACGCGAATTGACCACCGCGGCCCGCAACTTGGCCAGCTGGCCTTCGGGCAGGTCGGGGTGGGTCCGATAGAGCGTGTCCGTGACGACGAGGCCGAGCACCGAGTCCCCAAGGAACTCGAGCCGCTCATTCGTCGGCAGACCGCCGTTCTCGTACGCGTACGAACGGTGGGTCAGTGCACGCACCAGAAGGGCGGACTCGAGCTTGTACCCGAGCCGCCCTTCCAGAAGCGTGTGGGACGAGGCCGTTGTCTCCGCCAATTTCTTGGCGTCTTCCGCCTTCTTGGGGCTAGACACGGTGCCTCTCACCAGCCGCTCAGACCTCGAGGACCTGGCGCTTGTTGTAGGTGCCGCAGCTCGGGCACGCGATGTGCTGCTGCTTGGGCTCCTGGCAACGCTCACACGAAACCAGGGTGGGGACCGCAGCCTTCCACTGCGACCGGCGGTGGCGCGTGTTGCTGCGCGACATCTTCCGCTTCGGAACAGCCACGGCTACTTCTCCTGCTTCTCGTCGACGCCCGCTTGTGCTTCGGCGCCGCTCATCTCGTCCTTCTCGCCGTCCTGGATGGTGCCAGCGAGTCCCTGCAAAGCCGCCCAACGGATGTCGACGGCGTCATGGTGGTGGTCCGGGTCGTCCGCGAGCCGCACCCCGCACTGGGAGCACAGGCCCGGACAGTCGTCCTGGCACACCGGCTGCATCGGCAGTGCGAGCACCACCGCATCACGCAGCACGGGCTCGAGGTCGAACATGCCGTCCTCGAGGTAGAGCCTGCCCTCGTCTTCCTCGGCGTCGTCGGCCGGTTCCGCGGTGCGGCCCCGGTCGTCGGCGTCAGGGTACGAGAACATCTCCTGGAAGTCCGCGTCGAGCTCAAGGCCGAGCGGCTCCAGACACCTTACGCACTCCCCCTCGGCCGTTGCACGGGCGGTGCCTGTGACAAGCACCCCTTCCATGACCGACTCGAGTCGGACCTCCAGCTCGACCGGGGCGCCCTGCGGCACTCCGATGACCCCTTCGATACCGAAGGCGCTCGGCGGGCCGGGCGCCTCGATCTCACGGGTCAGCCGCTGCATGGCACCAGGACGCCGCCCCAGCTCGTGTGTGTCGAACACGAGAGGGTTTCGGTGGTCGAGGCGCGTAGTCAGGGCTTTTCCTGCTTTCGAATCCGGGAAGTCCAAGGGAGAGGCCGCCGCACCGGTGCCGCGGACACGGCTTGCGTGGGCAGCCTGCGTCGCGGACGCATGCGCGACCGAAGAGCCAGGATACTTGACCATCCGCTCTCGGCCCAATCCGGTCCTAGCGCCCCTGTTCGTACTGGCGGAGCTGCTCGGCGCTGATCATGGTCGTGTCGAAGAGGCTGGTCTCGTCGAGCACCGCGGGCTGCTGGGGCTGGCCCTGCGGCTGGAGCTGCGCCTGCTGCAGCTGGTCCTGGTCGTAGCCCTGCTGCGGGTAGCCGTACTGGTCGTGCTGCTGGTACGCGTACGGGTCCTGCTGCCCGTAGGGCTGCTGGTAGCCGTACTGGTCCTGGGGCTGGTGCTGGTACCCGTAGGGGTCGGGGTGCTGGTGCGGCGGCGCGTAGGGCTGCTCTGCGGGGACCTGCGGGGTCCGGGCGGGCTGCCGCGGCAGGGGCTCGGCGGGTGCGGGGCCCGCGAGGTCCGCCAGGTACTCCGCGTCGGTGGTGTGGCCCTGGGACCCGACGCTGTCGCCGAGGGCGCCGAGCTCGTCGGCGGGGGCGTGGCCGTGCAGGGTCCGGCGGCCCCGGCCGACGGCCTCCAGCGTCTTGGCGAGGACCGCCTCGAAGGCGCCGAGCTTGGCGTCGACGTACGCGTCGGCGTCGCGGCGCAGCGTCTCCGGGTCGTGGCTGCGCTGCGGGGCGTCCTCGTCCTCGTAGCCGTGCTCGTCGAGGCCGGGTCCGGTGCCGAGGAGCTTCTCGCGGCCGCGGCCGACCGAACCGAGGGTCTTGGTGAGGACGACCTCGAAGTTGGCGAGCTTGCTGTCCACGTAGTCGTCGGCCTCGGCGCGGACCTCCTCGGCGGTCCGGCGGGCCTCGGTGAGGATGCGGTCGGCCTCGCCCTGGGAGTTGCGGGCGACCTCCGTGTCGGAGATCAGGGAGCCGCGCTCGGCGTGCGCGCTCTCGATGATCCGCTCCGCCTCCTGGCGGGCCTGCTCGACCAGCTGCTCGCGGCCGCCGATGAGCTCCTGCGCCTGGGCCAGGGAGCCCGGCAGGGCCTGGCGCACCTCTTCGAGCATCGAGAGCAGATCGGCGCGGTTGACCACGCACGAGGCCGACATGGGCATGGACCGGGCGCTGCCGACCGCCCGGACGATCTCGTCGATCTTCTTCTGCACGTCCACCGTGTGCTCGCCACTCTCTACAGCTGGTTGGGAGACGGACGGGACGACTGTAAGGCCAGTGGCCGTCCGTCCGACACCGGCTGACGCACTGTCAGCGGGACGGCCGAGAGGTCACTTGTCGCCCAGTCGTTCCACGAGGGCCGTGTGGACCACCGGGGGCAGCAGGTGGGCGACGTCGCCGCCCCAGGCCGCGACCTCCTTGACCAGCGAGGAGGAGAGGAAGCTGTAGGTGGGGTTGGTCGGGACGAAAAGGGTCTCGACGCCCGAGAGGCCGTTGTTCATCTGGGCCATCTGCAGCTCGTAGTCGAAGTCGCTGACCGCGCGCAGACCCTTGACGATGGCCGGGATGTCGCGCTGCTTGCAGAAGTCGACGAGCAGGCCGTGGAAGGCCTCCACCTCGACGTTGCCGAAGTCGGCCGTGACCTGGCGGATCAGCTCGATCCGCTCGTCGATCTCGAAGAGGCCCTTCTTCGACTGATTGATCATCACCGCGACATGCACCACGTCGTACAGCTTGGAGGCGCGGGCGATGATGTCGAGGTGTCCATTGGTGATGGGGTCGAAAGACCCCGGACATACGGCGCGGCGCAACGTGAGTCCCTCGCTCTCCGGTCCGGTCATGGCGCGACGCTTGAGTCGTCGCACGTAGAGGCGGCGCGACCGTACCAAAAGGTCCCCTCGCCGTAACGACGGGACCTGAGGGGCTCGAAACCCTCCGGCCAGCCGAATTCCCCGCCTCTTGTACTGCGTTCAACGGTGACGAGCGCGTCGGACGTGAGCCAGCCTTCCGAGCGGAGTGTGAGCAGGATCTCCCGAAGATCGTCATCGACCACGGCATACGGCGGATCGAGAAAGACCAGGTCGTACGGGGTGGTGGGGGCTCCGCCCCGGACGATCTGGGCCGCTTTGCCCGCTCGCACCTCCGCGCCGGGCAGGCCGACCGATTTCACGTTCTCCCTGATGGTGCGCGCCGCCCTGGCGTCCGCCTCGACGAGCAGGGCGTGCGCGGCGCCGCGGGAGAGCGCCTCCAGGCCGACGGCGCCGGAGCCCGCGTAGAGATCGAGGACGCGGGCTCCGTCGAGCGTGCCCTGGAGGGCCTGCCAGGTGGAGAAGAGGCCCTCGCGCGCGCGGTCGGACGTGGGGCGGGTGCCGTCGCCCGGCGGGACGGACAGGCGGCGTCCGCCGGCGGTGCCGGCGATCACGCGGGTCATCTGGTTCCTTCTGGCTGGCCGGTGTGCGCCACGGTGGTGGGCTGTCTCCACGATATGGCGTACGCGGCGCCGAGAGCCTGTGTCATATCCCCGGTCGGATCAGCGGGCGGCGTCTGGTGCGTGCGATCGCAAGGCGCCGGGAAGTCCTCGTAGCGGAGCTACTAGGGCTTTTCGGCAACGCGGCGAGCGTGCGTGCCAGACGCCGCCCGCCCGGCCGGGGATATGACACAGGCTCTTAGCCCTTGTCGAGGTACCGCTCGCGCTCCGCGTCGAGCAGGGCGTCCAGGGCGGTGCGCAGTGCGGGCAGCCGCTCGAGATCGGGGTCGTCGGCGACGACGGTGACCGCCTCCTCGCGCGCGGCGGCGATGATCTCCTCGTCCTCGATGACCGCGAGCATCCGCAGGGACGAGCGGACCCCGGACTGGGCCTGGCCGAGCACGTCGCCCTCGCGGCGCTGCTCCAGGTCGATGCGGGAGAGCTCGAAGCCGTCGAGCGTCGAGGCGACGGCGCCGAGGCGGGCGCGGGCGGGGCCGGCCTCGGGCATGTCGGTGACCAGGAGGCAGAGACCGGGGGCAGCGCCGCGGCCGACGCGACCGCGGAGCTGGTGCAACTGGGAGACGCCGAAACGGTCCGCGTCCATGATCACCATGGCGGTGGCGTTCGGCACGTTCACCCCGACCTCGATGACCGTCGTCGCGACCAGGACCTGCGTCTCGCCCGCGGCGAAGCGCCGCATCACCGCATCCTTGTCGTCGGGCTGCATCCGGCCGTGCAGGACCTCGACCCGCAGCCCCTGGAGCGGTCCGTGCGCGAGCTGCTCGGCGACCTCGAGGACGGCGAGCGGGGGCCGCTTCTCGGCGGTGGCCGCCTCCTCCGCCTTCTCCTCGGCGGACTTCTTCCTGCCGGACTTCTTGGGCTCGTCCTCCTCGTCGCCGATGCGCGGGCAGACCACGTACGCCTGGTGGCCCTTCTCCACCTCTTCGCGCACGCGCTCCCACGCGCGGGCGAGGAAGTGCGGCTTGTCCTGCGCGGGGACGACGTGGCTGGCGATCGGGGAGCGTCCGGCGGGGAGCTGGTCGAGGACGGACGTCTCCAGGTCGCCGAAGACGGTCATCGCGACCGTGCGCGGGATGGGGGTGGCCGTCATGACCAGGAGGTGCGGTGGCTGCTTGCCCTTGCCGCGCAGGGCGTCGCGCTGCTCGACCCCGAAGCGGTGCTGCTCGTCGACGACGACCAGGCCGAGGTCGTGGAACTGCACCTTGTCCTCGATCAGCGCGTGCGTGCCGATGACGATCCCGGCGTCACCGGTGACCAGGTCGAGCAGGGCGTGCCGCCGGGCGGCGGCCCCCATGGAGCCGGTGAGCAGCGTGACCTTGGTGGCGTTCTCGGCGCCGCCCAGCATGCCGCCCTCGGCCAGCTCGCCCATCATCTCCACGATGGAGCGGTGGTGCTGCTGGGCGAGGACTTCGGTGGGCGCGAGCATGGCGGCCTGCCCGCCCGCGTCCACGACGGCGAGCATGGCGCGCAGGGCCACCATTGTCTTGCCCGATCCGACTTCCCCCTGGAGGAGCCGGTGCATCGGGTGTTCGGTGGCGAGGTCGTCGAAGATCTCCTTGGAGACCTTTTCCTGGCCCTCGGTGAGGGTGAAGGGCAGTTTGGCGTCGAAGGCGTCGAGGAGGCCCGCCTTCTTGGGCCTGCGGGCGACGGCGGGCAGTTGCGCGTCCGCGTACCGCCGCCTGGCCAGGGCGACTTGGAGGACGAAGGCCTCGTCCCACTTGAGGCGGTCGCGGGCGGCGGCGATGTCCGCCTTCGAGTGCGGCCGGTGGATCTTCAGGAGCGCTTCGGGGAGCGGGACGAGGCCGCGGCCGTCGCGCAGGGCGGGCGGCAGCGGGTCCTCGGCCTCCTGGGCGCTGGGCAGGACCATGTCGACCGACTTGGCGATCTTCCAGGACTCCAGCTTGGCGGTGGCCGGATAGATCGGCAGGAGGGCGCCGGCCCAGGAGCCGACGGCCTCGCCGACCTCGTCGCCCTCGGCGCGCAGCAGTTCGTACGCGGGGTGGGCCAGCTGCATCTTGCGGTTGAAGAGCGACACCTTGCCCGCGAACATCGCGCGGGTGCCGGGCAGCAGGTCCTTGTGCGGCTTGTGGATGCCCCGGCCGAAGAAGACGAGCTGGATCTGGCCGCTGCCGTCGGTGATGGTGACTTCGAGGCGCTGGCCCCGGCCGCCGTTGAACTTCAGGATGCGCGCGGTCGCGACCTGGGCGACCACCGTGACGTGCTCGTCCAGCGGGAGGTCGGCGAGGCGGGTGAGCTCGCCGCGCTCGGCGTACCGCCGGGGGTAGTGGTGCAGGAGATCGCCGACCGTGTGCAGGTCGAGGTTCTCGGCCATCACCTTCGCGGTGGCGGGGCCGACCACTTTCTTCAGGGGTTCTTCGAGCGCAGGCACGAGATCCATTGCACACCACGCCACTGACATTCCGCCGTACGTCCCCCGGATACGTGCCCGGTCACCCGGATCCGCCGCGCGGTGACGGCGGCGGACGGCGACCGCGACGGCGACCGCTCTACTCGACGCCGATCAGCATCAGCGCCGACTGGCGGCCACCGCGGTAGACCACGGTGTCCACCGCCAGGTACGCCTCGCGCACGTGCTTCTCCAAGTGCTCCGCGACCGAATCGGGCACGGATTCACCGAGCACCAGCGTGACCATCTCGCCGCCCGCCGACAGCATCCGGTCGAGGACGGAGGCCGCGGTGCGGGCCACCTCGGAGCCGATCACGGCGACATCTCCGTCGATCAGGCCGAGCACGTCCCCGGCCTGGCAGATGCCCGCCATGGTCCAGGACTGCCGCTCGGCGACGGCCAGTTCGCCGTACCGGGTCGCGCCGGCCGCCGAGGTCATGGCGACGACGTCCTCGTCGAAGCGCCGGTCCGGCGCGTGCACGGCGAGCGCCGCGATGCCCTGGACCGCGGAGCGGGTGGGGATCAGGGCGACCCGCACGCCTTCGGTGCGGGCCTGTTCCGCCGCGGCGGCCGCGGTGTGGCGCAGCTCGGCGTCGTTCGGCAGCAGCACGACCTCGCGGGCGTGGGCCTGCCGGATCGCGTCGACGAGCTCGCCGCTCGCGGGCGGCTCTCCCGCGCGCGCGGGCACCGTGGTCGCCCCGGACTCGGTGTAGAGCCCGGCGAGGCCCTCTCCGGGCACGACGGCGACGATGGCCCGCTGCGTACGTTCCCGGGGCGGCTGCGCGGTGGTGTGCGCGTCGCCCACTCCGAAGTGGGTGATCCGGATGCGGTGCGGGCGGCCCGCCTCCACGCCCGCCTCGACGGCCGCGCCCGCGTCGTCGACGTGGACGTGGACGTTCCAGAGGCCGTCGCCGCCGACCACGACGAGCGAGTCGCCGAGCCGGTCGAGCCGGGACCGGAGCCGGGCGACGGCGGTGTCGTCCGCCTCCAGGAGGTAGATCACCTCGAAGGCGGGACCGCCTCCGTCGCCGGGCAGCTCCTCGCACTCGATGTCCTCCACGCGCGCGTGGAGGACACCGCCCGTGCTCTTGAGGACGACGCTCTCGCCGGACAGGGCGCCCACCAGCGCCCCGAGCACCGCCACGAGTCCCCGGCCGCCTGCGTCCACCACCCCTGCGCGACCGAGCACCGCCAGCTGTCCCGGCGTCGCCTCCAGGGCCGCGCAGGCCCCGTCGTACGCCGCTCTGGCCACCGCCCCGCAGTCCTCTCCGGCACCGGCCACCGCGTCGGCCGCGGCCGTGGCCACCGTCAGGACGGTGCCCTCCACGGGGTGGGCGACCGCCTGATAGGCGGATTCGGCGGCCTGGCGCAGCGCGCGCTCCAGGACCGGTCCTTCGACGTGATCTCCCTCACCGTCGGCCGGGCCGCCGGGTACGTCCGCCTCGCCCCCGATGACCTGTGCCATCCCCCGCAGCAGCTGCGACAGGATCGTGCCCGAATTGCCCCGGGCCCCGAGGAGCGCTCCGTGCGCCATCGCGCGCACCGTCTCGGCGAGCGAGGGAAGGGCCGGTTCGTGGCCCGTGAACGCCGCGTCGACCGCCTGGGAGGCGGATTCCACGGTCAGGTAGAGGTTCGTCCCGGTGTCCCCGTCGGCGACCGGATAGACGTTGATGGCGTCGATCTCCTCGCGGGCCCTGCCGAGGGCGTCCAGAGCCAGTCGGCACCAGGCGCGCACCGCGACCGCGTCGAGGTTCTGCGGCACCTGTTCGCCTCCTTGACCTTCCGGAATGGACGCAGCGTAGACCCAGCGTGAACACCGGGCCCGGGGCGGGGGCCGGGCCGTCCGTGGTAGTTTCGTTCTATCGAAGCAGTCGTTGTATGCTGCTCCGGTTGCCCGATACACATCGGGACATTCCTCCTGGCAACGCCATCCCGATCATTGCACTGATCCCGGCATGCCGGGTTTAACCGTAAGTGCATCTGAAGTCTTTGGAGTGACCCGTGGCTGCCAACTGCGACGTCTGCGGCAAGGGGCCGGGCTTCGGCAACAACATCTCGCACTCGCACCGCCGTACGCCCCGTCGCTGGAACCCGAACATCCAGCGTGTGCGTGCCGTGGTGAGCGGGACGCCGAAGCGCCTCAACGCTTGCACCTCGTGCATCAAGGCCGGCAAGGTCTCGCGCTGACGTCAGCGCGGCCACCTAGCTGGTTGCTGAAAGAGCCGGTCCCCTCTGGGGGCCGGCTCTTTCGTATGCGTTCCGCTCCTGTGCGTACGCGTACGCTCAGCGGGCTGCCAGAATCTGCCGGATGCGCTTCGGCATCCTCGGCCCCCTGACCGTCCGCTCCCCCGGCGGCGCTCCCCTGGACCCCGGCGGGCCGCGCCCCCGCGCGCTGCTCACGCTGCTGCTCCTGGACGCGGGACGCACCGTCTCCGCGGCCGCGCTGACCGACGGGCTCTACGGTGACGAGCCGCCCGCCGGCGCCGCGAACGCCCTGCAGTCCCAGGTCTCCCGCCTGCGCAAGCGCCTGGGCCTGCACATCGAGGCCGCCCCCACCGGCTACCGCCTCGCGGTCTCCCCCGACGAGGTGGACCTGCACCGCTTCCAGCGGCTGGCCCGCGAGGGGCGCGCGGCCCTCGGCTCCGGAGACCACGTACAGGCCGCCGCTCTCCTGACGGAGGCGCTCGGCCTGTGGCGCGGGGCCGCTCTCACCGAGCTGCCCGATGCCCGGCCCCTCGTCGCCCGGCTCGACGAGCTGCGCCTGACGGCCGTGCAGGACCGCGTCGAGGCGGATCTCGCGCTGGGCCCGGGCCCGGAGCTCGTGCCCGAGCTGCGCGAACTGATCGCCGGGCACCCGCTGAGCGAGCGGCTTCACGGGCAGTTGATGCGGGCGCTGCACGCGGGCGGGCGGCCCGCCGAGGCGCTCGCCGTCTACGAGGACGCGCGGCGCGTCCTGGCGGAGGAGCTCGGCACCGATCCCTCCGCCGAGCTGTCCGCGCTCCATCTGGAACTGCTGCGGAGCCGGGAGCCGGCCCGGCAGCGGGGCGTGCCCGCGCAGCTGACACGGCTCGTCGGGCGGGCCGGCGAGCTCGCGCGGATCGGTGCCCTGCTGGCCGGATCGCGCCTGGTCACGCTCACCGGGCCCGGCGGGGCGGGCAAGACGCGGCTGGCGATCGAGGCCGCCCGCGCGCTGCCCGACGTCTGCTACGTGGAGCTGGCGCCGCTCGACGACGGGGCGCGGGTGACGTACGCGATCCTCGCCGCGCTCGGGGTGCGGGACAGCTTCCGTGCCCAGGGCGGCGACACCACGGAGCGGCTGCTGTCCGCGCTGCGCGGCCGTGAGCTGCTGCTCGTCCTGGACAACTGCGAGCACCTGGTCGACGACGCGGCGCGGGTCACCGGGCTGCTGCTCGGGGCCTGCCCCGGCGTGCGGGTGCTCGCCACGAGCCGGGAGGGGCTCGGGATCACGGGCGAGGTCCTGTGGCCGGTGCCGCCGCTGGCCCCGGGGCCGGCGGCCCGGCTCTTCGCGGACCGGGCGGCGGCGGTGCGGCCCGACCTGGAGAGCCCCCGCGACGCGCACGAGCGGCGGCTGACGGGCGAGATATGCGCGGCCCTCGACGGGCTGCCCCTGGCCATCGAGCTGGCCGCGGCCCGCCTGCGCACCCTCACCCTGGACGAGCTCGCCGCCCGCCTCGGCGACCGCTTCCGGCTCCTGTCGCGCGGGGACCGCACGAAGGCGCCCCGGCACCGCACGCTGCGGGCGGTCGTGGAGTGGAGCTGGGAGTTGCTCGACGACGCGGAGCGGGAGCTGGCGCGGCGGCTGACGGTGTTCTCCGCAGGGGCCACGTCGGAGGCCGTGGAGGCCGTCTGCCAGGTCCCGTGTCCGGAGGACCTGCTCACCTCCCTCGCGGAGAAGTCGTTCCTCGAGGTGACCGACGGGCGTTACAGCATGCTGCGGACCATCCGCGCGTTCTGTGCCAGGCAGCTGGCCGAGGCGGGTGAGGAGGAGTGTCTGCGGGCCGCGCACGCCGAGTACTTCCAGCGCCTCGCCGAGCTGTCCGAGCCCCTGCTGCGGGGCGGTGAACAGCTCTCACGGCTTGCCGTGCTCGACGCCGAGCAGACGAACCTGGACACCGCCCTGCGCCACCTGACGCGCACCGCACCGCACGACGGGCTGCGGATGATGGCCGCGCTCTCCTGGTTCTGGCGGCTGCGCGGCCGCTACGCGGAGCGGACCGAGCTCGCCGTGGCCCTGCTGGACGCGGTGGGCGCGCGGCCACCGGCGGGGCTGTGCGAGGAGTACGTCCTCTGTCTGATCAACTCGATCGCGGGGGACGGTCACGACCCGGGCGAACCGGCCCGCCTCGCTCGCGCGGACGCTTTGTTCACGGCTCTGGAGGGGCCGCTGCGGCTGCCGTACCTGGTGGTGTTCTGGTCGGTCGCGGGCGGCCCCGCGCGCGCCATGGAGGACCGGGTGCGGGCCCAGGTCGACGGCGACGCCTGGGGGGTGGCTCTCCTCGACCTCGGGCAGGGCTTCAGGGAGCTGTTCGCGGGCCGTGCGGGGGCGGCCGACGCGGCCTTCGCCCGGGGGCTGGCGGGCTTCAAAACGACCGGCGACCGCTGGGGCATGGCCAACTGCCTGGACCCGCTCGGGATGCTCGCCGCATGGCGGGGAGAGGGGGAGCGCGCGCTGGCGCTGCTCGACGAAGGCCTGGAGTACGCCAGGGAGTTGGCCGCGCCCGAGGAGAGGGCCGACCTCCTCCACCGGCGCGCCACGGTCCTGCTGCACCGGGGCGGTCTCGGCGAGGCAGCGGCCCACTACTCGCGCTCCGCCGCCCTGGCCCGCGGGATCGGTGCCGCCGACAAGGTGGCGGCCGCACGGCGCGGACTCGGCGACGTGGCCCGGCTTTCCGGCGATACGGCACGCGCGCGTGGGCACTATGAAGCGGCTCTGGAGGCGTGCTCCGCCAACTGGTTCAGCCGAGCGGAGAGGGTGCGGATCCTGATCGGGCTCGGCCGCTCCGCACTGGCCGAGTCCCGCGCGCGGGAGGCCGCCGAGCGGTTCGAGCAGGCCCGGGTGCTGTCCCGCGGGGGCGGCGCGGGAACTCGGGGCGGCGGCATCCGCTTCCCTGGCACCGGTGAACTGGCCGAGGTGGCCGAGGCGTTGGCGTCCGTGGCCGCGGAGCCCGAGGGGGCCGCCCGGCTCCTGGGCGCCGCCCACGGTCTGCGCGGCCTCCTGGTCGCAGGCGACCGGGATGTCGTACGCGTCGAGGAGGCGGCCCGCGCGCGGCTCTCCGCGGAGGCGTACGACAGGGCCTTCGAGGAGGGGCGGAGCCTGCGGTCGGCGGCGGTCAGCGAACGGTGGGCGGACGGTCAGCGGCCTCCCCGAAGCTGCCCGGCATGACGAACCTTCCCCGCCCCACCCACAGCCTCGCCCACCTGAACGTCCTGATCTCCGGCGCCGGCGTCGCGGGACCCGCCCTCGCCCTGTGGCTGGCCCGCTACGGAGCCCGCGTCACCGTCGTGGAGAAGGCGCCCGCCCTGCGCGGAGGCGGCTTCGCCGTCGACTTCCGCGGCGAGGTGCACCGCACGGTGCTGCGGCGTACGGGCATCTGGGACGAGGTCCATCGCCGCCGGACGCGCATGGGCCGCCAGATCATCGTGGAGGCCAACGACAAGGAGCGGGTCGATCTGCCCGCGTTCTTCATGAGCGGCGACGTGGAGATCTTCCGGGGCGAGCTCTCCAAGATCCTTTACGACCGCACCAAGGATGATGTGGAGTACGTCTTCGCGGACTCCGTCGCCACGCTGAGCGAGGACTCCGAAGGCGTCGACGTGACCTTCGACCGGGGCGCTCCCCGCCGCTTCGACCTCGTCGTCGGCGCCGACGGGCTGCACTCGCGCACCCGCCGTCTGGTCTTCGGCGACGAGTCGCGGTACCTGCGCTTCCTGGGCTACTACGTGGCCGGTTTCTCCGTCCCCAACCACCTCGGTCTCGACCGCACCGCCCGCATCTACAGCGAGCCCGGCCGCACCATCGTGATCAACAACTACGACGGCGACCCCGCCAGGGCGGGTGTGGTCCTGGTCTTCGCATCCCCGCGGCTCGACCACGAACGGCACGACACGGCGCGGCGGAAGGAGATCCTCGCGGACCGGTTCGCGGGCATGGGCTGGAAGCACGCCGCCACTGCCCTGGAAGGCCTGGGGAGCGCCGGGGACCTCTACTTCGACGCCATCGCGCAGATCCGCCTCGACCGGCTCACCCGGGGCCGGGTGGCGCTGCTCGGCGACGCCGGGTACGGGGCCACGATGGGCGGCATGGGGACGGGCACGGCCCTGGTGTCCGCGTACGTCCTGGCCGGTGAGCTCGCGGCCGCCCGGGGCGACCACCGGGCCGGCTTCGCCGCGTACGAGACGGAGATCCGCGACTACGCCGAGGGCTGCCAGAAGTCCTCGGACCACGCGGGCCCCTTCTTCGCCCCGCCGACCGAGCGGAAGATCCGCAGCCGCGACCGGACGTACCGCGCACTCGGCTCACGCCTGCTGGCCGGTCCCTTCAAGAAGCTGACGGAGAGGGCCCCCGGCGCCCTCGCGCTCAAGGACTACGCCCGCCCGAACCGCCAGCCGTGATCCACCGGGCCGATCCCGCCGCCGAGCGCGAACCCGGCGGCGATCGCCCCGGTCACGTACTCCTTGGCGGCCGTCACGGCCTCCGGGACGCTTCGGCCCTTCGCGAGCTGCGCCGCGATCGCGCTGGCGAGAGTGCAGCCCGTGCCGTGCGTGTGGCGGTTGTCGTGGCGCGGTGCGCGCAGGACGTGCTCCTCGGAGCCGTCGGTCAGCAGGTCCACGGCGTCGCCGCTGAGGTGGCCGCCCTTGATGAGCACCCACTTCGGCCCGTACGCGAGGACGGCGGCCGCCGCGCGGCGCAGGCCGTCCTCCGAGTCGACCTCGACGCCGGTGAGTTGGGCCACCTCGTCGAGGTTGGGCGTCGCGACCGTGGCGACCGGCAGCAGTGCGGTGCGCACGGATGCGAGGGCGGAGGCCGCGAGCAGCGGGTCGCCGTGCTTGGAGACGCCGACCGGGTCGACGACCGCGGGGGCGTCCGTGCCCGCGAGCAATTCGGCGACCGCCTCGACCAGTTCCGCGGAGGCGAGCATGCCGGTCTTCACGGCCTGTACGCCGATGTCGTCGACGACGCTGCGGTACTGCGCCCGCACCGCCTCGACGGGCAGCTCCCAGAAGCCCTGCACGCCCAGGGAGTTCTGCGCGGTGACGGCCGTGACGACGCTCATGCCGTGCGTCCCGTGGGCGAGCATCGTCTTCAGGTCGGCCTGGATCCCGGCGCCGCCGCCGGAGTCGGACCCGGCGACGGTGAGCACGCGCGGCGGCGCGGTCACTCGGCGTCTCCGTTGTCCCCGAAGTGGTCCCAGCCCTTGCTGGCCCACGGCGCGCCGTCGACGGTCACCTGGGGCAGCGCCGAGGGGTTGAGGACCTCACCGATGACCTTCCAGCGGGCGGGCAGTTTCACGTCCGGCGGGAAGGTCGCCACGATCGCGTGGTCCTCGCCGCCGTTGAGCACCCACTGCAGCGGGTCCACGCCGACGGCCTGCCCGATGTCGTTCATCTGGGAGGGCACGTCGACGTCTCCGGAGCGGATGTCGATGCGCACCTTGCTGGACTCGGCGATGTGCCCGAGGTCGGCGATCAGGCCGTCGCTGACGTCCGTCATGGAGGTCGCGCCGAGTCCGGCGGCCGCGGGGCCCGCGTGGTACGGCGGCTCGGGCCTGCGGTGGGCCTCCACGAAGGCGCGCGGCGAGCGGAAGCCGCGGGAGAGCACCGCGTGCCCGGCGGCGGACCAGCCGAGCCAGCCCGTCACGGCGACGACGTCGCCGGGCTGGGCGCCCGCGCGCGTGACGGGCTCATGGTTGCGCAGGTCGCCGAGGGCGGTGATGGCGACGGTGATGGTGTCGCCGCGCACGACGTCGCCGCCCACGACGGCGGCGCCCGCGACCTGGCACTCGTCCCTGAGGCCGTCCATCAGCTCGGTGGGCCAGCTCGCGGGGAGCTCGGCGGGCACGACCAGGCCGAGCAGCAGCGCGGTCGGCACGGCGCCCATGGCCGCGATGTCGGCGAGGTTCTGCGCGGCGGCCTTGCGGCCCACGTCGTACGCGGTGGACCAGTCGCGGCGGAAGTGCCGCCCCTCGAGGAGGACGTCGGTGCTCGCCACGACCCTGCGGTCGGGGGCGGACACGACCGCCGCGTCGTCACCGGGGCCGAGCCGTACGGCCGGCGTGGAGGTGAGCCGCGAAGTGAGCTCTCTGATGAGCCCGAACTCCCCCAACTCGCCCACGGATCCCTTCACCGAGTCTCACCATGCCCTTTCGCGCTGTCCGGCCCCCGGTCGCGAGCCGTGCCTGTCGTCGGTACGGTCGAGGTGACCGTCAACTTCTGTTGTCCGTCCACCACGATGTGCGCGCCACAGGTCACCCGGGTCTCCCCGTGGCGAGCGGCGACGCGGTACCGTGGCGTCCCTTCCCCCCACATGATCCTCGTGGCCGCCCTGGAGGTTCCGTGGTACAGGCGTACATCCTGATCCAGACAGAGGTCGGCAAGGCGTCGACCGTCGCCGAGCTGATCGGCAAGATCGCGGGAGTGATCCAGGCCGAGGACGTGACCGGACCCTACGATGTCATCGTGCGCGCCCAGGCGGACACGGTGGACGAACTCGGCCGCATGGTGGTCGCCAAGGTCCAGCAAGTGGACGGCATCACCCGAACCCTGACCTGCCCGGTCGTGCACTTGTAGCCCCCGTCTACCCTGGCCCGGTGAACATCCCCCGTCTCCGGCGCCGCTGCCTCGCAGGAACGTCCGCCGTCGCTCTGCTGATCACGGCGGCAGCCTGTTCAGCTACGGACGACGAGGCGTCGGTGGTGGTTCCTTCCCCGGCCGCGAAGGCCGCCGGACTCTGCCGCGACCTGCACGAACAGCTTCCGGAGAAGATCGACGGGCTGGGGCGCACCGACCCGGGACCGAAGTCCGAGCTGACCGCCGGGTGGGGAGACCCGGCGATCATACTGCGCTGCGGCGTGCGACGGCCCCCCGAGATGATCGACCCCTCGTACGCCAAGGACAACGGCGTGCGGGTGAACGGCGTCGCCTGGCTCCTGCAGAAGCGCGACGACGGCTCGTACACCTTCACCACCGGGGCGCGGCTCGCCTATGTCGAGGTGACGCTGCCCAAGGAGCGGACCGGGGACGGCCTCGGTCCGCTCACGGACTTCGCCGCCCCCATCAAGAAGACGATCCCCAAGGGCATTGCTTGACCCCGGACCCGTCCGGGGTCAGCGCAGGCCCGTGGAGCGGTTGAGGGCCGACCGGATGAGCCGGTCCACCAGCTCCGCGTAGCCGACGCCGCTCTTCTCCCACATCTGCGGATACATCGAGATGGGCGTGAAGCCCGGCATCGTGTTGATCTCGTTGATCACGAACCGGCCGTCCTCGGTGAGGAAGAAGTCCGCGCGCACCAGGCCCTCGCAGGACGCCGCCTCGAACGCCTCGACGGCGAGCCGCTGGATCTCGGCGGTCTGCTCGGGCGTCAGCGGGGCCGGCACGATCCCGGGCGTCGAGTCGAGGTACTTCGCCTCGAAGTCGTAGTAGTCGTGCGACTGCACCGGCGGGATCTCGGCGGGGACGCTCGCGCGCGGGCCGTCCTCGAACTCCAGGACGCCGCACTCGATCTCACGGCCGCGCAGCAGCGCCTCGACCAGGATCTTGGGGTCGTGGCGCTGCGCCTCGGCGATCGCCTCGTCGAGGCCGTCGAAGGACTCGACCTTCGTGATGCCGATGGAGGAGCCCGCGCGCGCGGGCTTGATGAACAGCGGCCAGCCGTGCTCACCGGCGAAGTCGGCGATGCGCTGCCGGGCGCCCGCCTCGTCCTGGCGCCACTCGCGGGGGCGGATCACCAGGTACGGGCCGACGTTCAGCCCGAAGGAGGCGAACACCCGCTTCATGTAGTCCTTGTCCTGGCCGACGGCCGAGGCGAGGACGCCCGAGCCGACGTAGGGCACTCCGGAGAGTTCGAGCAGGCCCTGGAGGGTGCCGTCCTCTCCGTAGGGGCCGTGGAGCATCGGGAAGACGACGTCGACCTCGCCGAGCGCCTTGGGCACGGAGCCGGGCTCGCTGTAGACGACCTCGCGGTTGCCCGGGTCGACCGGGAGCACGACGCCGCCGTCCACGGAGTCGGCGAGGTCGGTGACGTTCGGCATCCTGCGGTCGGCGATGGCCATCCGCTCGGGCTCGTCGGCGGTCAGCGCCCAACGGCCGTCCGTGGTGATGCCGATCGGCAGGACGTCGTACTTGGTGCGGTCGATGGCGCCGAGGATGGCGCCGGCCGTCACCACGGAGATGCCGTGCTCCGAGCTGCGGCCGCCGAACACGACGGCCACACGCGGCTTGCGGAGCGGCTCAGAGCTCGGCTCGGGGCGCGGCTCAGGGCTCTGGGGGAGGTTCTCGCTGCTCATATCGCGTTGAGGGTACCCGTTGGCCCGGACGTAGTCAGGCGTGCCGTCAGCGACGCTCGGGCTTGGCGCTGCGCGACATGAGGTCCTTGAGGGCGACGACCGGGGGTGTGCCCTCGTGCACGATGCCCACGACCGTCTCCGTGATCGGCATGTCGACGCCGTGCCGACGGGCCAGATCCAGCACGGATTCGCAGGACTTGACGCCCTCGGCGGTCTGCTTGGTGACCGCGATGGTCTCCTCGAGGGTCATGCCCTTGCCGAGGTTGGTGCCGAAGGTGTGGTTGCGCGACAGCGGCGAGGAGCAGGTGGCCACCAGGTCGCCCAGGCCCGCGAGTCCGGAGAACGTCAGCGGGTCGGCGCCCATCGCCAGGCCGAGTCGGGTGGTCTCCGCGAGGCCGCGCGTGATGAGCGAGCCCTTGGCGTTGTCGCCCAGGCCCATGCCGTCCGCGATGCCGACGGCGAGGCCGATGACGTTCTTGACCGCGCCGCCGAGTTCGCAGCCGACCACGTCGGTGTTGGTGTACGGGCGGAAGTACGGGGTGTGGCAGGCCGTCTGCAGGCGCTGCGCGACGCCTTCGTCCCGGCAGGCGACCACGGCGGCGGCGGGCTGCCGCGCGGCGATCTCGCGGGCGAGGTTGGGCCCGGTGACGACGGCGACGCGGTCGGCGCGGACCTTGGTGACGTCCTCGACGACCTCGCTCATGCGCATCGCGGAGCCCAGTTCGACGCCCTTCATGAGGGAGACGAGGACGGTCTCGGGGGCGAGCAGCGGCGCCCACTCGGCGAGGTTCCCGCGCAGCGTCTGCGAGGGCACGGCGAGGACGGTGAAGTCGGCGTCCGCGGCGGCCTGTGCCGTGTCGGTGGTGGCCCGCACGTTCTCCGGAAGCCGGACGCCGGGGAGGTAGTCCGGGTTCGTCCGGGTGGAGTTGACGGCGTCGACGAGTTCGGCGCGGCGGCCCCACAGGGTGACGTCGCAGCCCGCGTCGGCGAGCACCATGCCGAAGGCCGTACCCCAGGAGCCCGTTCCGAAGACCGCGGCCTTCACCGGTCCCGCCGAGTTCACGGGGTTCGTCACTTGCTGTCCTCCGAGGTGCTCTCTGCGGTGCTCGGCGCGGCGCCGCGGCCCGCTGCCTTGCGTCGTTGTTCCAGCCGGGCCCTGCGCGGGTCGTACGGCGTATCGGGGGCCTTCTCGCCCCTGACCTCCTCCAGGAGTTTGGTGATCGCGGCCATGATGGTCGCGGTCACCTCGCGCAGCACCTCCGGCGTCGGCTCCTTGCCGTAGAAGCGCGACAGGTCGACGGGGGGTCCCGCCTTCACCTGGAGGGTCTTGCGCGGGAAGAAGGCGGGCTTCTTGCTGTACGGCGGCAGTGCGAGGTTGGCGCCCCACTGCGCGACGGGGACCACCGGGCACCGGGTCTCCAGGGCGACCCGCGCGGCACCGGACTTGGCCGTCATCGGCCACATGTCGGGGTCCCTGGTGAGGGTGCCCTCGGGGTAGAAGGCGACGCACTCGCCGCGCCGGATGGCGTCGACCGCCGCGCGGAAGGCGTCGAGCGCGTTGGTGGTCTCGCGGTAGACCGGGATCTGCCCCGTGCCCTTCATGACCTTGGCGACAAAACCGCGCTTGAAAAGCCCGTCCTTTGCCAGGAAACGCGGCACTCGTCCGGTGTTGTACTGGAAGTGCGCGTACGAGAACGGGTCGATATGGGAGTTGTGATTCACCGCGGTGATGAATCCGCCGTCAGCCGGAATGTGTTCCATTCCACGCCAGTCCCGCTTGAACAGAACCACCAGCGGCGGTTTTGCAATCACCGCCGCCAGGCGGTACCAGAAGCCGATTCTGCGGCGGGACACGCGGACACCTTCCTCCATGAACCTGGTCGGCCGCACAAGTGTCGCCCCAGGCTGCCGGTCTGTCGAGAACACCGTACGCCCACCCGTCTCGCACCACCGCTCCTGCGTGAGCGCACCGCGCACCGCCCTCTCCCGCCTCCCCCGCACCTCGCCCCCTCAGCAGGTCACAATGGGCCCGACGCGAAGGACGGAGCGCCCGTGCAGTGGACCCTGGTCATCCCCCTGAAACCCCTGGCGCACGCCAAGAGCAGGCTGTCCGCCGCCTCCGGGGAGGCACTGCGCCCGGGTCTCGCCCTGGCGTTCGCGCAGGACACCGTGACCGCCGCCCTCGCCTGCCCGGCGGTGCGCGATGTGGCGGTCGTCACGGACGACGCCCTCGCGCGTCGGGAACTGGCGGCGCTGGGCGCCCGCGTCGTCCCCGATCCGCCCGGAGGCGGCCTGAACGCCGCTCTGGCGCACGGCGCGGCCCTCGTGCGCGCCACGCGGCCCCGAGCACCCGTCGCGGCCCTGAACGCCGATCTGCCGGCGCTGCGCCCGCTGGAATTGGCCCGGGCCCTGGACCGCGCCGCGCCATTTCCCCGCGCATTCATGCCGGATGCCGCCGGAAGCGGGACAACACTGCTGTGCGCGGCGGCGGGAACGGAATTGCGTCCCGCCTTCGGTACGGCTTCGCGGGCCCGGCACGCGGCGTCGGGGGCCGTGGAACTCCCACTCGACGGCGTCGATTCCGTACGGCAGGACGTGGACACCGGCGAGGACCTGCGGACCGCGCTCTCGCTCGGCGTGGGCCCGCGCACCGCGGCGGCCGCGGCCCGGCTGCTCATCGCCGACTGAGTACGCTGCTCCCCATGCAGGCCACCGCGTACACGTACGACTCCGAGACCCGCAGCGGCAGTGTGCTGCTCGACGACGGCACCCCGGTGCCCTTCGAGGCGCCCGCGTTCGACGCGGGCGGGCTGCGGCTGCTGCGGCCGGGGCAGCGGGTGCGGATCGAGGTCGACGGCGCGGGCGCGTCGCGCCGCATCACGCTGGTGACCCTGCAGACGTTCTGAGACCGGGGCGCCGACGGCGCCGTCCGGGTCACGGGGCTCCGGTCGCACACTCCGGAACACGACACACGACACACGACACACGACACACGACACACGACGCGGGCCGGGCTCCCCCGTGGGAGTCCGGCCCGGCGCGTGAGTGCCCTCGTGCCCTTACTTCTTGCGGGCCGTGGCCTTCTTGGCGGTCGTCTTGCGCGCCGCCGACTTCTTGGCGGGCGCCTTCTTGGCGGTGGCCTTCTTCGCCGGCGCGGTCTTCTTCGCCGTGGCCTTCTTCGCCGCCGGGGTGGCCTTCTTGGCGGTGGTCTTCTTCGCCGCCGCCGGAGTGGCCTTCTTGGCCGTGGCCTTCGTGGCGGTCTTCTTGGCGGTGGCCTTCTTCGCCGCAGCCTTCTTCGCCGTCGCCGTGGTCTTCTTGGCGGTGGTCTTCTTGGCGGTGGTCTTCTTCGCCGCCGTGGCCTTCGTCGCCGTCTTCTTGGCGGTGGCCTTCTTGGCCGCGGCCTTCTTGACGGTCGCGGAAGCGCCGCCGGTCAGGCTGCCCTTGGGCGCCTTCTTGACCGCGACATCGTTCTTCGGGAGCTTCTTCGAGCCGCTCACCAGGTCCTTGAAGCCCTGTCCCGCACGGAAACGCGGAACGGAGGTCTTCTTGACCCGCACGCGCTCCCCGGTCTGCGGGTTGCGGGCGTAACGGGCCGGGCGGTCGACCTTCTCGAACGAGCCGAAGCCGGTGACCGAAACCCGGTCCCCGCTGACCACGGCACGGACGACGGCGTCCAGGACCGCGTCGACGGCGTCGGCGGCCTGCTGGCGGCCGCCCACCTTGTCGGCAATCGCTTCTACGAGCTGCGCCTTGTTCACGTCTTCCCCTTCGGAGACATTGCCGGGAGCGAAATACTCCGGCTTTTTCGCACGTTAGGCAGATATATACCGCAAATCAAACACGAAACGGGCTAATCACCCTTGTGCCGCAACGAACTGGCCCATCTCGGAGTTCCTCGAAGGCCCGTTGAGGCTGCCGCTCAGGTGTCTTGGGGGAATCGGCCCTCGTCGGCTTCGTCGAGGGACGCCATCAATCGCTCCAGACGCCTTGCCGCATCGGCGAGATCGTGTTTGGCCGCGGCCGTAATGACCAGCAGCTTCCGGGTCAGCGCCATCCGTACGCCCTCCGGGACTTGCAGTGCGCGCACCCTTGAGTGCGCTTCCTTCAGTTGGTCCGCGACGAGCCCGTAGAGCTCGAGTTGGCTGTCACGTCCCATGCACCGATTGTGCCATCTGGGGCGAGTTGTCGCCTCCGCAGGGGGTAACTGCCGCCGTCGGACGCCCTCCTGAGGGTACCCCGTCCCACTGAGTACAAGGGGATTTCCAGCCTCTTCTTCCTTCCCGGCCAAGGGAGTTGAGACCACCCGTTCAGGCCATCGGGGGCCTCTGGGAGGGCGCACACAGATGTACCCCCAACCGTCCACGATTGGGGGTACATCAGGGTCCGGCGGGGTGTTGCGAGGTGTCAGACCCGCACGGTCCGCGGCTTGTACGAGGGGCGCTCCGTCTCGTACGCGGCGATGGCCGGCTCGTTCTGCAGGGTGATGCTGATGTCGTCCAGGCCGTTCAGGAGCCGCCAGCGGGCGTTCTCGTCGAGTTCGAAGTCGGCGGTGACGCCTTCCGCGCGAACTTGACGATCCTGCAGGTCAACGGTGATCTCGGCCTGCGGGTCGCGCTCCGTCAGCGCCCAGAGCCCGTCCACGACCTGCTGGTCGAGCACCACGGTGAGCAGGCCGTTCTTCAGCGAGTTGCCGCGGAAGATGTCGGCGAAGCGGGAGGAGATGACCGCCTTGAAGCCGAAGTTCTGCAGCGCCCACACGGCGTGCTCGCGGGAGGAACCGGTGCCGAAGTCGGGTCCGGCCACCAGAACGGAGGCTCCCTGGCGCTCGGGCAGGTTGAGCACGAACTCCGGGTCCTTGCGCCAGGCCTCGAAGAGCCCGTCCTCGAAGCCGTCCCTGGTGACCTTCTTCAGCCAGTGGGCGGGGATGATCTGGTCGGTGTCGACGTTGCTGCGGCGCAGCGGTACGGCCCGGCCGGTGTGCGTGGTGAATGCTTCCATCGTTCTCAGACTCCGGCGGTCACGGGGGCGTCGGACAGGTCGGCGGGCGAGGCCAGGTGGCCGGTGACCGCCGTGGCGGCGGCGACCTGCGGGGAGACCAGGTGGGTGCGCCCGCCCTTGCCCTGCCTGCCCTCGAAGTTGCGGTTCGACGTGGAGGCCGAGCGCTCGCCGGGCGCGAGTTGGTCGGGGTTCATGCCCAGACACATCGAGCAGCCGGCGTGCCGCCATTCGGCTCCCGCGGCGGTGAAGACCTTGTCCAGGCCCTCCTCGACGGCCTGGAGGGCGACCCGGACGGAGCCGGGGACGACCAGCATCCGTACGCCGTCGGCGACTTTGCGGCCCCCGACGATGGAGGCGGCCGCGCGCAGGTCCTCGATGCGGCCGTTGGTGCAGGAACCTACGAAGACGGTGTCCACCTTGATGTCGCGCAGCGCCTGGCCGGCGGTCAACCCCATGTATTCCAGGGCCTTTTCGGCGGCGTAGCGCTCCGAAGCGTCTTCGTACGAAGCCGGATCGGGGACGTTCGCCGAAAGCGGCGCTCCCTGGCCCGGGTTGGTGCCCCAGGTGACGAACGGGGCCAGCGAGGCGGCGTCGATGTAGACCTCGGCGTCGAAGACCGCGTCGTCGTCGGTCTTCAGGGTCTTCCAGTACGCCACCGCGGCGTCCCAGTCCTCGCCCTGCGGGGCGTGGGCGCGGCCCTTGATGTAGTCGAAGGTGGTCGCGTCCGGGGCGATCATCCCGGCGCGGGCGCCCGCCTCGATGGACATGTTGCAGATGGTCATCCGGGCCTCCATCGAGAGCTTCTCGATGGCCGAGCCGCGGTACTCCAGGACGTAGCCCTGGCCGCCGCCGGTGCCGATCTGCGCGATGATCGCGAGGATCAGGTCCTTGGCCGTGACGTCGTCGGGCAGTTCGCCGTCGACGGTGATGGCCATGGTCTTCGGGGGCGCCATCGGCAGCGTCTGGGTGGCGAGCACGTGCTCGACCTGGGAGGTGCCGATGCCGAACGCCAGCGCGCCGAAGGCGCCGTGGGTGGAGGTGTGCGAGTCGCCGCAGACCACCGTGGTGCCGGGCTGGGTCAGGCCCAGCTGCGGTCCCACGACGTGGACGACGCCCTGCTCGACGTCGCCCAGGGGGTGCAGGCGCACGCCGAACTCCGCGCAGTTCTTGCGCAGCGTCTCCAGCTGGGCGCGCGAGACCGGGTCGGCGATCGGCTTGTCGATGTCGAGGGTCGGGGTGTTGTGATCCTCGGTCGCGATGGTGAGGTCGAGCCGCCGCACCTGGCGGCCGGCCTGGCGGAGGCCGTCGAAGGCCTGCGGGCTGGTCACCTCGTGCAGCAGGTGCAGATCGATGAAGAGGAGGTCGGGCTCGCCCTCGGCGCGCCGGACGACGTGGTCGTCCCAGACCTTCTCCGCGAGTGTCCTACCCATCGCTTTCCCTCCGACCGGCCGCTTCGCCGGCCCAACTAGAGAATCCGTTCGCCGACGCGCGTACCCCTCGTGCCGCACGTAGACCGCCGATCCGTCGGTCCGCGGATCGCTCGTACAGAGTGGCGCGTCTCGCAGAAAATTGAACTTGCGTTTCACAGAGTGAGACGCGAGTATCGACGCATGGACAACTCTAGCGGCGTCGGCGTTCTCGACAAGGCGGCTCTTGTCTTGAGCGCCCTGGAGTCCGGTCCGGCCACCCTCGCGGGCTTGGTCGCGGCCACCGGGCTCGCACGACCCACGGCCCACCGACTGGCCGTGGCACTGGAACACCACCGCATGGTGGCGCGGGACATGCAGGGCCGTTTCATTCTCGGCCCCCGCCTCTCGGAGCTCGCGGCGGCGGCCGGCGAGGACCGCCTGCTCGCCACGGCGGGCCCCGTCCTCACCCATCTGCGCGACGTCACGGGCGAGAGCGCGCAGCTCTACCGCCGCCAGGGCGACATGCGCATCTGCGTGGCCGCCGCCGAGCGCCTCTCGGGCCTCAGGGACACCGTCCCGGTCGGTTCGACGCTCACGATGAAGGCGGGCTCCTCGGCCCAGATCCTGATGGCCTGGGAGGAGCCGGAGCGCCTGCACCGCGGCCTCCAGGGCGCCCGCTTCACGGCCACGGCCCTCTCGGGCGTACGCCGCAGGGGCTGGGCCCAGTCGATCGGCGAGCGCGAACCGGGCGTCGCGTCCGTCTCCGCGCCCGTGCGCGGCCCCTCGAACCGCGTGGTCGCCGCCGTCTCGGTCTCCGGACCGATCGAGCGCCTGACCCGGCACCCCGGCCGCATGCACGCCCAGGCGGTCATCGACGCGGCAGGACGCCTCTCCGAGGCCCTGCGCCGCACCGGCTGACGCTCGGGGCGCCCGGAGCGCCCGGCAGACACACGAGCGCCGGAAGGAACCGCCTCAACGCCGCGGCGGCTCCTTCCGGCGCTTTCCTGTTCCTCCCGGAGACCTCCGGCCGCGCGGGACGAGACTCTCAGAGGTCGTTTCATCCTGTTGTTTCATCCCTGAATGCGGCTTTGGTGTGCTGGTGTCGGGTCGCGCCAGGAGATGGTGTTCTCGCCGGTGAGGCGGCGGGCCATGAGGTCGGTCA
>NZ_JBVJPW010000018.1:0-172901 GCF_055609205.1 Streptomyces sp. NPDC036815 | reverse complement strand
CCCGGCTCACCGAGCGGGGCGCGACCCGCGCCGACGACAAGATGTCCGAGGCCGCGATGGAAGACCGCAAGCGCGAGGGGTACTTCTAACCATGACCACCACCAGCACCACTACGGGTCCCGGAACCGGCATCGGGACCGGCACCAGCACGGACGCCGGCGCCGGTTCCGCCGCTGGAACACTCCGCCTCGCCACGGCCGGTTCGGTCGACGACGGCAAGTCGACCTTGGTGGGGCGCCTGCTTCACGACTCCAAGTCGATCCTGTCCGACCAGCTGGAGGCCGTCGAGCGGGCCTCGCGCAGCCGCGGCGCCGCCGAACCCGACCTGGCCCTCCTGACCGACGGCCTGCGCGCCGAGCGGGAACAGGGCATCACCATCGACGTGGCCTATCGCTACTTCGCCACCGCCC
Source organism: Streptomyces sp. NPDC036815 (assembly GCF_055609205.1). Lineage (NCBI taxonomy): Bacteria > Bacillati > Actinomycetota > Actinomycetes > Kitasatosporales > Streptomycetaceae > Streptomyces > Streptomyces sp. NPDC036815. The sequence continues at coordinate 172,491 of NZ_JBVJPW010000018.1, read as the reverse complement.
GGCGCCGGTTCATCCTCGCCGACACCCCCGGCCACGTGCAGTACACGCGCAACATGGTCACCGGCGCCTCCACCGCCGACCTCGCCGTGATCCTGGTCGACGCCCGCAACGGAGTGGTCGAGCAGACCCGCCGCCACGCCGCCGTCGCGGCCCTGCTGCGCGTCCCGCACGTCGTCCTCGCCGTGAACAAGATGGACCTCGTCGCCTACGCCGAGCCCGTCTTCGAGAAGATCGCCGAGGAGTTCACCGCGTACGCCGCCGAGCTCGGCGTGCCCGAGGTCACCGCCGTCCCCGTCTCCGCCCTCGCGGGCGACAACGTGGTCGACCCTTCCGCGCACATGGACTGGTACTCCGGCCCGACGGTCCTGGAGCACCTGGAGACCGTTCCGGTCGGTCACGAACCGGAGGGGTGCCGGGCCCGCTTCCCCGTGCAGTACGTGATCCGCCCGCAGACCGCCGAACACCCCGACTACCGCGGCTACGCGGGCCAGATCGCCGTCGGCGCCTTCCGCGTCGGCGATTCCGTGACGGTCCTGCCCTCGGGACGGACCTCCACCGTCAAGGGCATCGACCTGCTCGGCACCTCCGTCGACGTCGCGCGGGCACCCCAGTCGGTCACCATCCTCCTCGAAGACGACATCGACGTCTCCCGCGGCGACCTCCTGGTGCCCTCCGACGGCATACCCGCCCTCGGCCAGGACGTCGAGGCCACGGTCTGCCACGTCGCCGACACCCCTCTCACGGTCGGCCAGCGCGTGCTGCTCAAGCACACCACCCGCACCGTCAAGGCGATCGTCAAGGAGATCCCCTCGCGGCTCACCCTGGAGGATCTCTCCCAGCACCCCGCCCCGGGGCGTCTCGTCGCCAACGACATCGGCCGGGTGAGGGTCCGCACCGCCGAACCGATCGCCCTGGACTCCTACGCGGACTCCCGGCGCACCGGATCCTTCCTCCTGATCGACCCCGCGGACGGCACCACCCTCGCCGCGGGGATGCGCACCGCGTGACCGGGGGCCGGGTTCCGGCGAGGGGTCAGGTGCCCGCGCAGTCGGGGCACCGGCCCCGGAAGGTCACCTCGGCCGCGGAGACGGTGAAGCCGTAACGCTCGGAGGGCGGCAGGTCGGTGAGCGGGTCGCCCTCGGGGTGCACGTCGCGGATGGCGCCGCAGTCCGAGCAGACCAGGTGCTGGTGGGGGTGGTGGGCGTTCGGGTCGTAGCGTTTGGCACGGCCGTCCGTGGCCACTTCGGCGACTTCGCCGAGCGCGACCAGTTCGCCGAGGGTGTTGTAGACGGTGGCGCGCGAGATCTCCGGCAGCCGGAGCGCGGCCCGGGCGAGCACCTCGTCGGCGGTGAGGTGGACGTGTTCGCCGGCGAGCACCTCGGCGACGACGCGACGCTGGGCGGTCATCCGCCAGCCGCGGCCACGAAGTCGATGCAGCAGGTCACTCATGACCACCAGCCCTAACTGTGCATAGTTTCCCGACGATTGGATGCGCGTGCGCCTGTCCGTCGTATTGACTTGTCCGCCGTATTGACTTGTCTGGCATATTGACTTGGATTTGGTCCATCGTAGGATCGGTTCCGGCTGACAGCCAAGGGACAGGGCAACAGCAGGGAACTACACGTGACTTCAGGAGACGGGTCCTCCCGGCCCGGCATCCGGATCCGCGGCTCGCAGACCGCACGCCCCGCGCGCGGTCGGTCGGACCTGTGCCCCCGACTGTTCCACCACCCTCAGCTCTTGAGCACCGTGATCCGCCCCCTCCGGAAGGATTCCCATGACTGAGAACCACGACGCGATCGTCACCGACCCCAAGCCGGAGGAGACAGGGAGCGGTTGCCCTGTCGCGCGCGCGGCACACCCGACGCAGGGCGGCGGAAACCGGCAGTGGTGGCCGGAACGGCTCAACCTGAAGATCCTCGCCAAGAACCCCGCCGTGGCCAACCCGCTCGGCGAGGAGTTCGACTACGCCAAGGCCTTCGAGTCCCTGGACCTCCCGGCCGTGAAGCGGGACATCGCCGAGGTCCTCACGACCTCGCAGGACTGGTGGCCCGCGGACTTCGGCAACTACGGCCCGTTCATGATCCGCATGGCCTGGCACAGCGCGGGCACCTACCGGATCAGCGACGGCCGCGGCGGCGCCGGCGCGGGACAGCAGCGCTTCGCCCCGCTCAACAGCTGGCCGGACAACGCCAGCCTCGACAAGGCCCGCCGCCTGCTGTGGCCGGTCAAGAAGAAGTACGGGCAGTCCCTCTCGTGGGCCGACCTCCTGGTCCTCACCGGCAACGTCGCCCTGGAGCAGATGGGCTTCGAGACCTTCGGCTTCGGCGGCGGCCGCGCCGACGTGTGGGAGCCGGACGAGGACGTCTACTGGGGCCCGGAGACCACCTGGCTCGGCGACGAGCGCTACACCGGTGACCGGGAGCTCGAGAACCCGCTCGGTGCGGTCCAGATGGGTCTGATCTACGTCAATCCCGAGGGCCCGAACGGCACTCCGGACCCGATCGCCGCGGCCCGTGACATCCGTGAGACCTTCCGCCGGATGGCGATGAACGACGAGGAGACGGTCGCCCTGATCGCGGGCGGTCACACCTTCGGCAAGACCCACGGCGCGGGCCCGGCCGACGCGGTCGGCGACGACCCCGAGGCCGCCCCGATGGAGCAGATGGGCCTCGGCTGGCGGAGCACGCACGGCACCGGCGTCGGCGCCGACGCGATCACCAGCGGTCTCGAGGGCATCTGGACCGACACCCCCACCGCGTGGGACAACAGCTTCTTCGAGATCCTCTTCGGCTACGAGTGGGAGCTGTTCAAGAGCCCCGCGGGCGCCTTCCAGTGGCGGCCGAAGGACGGCGCGGGCGCGGGCACCGTGCCCGACGCGTTCGACGCGTCGAAGACCCACGCCCCGACGATGCTGACGACCGACCTGTCGCTGCGCCTCGACCCGGTCTACGAGCCCATCTCGCGCCGCTTCAAGGACGACCCGCAGGCCTTCGCGGACGCCTTCGCCCGGGCCTGGTTCAAGCTGACCCACCGTGACATGGGCCCGGTCGTGCGCTACCTCGGCCCGGAGGTCCCGAGCGAGACGCAGCTGTGGCAGGACCCGCTGCCCGAGGTGACGTACGAAGGCATCGGCGCCGAGGAGATCGCCGCCCTCAAGGCGCAGATCCTCGACTCGGACCTGACGGTGTCCCAGCTGGTGTCCACCGCGTGGGCCGCGGCCTCGTCCTTCCGCGGCAGCGACAAGCGCGGCGGCGCCAACGGCGCGCGCATCCGCCTGGAGCCGCAGCGCGGTTGGGAGGTCAACAACCCTGACCAGCTGGCGACCGTCCTGAGCACTCTGGAGACCATCCAGGAGTCCTTCAACTCGGCCCGCACCGACGGCAAGCAGGTCTCGCTCGCGGACCTGATCGTGCTCGGTGGCGGCGCGGCCGTCGAGCAGGCCGCCAAGGACGCCGGCTTCGCCGTCGAGGTGCCCTTCACGCCGGGCCGCGTCGACGCGTCGCAGGAGCAGACCGACGTGGAGTCGTTCGCGGCGATCGAGCCCGCGGCGGACGGTTTCCGCAACTACGTCGGCAAGGGCAACCGGCTGCCCGCCGAGTACCTGCTGCTCGACAAGGCGAACCTGCTGACCCTGAGCGCCCCGGAGATGACCGTGCTCGTGGGCGGCCTGCGCGTCCTGGGCGCCAACCACCAGGGCTCCAAGCTCGGCGTCCTCACCAGCAGCCCCGGCACGCTGACCAACGACTTCTTCGTGAACCTGCTCGACCTGGGCACCACGTGGAAATCGACGTCCGAGGCCCAGGACACCTTCGAGGGCCGCGACGCCACGGGTGAGGTCAAGTGGACCGGCAGCCGCGCCGACCTGGTCTTCGGATCGAACTCCGAGCTGCGCGCGCTCGCCGAGGTGTACGCGAGCGACGACGCGAAGCAGAAGTTCGTGACCGACTTCGTCGCGGCGTGGGCGAAGGTCATGGACCTCGACCGGTTCGACGTCGCCTGAGCCGGTTCCCGGCCGTCTGAGCCGGGCCGCCCCATCCGGTTCGCCCACTCCGGTCCACCGCCGTCCGCTCCGTCCTGCGTCCAGGCCGTCGCCCCCACCCGGGCGGCCCGGACGTACGGCGGGCGGGCGGCCATCAGAGGCTGTCCGAGGCTTTCCCGCCGACTGCCGGGCGCTCTCGGGGCACGGGTACACTCATAAGGCAGCCTTATGGGGTCATAAAGATGACCCGCCTACTTACTTAGGCTTGCCTTAGTTTAGGCTTTCCCTCGAGTCACTCCATTCACCGCTCGAAGGGAACCTGAACATGTCTCGCCCTCTGCGGGTAGCCATTGTCGGAGCCGGCCCCGCCGGGATCTACGCCGCCGACGCGCTGCTCAAGTCCGCAGAGGCGGTCGAGCCGGGTGTGTCGATCGACCTCTTCGAGCGGATGCCGGCACCCTTCGGTCTGATCCGTTACGGCGTCGCCCCGGACCACCCGCGGATCAAGGGCATCATCACCGCCCTGCACCAGGTGCTCGACAAGCCTCAGATCCGCCTCTTCGGCAACGTCGACTACCCGCGCGACATCAGCCTGGACGACCTGCGCGCCTTCTACGACGCGGTGATCTTCTCCACGGGCGCGACGGCCGACCGCGAGCTTCGCATACCGGGCATCGACCTCGACGGCTCGTACGGCGCCGCGGACTTCGTCTCCTGGTACGACGGGCACCCCGACGTGCCGCGGACCTGGCCGCTGGAGGCGGAGAAGGTCGCCGTCCTCGGCGTCGGCAACGTCGCGCTCGACGTGGCGCGCATCCTCGCCAAGACCGCGGAGGAACTGCTGCCGACCGAGATCCCGGCCAACGTGCACGAGGGCCTCAAGGCCAACAAGGCGCTGGAGGTCCATGTCTTCGGGCGCCGTGGCCCCGCGCAGGCCAAGTTCAGCCCGATGGAGCTGCGCGAGCTGGACCACTCGCCGAACATCGAGGTCATCGTCGACCCCGAAGACATCGACTACGACGACGGTTCCATCGCGACCCGGCGCGGCAACAAGCAGGCCGACATGGTCGCCAAGACCCTGGAGAACTGGGCCATCCGCGACGTCGGGGACCGGCCGCACAAGCTGTTCCTGCACTTCTTCGAGTCGCCCGTCGAGATCCTCGGCGAGGACGGCAAGGTCGTCGGCCTGCGCACCGAGCGCACGGCCCTGGACGGCACCGGCAACGTCAAGGGCACGGGCGAGTTCAAGGACTGGGACCTCGGTGCGGTCTACCGTGCGGTGGGCTACCTCTCCGACGAACTGCCCAAGCTGCCCTGGGACGTCGCGTCCGGCACGGTGCCCGACCAGGCGGGCCGCGTGATCGAGGACAGCGGCGAGCACCTGCAGTCGACGTACGTCACCGGGTGGATCCGGCGCGGCCCCGTCGGCCTCATCGGCCACACCAAGGGCGACGCCAACGAGACGGTCGCGAGCCTGCTCGACGACCGTGCCAACGGCCGCCTGCACACCCCGGCCTCGCCCGAGCCCGAGGCCGTCGACGCGTTCCTCGGCGAGCGCGACGTCCGCTTCACCACGTGGGACGGCTGGTACCGCCTCGACGCCGCGGAGAAGGCCCTGGGCGAGCCGCAGGGCCGCGAGCGCGTGAAGATCGTCGAGCGCGAGGACATGCTCCGGGCGAGCGAGGCGTAGATCTCCGACCCGGGTGGACGAGCGGCCGAGGCGGCATCAGCCGCCTCGGCCGCTCGTCCACCCGGGTCCTGCTCGTCACTGAGCCGGGTGACGCGACGGCTCGCGGCGCCGCTGGTACGGGGCCGGGGCGCCCGGCGGCCGCACCGCCCCTCACCTTCGCCTCCGCCGCTCCGTGCGCTGTCGCCGCCGACCTCGGCAGACCTCGCCACACGCTCTCGCCCCTGCTTTCGAGGCGCCTCAGACCTTTGCCCCCGGCGCTCGCCCCCCCCGGGAGGGCCCCGCCCCACCGAGCTGGCCTGATTCCCCTCGCCGCGGCGCGAGGTGAGGTCGCCGCGCCGTAGCATGACCAGTCGATCGGGGAGCGGGGGCGGTGCGGGGCAGGACCCATGGAGCTGGGCGTGGACACGGACATGCACTTCCACTTGCTCGGGCCGGTCGAGGCGTGGCGTGCGGGCCGGCGCCTCGCTCTCGGCGGGCCCAAGCCGCGGGCGCTGCTCGCCGCGCTGCTCCTGGAGCCGGGGCGGGTGGTCTCCGCGGAGGCGCTGGTCGACGTGCTCTGGGGGGAGAGCCCGCCGGACACGGCGAGGTCCCTGATCCAGTCGTACGTCTCCGCGCTGCGCCGCGCCCTGCCCCCCGACGTCATCGAGACAAGACCGCCGGGCTATCTGATCCACGCGGACGCCGACCTCGTCGACCGTGCCGCGTTCCTGCGGCTCTCCGCCGCGGGCCGGGACGCGGCGGCCGCCGGGGACCACGCCACGGCGGCCCGGCTGCTGAGCGAGGCCCTCGCGCTGTGGCGCGGCCCCGCCCTCGGCGGGATCGGCGAGACCCTGCGCGCGACGGCCGACCAGCTCGAAGAGGCCCGGCAGGCAGCCCTGGAGGAGCGGATCGCCGCGGACCTCGCGCGGTCGGGCCGCGAGACGGAGCTGGTCGGCGAGCTCACCGCCCTCGTCGCCACGCACCCGACCCGCGAGCGATTACGCGCCCAACTGATGCTCTGCCTGTACCGGTTGGGTCGGCAGGCCGACGCGCTCGCGGTCTACGCCGAGGGCCGCGACGTACTCGCCGAGGAGCTGGGACTCGACCCGGGGCCGGTCCTCAGATCGATGCACGAGGCGATCCTGCGGGCGGACGCGGCGCTGCTGCCCACCGCCCCGGAGGGCGCGTCGAGGGGCACGAACACCCCGGCCCCCACGGGATCCGTCGGCGAAGCGGGCACGACGCACACCCGCAGCACCGCCCCCTCATCCGAAGACCCCGGATCCCACGCCTTCGCGCACGACATCGGCCCGACGGCCGTCGACCGCCCACCCCCCGCCCTCCTGCCGCCCGCCATCGGGGACTTCACCGGCCGCGAGGCGCAGCTGCGCGAGGTGCGGGCCGCCCTCACCGGACCCGGACCCCGGCAGGCCGTTCCCGTCGTCGTCATCTCAGGGCCTGGCGGCATCGGCAAGTCCGTCCTCGGCGTCACGGCCGCACACCGGGTCGCCGACGCCTACCCCGACGGGCAGCTCTACGCCGAACTCCGGGGCGCCACCGACCCCGTGGCACCCGGCGAGGTGCTCGGACGGCTGCTGCGCGCCCTGGGGGCCGAACCCCCGGAGGGGGACGCCGAGCGCAGGGACCTCTTCCGCAGCCTCGTCGCGGGCCGCCGCGTCCTGCTCGTCCTCGACGACGCGGGCAGCGAGGCGCAGGTGCGGCCGGTGCTGCCGGGGAGCGCCACGTGCGGGGTGCTGATCACCGCACGCGCCCGCCTCGGCGCCCTGCCCTGCACGCACCGCACCGATCTCGACGTGTTCGACACGGAGCCGGGCATCGACCTGCTCGCCCGGGTCGCCGGCGAACGGCGCGTGAGCGACGACCCCGGCGCGGCCCGCCGCATCGTCAAGCTGTGCGGCGGCCTGCCCCTGGCGCTGCGCATCGCCGGAGCCCGCCTCGCGACCCGCAGCCACTGGTCGGCGCGCACGCTCGCCGACCGGCTCGCCGACGAGCGCCACCGCCTGGACGAGCTGTCCGTCGGCGACCTGGAGGTCCGGGCGGGCCTCGGCCTCAGCTACCGCGCCCTCGACGCCCCGGCCCGCACCGCCCTGCGCCGCCTCGGCCTGCTCGCCGCGCCCGATGTCGCGTCCTGGGTCGTCGCCGCGCTGCTGGACGCGCCGGAAGCCGAGGCGGAGGGCGTCGTGGAACAGCTCATCGACGCCCAACTGCTGCACTGCACGCTCGTGGACCGCGCGGGCCAGCCCCGCTACCGTCCGCACGACCTCGTGCGGGTGTACGCGGCCGAACGTGCCGAGGCCGAGGACACCCCCGCCGAACGCTCCGCCGCCGTCGGCCGGGCACTTGGTGCCGGGCTCTGGCTCACCGGCCGCGTCGCGTCCGCCATCCCGTCCGGCGCCGTCGAACTGCACCGGGGCTTCCTGGACTCGGGCGGCCCGGCGGGCGCGGGCTCCCCATCGCTGCGCCGTCTCGTGCGGCCGGTCGGTCCCGAGGCCACGCGGCGGGCGCTCGCCGATCCGGCGGCCTGGTTCGAGGCCGAGGCCGACGCGTTCGCCGCCGCTGTGGAACGGGCCGCGTCCTTCGATCTGCACACGCTGGCCTGCGAGGCGGCGGCTGCCCTCTGCTCATCCGCGTACGCGGTCGGCAACCGTTTCGAGGCCTGGTGGCGCAGCCACGATGCCGCCCTGGCCGCCGCCCGGCGGGCCGAGGACCGCTCCGGTGAAGCCCTGCTGCTCATCGGGCTCGGTCAACTCCGTTATGAACAGGACCGGTTCGACGAGTCACAGGAGTACTTCCGGCAGGCGGCGGGCATCTGCGCCGACCTCGGTGACGCCCGGGGCCGGGCCGCCGCCCTCGCCGGACTCGGCAGCGCGCTGCGCGAGGCCGGACGGCTGCGCGCCGCGCTGGACGTACTGACCCGGGCCGTGCACGGCTTCCGCGGGCTGGGCGACGACCCGGGGCTCGGCCTCTCCTGCCGTTTCGCGGGTACGGTCCACCTCGAACTCGGCGACCGCAAGGCGGCGTTCACCCTCCTCGACGAGTCGCTGCGGGCCTACCGCAGGCTCGGCAGCCGGCGCGGCGAGGCCCTCACGCTGCGGTCGCTGAGCCTGGTGCACCGCTCGCTCGGCGCCTATGCCGAGGCCGAGCAGCTCGCCGACCGGGCCGTGGCCCTCCTCGCCGCCATCGGGGACCGGCTGATGTCGGCGTACGCGGTGCAGGCGCGGGCCAAATGCCGGATGCGGCTGGGGCGTTCGGCCGAAGCGGCCGCCGAGCTGCGGGACGTCCTGGAGACCTGCCGCGCCCACCACGACCGCTTCGGTGAGGCGCTCGCCCTGCGCACGCTCGGCGAATGCGAGCTCGCCGACGGCCGCTTCGCCGCCGCCGAGCGGCGGCTCACCGCGGCGGCCGACCTCTGGGCGGCCCTGGACCTGCCCCTGGCCCGCGCCCGCACCCTGCGCGATCTCGCCGCGGCGCGGGAGGCGGCGGGCGAGCGGGCGCACGCGCTGGCGTTGCGGACGGAGGCGCGGGGCGTCTTCGCGGCGTACGAGGCGCGCGAGCTGACCGAGCCCGGCATCTGAACCGGCTGGGAAGACAGCAGAGTTGGCGCGGATTTGCAGAGGAATTACAGCGCGCTGCGGCAGTCTCTTCGTGTCGGCGGTTCAGCGGCCGACGGCAACAGCGGATCTAACGGGGGAGAGGCCACTGTTGCTCTCGCGGCCCATACGACCGATCAGTCGGCCGTATGGGCCGTCTGTCGCGTGGCGCCACCGCACAGGCGGGGACTCCGGGGGCGGGCAGCAGCCCGCCCCCGGTGCCGTGCCCGCCATGTCTGCCAGGACGACTTCCGCCTCGAAGGGGCCGAGCATGCCGCCGATCATCCTCATGAACGACCCCCGGGTCGTCGACATCCCCGTCCACGACTGCGGTGAACCCCTCATCGACCTGCGCCACCTGCCCTTCGTGGACGTCGACGACCGCCTCGCCGACCCGGCGGGCGCCTACGCCCAGCTGCGTGAGGGCGTCGCCTGGCGGCTCGCCCGCGCCGCCCGGCTGCTGCCCGAGGGCCTGCGCCTGCTGATCACCGAGGGCTACCGGCCGATCGACCTGCAGACCAAGTACTTCGAGGAGTACGCGGCCGAACTCAGACGCGCCCACCCCGACTGGACGGGGGCCCATCTCCACCGCCAGGCGAGCCGCTCGCTCTCGCCGCCGGAAGTGGCCCCGCACGTGGCGGGCGCCGCCGTCGACGTCACCCTGCGCACCACGAACGGCACCGAACTCGACCTCGGCACACCGGTGAACGCCAGCCCCGAGGACAGCGCCGGAGCCTGTTACACCGACGCCGACGGGATCTCCTCCACGGCCCGCCGCAATCGCCGCACCCTCACGGCCGCCCTGGCCACCGTGGGCCTCGTCAACTACCCCACGGAGTGGTGGCACTGGTCCTACGGCGACCGGTACTGGGCGCTGGCCACGAGCAGCCCCCGGGCCCACTACGGCGCGGTGACCTTCCACGCCTCGCACTGAGCACCGGTCAGGGCAGCTGCTTGAGCAGCTCCGCGGCGAGCGGGGCGGAGGAGGCCGGGTTCTGGCCGGTGACCAGGTTGCGGTCGACGACCACGTGCGGCGCCCACGGCTCCCCCTCCTGGAAGTCGGCGCCGCCCTGCACCAGGCGGTCCTGGAGCAGCCACTTCGCGCGGTCGGCGAGGCCCGCCTGGCTCTCCTCGGCGTTGGTGAAACCGGTGAGGCGGTAGCCCGCGAAGGAGGGAAGGCCGTCACCCGAGACGGCCGCCAGGAGCGCGGCCGGGGCGTGGCAGACGATCCCGAGCGGCTTGCCCGTCTCCAGAGCGCGGGTGAGCAGGGCGCCGGACTCCGCGTCGACGGCGAGGTCCTCCATGGGGCCGTGGCCGCCGGGGTAGAAGACGGCGGCGTAGTCGTCGAGCCGCACGTCCGCCAGCTTGACCGGGCCCTGGAGCTCGGTGAACGCCGCGAGCGAGGCCTCGACCCTGTCGGCGCCCTCCTGGCCGCCGTTGACCTCCGGGGCGAGGGAGCCGCGGTCGACGGTGGGGACGACACCGCCGGGGGTGGCGACGACGACCTCGTGGCCCGCGGCCTTGAACGCCTCGTACGGGGCGACGGCCTCCTCGGCCCAGAAACCGGTCGGGTGCCGGGTTCCGTCGGCCAGCGTCCAGTGGTCCGAGCCGGTGACTACGAACAGGATCTTCGACATGCGGTGCTCTCCGGGGGACGGGCCCGGTGGGGACCGGGCGGCGATCGGGGTGGACACACGCCGACGTTCTGGCACCCTGGCCTTCGGGCCGTTCGATCTTCCGGCCTTCCGGCGTTCCGAGGCCGGATCGTCCGCGCGGTGCTGCCCTCGAAGGTAGACCTATCGGGCATAACTATCCAATGAGGAAACGGGGGGGGGGAGGCATCGGCCATCGCGTGACGCCCGCGGGCGCCCCACATCAGCCCCCCTCGTCCGTCCCCCTGGTCGTCCGCGTCACCCAGCGGCTGCTCGCCCTCGACGCCGGGCGCGGCGCGCGGGCCGCCGCGCGGGCGATCCCCGGAGCCGTGCGGCGCGTCCCCGAACTCGGTGCCGCGCCCGCGAGCCCGCGTACCCACGACAGCGAACTAATCGCCGCCCTGGCCGAGTTGTGCGAGGTCATGGGGTGGATCTTGTTCGACGCCGGGTTTCCCCGGCGGGCCGGGCGCGCGAACGCGCGGGCGCTGGCCCTGGCGGATTTCTGCGGCGACCGGTGGACGGGGCGCCTCGTCCTGCTGAACCACAGCATGCTGCAGGCCCACGTCGGCCGCCCCCGGGCCGCCCTGGAGACCGCCTCGCGCGCGGCGGGAGTGCGGGCCCTCCCGGCCAGGGTCGGTGCGCTCGTCCTGATCCGGCAGGCCCACGCGACCGCCATGCTGGGCGCGGCCTCCGATTCCGTGCGACGGCTCTCCCGGGCCCGGAGCCTCTTCCTGGACGGCGTGTCCGCGAGCGACCCGTCCTGGGCCTGGTGGATCGACGAGACCGAACTCCTGGGGCACGAGGGGTGGGTCCTGGCGCGGCTGCACCGCTGGGATCGCGCCATCCCCCTGCTGCGGCAGGCCGCCGCCGCGCCCGGCGGGCCGTCCTACCGCGACCTGTTCACCGCGGAGCTGCTCGCTGCGCTCGCGGGCGCCGGGGCCTGGCGGGACGCCGAAGACCTCATCCGGGACGTCGCGCCCCGGGCGGCGCACATGGGGTCCGTCCGGGCGACGGAGTCGCTGGCGGCCACGGCGGCCCTGCTCAGGCTCCGTCCGGACGCGTCGCCCGCGGTGCGCGACGCGGCGGTCCACCTCCTGGAGCTGCTCGGCGCCCCGGCGCGCCGGCCCGCAGTCCGTCCATGACGAGGTCCATGAGGCGCCCGGCCCGGCTCTCCCAGTCGCTGTGCGGATCGATCTGCCAGAGTCCCGCGATGGCGAGCAGGAAGTCGTCGGGGGTCACGCCCGGCCGGATCGTCCCGGCCTCCTCGTTCGCCCTGAGCAGGAGCGCGATGGCCTCGGTCAGGGGTCCGGGGCCCACCCCGGCCAGGCTGGTGAGCGTGCTCGTGGCCTTGCGTATCGCGTCGGCGAGACCTGCCTTGGCCATGCCGAATTGGACGAGGCGGTCCATCCACTCCCGCAGGGCCCGGTCGGGGGCGCGGCTCGCCAGCAACTGGCAGGCCGCGTCGCAGACGTGCTGGACCTCGTAGCGGTACACCTCGAGGACGAGTGACTCGCGGTTGGGGAAGTTGCGGTAGAACGTGCCCTGCCCGACGCCCGCCTTCTTCGCGATCGCGCTGAGCGGTGCGTCGCTCGACCGCGTCAGCTCCGCGAGGGCCACGTCGAGGATCCGTTCCCGGTTGCGCTGCGCGTCCGAGCGCAGGGGCGCGTTCTTGTGCAGGCCCATCCGCTCTCCTTCCGCCGTCGCGCATCGCGGCCTGGTTGTGCCTTGCTGAGCGGACAACTGTCCGCTAAGTTCGACGACTAACGGACATCTGTCCGCTTAGGGTCACCATAGCGGCATCCGCGGCTGCTGGGGACCCCTGCCGCCGGAGCGGCCGCGTGCCCTCCTTCCTGTACAGCGCCACTTCCTCCCGAACTCCCCGCCGGGACCGCCTCGTTCGACGCGATTCGCGAAAGAAGGCTGCTCATGGCTCCATCGACGTCCAGTGCCGTCACCCTGAACATCAACGGTGAGAAGCACACACTGTCCGTCGACCACCGCACCACGCTGCTCGACGCCCTGCGCGAGCGGCTCGATCTGACCGGTACCAAGAAGGGCTGTGACCAAGGCCAGTGCGGGGCCTGCACAGTGCTCATCGACGGCCGCCGTGCCGTCTCCTGTCTGCAGCTCGCCGTCGCGGCCGAGGGGCGTGAGATCACCACGATCGAGGGGGTCGCGGACGGCGACCGGCTGCACCCCGTGCAGCAGGCCTTCCTCGACCTCGACGGCTACCAGTGCGGCTACTGCACGCCGGGGCAGATCTGTTCCGCCCTCGGCGCGCTCCAGGAACACGCCGACGGCTGGCCGAGCGCCGCCACCACCGACGTGCGTCCCGAGGCGGGCGTGCCCGAACTCACCGCCGACGAGATCCGCGAGCGGATGAGCGGCAACCTGTGCCGCTGCGGCGCGTACGTGTCGATCGTGCAGGCCGTCGCGAAGGCGGCGCGCGCCGAGGAGGAAGCGGTATGAGGGACTTCGGCTACCAGCGGGTGTACGACGTGCCGGGCGCGGTCGCCGTCCTCGGCGCCGACCCCGACGCCCGCTACCTCGGCGGCGGCACCAACCTCGTCGACCTGATGAAGACCGGCGTCGAGCGGCCCGCGCTCCTCGTCGACGTACGCGAACTGCCCCTGAACACCATCGAGATCACCGAGGACGACGGGCTGCGCATCGGCGCGACCGTCACCAACAGCGACCTCGCCGCCCACCCCGAAGTGCGCCGCCGCTACCCGGCGTTGGCGCAGGCGGTCCTCGCGGGCGCCTCCGGCCAGCTGCGCAACATGGCGACGGTGGGCGGAAACCTGCTCCAGCGCACCCGCTGCGGCTACTTCACCGATCTGACCAAGCCCTGCAACAAGCGCGAACCCGGCACCGGTTGCTCCGCCGTCGAGGGCGAACACCACAACCACGCGATCCTCGGCGCGACCGAGCACTGCGTGGCCGTCCACCCCTCGGACATGGGCGTGGCCCTCGCCGCCTTCGACGCCGTCGTCCACTACGAATCGGCGGCCGGCGCGGGCGAGTTGCCGCTCTCCGAGTTCTACCTGCCCGTGGGCGACACCCCGCATCTGGAGACCGCGCTGCCGTCCGGCGCGCTGATCACCGGCGTGACCCTGCCGCCCGCCCCGGTCGCCGCCCTCTCCCGCTACCGCAAGGTGCGCGAGCGCGCCTCCTACGCCTTCGCCATCGGCTCGATCGCCGCGGCCCTCGAGGTGCGCGACGGCGTCGTACGGGACGTGCGCATCGGGATCGGCGCGGTCGCGTCCCGGCCGTGGCGGGCCCGGACGGCCGAGGCGGCGCTGACCGGCGGCCCCGCGAGCGCCGACGCCTTCGCCGCCGCGGCCGACGCCGAACTGGCGGCCGCCCGTGCCCTGCCCCGCAACGGCTACAAGGTGACGCTCACCCGCAACCTCGTCGTGGCCCTGCTGACCGAACTCACCGAGGAGGCCGCACGATGACCACGACCACCGCAACCACCGCGGTGACGGGCGCCGTCGGCACCGCGCACACCCGCGTCGAAGGCCTCGACAAGGTCACCGGCGCCGCCCGTTACGCCGGCGAGATCCCCTTCGCCGACCTCGCCCACGGCTGGCTCGTGCCGTCCACGATCGCCCGCGGCCGGATCCGCTCGGTGGAGGCGGAGCCCGTACTGGCCATGCCCGGCGTCCTCGCCGTGCTGCACCACGGGAACGCGCCGCGGGTCGACGCGGACTACGTGGGCATGCTCGGGCTGCCCGACCCCGTCGTCGCGGTCTTCCAGCACGACCGGGTGCCCTTCGTGGGCTGGCCGGTGGCGCTCGTCGTCGCCGAGACGTCCGAACAGGCCAGGGAGGCCGCCGAGGCGCTGGTGGTCCACTACGACCAGGAGCCGCACGACGTCGCCTTCTCCGCCAACCGCCCGGGCACGTACACGCCGGACGGCGACGACAACCGTACGGAGAAGGGCGACCTGGACGCCCAGCTCGGCGCGTCCGCCCATGTCGTGGACGCCGAGTACACCACACCCGAGGAGCACCACAGCGCGATGGAGCCGCACGCGGCGACGGCGCGCTGGGACGGCGGGCGCCTGGAGGTCGTCGACTCCAACCAGGGCAGTACCTGGGTCGCGGACGAGCTGGCGAAACTGTTCTCGCTCGACCTGGCCTCGGTGCGGGTGCTGTCCGAACACGTCGGCGGCGCCTTCGGGTCCAAGGGGCTGCGGGTCCACCAGGTCCTCGCCGTGATGGCGGCCACCGTGCTCGACCGGCCCGTCCGCGTCGTACTGACCCGCCGTCAGCTCTTCTCGCTCGTCGGCTACCGCAGCCCCACCACGCAGCGCGTGCGGCTCGGCGCGGACCCGGACGGCCGGCTGCGCGCCTTCGACCACCAGGCGCAGAGCCTGTCGTCGAGCGTGTACGAGTTCGTCGAGGCGAGCGCCGGATACGGGCGTGCGATGTATCCCGCCGACGCGCACCACACCGTCAACCGTCTCGTACGCCTCGACGTGCCGACCCCGACCTATGTGCGTGCCCCGGGCGAGGCGCCCGGCTCCTTCGCGGTGGAGTCCGCGCTCGACGAGCTCGCGGAGAAGTGCGGCATGGACCCCATCGCGCTGCGGGTCCGCAACGAACCCGACGTGGGCCCCGTATCCGGCCTGCCGTTCAGCAGCCGCAACCTGCTGGCGTGTTACGAGGAGGGCGCCCGCAGGTTCGGCTGGGCGGACCGCGATCCGCGGCCCGGGCTGCGCCGCGAGGGGCGCTGGCTGCTCGGCACCGGCACGGCCGCCTCCACCTTCCCCGTACTCGTCGCCCCGAGCACGGCGGCGGTGACGGCGGAGGCCGACGGCGCCTTCACCGTGCGCATCACCGCGGCGGACGTCGGCACGGGCGCGCGGACCGCGCTCACTCTCATCGCCGCGGACGCTCTCGGCGTGGCGCCGGACCGCGTGCGCGTGCGGATCGCCGACAGCGACTTCGGCCCCGCCATGATCGCGGGCGGTTCCATGGGCACCCGCTCCTGGGGCTGGGCGGTCACCCTCGCGGCGCGCGAGCTGCGGGAGAAGCTGGTCCCCGGCGGGCACGTTCCGCCGGAGGGCATCACCGTGCGGTCGGACACCAGTGAGGCCATCGGCGCGCTCACCCAGAAGGAACGGCACTCCTTCGGCGCGCAGTTCGCCGAGGTCGCCGTGGACGTGACCAGCGGAGAGGTGCGGGTGCGGCGCATGCTCGGCATCTTCGCCGCCGGCCGGATCGTCAACCCGCTGACCGCGCGCAGCCAGCTGATCGGCGGCATGATCTGGGGCCTCTCGATGGCGCTGCACGAGGAGGCCGTCAGGGACGCGGCGTCCGGCGGGATCGTGGCACCCGACCTCGCGGGCTACCACATCGCGACCAACGCCGACGTGCCGCACATCGAGGCGGACTGGGTGGCCGACCCCGACGCGGACGACCCGGTGGGCATCAAGGGCATCGGCGAGATCGGGATCGTGGGCGCCGCGGCGGCGGTCGCCAACGCGGTCTGGCACGCGACGGGCGTCCGCCACCGGGCGCTCCCCATCCGCCCCGACCGCGTCCTGCGGCCGACGGCCGGACCAGGGGAAGCCACCCGTGCTTGACATCGCCGACGACCTGAACCGCTGGCTCGAGGAGGGCCGGGACTTCGCCGTCGCCACGGTCGTGAGTGTCGGGGGCAGCGCGCCGCGCGGCCCCGGCGCCGCGCTGGCCGTCGACGGCGAGGGCACCGTCATCGGCTCGGTCTCCGGCGGCTGCGTGGAGGCGGCGGTCTACGAGCTGTGCGTCCAGGCCCTCCAGGAGGGCCGAGCCGTCGTCGAGCGGTTCGGCTACAGCGACGAGGACGCCTTCGCCGTCGGGCTGACCTGCGGCGGGGTCATCGAGGTCCTGGTCGCCCCGGTGGCCGCGGACGCACCGGACAGGGCGGTGTTCGCCGCCGCCCTGTCCGCCGCCGCCCGCGGCGGGGCGGCGGCCCTGGCCCGGGTGTTCAGGGGCCCGCCCGAACTCCTCGGCAGGCCCCTCCTGGTGACCGGGTCGGACGAGCGGTCGGACAGCATGTACGAAGGAACCCTGGGCGGTCACCCCGAGCTGGACCGCACCGCGGTGGGGGAGAGCCGCGCCCTGCTTGCGGCGGGCCGCACCGGCGAGTTCGTCGTCTCCGAGAGCGGAGCGCACTGCGGGAGCGAGGTGACGGTCCTCGTCGAGTCGAGCACGCCGCCTCCCCGCATGATCGTCTTCGGGGCCGTGGACTTCGCGGCGGCGCTGGTCCGCGCGGGCAAGTTCCTCGGCTACCACGTGACGGTCTGCGACGCCCGGTCCGTCTTCGCCACCCGGGCCCGCTTCCCGGAGGCCGACGACATCGTGACCGAGTGGCCGCACCGCTACCTCAGGGACACCGCCACGGACAGCCGCACCGTCCTGTGCGTCCTCACCCACGACGCGAAGTTCGACGTGCCGCTCCTCTCGGCGGCGCTGCGGCTGCCCGTCGCGTTCGTCGGCGCGATGGGCTCGCGCCGCACGCACGAGGACCGCAACCGCCGCCTGCGCGAGGAGGGCGTCACCGAGGACGAACTGTCCCGGCTCCACTCGCCGATCGGCCTCGACCTCGGGGCCCGCACGCCCGAGGAGACGGCCCTGTCCATCGCGGCGGAGATCGTCGCGACGCGCCAGGGCGGCACGGGACGCCCCCTGACGGGAGCACGGACGCCGATCCACCGCAACACCCCCGATGGCTCGGCGCGGGCACGGGCGGTGGCCTGACCGAGCTGAGAGCCTGTCTTTGCACCCCCGCCTGCGCCCCGACGTCCGGCACGCCCTCCCCCAAGTTCTCAGCTGCGCTCGAGCAGGGGGGACCCCCATGGCGCACGGAGTCCAAGGACAGGTGGCTCCGCCACATGACCTCGGACTCCGCACACCGATCGCACGCACCGGACGCCGCTGCGCCCGCGCTCCGCGCGGACGACGGGGGTGCAAAGACAGGCTCTGAGAGGATCAGCCATGCAGATCAACGCCCTCATCATCGACGCCGCCGATCCCGAACGGCTCGCCGCGTTCTGGTCCGAACTGCTCGACAGGCCGGTCGTCGGCCGTACGGGACCGTACGTGTGGCTCCGGCGGGAGAACGGCCTCGGCATCGGGTTCCAGCGGACCGACGGGACCAAGTCGGGCAAGAACCGCCTGCACTTCGACGTCGAGGCCCCCGACCCGGCCGCCGAACAGCGACGCGTCGAGGCCCTCGGCGGAAGCAGACTGGAAGGGTACGAGGACGGCGGGTTCCTGGTGATGGCCGACCCGGAGGGCAATGAGTTCTGCGTCATTCCCGAGGGCCCCCTCGACCTCGACGACCAAGGACGCACGGACTACCTGGCCTGACAACTGACCTGAGCGCTCAGGCCAGTTCCAGCACCCCCACCGTCTGGTCCCCACTGGTCTCCCCGGTCGGCCGGAACCCGAGCCCCAGATAGAAGGCTTCCGGACCGTCCGGTCCGGGGTGCCAGGAGACCAGCAGGCGTGAGCCGCCCCGGCGCCTGATCTCGGCGGCCACGCACTCCACGGCGAAGCGTCCGTAGCCACGGCCCTGCCGGTCGGCCGCGATGTTGAGACGCCAGAGCCCGGAGCGGAAATCGGTGCCCTTCCCGGTCCAGTCGATCTCGAAGAAGGCCATGAGGAAGCCGACGATCTCGTCGCCGTCGCAGATGAGCCGGGGCCACGCGACGCCGGGGTGCACGTAGGCCTCGGCCAGAGACTTCACCACGGGTGCCACCAGGTGCTCCTGGTCGGGGCGGACCCGCAGGCCGATCGCGGACTCGAAGGTGTCGGGAGTGACTTCCCGCAGCTGCAGTGACGTTGACATGTTTGAACCCTAAAGAGGGCCGCAAGTGGTTTTTGCCGACCTGAACCGCCATGCTCTTCCCCGCCCGGCCCGACGCCGCTCACCGAGGCCGTTCCGGAGGGCATCGCGGGTGCGTAACGTGTAATCGTCCAGCCGCATCGGGTAGCGGTGCGGCGGGCGTCGGCGGAGGGGGTGCGTGAGAATGGACGTGGCTCCTGCCCTGCGGGCGGTGGGGCAGATGCGGCCAGGGGATCACCTCCTCCTCGGCTACGGGACGGACGAGGAACGCGCGGCGGTGCTGGGCGCCTTCCTCATGGACGGACTCGCGGGCGGTCAGCGCGGGCTGCTTCTGACGTCGGCCGACGAGCCGGCGGCCGCCCTGTTCGGATTCCTGCGCCGCGAGGGATGCGACGTGGCGGGCGCGCTCGACGCGGGCAGGCTGCGGGCGAGGCCGCGGCTGAGCGTGTGCGGGGGAGCCCGCGCCATCGGCGAACTCGTCTGCCGCGAGGCCGAGTCCGCGACCGCCGACGGATTCCTCGGGCTGCGGGTCGCCCTCGATGTGGCCTCGACCCGTACCGACCTGCCGTCCGAGGCGCTCTGCGAGGCCGAGCGGCTACTCGACCCCGCCTTCGCGACGCTGCCCGCACTCGGCCTGTGCCTGTACGACCGCCGCCTCTTCGACCCGCGCGAACTGGCCGCGCTCGACGCCCTCCACCACGGCCGAGCCGTCGCCGACAACGTATGGCAGGACGAACTGCTGCGCATCACCCGGACGTTCACGCCACCGGGCCTCGCCCTGTGCGGTGAGATCGACGACAGCAATGTCACCGCGGTGGCCCGCGCGCTGCACGCCGAGACCGTGCGCGCCACCGAGCGGACGGACGGCCCGCACCAGACCCGCCTCGACATGCGCGACCTCACCTTCATCGACGTGTGCGCGCTGCGCCTGTTCGTCTTCACCGGCGTCGGCCTGTACGCGCTGGGCGGCGGCCTGGTCCTCCATGGCGTCGCCCCGCATCTGCGCAGGGTCATGCGCGTCACCGGCTGGGACCGTATGCCCGGCCTGGACATGGGAAAGGGACGCGAAGAGACATGACGCGCACCGGCTTCGTCCATCAGGCGCTGTGCTACGCCTCGGACGAGGAGTTCCTGTCCGGCACGGTGGGCTTCGTCCGCGACGGCCTCACGGCGGGCGACGCGGTGCTCGCCGTAGTAGGCCGCGACAACATCACGCTGCTGCGGGACGCCCTCGGCCAAGCCGCGCGGGACGTCGACTTCGTCGACGCCCTGGACTGGTACCACTTCCCGTCCCGCACCCTCGGCCGCTACAACGCCTACTGCACCGAACGCGACGGGGGCGGCACGCGCCGCGTCCGCGTCATCGGCGAGCCGGTCTGGACGGGGCGTACGGACGTCGAGACCCGGGAATGGAAGCGCTACGAATCGCTGATCAACGTGGCGTTCGCCGACTCCGGCCACTGGATCGTGTGCCCCTACGACGCCCGCACGCTGCCCGGCGACGTGCTCGCGGCCGCCGCGAGCACCCACCCCGAAGTGACCGTCACCTCCGACGGCCCGGCCCCCGTCGGCCGGTACACCGTCCCGCCCGACTTCTACGCCGAGTGCGACGAACTGGCGCGCACCTCACCGGGGGTGGCCGAACCGTCCGCGTCGGTCCGCTCGGTCTCCTTCGCCCGGGGCGAGTCGGTGGCGGTGCGCCTCGCCGTCGCCGAGTACGCCCGACGCTGCCGGGTCTCCGAGGACCGCGCGCGCGACATGGTCGCCGCCGTGCACGAAGCCGTGGTCAACGCCGTCCGGTTCGGCGGCGGCCGGGGCGTGCTGCGCCTGTGGTGCGATACCGACTGGATCGTCTGCGAGGTGGCGGACGCCGGAAGCGGCAGGCCCGCGGGACCGGGACAGCGGGACACGGGCTATCCGGGGCACATCCCGCCCGCGCCGGGAGCCGCGAGCGGGCATGGCCTGTGGGTCGTACGGCAGTTGAGCGACCTGGTCACCGAGCGCTTCGACCCGGAAGGCGCGGTGGTGCGGATCCACTTCCGGCGCTGAGGGGCGGGGTGCGCGTCAGTGGCGCCGATCCGCTCGGTGGCGGAGACTTCGCCGAGCAGAGGTACGCGCCACGGAAGGTGGGCAAGGATGACCGACTCGACGACGCTCCCCACGGAAGTGGTCCGCACCGGGCCGATGCGTTACGCCACGGCGGAACGTTTCGCCCGACCACGCCCGGTGACGGAGGGCGACTCCCGCCCGTCCAGCGGGCAGATCGCCCCGCAGCCCCCCTCCCGGCTCGACGCGGTGATGGGATCGCCGCGCGACGGCCGCCCGCAGGGCGAGGACTGCCTGAACCTGTCGATCACCACCCCCGCGCGGGACTCGGGGGCGAGACCGGTGCTCGTGTGGCTGCACGGCGGCGGATTCAGCAGCGGCGCGGGCCTCCTGGACTGGTACGATGGAGGCGCTCTCGCCGCCGAGGGCGACGTGGTCGTGGTCGGCGTCAACTACCGTCTGGGCGCGCTCGGTTACCTCTGCCTCGACGGGGTGAGCGAGGGCAACCTCGGCCTGTACGACCAGGTGGAGGCGTTGCGCTGGGTGCGGACGCACATCGCCGCGTACGGCGGCGACCCGTCGAACGTCACGGTCATGGGCCAATCCGCCGGCGGCATCTCGGTGCACCTCCTGATGCAACTGCCCGAGGCGCGCGGCCTCTTCCGCCGCGCCATCCTGCAGAGCGCCCCGATCGACCTCACCGCACGCCCCCACGCGGAGTCCCTCGCACTCGGCAGGATCTTCGCCGACGCCCTCGGCCGCGACCCGCACGCGGCCGATGTCCCCGCGATCCTGGCGGCCCAGAACGAGACGGCGCTGACGCACCTGCGGACCTCGGGCCGGACGATGGAGCCCGCCTTCATGCCGGTCGACGGCCTCGCCCCGCTCCCCGGCCCGGGGGACGCGGCCGACGAGAACGTACGGGGCATCGACGTCCTGTACGGCTGGAACGCCGACGACATGATCGTGTTCTGCCGGGACGACGACGATCCGGTGAAGCGGACCCGCGAGGTGTACGAGGTGCCTCTCGCCCGCTTCGGCGCGCGGCTGGCCCGCGCCGGAGCCCGGGCGCACGCGTACCGCCTCGACTGGCGCCCGGCCGGATCCCCCCTCGGCGCCGCCCACTGCCTCGAACTGCCCCTGCTCCTCGGCACCCGCGACGCCTGGCGGTCGTCCCCGATGCTGGGGGACACCCCCTGGGAGGAGACCGACCGGCTCGGCAGGGCCATGCGCGCCGCGTGGGTCGCCTTCGCCCGCACAGGCGAGACCGGCGCCCTGCCCGCGCCGCTGGTCGACGTGCCGGTGCCCGGACCGTCCTGAGGCCTGTGTCATGAGCCGGGTCGCAGCGGCGGCGCGGCGAGCCGGGCCGCCGCGCCGCCGTCCGGGGTGCGGCGGTTCAGAGTCCGTCGCGCGGCAGGGTCTCGTTCCACGTGCGGGAGAAGACCCGGCGCTCGCCCTCGTAGCCGTCGAGTGTCGCGTCGACGAAGAAGCGGTCCTCGTCGCACTTCAGGACCGTGCGGGTCCGCACGCTCACGTCCCAGTCGCCACGCTGGAACCGCATCGTCCAGTCCGTCTCACCGCCCACGGAGGTGAAGTCGTCCCCGGTCGCGGTGTACCGCTCGTAGGCCCGGCAGCCGACGTCGAGGCCGATCTCCTCGTAGCGCACGGTGCCCCGGTCCTTGACGATCTCGAGCGCCCAGTCGTAGCCGATCAGGTCCCGCTTGACCTCCCAGCGCTGGGCCGGCTGCGTGAGCTGGGTGGTGGCGAGCGGCCGGGTGCCTTCCGGTTCGCCGAAGGGACGCTGGGACGCGCCGTCCGGCTCCGCGGCCGGGCGCACCGGCAGGCGCAGGGCGCTGGACCCCTCGTACACGCTGAGCAGCGCGGGCCGCGGCGGGGGCCAGGCCAGCGGCCAGTACGAGGTGGACAGGGAGAGCCGGATGCGGTGGCCGGGCGGGAACGCCTGGGCGACGCCGTTCAGCTGGAGGGTCGCCCGGTAGCGACGGCCCGGTTCGAGGAGCTCGGGTTCGCCGGTGCCGTCCCTGCGGGTCAGGTTGAGCACGCCGTAGGTGACCCGGGTGGCGCTCCCGTCGGGGGCGATGTCGGAGAGGCGTGCGGCGACCGTGGCCACCGGTTCGCTGACCGACAGGTCGAGCTCCACGGCCGGGGAGCCGAGGATCTCCACGGTCTCGGGCAGCTCGGGGGAGTCGAAGACCAGTGACCCGCCGTCCTCCTCGCGCTGGTCGTAGGGCAGGTCCGGTGGTGCGTTGTAGGACGCCCACTTGCCGGCGAACTGGCCGACGGACAACGGGGACTGCACGGTCATGGCCTCGCCCTCCGGCGTCCCGGCCTCCGCCGTGTCCTCCGCGCCCTCCGGGCCCTCCGCGCTCTTCGGCATCACGATGCGGTGCCGCAGCAGCGGGTGGCTGACCTGCTCGATCCGCGGCGAGGGCCACTCCGGCTCGGCGACCCACCGGCCGGGCCGCTCCTCGTACGACGTCGAAGGCGGCACGCTCTCCTGCATCCAGGCCTGCAGCATCGGCCCGTCCATCACGCCGTTGTCCTCGCCCTTGAGCCAGTGGTCCCACCAGCGCACCACCTCTTGCAGGTAGCCGATGGCGGGGCCGGGCTCGCCCAGGTGCGGATACTTGTGCGACCAGGGGCCGATGAGGCCCTTGCGGGGCACGTCGAGATGGCCGAGGAGTCGGGTCACGGCGTTGGAGTAGCCGTCCGCCCAGCCGCTGGAGGCGAGGACGGGGCAGCGTACGTCCTGGTAGTTCTCGCAGACCGAAGCGTGCCGCCAGTACGCGTCGCGGCGCTGGTGGCGCAGCCACTCCAGGACCCAGGGTTTGGCGTGGTCGAGCCGCTCCCGCCACATATCGCGCCAGCGGTCGCCGACGACCGCCGGGTCCGGGGGACAGGTGGCGTAGGCGAACATGGTGCCCGCCTCGGCGAGGTTGTCCGACAGCATGGCGCCGCCCATGTAGTGCATGTCGTCGGCGTACCGGTCGTCGGTGAACGAGGAGATGACCACGGCGCGCAGGCTCGGCGGCCGACGGGCCGCGACCTGCAGTGCGGCGAACGCGCCCCAGGAGATGCCCATCATGCCGGTCGCCCCGTCGCACCAGGGCTGTTCCGCCAGCCAGGCGAGCACCTCCTCGGCGTCGGTCTGTTCCTGCTCCAGATACTCGTCCGTGAGCAGGCCCTCCGACTCACCGGTCCCGCGCAGGTCCACCCGCACGCACGCGTACCCGTGCCCCGCGATGTAGGGGTGGTGCATCGAGTCGCGCTGAGAGCTCAGATCGCGTTTGCGGTACGGGATGTACTCCAGGACCGCCGGCACCGGAGCGTCGTCCGAGGACGTGGGACGCCAGATGCGGGCCGACAGCCGGATGCCGTCGGACATGGGGATGACGACGTGTTCTTCTTCTTTCGTCGCGTACGGGAGATTGTCCACGTAGCGCATGGGGCCGTGCCGTCCTCTCGGTTGCTTCCCCCGCCGGGCAGGCGGGTCCGTGCTGCTGGTTCCGTGGTCAGTCGTTGGTGAGGTGGCGTCCGCCGGGCTCGGTGGCGTCGAAGGCGAGTCCGAGGGCGGCGACGCAGCGGTCGTACTTGCGGCGCAGGTCCTCCTCGCTGTCGCCGCCGGTACTGATGTGGGCCAGCTCGAAGCTGTAGCTGTCCTGGTCGGTCGCGTCGGACAGTTTGCGGCCCTCCTCGACGCCGACCTCGATGCGGGAGCCCGGGATCTCGCGCTCGATCCGGTCGATCTCCGCGCGCTCGGGCACCTGGTGCGCGACGCCGTCGGCGAACCACCGGTAGTACCACTTGGCTGCCGCCTCGTACGGACCCTCCCGGTAGGGGAGCGCGGGGTCCTCGCCGAGGGCGAGGCTGACCATGCAGTGGTGGTTGGCCACGCCGTCGACGTAGGCGAAGAGCTCCGCGTGCGCCTGGGAGTGCCGGGGGTTGATCTCCAGGAGGTTGATGGCGTCGGTGCCCGGGTCGTAGAAGTACTCGATGCTGAAGGTCGCCGCGTCCATGCCGATCTGCCGTATCACCCGCTTCGACACGTCGTGCAGGCGCTGCTGCACGGGCTCCGGCAGGGTGGAGGGGTACTGGTGGCGCAGGAAGCAGGACGAGTCGGGGTAGTTGATCGAGTCGAGGACGCCGTAGACGGTGACCTCGCCCCCGTGGACGTACCCCTCGACGGCGACCTGGATGCCCGAGAGGGCCTCCTCGGCGAGACAGACCTCGCCGCCGACGCCCTCCATCTCGGGCGGCAGGTCCACCTGCTGGAGTATGTGCTCGAAGGGACGCCCGACCCGGCTGATCCCCTCCTTGATGCGGGCGCAGGCCTCGCGGAACTCGTCCTCGTCCTTGACGCCGTAGGCCAGCTCGGAGGAGTACGAGAGCGCGGGCTTGAGCCACATGGGGAACCGCACGCCCTCGGGCGGCTTCGGGTCGTCCGTGTCCAGATCGACCCGGCCGAAGCGCGGATGCTCGTCGATGACCTTCTGCTGCTCCAGCCTGCTCCAGTACTTGTGCTCGCACTTGACGATCGACTCAAGACTGGTGTGGTGCGTGCCGTAGCGGTCGCCCAGGATCGCCACGAGGGTGCTGACGGGGAAGTCCCAGTAGCCGACGATCGCATCGATGGTGCCGTCGAAGGAGTCGAGGATTCCCTGCGCCTTGTCGATGAGCTCCGGTACCGACACCTCGCCGCCCTGCAGCTCCTCGACGGTGAGCAGGGGGTGGAAGCGGTACTCCGCCGCGCGCGGGATGCTGCCCAGGGTGGGCAGGTTGGCCTCGTCCAGACCGATCACGAAGATGTTCTTGCGATGTGCAGCCACGTTTCTCCTTCAGCTCGTCGTCGCGGCCGGGTACCCGCAGGTCGGACAGGCACACGTCGGCTTGGCAAGGGGAGATCCAGTCATGCCGGAACGGCACGCCGACCGGCTCCGACCGGCCGGCGTGTCCCGGCCGGGGCGCCGATGCTGGGGCCATGAGCCAGGGCCCCGGAACGCCGATGACGCGCGCGACACGCCTCGCCACCTGGTGGACGGGGCTGACGCCCGCGGCCGGTTCCGCGGTCATGGCGACCGGCATCCTCTCCGTCGGCCTGCGACTCCTCGGCCACGGGACGCTCTCCCGCGCGGCGCTGGTGCTCGTCTGCGTCGCCTGGCTGGGCCTCGCGCTGTACGCGGCGGCCTTCGCCCGCTTTCGACCTCGCGATCTCGGCGCTCGCGGGCGCCAAGCTCGTCGCCGCTCCGGCGTTCACCGGCACCGGGCACGACGTCCTGCGGACCGTGACGCTGCTCGCCCTTGCCCTGGACCTCGCGTGGTACCTCGTCCTGCGCCGGGGGGGCCTTTCGGCTGGGGCGACCGTCTCGGCCCCACCATCGACGCGATCGTCCGGCTGCCGTCCCTCTCCGCCCGTACGGCTAACGGATGCCGTGCGCTCTTCCGGTGCTCTGGCCGGGGATGCGGCCGCAGACCAGGTTGCCGGGTTCTGCGGCGTCGTCACTGATCCAGAACTGGGTCCACAGGGTCGCGAACTCGGACCGGGTGAGGTAGCCGTCCCGGTCGAGGTCGAGAAGGGGGAAGACGGCCCGCGTGTCGAGTGGCTGTCCGTGCCACGTCTCGACGAGTCGATGGTGCTCATCCGGCGAGATGCGGCCGTCCCGGTCCGTGTCCACGGCGTCGAAGAGGGCGTCGGCCGTGGCCGCGACCTCCTCTCGCATGGTCGGCAACTCGTCGACCACCGAAAGGAGTTCGTCCATGTCCACCTTGCCGTCGCGGTCGGCGTCGGCGGCCGCGCGCAGAGTGCGCCACCAGCCCATGCAGACTTCTTCGACGCGAGCTCGCAACTCGGTGCCCGGCTCTACGCCGGGCAACCGTCCCCAGCGGACCGCGAGCGCCTCGAAATCGCCTTCTTGGAGGTAACCGTCGCCATCCGCGTCGAAGGCCGCGAACATCGCCTCGAGCTTGTCCCGCTGGAACTGGCTGGCCACAGCTGGGCCTCCTTGATGTCGTACCGGGTACCGGCCGGTGCACCATCTCTTTCCGCGTGGAGAGCACGCGGAACAACACGAACGGGTGGCTTCGAACCGGTATTGGGGAGGGAAGGGGCCGGGCTCCCCTCCCCCCCCATGTCGAGCGGTCAGCTCAGCGCCTGCAGGTCGCTCCAGGAGCCGGTGTCGACTGTGCGGGCGTCGCCCAGGCCCTTCGGGGTGAGCAGGGGGTGGAATCTCAGACCTGTGACTGGGCCGACGGTGGAGGACCACAGGTCGGGTCGGCCGTCATTGTCCGCGTCGCTTCCAGAGGTGAGTAGCGGGACGGCGGCCGGGGTCCAGCCGGTGGCCAAGCGGGTCCGCGCCGCGTGGTCACCAAATCCTGCGCCGTCGGGCCCTGTTCCCTGGCCGAGGAAGAGTTCGCCAGTGGACTTCTTACGGGCCAAGAGATCGACACGGCCGTTCCCGGTGACGTCGCCGGGGGCGGCGAGGTCGTAATCCGCCCAGTCGTCTTCGCCGATGAGGACGGGTTCGGCGTACTCGTCCAAGTAGCCGTACGGGTGGCCGTAGTAGAGCCAGAGGTGCTTGCCCTCCTTGACCAGCAGGTCGGGGAAGGAAGGCAGGTCCCACTCGCCGATCTCGCCGTCGCCGTCCAGGTCGGTCGGCCCGTCCACGTCGCCGACGGCGAGGATCTGGTCGGCGTTCTTGAAGTGGTCGTCGGCCTCGTCTGAGACGGTGAGGTCCAGCCGCTGGTCCTCGCAGGCGGCGTCCTGAGCGGCCTCACCGTGGTTGGTGCAGGCGTATCCGAAGCCGTTATTGGGATACATGTGCAACTGACGGGAGCCCTTGGCGCCGGTGGTGGCGATGAGGTCCTCATAACCGTCGCCGCTCCAGTCGCCGCGATGGGTGATGAGGGAGCCGTCGAAGGAACGACTGCTCGCGGGGGAGGCGGTGGCCGGGCGGCCGTCCCCGAGCCCCGGGTAGAGGGCGAGTTGACCGTTCGCGCGCAAGGCGAGGAGGTCCGGATTGCCGTCGCCGTTGAGGTCGCCGGGCTCGTCGGGCTGTCCGGGAGAGTCGGCGTAGAAGGAGTAGACAGCCGCATCCGAGCGGTTGTTCGCCCGGTCGAGGGAGCGGACGATCAGGCGGTGCGGGCCCGCAGAGGGCGGGGTGAGCTTCACCGTGGCGCTGCCGCCCACCTTGGCCGCGGAGGCGCTGCGGAGTGTGGGGTCCCAGTCGCTGCTGTACTCGTACTTCACCACGTCGCCGACGCCGCCCGCGAAGAAGGTGAAAGAGCCCTCCGTACGGGCGTTTGCGGTCTTCTCGGGCTTGCCGTCCTTCCCGTCGGGGAACTGCGCGGAGACCGCCGACGGCGGGCGGGAAGGCCGGTCGGGGTCGAACGCGAAGCGGCAGCCGGGGGCGCCGAGAGCGGGGCGCCAGTCAGAGGCGGCCTTGCCGTCGCGTGCCTGTACCTTCCAGGAGAAGTTGCCCTTCGCCGCGCCGGTGTGCTTGCCCAGCAGGCTCTTGGAGACGGTGGTGCGGGCGACGCCCTTGTTGGAGACCTTGATGTCGCGGTTGACGATGAGGCCGGGTTTCGCGTCGTGCTTGCCGGTGGGCCACAGGTGGAAGCGGGCGGTGAGGGTGCCGCCGTCCGGGTCGGACACCTTCGCGGTCAGCTGGACGTCGGTGTTGCCGAGCGTGACGTGGGTGCCGTTGTCGCCACAGCGGCCACCGACGGCGGTCGAGGGCACGGTGTCGACGGCGGTGGGCAGGTTCGGCTTGCTGTTGTATGTGGTGGAGAGCACCGCGGTCCGTGCGTCGAACTTCTTCCACGCGTTGACGTTCGACTCGTCGGCGCGCAGGCCGAGCGCCAGCTTGTTCCACTTGCCCGCGGCGGCCTTGGCGGTGACCTTGGCGGTGTCGAACTCAAGGTTGCCCGCGGGGCAGGAACTCGACCAGCCCTTGGCTCCGTTGACGGTCGCGTACTTTTCCCGCCATGCGGGCTGCTTGTTCCACGTCGTCGTCGAAGAGATCGCCGCGGTCAGCCACAGCTCGACCGGCTTCTTCGTGCACGACCACGAGTGCGTGTTCTTGATCCGCATCGTGGACTTGGTGATCTGCTTGCCGTGCAGTGAGCGCGGGTTGAACTGGATGAAGGACCGCCAGGTGCCCCCGGTCTCCGACTCGTGACCGACCCGCGCGACGTGCGAGGAGTGGTTCCAGTACGAAGTGCCCGGGTGCTTCTTGGAGACGGAGGTCCAGCCGAGGCGCGGGCTGGAGACAGATGGATCGATGTAGACCGGGTAGACCGTCCCCGGGTGCGTCAGCAGGTCCCGGTCGGGGGTGAGGACCATCTCGTCGCCGTCCACGCGGATCGGCATCCGGGACTCGCCCGCGCCTTCGCGAGGCTCGAAAACGGGCTCGTCGGCGCGCGGCGCCGTCCTCCCGGTGGACCTGGCGAGAGCCTTGCCGACCCGGCCGGCCTCAGGCGCGTCGGCGGTGTCGCCGCCGGAGGAGTCCCACATGGTCGGGGTCGGCGCGGTGAAGACGACCTTCCCCGCGGGGTTGCGTGCGGTGAGGTTCCCTTCCCCGTCGGTCCGCACGTCGACACCGTCGCTCGCCAAGGCGAAGCGCAGCGACTTGAGTGCTGGATCGCGGGCCGCGTCGGCGTTCCTGACGACAAGCACCTGCTGAAAGCCGTTCACCGAAGCCCGCAACATCAGGTCCACGCCAGGGAGTACGTCGGGGTACGTGGCAGTTGCCCCGTCGACCTGTGGCGTGGGCAGCTCGCCCGGCCAGCCCACGCTCATGGAGCGACCGTCCCGCACGATGATGGCCAGCGGGTTCTTCTTTCCGCCCCCGGAGAACCGCACGCCCACCGAGGCGGCCCGCGGAGCAAGCGTGCCGTCGGACCGCTGCACCAGGGTCTCGTCGACGTCGACGAGCTTGCCGTCCACCTTCGTCCGGACAGGCACGGTCGAGGTGTCCTGCGTGAAGGTGCCGTCGGGGTTGGCGTGGACCGTGGCGTATTCGGTGCGCCGGGATACGACTTCGACCCGGTCCCCGCTGCGCGCGGCCTGTCGTGACGCGGTGGCCTCCTCGTTCGGTTCCGTGGCCGATCGCTCACCGCCTTGCGGCTGCGGGTCGGCCACGGCGGTGGGAACGGACGTCACCCCGAGCCCTGCTGACAGAGCGCCAACAACCAGGGCCGCAAGCCCAATTCGCCATCTGGAGTGCGGACGACAAGGCATGCGTCTTCCTCTTCATTCAATCCTCGGGAACCCGGGCAAGTAAAGCATGCGTCAAAAGGGGTTGTGTTTCCGGTATCGGAGAAAGTCATTAACGGGGTCGGCTACTTGAGGAAGGCAGTCCAGGTCAAGAGGCTTCGGTCGGCAACTCTCACGTCGAAGGTCATGGCAATGGAGTGCGTTGATGTCCGTGTCATGAATGGGTAAAGGGCGTGCTAGGTTCTCCGGCGTCCATCGGTCTTTGATGCGGGAGTCTGAACAAAATGCGAGTGCCTTCTCGAATAAACTCCGGGCCCAGGCCCGGGCGTTCGGACCGAAGAAGGCGCCGCACCCGACGTGTGGTCACCACATTGACGGCCACGGCCCTGCTGAGCGGACTGCTGACCGCCGAGACGTTGGCGATGACCAGACTGTCCCTGCGTGAACTGCAGAGTACAAAGCCGGTACCCGTCACGCCGGTTGAGGGGGGCGAGGCCACCTCGAAAGACGAAGCAGGCAAGAAGACCTGGCGGAGCGTGCCCGACGCCGCTTGGCCCGCCCCCGGCTCGGCCAAGGCTGAGATCCCGGCTTCCGGCGCGAAGGACGCGAGGAAGCAGCTGACAGCAGGCTCGCTGCCTGTGGATATCGCTCCGGTCAAGAATTCCGTCCCCGGTGAAGTCTCCGTCGAGGTCCTCGATCGCAAGAGCACCGAAAAGGCGGGAGTCTCCGGAGTTCTGCTGTCCGTCGAGTCCGGCGGCGGTGACGCCGAACTCGGTGTCGACTACTCGTCGTTCCGCAACGCCCTGGGAGCCGACTGGGCATTGCGGCTGACGCTGGCGAAGGTCCCGGAGTGCGCGCTGACCGGCTCCCGCCACGGTGACTGCGCGGCCGTTCCGGTCGAGTCGGCCCGTAACGACGCGGACAAGCAGATGCTCAGAGCGCGGGTCGACCTGGGGGAGGCGGCCGAGGCCCGCGACGTTCGCAAACCCAGCGCGAAGGCGTCGGCAGCAGTGAAGTCCGGCGCTCAAGCGCCCGTCCGCCGGGCCCGTTCCTTGTTCGCCGTGCAGGCCGCCCCGGCCGGCGCGAGCGGGGGTGGCGGGGACTTCCGGGCCACGCCCCTGTCCTCGTCCGGATCGTGGGAGGCCGGTGATTCATCCGGCGGCTTCTCCTGGTCATACGACCTGAACACCCCGGAAGTGCCGGGTGACCTGGGCCCCGAGCTCTCCCTCGGCTACTCCTCCTCCTCGGTCGACGGCCGTACCGCAGCCACCAACAACCAGGCGAACAACGTCGGTGACGGCTGGAGCCTGGAGCCCGGCTTCATCGAGCGCCGCTACAAGTCCTGCAACGCGGACATGAAGGACGGCAACAACAAGGCCAAGAACGGGGACCTTTGCTGGGGCGGCGCCAACGCCGTGCTGTCCCTGGGGGGTTCCACCAACGAGCTCGTCCGCGACGACGCCACCGGTACCTGGAAGCCGCAGCACGACGACGGCAGCAAGGTCGAGCTCGTCAAGGACGCGGCGCGGGGGAACGGCGACAACGACGGGGAGTACTGGAAGGTCACCGACACCGCGGGCGTCCAGTACTTCTTCGGTTACCACAAGCTGCCCGGCTGGAATGCGGGCAAGACCACCACGAATTCCACCTGGACCGTGCCCGTTCACGGCAACCACGAGGGCGAACCGTGCCACAAGGACGCCTTCGCCGACTCGTGGTGTCAGCAGGGCTGGCGCTGGAACCTCGACTACGTCGTCACCCCGCACGGCGATGCGATGGCCTACTACTGGGGCAAGGAACAGAACCGCTACGGGCGCAACGTCAGCCTGGCCGACGGCACGTCGACGGCCACGCCCTACACTCGCGGCGGCTACCTGAAGAAGATCGAGTACGGGCTGCGCAGCGACGACCTGTACACCGGCACCCCCGCCGCGAAAGTCACCTTCACCGCCGCCGAACGCTGCCTCGATACCTCTTCGTTCGACTGCACGGCGGGCAAGTTCACGGCGGCCAACGCCAAGCACTGGCCCGACGTCCCCTTCGACCAGTACTGCAAGGCCAAGGAGGCGTGCAAAGACCGCTACAGCCCCTCCTTCTGGTCCCGCAAACGCATCCGTGGCATCACCACCGAAATCCGGGCCGGTTCCGGTTACCAGAAGGTCGACTCCTGGAAGCTGACGCACTCCTTCCCCTCCACCGGTGACGGCTCATCACCCGCCCTGTGGCTCAAGAGCGTGCAGCGCACCGGCTACACCGGCGGCGTCGACGAGACGCTGCCCGCCGTCACCTTCCGCGGCACCCAGCTGTCCAACCGCGTCGACAAGACCGGCGACGGCATCCCGCCGCTCATCCGCTATCGCGTCCACGCCATCGACACCGAGTCCGGCGGCACCATCGGCGTCACCTACTCCGCCCCCGAATGCTCGGCCAAGAGCCTGCCCGCCGAGCAGACCAACACCAAGCGTTGCTACCCCGTCTACTGGACCTCACCGGACTCGCCGGGAGCCGACTACAAGCCACTCAAGGACTGGTTCCACACCTATGTGGTCACCCAGGTCCGCGAAGAGGACAACGTCGGCGGCGCGCCCGCCAAGCAGACCGACTACACCTACCTCGGCGGCGCCGCCTGGGCGAAGTCGCAGGACGAGTTCACCGAGGCCAAGTACCGCACCCACGCCGACTACCGCGGATACGGACAGGTCAGGACGGAGACGGGAACGGGCGCCGACGGACCGAAGCTGCGTACCGAGACCCGCTATTTCCGGGGCCTCGACGGCGCCGGGGTCAAGGACTCCGAAGGCGTCGAGGCCACCGACCATCCCGTGTTCGCGGGGATGACCCGCGACGAGGCCACCTTCGAGGGCGGCAAGGTCGTCGAGGCGTCCGCCTCGGTCCCCTGGAAGTCGGCGGCCACGGCGACCCGCAAACGCGAGGGCCTTCCGGCGCTCCAGTCGTTCATGGCCGACGACGGTGGGACAGAGACGGACCGCACGGCAGTGGGGGACGGCTGGCGCCGCACCAAGGTCGAGCGCACCTTCGACGCTCACGGCCGGCTCGCCACCGAGTCCGACCACGGCGACACCGCCAAGTCCGGCGACGAAACCTGCACCACCACGACGTACGCCCGCAACACCGACAAGAACATGGTCGAGTTCGCGGCCTCCGTGAAGACGGTTGCCAAGGCCTGCGGCACCGCGCCGAACCTGCCGAAGGACCTGGTCTCCGAGAAGCGCACCTACTTCGACAACTCCACGACCCTGGGAGCCGCCCCCACCAGAGGCGACGTCACCCGGGCTGACGAACAGAACGCGGCCGGCACCGGGTTCCTCACCGTGGAGCGGAACAAGACCGACCGGCACGGCAGGACCACGGTGTCCACCGACGCCGCCGGCGCGAAGACCACCACCGAGTACACCCCCGCCACTGGCCACGCGCCGACCAGGACCGCCGTCACCAATGCCCTCGGCCACACCGAAATCACCGAGTCCGACCCCGGCCGGGGGCTGCCCACCGCAAAGGCGGACGCCAACGGCAAGCGCACCGACTCCACCTACGACGGCATGGGGCGGGTGACGAAGGTGTGGGAGCCGGGCTGGACGAAGGCCGACCACGCGGATACGCCGAGCAAGCAGTTCACGTACACGGTATCCAGGACGAAGCCGACCGTGGTCACCACCAGGACACTGCGACACGGCGGCGACTACCGCACCGAGTACGCCTTCCACGACGGCCTGCTGCGCGAGCGCGAGACCCAGGCGCCCTCCGCCAACGGGGTCGGCCGCGTCATCGGCGAGAAGAAGTACGACTCCCGCGGCCTGGAGTGGAAGACCTACGACGCCTACTACGCCACCGGTGATCCCTCCGGCCAGCTGGTGACCGGCGACGACACCAAGGCTCCCGACGCGACCCGCACGACCTTCGACGGCGCAGGGCGCCCGACCGCGCAGATCAGCGAGAAGTACGGCGACGAGGTCACCCGCACCACCACCCTGTATGGCGGCGACCGCACCACCGTCATTCCGCCGAAGGGCGACACGGCGACCACCACGGTCACCGACGCCCAGGACCGGACCACCGAACTGATCCAGTACACCGACGCCGACCGCACCGCATCCCAGTCGACGACGTACACCTACACGCCCTCGGGCAAGCAGAAGACGGTCACCGATCCGACCGGCGCCAAGTGGACGTACACCTACGACCACCGCGACCGGACCACGAAGACCTACGACCCGGACAAGGGCGTCACCAGCGCGACCTACGACGCCGCGGACCGCCCGCTCACCACGACCGACGCCCGCGGCACCACGCTGTTCACCACCTACGACGCCCTCGGCCGTAAGACCGCCGTGCGGGAGGGGAAGACGGTCCTGTCCTCGTGGACCTGGGACACGGTCGCCAAGGGGCAGCTCGCCAAGTCCACCCGGCACACCGGCGGCCAGGAATACGTGACCGAGACCACCGGCCTCGACGACCGCTACCAGCCCACCGCCACCAAAGTGAGCGTCCCCGCGCGGGAAGGCGCCCTCGCGGCCAGTTACCAGTGGACGTATGGCTACAACGCACGCACCGGACTCCTCGACTGGACCCGCCAGCCCGCGCTGCCCGGGCAGGCCGCCGAACGCGTCACCAACCGCTACGGCAGCAGCCTCCCCTACGACCAGCTCGTCATGACGGGACCCACCGCGCCCGTCCTCGTCAACAACATCACCTACGACCCCTTCGGCCGCCCGCTGCGCACCGAGTACGGCCCCAAGGGGCGTCATGTGTGGGACACGAAAGAATACGACGAGCACACGGGCAACCTGATCCGCACCACCACGGACCGCGAGACCGGACCCGCCCGCATCGACGACGTCCGCTACGGCTTCGACGTGGCGGGCAACATCAACAGGCTCGTCACCGCGTCCGGCCAGGACGAGCAGCGCTCCGTGGACACCCAGTGCTTCACGACCGACGCCCTGCGTCGCGTCACCAACGCCTGGACGGCGACCGACAGTTGCGCGGCCAAGCCCGACGCCGACGGCAACGAAGGCGGCACGTCTCCGAAGGTGGGCGGACCGGAAGCGTACTGGCACACCTTCACGTACGACGCCATCGGCAACCGCAGGACGGAGACCCAGCACAGGATCGACGGTGACCCGCTGGCCACCCACGACGTCAAGCGCACCTACTCCTACGGAGAGAAGGGGGCGGCAAGCCGCGCGCTGACCTCTGTCACCAGTACCGTGGCGGGCAAGAGCTCCACGGACAGCTACGCCTACGACGCGGCGGGAAACACCACGAGCCGGGACGCGGGAGGCCGTGAGCAGGACCTGTCCTGGGACGCCGAGGGCCACCTGGCAAAAGCGGTCGAGGCGGGCAGGACCACGGAGTACCTCTACAGCGCGGACGGCGACCGAATCCTGTCCAAGACGCCCGACGCCACAACCCTCTACCTGCCGGGCGGCAACGAACTCACCCTCAACAAGGACGGCACCAAGAGCAGCGCCCGCTACTACACCGCGGGCGACGAGACGGTCGCGGTCAAGACCGGCGGTCAGGTCAGCGTCCTGCTCTCCGACCACCTGGGCACGGCCACCACGGCCGTTCTCCTCGGCGTGGGCCAGGCCGTCACCCGCCGCAAGACGCACATCTTCGGTGGACAGCGCACCGCGCAGTCGGTCAACTGGCCCGGAAACAGGGGCTTCGTGGGCGGCACCACGGACACCACGGGCCTCACGCACCTCGGCGCCCGCGAGTACGACCCTTCGCTCGGCCGCTTCATCTCGGTCGACCCGGTCATGGACACGGCCGACCCGCAACAGATGCACGGCTACACTTATGGGAACAACAACCCGGTCATCCATGCCGACCCCGACGGCAAGTTCTTCGGCAGCTTCGTCAAGAGGCTCAAGAAGGCGATCAAGACGATGGTCAAGACGGTGGTCAGGGCGGTCAAGCGTTACACGAGGTGGTACGGCCGCCTCAAGCCGTACCAGAAGCAGCAGGTGCGCATCGCCAACGCGTCGCGGGGCGTCAGCAACAAGTTCTACGACGGAATCGACAAGGCCAGAGCCAAGGCCAAGGCGGATGCCGCCGCGCGGGAGGCACAAAAACGGCAGGACGCTGAACGGCGTCGCAAGGACAGCCTCTGGGGCAACATCAAGAAGGGGCAGTTCGGCGAGGCGTGGAACAAGAGCGGTGGCAAGGTGGTCAGCCATGTGCGTGACCATTGGCGAGGGTACGCCGAAGGCGCAGGCTTCCTGGTGTGCGTCGCGGGCACCCTCGGAGCCTGTGCGGTGGCCGGAGGGGTCGTCGTTGCGGCCAAGTTCGGAGCGGACTATTACACGCACGACCTCAGCTATGCCTGGGATCGGGGCAAGGGAAATACCCGCGGATATCTGATCGGCATGGGGCTCGGTGCAGCGGGCGGCAAGGCACTGACGCACTTCGGTAAAATGAACGGCGTCGGCCGCTTTCTCCCCGCCGGACGTCATGCAGCCGGCGTCCCACAGCACGCCCTGCGCGTGGACCGCTGGTACCAGGGGGCCACATACGGTGTGAACACCGGCCTTGGGCAGGCCGGATGCGGAACGACGATAAACGCACCGGGATGGTGTTGATCATGTCTGCCGAAGTCGGGCTGTGCAGGAAATGGCGCGTGGCCATGCCGGTCAGAGTCGTCGCCTCCTGCTTGTCCTTGGGGTTTCTCTTCCTCAGCGGAAGCGCCATCTGGCCGTGGTTCACAGGGGCGCCCGCGGCCGAATACATGCTCGCCTGCCCGATCTTCCTCGGTGGTGCGATCGCCGGTTTCCTGTATTCCTTCGGGACGTCCGTCGTGGTGACCGAGGACCGGCTGATCGTTCGCAATTTGGGTCTCGTCGATTCGATTCCGCTCCAGGAGATCCGGTCCGTCGAGGCCGGCTACAGCGGGCTGACGATCACAGCGAGCAGCGGGAGGGTGCTGCGCGGGCGCGCCGTGGAGAAGCCGAACTACGCGCGATGGCTGGGACGGCGTACGCGCGCGGACCGGGTCGTGCAGGACATCCGGTTCGCGTCCGGCCTGACGGCGGGCAGACCCCGTCGCGGGCGCGCCCCGGGGTGACGAGCACGGAGAAGACGAGCCCCAGGGAAGGCGAGCACAGGGAAGGCGATTCCGTGCCGCCCGGAAAGCGACGGGTCCCGCTGCCACCACCTCTTCCTGCTGGGTCTCATCGTGAGACTCGCGCACGCGGGCACGGCGAGTTCGTATGCTGACATCATGAGGCGTACTTCCTTCGCGAACTGGCCGTGCTCCATCGCCCGCACGATGGACCTGCTCGGCGACTGGTGGACGCCGCTCGTGCTGCGCGAGGCGTTCTACGGCATCAAGCGGTTCGACGCCTTCCAGCGCGAGCTCGGCATCGCCAGGAACACCCTCACCGACCGGCTTCGCCGCCTCGTCGACGAGGGGCTCCTGGAGAAGCGGGCCTACCAGCAGGACCCGGTGCGCCACGACTACGTCCTCACCGAGAAGGGCCGTGACTTCTTCGGCGTGCTCGCCGCCATGAACAGCTGGGGCGATCGCTGGCTCAGCGGCGAGGAGGGCGCGCCGGTCGTCTTCCACCACGACCGCTGCGGCCACGACAGCCAGGCCGAGGTCGTGTGCGCCGACTGCAAGGAGCCGATGACGGCCGCGAACACGACCCCGCGCATGGGCCCCGGCTACCCGCCCCGCCTCGCCGAACGCCCGGACGTCCAGGCGCGGTTCAACCGCTGACGACACCGCGACCCCGGTGCGCACTCCGCCCGGGGCCGACTCTTGACGAGTGAGTCTATCTACGCAACTCTCAAGGCCAGGGAGCCGGTAGCCGGTAGCCCCGAGCTCAGGCGAGCACGACATGGAGGGTGATCGACAGTGGAGTGGACAGGCGCGCGTTACGCGGACGGACCGACGGTCGAGGTGGGCGAGCGGATCGCCGCTTCGCCGGAACGGGTGTGGGAACTGGTCTCGGACATCGGCCTGATGCCCGCGCTGAGCGGCGAGTTGCAGTCGGTCGCCTGGCTGGACGGCGCGACGGGCCCCGCGCCCGGCGCGCGGTTCACCGGGCGCAGCCGGCACGCGTCACTGGGGGAGTGGGAGACCACGTCGCGCATCGTGGCGTGTCGGGCGCCGCGCGAGTTCTCCTGGGCGGTGGGCGATCCGGAACGGCCCAGCGCCCTCTGGCGGTTCGGGCTCGCGGCGCGGCAGGACGGCGGCACGCTCCTGACGCAGTGGGTGCGGCTGGGCCCGGGGCGCTCGGGGCTCTCCCTCGCGATCGAGCGGATGCCGGACAAGGAGCAGAAGATCGTGTTCGTGCGGCTGAGGGAGTTCGAGCAGGGCATGACCGCCACGGTCGGCGCGATCAAGGCGCTGGCCGAGGGTACGGAGTCCGTGGAAGGGGTGCGTGCGTGATGCGTACGTCGACGACGGTCGAGGCGTCCGGGGCGAACTGGCGGGAGACGGTCGACTTCGTCACCGAGGCCGAGAAGCTCGGTATGGACATCTGCTGGGTGGCGGAGGCGTGGGGCTCCGAGGCGCCGTCCCCGCTCGGCTACCTGGCGGCCCGCACCGAGCGGATGCTGCTCGGCTCCGGCATCATCCAGCTCGCCACCCGCAGCCCCGTCGCCATCGCCCGGGCCGCCCTCACGCTCTCGCAGATCTCGGAGGGGCGCTTCCTGCTGGGTCTCGGCCCATCGGGGCCGCAGGTGATCGAGGGGCTGCACGGTGTGCCGTTCGCGCGCCCGCTCTCCCGGATGGGGGAGACCGTGGAGATCGTCCGGCAGGCGGTGTCGGGCGAGAAGATCGCTTACGAAGGGCGGGAGTTCACCGTTCCGCTGCCGGGCGGTGAGGCCCGGCCGATGCGCCTGTCGCTGCGCGCCGAGCACGACCTGCCGGTCTATCTCGCCACCCTCTCCCCGAAGATGCTCCGGCTGACGGGGGAGGTCGCGGACGGCTGGCTCGGCACCAGTTTCGTGCCGGAGGGTGCCAAGGAGGCGTACTTCGATCACCTGGACGAGGGGCTCACCGCGTCCGGGCGCACCCGCGCCGACCTGGATATCTGTCAGGGCGCCGAAGTGGCGTTCGCGGACGACGAGGAGGCCCTCGGCGCGATGGTCGCCGGACGCAAGAAAGAACTCGCCTTCAGCCTCGGCGGGATGGGCTCCGCGACGACCAACTTCTACAACAGCGCCTACAGCAGGCAGGGCTGGGCCGAGGTGGCCGCCGAGGTCCGCGAGCGCTGGCAGGCGGGCGACCGCGACGGCGCGGCCGGTCTCGTCACCGACGAGATGGTCCTCGCGACCACGCTGATCGGCACCGAGGAGATGGTGCGCGAGCGGCTGAGGGTCTGGCGCGCGGCCGGCGTGGACACGGTGCGGTTCTACCCGGCGGGCGACACGCTCGGCGCGCGCCTCGACATCCTGGGCCGGGCCATCGATCTCGTGCGCGAGCTGGATGCCGGGTGATCCAGCTCACCGAAGCCGACAGAGGTAAAAGGGTTACGCTTCTTTCATAGTCCTCGTGCTCGAGAAGCAGAGGAACCTGTGATGGAGGCTGTGGAGATGACTGTGGAGACGGCGCTACCCGCCACGGCGGGCACCCGGAGCGACACCCGGCGGGACCAGGCGTCGCGCGCCGCACACCTGTTGGGGCGGCCCTTCGCCCTCGGCGACCTGACGCTGCGCAACCGCATCGCGATGGCGGCGGTGACCCGGCGCTTCTCGCCGGACGGCGTGCCCGGTGAGGACGTCGCCGCGTACTACGCGCGGCGCGCGGCCGGGGGCGCGGGCCTGATCGTCACGGAGGGCACCTACGTACGACGGGACGCGGCCGCCGCGTACGACAGGGTGCCGCACTTCCACGGCGAGCGGGCGCTGGCCGGCTGGGCGCGGGTGGCGGAGCGGGTGCACGAGGCGGGCGGGCGGATCATGCCCCAGCTCTGGCACACGGGCGTGCTGCGGACCGACGCCGGACCGTGGCCCGGCGTCCCCGCGGAAGGCCCCTCCGGCCTCGACCTCGACGGGCACGAACACGGCAGGGCCATGACCCTCGACGACATCGACGCGGTCGTGCAGGCCTTCGCCGAGGCCGCGGCCGCCGCCGAACGCCTCGGCTTCGACGGCGTCGAACTGCACGGCGCCCACGGCTATTTGATCGACAACTTCCTGTGGCGCGGCACCAACACCCGCACCGACGCCTACGGTGGCGACCCGGCGTCCCGCGCCCGGTTTGCCGCCGAGATCGTGGCCGCCGTGCGGGGCGCGGTCTCGCCCGGATTCCCGGTCCTGTTCCGGCTCTCGCAGTGGAAGACCGACCACTACGACGCGCGGATCGCCGAGCGCCCCCAGGACCTGGGGGCGCTGCTCGCCCCGCTGGCCGAGGCGGGAGCGGACGCCTTCCACGCCTCGACGCGCCGCTACTGGCTCCCGGAGTTCGACGGCA
The DNA here is from genome assembly GCF_055609205.1 of Streptomyces sp. NPDC036815. NCBI lineage: Bacteria > Bacillati > Actinomycetota > Actinomycetes > Kitasatosporales > Streptomycetaceae > Streptomyces > Streptomyces sp. NPDC036815. Next base: position 132,019 of record NZ_JBVJPW010000018.1, on the reverse strand, counting down.
GCGACCTGAACCTCGCGGGCTGGACGAAGAAGCTCACCGGCAAGCCGTCGATCACGGTCGGCTCCGTCGGCCTCGACCAGCAGTTCGCGGGCGCGCCGGGGCGGACCCAGCGCTCAGGGGTCACCGGCATCGGACCGCTCCTCGACCGCCTGGAGCGCGAGGAGTTCGACCTCGTCGCCGTCGCCCGCGCGCTCATCGCCGACCCCGAATGGCCCGCGAAGGCCCTCACCGGCCGCCTCGACGAGGCCGTGCCCTACGACGCCGCACGGCTGAGCGACCTGGTGTGAGGACGTGACAGAGTGAAACGCCCTCGTACGAATCCTGGAGAGAGTGATCCGCGATGACCTGGTCGGCGACCGAGCGCTACCGCCTGGAGGCCGCGCCCGGCGGCCTCGGACTCGTCCAGGACCTGCTCAACACCGTCGCCGCCGGGCCCGAGCACCGTGACCTGCTCGCCGACGTGGCCGACGCGCAGGTCTGGGCGGACGCCGCGGCGGCCGCGTGGGCCGACGCCACCGGCCGGTCCGCGCCCCGAGTGACCCTGGACGCCGAAGGGCTGCGCGAGCTGCGTGCTTGCCGCGACGGTCTGCGGGAGGCCGCGGCGCGGGGTGACGGGACCGGGGAGTCCGCGCCGATCCCGGGGCTCTCCGCCGCGGCCGCGCTGCGACTCGGCGAGGACGGAGTCGTGCGCCTGGAACCCCGCGGTGGCGGTCGGCACCACCTGGTCGCGGTGATCCTCGCGGAGCTGTACGAGGGGCAGCGGGCGGACACCGCACGGCGGCTGAAATCCTGCCGCAATCCGCTCTGCCGCGTCGCCTTCTACGACCGGTCCCGCAACAACAGCGGCGTCTGGCACGACGTCAGGACGTGCGGCAACACGGCGAACCTGCGGGCCTACCGCGCCCGGCAGCGGGAACGGTAGGCCCGTGGGGCACGGCGTTCAGGACTCGATCGGGCTCAGGACGAAGAGCGGGATCTCGCGGGACGTCTTCTTCTGGTACTCGGCGTAGTCCGGCCAGACCGCCACCGCCCGTTCCCACCAGAGCTCCCGCTCCTCGCCGGTGGCGACCCGCGCGCGGTAGTCCCGCTTCACCGTGCCGTCCTGCAGCTCCACGTGCGGCTGGGAGATCAGGTTGTGGTACCAGGACGGGTTGGCGGGATCACCGCCCTTCGACGCCACCACGGCGTACTCCCCGGCGTGTTCGACGCGCATCAAAGGGTTCTTGCGGAGCTTCCCGCTCTTGGCGCCGATCGAGGTGAGCACGACGACCGGCTTTCCCTTCATGGTCGTCCCCTCCGTACCGCCGGAGCGCTCGTACACATCGACCTGCTTGCTCGCCCAGTCCCAGGTACCGGGCTCGTATTCACCAGTCAGAGGCATACCTTCCACATCGGCCCGCGCTTGCGTGCTGTTACGCACCGGTGACGGTCGGTTCACGCCATCCTCCGCTCAGGAACTACGCGCCCCCTGCCGACAGACTTCGGTCCCTTGTGCGTTAGAAAGACCCCAAATGATTCGGTCGACAGCGGGGGCGGACGTGACGGGGCTCGACATACCCGAGGGGTACCTCGACGGTTATGCAGGCATCCTGGCCGCCGCCGCGGCGACCGGGCGCCGCCTGACCCGCGAGGAGCTGGAGTCGCGGCGCGCACTCGGGGAGCGGGCCGCCGACGCCGGGCTCGGGCTGCGGGCGCTGGTGCGCGCGCACCTGGCGGCGACGCGGGCGCACTGGCCGGCCGCCGGGGCGGCCTCGGTGGACAGCGTGCTGGCCGCGGCCGAACAGGCCGTGGACGCCCTCGCCGAGGGCTACGAACGGGCCCAGCGTCTCGCGGTCCGTCAGGAGGAGGCCGCCCGGCGGGAATTCATCGACGACCTGCTGCACGGCCGCAGCGATCTGGGCCGCCTCGCCGAGCGCGCCGAGCGCTTCGGGCTGCGCCTCTCCTACGAACACGCGGTCGCCGTCGCCCAGGGCACCAGAGGTTACGAGGAGGGGGACACCGTCGCCCGCGAGGTCGAACGCGCGCTGATCGGCCGGTTCGGCGGCCGCAACGTCCTGGTCACCACCAAGGACGGCAGACTCGTGTGCATCGCCCCCGGCGACCAGGGCGAGGTCCTCACGTTCTTCGCCAAGCGCGCGTACGCGGCCACCGACGGCGGGTGCGTCGTCATCGGCCGCCCGCAGCCCGGCCCCGGCGGCGTCGTCCAGTCGTACGAGGAGGCGCTCAACGGCCTGGACCTGGCCGCCCGCCTGGAGCTCGACGGGCCGGTGCTGCACGCCGCCGACCTGCTCGTCTACCCCGTGCTGACCCGCGACCGGCAGGCCATGGCCGATCTGGTGGTCCATACGCTCGGGCCGCTGCGGCAGGCCCGCGGCGGGGCGCAGCCCCTCATCGACACCCTCGCCGCGTTCTTCGACGCGGGGTGTGTCGCGGCGGAGGCCGCGCGCCGCCTGTCGCTCAGCGTGCGCGCACTGACCTACCGCCTCGACCGCATCCACAAGCTCACCGGGGCCAGCCCGGCCGATCCCGTGCACCGCTACACGCTGCAGACCGCGGTGATCGGCGCACGGCTGCTCGACTGGCCCGGCGAACAGTTCTGATCGCGTCGGAACGCCGGGCGGTCACCGGCTAGTCCAGCTGCGGGATCTCGATGGCGGGGCAGCGGTTCATGACCATCTCCAAGCCCGCCGCGCGGGTCCTGTCGTACGCCGCCTCGTCGACCACGCCCAGCTGGAACCAGACCGCCCGCGCGCCCGCGGCGACCGCCTCGTCGGCGACCGGGCCCGCCAGCGCGCTGTTGACGAACACGTCGACCACGTCGACCGGGAACGGCACGGCGGACAGGGACGGATATCCCTGTTCGCCGTGGACCGTCTCGGCCTTGGGGTGGACCGGCACGACCCGCTTGCCGTAGCGCTGCAGGACGGCCGCGACACCGTACGCGGCCCGGTCCTGGTTGTTGGACAGGCCCACGACGGCCCAGGTGTCGCCGAGCTCCGTCAGGATCTTGCGCACCGTTTCCTGGTCGCCGTACATGGTCTGTCTCCTCTGGGTCGCGGCCGGATGTCGTCAGGGACGCGCGCTGGTCAGACGTTCACACCGAAGTCCGACGCGATGCCGCGCAGCCCACTGGCGTAACCCTGGCCGACCGCGCGGAATTTCCACTCCGCCCCGTGCCGGTAGAGCTCGCCGAAGACCATGGCGGTCTCCGTCGAGGCGTCCTCGGACAGGTCGTAGCGGGCGATCTCGACGCCGTCCGCCTGGTTCACCACGCGGATGAACGCGTTGCGGACCTGGCCGAAGCTCTGGCCGCGGTTCTCGGCGTCGTGGATCGATACCGGGAAGACGATCTTCGAGATGTCCGTGGGCACCTGCGCGAGGTTCACCTTCACGGCCTCGTCGTCGCCCTCGCCCTCACCGGTGAGGTTGTCGCCGGTGTGCTCGACCGAGCCGTCCGGGCTCGTCAGGTTGTTGTAGAAGACGAAGTGCTGGTCGGAGACGACCTTGCCGGAGTCGTCGCAGAGCAGCGCGCTGGCGTCGAGGTCGTAGTCGGTGCCGGTCGTGGTGCGCACGTCCCATCCCAGGCCGACCAGGACTGCGGTGAGGCCCGGGGCCTCCTTGCTGAGCGAGACGTTGCCGCCCTTGGCCAGGGAAACTCCCACGATGTCCTCCTGAGGTCCGTGTTCTGGGTACTGGATTCTGGCTTCCCGAAATCTACAGGAATGTAGAAGTGGGTCGTGCGGCGGTGCCCCGTTACGATAGGGCGCTCCCCGTCCGCCGTGGAGTACGCAGAGGCTGGAGGGTTTCCGGGCATGACGCACCACGACGAGCACGACGAGCGGCCGCCGCGGCTGCGCCGTCGCGCGCAGGGCGAGCTGGAGTCGCAGGTGCTCGCCGCGCTGCACGCCGCACGCGGGCCCGTCAGCGCGGCCTGGGTGCAGCAGCGCATCGGCGGCGACCTCGCGTACACGACCGTCATGACGATCCTCACCCGCCTCCTCGCGAAGGACGCGGTCACCCGCGAGCGCGCCGGCCGGTCCTTCGCGTGGCTGCCCGCCTCCGACGAGGCGGGGCTCGCGGCCTTCCGCATGCGCAAAGTGCTCGACGGCGAGAGCGACCGCGGAGCCGTGCTCGCCAGCTTCGTCACGACTCTCACGCCCGACGACGAGCAGCTCCTGCGCGGACTGCTCGGCCAGGCGGGCGCCGAGGCCGACGACTGACACCCGACGGGGGTTCTCCACTGATGGGCGTCTTCGTCTTCCTGCCGCTGGTGCTGCCGCTGACCGCGTGGCCGATCGCCCGGCTCGCCGAGCAGCACCTCCACCCGCGCACCGCGACCCGGCTGCTCACCGCCGTCGCCGGGGTGATGGCCCTGTGCAGCACGCTCTGCCTGGCGCTCCTGATGGTCGTCGGCACCGCCCAACTGCCGGGCAACCCCCTGCCGGACGGCTGGTCCGACCCCGAGGTGCGCGCCGCCGTCCCCTATGACGAGGTCGCAGGGAAGGTCGCGATCCCCGCCCTGCTCGCGGTCTGCGCCGCCTGCGCGCACACCCTGGGGCGGCACGCGCGCGTACGGGTGCGCGGGCGCCGCGCCCTCGACGGGCTGCGCGGCCACTCCGTCGCCGTGCTCGCCGACGACGCGTCGTACGCCTACGCCCTGCCGTCGCGCACAGGCGGCCGTGTCGTCGTCACCACCGGCATGCTCTCCCGGCTCGCCGCCCCGGAGCGCCGCGCGCTGTTCGCCCACGAGCGGGCCCATCTGTCCGCGCGCCATCACCGGCACCTGGTCGTGACGCAGCTGGCGGCCCGCGCCAATCCCTTCCTGCGGCCGCTGCGCACCTCCGTCGCCTACGCCGCGGAGCGCTGGGCCGACGAGGCGGCCGCCCGCGAGGTACGGGACCGCCGCGTCGTCGCCCGCGCGATCGGCAAGGCGGCCCTGGTCGCGCGCGGCGTGCCGGCGCCGACCCTCGCGGGACTCGCGGCCCCGGGACCCGTACCGCGCCGGGTCGCCGCGCTGCTCGCCCCCGCGCCGGCGGTGCGCACCCGTCCGTCCGTGTTCACGGCGGTGGGGCTCGCCCTGTGGTCCGCGGCCTTCGGCACCGCCGTCTCCGCGATGTCCTCGGCGAACTCCGCCGTCACGATGGTCCTCATCCTGCGCGCGGCCACGCCACTGTGAACGCGTGGCCGCGGCCCGGAAGCGGCGTCCGCCCCTAGAGGTCGAACTCGTGCGGCGGCAGGTCGAGCGCGAAGCACGCCTCCCGCACCACGGCCTGCTCGTCCTTGTCGAAGTCGCCGTCGGCGCCGCCGATGACGATGCCGATCTGGATGACCGCACGGGCCTCCGCGGGCTTCTTCTTCGCCTTGGCGACCTCCTGGAGAACGCTGACCTTGCCGAAGGCGAAGTCGGCGGTCAGCTTGTCCACGTACTCGTCGAAGCGGCGGCGCAGGTCGTCCGCGGGGAAGTTCTGCAGGACCTCGTTCGTGCCGATGAGCTGGGCCACGCGCTGGCGCTCGGACGGGTCGACGGTGCCGTCCGCGGCCGCCACCAGGGCACACATCGCCATGCTCGCGTCGCGGAAGGCGCCGCTCTTGAGGTCGTTCTTCTTCGCCATCAACTGAGTCTGCATCGTCGATGCGGATTCCTTGACGCGGTCCCACAGGGCCATGGGGAAAACTCCGTAAACGTATCGGTGTATCAGGGATGTTGGACGAGGGGCCCGGTACGCTGCGCGCAGGTCCGGGTCCTCGCCTATTTCTACAGCAGAGTAGAAACTAGCAGTCGGGCCGAGAAGTTCCCGCCCGGTTCCCGCCCAGCGGAAGGTGCGTGCGATGACTCCGACGGCACAGGAGCTCCTGCGGACCACGGCCGCCCGCCTCGCCCCCGACCCCGACACGAACCCCCTCGTCCCGCGCATCGCCGACGGCTCGGCGCGTGTGCGGACGCTCGCCGTCCTCGCGCTGGAGCAGCGGCACGTGATCCCGGCCGACCGGCGCTCCTTCCAGCACCTGGCGCGGCGCGCGGCCGAGGCCGGGGACCTGGAGTCCGCCGCGTTCTTCGAGACCCTCGCCGACGGCGAGAGCCTGGCCGGGGAATGGCTCACCCCGTTGCTCGAGGCCTGCGCGGTGAGCAAGGACGAGGCGGCGACGTACGAACCGCAGGCGGGCTGCCAGGCCTACCCGGCGTACGTGGCCTGGCTCGCCCTGAACGGCGAACCGGCCGACGTCGTCCTCGCCCTCACCGCGAACTTCGCGGTCTGGGGCCGCAGTTGCGCGACCATCGCCCGGGCGCTGCGCGACCACTACGGCTTCGCGGACGAGGCCTGCGGATTCTTCGACCTCTTCGCCGAGCCCGCACCGGACCTCGACCGGCAGGCGCTCGCCGCGGTGCGGGCCGGTCTCGGCCGGGGCAGTGTGACGACGGCGCACCTGCGCTTCGGCACGCTGGTGGGGCGCTACGAAGAGATGTTCTGGGAGACGCTCGCGAGCAATGAGCACACGCTCGCGAGCACCGAGGACGAGGGGAAGGTCAAGGGCTGACCTGCGGCGAACCGGTCCCGGCGGCAGGGCGGACCGGCCGTCACCCGACCGGCAGCGTCGACGTCACCGGCAGGACGATGGCCGTCGCCGCGATCCCGTCCCGTACGACCCACTGACCGGAGAACCCCGTCAGTTCGACGCCCTCCACCACGGGCCCCTCGACCAGGAGCCGTGCGGTGAACGTGCCCTCCGGGGTCAGCTCCACCCGGGCGTCCTCGAAGCCGAGCCAGCGACCGGTGAGGGGGAACCACGTCTTGTAGACGGACTCCTTGGCGCTGAACAGCAGCCGGTCCCAGGGCGTCGCCGGATACCGGGCGCCGAGCGCGGCGAGCGCGGCGCGCTCCACCTCGTCGGCCACCAGGTTCAGGACGTCGGGGTCGCGCAGCGGCTCGCCCGGCTCCGCGTCGATGCCGAGCGAGGTCACCTCGCCCGCGCGGGCCACGACCGCCGCGCGGTACCCGGCGCAGTGCGTCATGCTGCCGACGACACCGGTGGGCCAGCCCGGCGCCCCGCGCTGCCCCGGCAGGATCGGCGCGGGCGGCACGCCGATGCGGGCCAGCGCCGTACGGGCGCAGTGCCGCACGGTGGTGAACTCGTTGCGCCGCTTGGCCACCGCGTTCGCGACGACCGCCTCCTCCTCGGGGAAGAGGACGGCGTCGGCCGGATCGTGGTGGGTCTCGACGACCGTGACGGGCACGCCGGCGAGCAGGGTTGCCAAGGGCCCGGCGGGGCCCGGGTCTTGGCGCACGGGTATGGAAGGAGACGTCACGAGAGATCACGGTACCGGGCTGGCCCCGGACACGGGCCTCCTGTGGCCCACGCCACCTCGGCCGCCCTCCCGGGTGCGGCAGTCCGCCGACGAGCGCATACGCTGGCGTGATGCAGGACGAGTACCGCACAGTGGCCCGCGAGGGCGTGCACGAGACCGAGATCAACCGCTCGCGCTTCCTGTGTGCCCTGGCGCCCGCGGCCACCGAACGGGAGGCCCAGGACTTCGTCGCCCGCATCCGCAAGGAACACCCCACCGCCAGCCACAACTGCTTCGCCTACGTCATCGGGGCCGATGCCGCCGTACAGAAGGCGAGCGACGACGGCGAGCCCGGCGGCACCGCGGGCGTCCCGATGCTGCAGATGCTGATGCGCCGCGACATGCGGTACGTCGCCGCCGTCGTGACCCGCTACTACGGAGGCGTCAAACTCGGCGCGGGCGGTCTCATCCGCGCCTATGGAGGAGCGGTCGGTGAGGCTCTTGACACACTCGGCACCGTCACCCGCCGCCGCTTCCGGCTCGCCACCGTCACGGTCGACCACCAGCGTGCGGGCAAGATGCAGAACGACTTGCGGACGGCCGGGCGCGAGGTGCGGGACGTGCGCTACGGCGACGCGGTCACGATCGAGATCGGCCTGCCCGACGCCGACGTGGCGGCCTTCCGGAGCTGGCTGGCCGACGCCACCGCGGGCAGCGCGGCGTTCGAGCTCGGGGGAGAGGCGTACGGGGACGCCTGACGCGCGCGGGACGGCGGGACCCGGACGAGCGTTCACCGGGGGACCCCGTGGGGGAGCGGTTGCGGGAGGGGCCGCCCGTGATGTCCGACCCGCCCGTTAGTCTCGTGAATCATGAGGCTGCTGCACACGTCCGACTGGCATCTGGGGCGATCGTTCCACCGCGTGAACATGCTCGACGCCCAGGCCGCGTTCATCGCCCACCTGGTGGCGACCGTGCGCGAGCGCGACGTGGACGCCGTCGTGGTGGCCGGTGACGTGTACGACAGGGCGGTGCCGCCGCTCGCGGCCGTCGAGCTCTTCGACGACGCCCTGCACCGGCTGGCCGACCTCGGCGTGCCGACCGTCATGATCTCCGGGAACCACGACTCGGCACGCCGCCTCGGGGTCGGCGCGGGCCTCATCGACCGCGCAGGCATCCACCTGCGCACCGACCCCGCCGCCTGCGCGGAGCCCGTGGTCCTCGCTGACGCCCACGGGGACGTGGCCTTCTACGGTCTGCCCTACCTCGAACCGGCCCTGGTCAAGGACGAGTTCGCGGTGGAGAAGGCGGGACACGAGGCGGTCATCGGCGCCGCCATGGACCGGGTGCGCGCCGACCTGGCCGCCCGCGCGCCCGGCACCCGCTCCGTCGTCCTCGCCCACGCCTTCGTCACCGGTGGCCGGGCCAGCGACAGCGAGCGGGACATCACCGTCGGCGGTGTCGCCGCCGTGCCGTCAGCGGTCTTCGACGGCGTCGACTACACGGCACTCGGCCACCTGCACGGCAGTCAGACCCTCGGCGCCCGCGTGCGCTACTCCGGCTCCCCGCTGCCGTACTCCTTCTCCGAGGCCGACCACCGCAAGAGCATGTGGCTCATCGACCTCGGCCCCGAGGGGGAGATCGACGCCGAGCGCCTCGACTGCCCCGTGCCGCGCCCGCTGGCCCGTCTCAGGGGCGCCCTCGACGATCTCCTCGCCGACCCGGACCTCACCGTCCACGAAGAGGCGTGGGTCGAGGCCACCCTCACCGACGCGGTGCGCCCGGACGACCCCATGGCGCGGCTCTGCGGGCGCTTCCCGCACACCCTCAGCCTCGTCTTCGACCCGGACCGGGCCCCCGACGACCCGGACGTCTCCTATGCCCAGCGGCTCCAGGGCCGCAGCGACCAGCAGATCGCCGAGGACTTCGTGACGCACGTGCGCGGCGCCGGGCCCGATGAGCACGAGCGGGACGTGCTGCGGTCCGCGTTCGACGCCGTCCGGACCGACGACACCCTGCGCGAGGTCGCCCGATGAGGCTCCACCGGCTCCGCATCACCGCCTTCGGGCCCTTCGGCACCACCCAGGACATCGACTTCGACTACCTCAGCGCCGCCGGACTCTTCCTGCTGCACGGCCCGACCGGCGCCGGCAAGACCTCCGTCCTGGACGCCGTGTGCTTCGCCCTCTACGGCTCGGTGCCGGGCGCCCGGCAGGGCAGCGGACAGGGCATGACGCTGCGCAGCGACCACGCGCGGCAGGGCACGCGCACGGAGGTGTGCCTCGAACTCACCGTTGCCGGGCGGCGCTTGGAGATCACCCGCCAGCCTCCGTGGGCGCGCCCGAAGAAGCGCGGCACGGGCACCACCACGGAGAAGGCGCAGAGCTGGCTGCGCGAGTACGACGCCGGGGCGGCACAGGACGCGGAGCCCGGCGGCACGGGCGGCTGGAAGGACCTCAGCCGGTCCCACCAGGAGATCGGCGAAGAGGTCAGCCAACTGCTCGGCATGAGCAAGGAGCAGTTCTGCCAGGTCGTGCTGTTGCCCCAGGGAGACTTCGCCCGGTTCCTGCGGGCGGACGCGGAAGCGCGCGGCAAGCTCCTGGGACGGCTCTTCGACACGCGGCGGTTCGCCGCCGTCGAGCAGCGGCTCGCCGAACAGCGGCGCGCCGCCGAGGCCGAGGTCAAGGACGGGGACGCGGCACTCCTCGCCGACGCGCACCGCATGCAGCAGGCCGCGGGCGACGACGGCCGAGGCGCCGAACTGCTTCTGCCCGACGCCGCCCCCGGCGACCCGGGCCTCGCCGACGCGGTCCTCACCTGGGCCGCCGTCGCCCGCGCGGGCGCCCGTGAACGCCTCACCGTCGCGCAGTGTGCGCTCTCGGCCGCCGAATCCGCCCAGGCCGCCGCGGAGCGCCGGCTCGGAGACGTACGCGAACTGGACAGGCTGCAGGGCAGGTTCGCCGAAGCGCGGGCCCGGGCCGCGGCCCTCCACGCGCGCGAGGACGAGCAGCGCGAGCTCGCGGAGCGGCTGGAACGGGCCCGCAAGGCCGAGACGGTCGCCCCCGCGCTCGGCCTGCGCGACAGCGCCGACGCGGAGCACCGCCAGGCCACGGAGGCGGAAGCACACGCGCGTGGCCGACTGCCCGGGACGTTCGCGGGCTCCGGGGCTGCGGGTCTCGCCGCCGCCGCGCGCACGGCGGCCGAGGAGCTGGGCGGCCTCGCGTCCGCCCGGCGCGCCGAGCGGCGGATCGCCGAGATCACCGCCGAGCGGGCGACGCTGGACCGCCAGGAGCGCGCCGACGACGAACTGCTCCAGGACGCGGCGGGCTGGCTCGACGGCTGGGAGGCGACCCGGGCCACGCTCCAGGAGCGCATCGAGTCCGCCCAGGAGGCCGCGACCCGCGCCGAGCGGCTGGCGGGACGGCTCGAACCGGCCCGGGCCCGCCTGGCCGCGGCCCGCCGCCGCGACCGCCTCGCCGAGGACGCCGCGGCGGCACAGGAGCGCGCCCTCACCGCCCGCGAGTCCGCCACCGCCGCGCACGAACACTGGCTCGCGCTCAAGGAACAGCGTCTCACCGGCATCGCCGCCGAACTGGCCGCGCATCTGACCGAGGGCGAGCCCTGCGCCGTGTGCGGCGCGACGGAACACCCCGCCCCCACCCGCAAGGTCGCCGGGCACGTGGACCGCCGGACCGAAGAGGCCGCGCTCGCCGCCCACCGCGAGGCCGACGAGGCGCGGGAGACCGCAGAGCGTGCCCTCGGGGACGTACGCGAATCCCTCGCGGCGGCGACGGCGGCCGCCCGCGGCGGTCCGCTTTCGGACGGCGCGCTGCCGGACGGCGCGCTCCCGGACGGTGTCGAGGCCGAGGGCGTCGACGGCCACACCGAGACGGACCCCACCACCGACGAACTCGCCTACGCCGTCGACGCGTTGCTGCACGCGCACGCAGAGGCCCGCGACCGCGCCTCCGGGCTGCACGCCGCCAGGGAGGCGCTGGCCCGGGCCGAGGGCGAGTACGACCGACGGCTCGCCGGACAGCAGGAGGCCGCGCGGCGCGCCGCGTCCCGCGCCACCCTGCGCGACGCCCTGGTGCGCGAACAGGAGGCACTGGACGCCGAGTTGACCAGGGCCCGGGGCGCCAGCGGCAGCGTCGCGGACCGTGCCGACCAACTGGAGCGGCAGGCCGCGCTGCTCACCGAGGCCGCGGACGCCGCACGCGCCGCCGCCGACACCGCCGAGCGGCTCAAGGCCGCGGACGCCCGCCTCGCCGACGCGGCCTACCGCGCCGGGTTCGACACGCCGGAGGCCGCGGCCGCGGCGCTCCTCGACGACGCCCGGTACCGCGAGACCCAGCACCGCATCGACGCCTGGCGCACCGAAGAAGCCGCGGTCCGCGCCGTCCTCGCCGAACCGGACACGGCCGCCGCCGCGCAGCGGCCCCCCGCCGACCCGACCGCCGCACGCGAGGCCGCGGAAGCTGCGGGCCTGCGCCTGCGGAAGGCCGCCTCCGCACGGGACGCGGCCGAGCGGCGCTGCGCCGAACTGGACCGCCTCTCCGCCCGCTCGCTCGCCGCGATGCGCAGGCTGGCACCCCTGCGGGCCGAGTACGACAGGGTGGCGCGGCTCGCCGGTCTCGCCGCGGGCACCTCGGCGGACAACGAACGCCGGATGCGCCTGGAGTCGTACGTGCTCGCCGCCCGTCTGGAACAGGTCGCCGCCGCCGCGACCGCCCGGCTGCGGAGCATGTCATCGGGCCGCTACACCCTCGTGCACTCCGACGACCGCACGGGGCGCGGCCGTTCGGGCCTCGGCCTGCACGTGGTGGACGCCTGGACGGGCCGCGAACGCGACACGTCGACGCTGTCGGGCGGCGAAACGTTCTTCGCCTCCCTGGCCCTAGCCCTGGGCCTCGCCGACGTGGTCACCGACGAGGCGGGCGGCGTCCGCCTGGACACGCTCTTCATCGACGAGGGCTTCGGCAGCCTCGACGACCAAACCCTCGACGAGGTGCTCGACGTCCTGGACTCCCTGCGCGAACGTGACCGCAGCGTCGGCATCGTGAGCCACGTCGCGGACCTGCGGCGGCGGGTGCACGCGCAGTTGGAGGTCGTGAAGGGACGGGAAGGGTCGTCCGTGCGGCAGCGGGGCGGGGGCTGAGGGCGCAGGCCTCGGTTTCGAGTTCGGTCGTCCAGCAGCGTCCGTTCAGTGAGGGTCCGACGCCGCCTTCGACTGCTTCGTAGTACGGCACGGCTTTGTGTTCGGTGTGAAGGGTGTCGGGTGGTGTCCCGCAGTACAAGGCCTCCGGACCAGTCGGCGCCAGTAGTTACTCGGCCGCAGGGGCCTTTGCCTACGACTGCTTGGCTCGTCTGAAGTCTGACCGACTGGAATCGGACGGTGCGCCCACCATTCGCGGGCAGATCCCCGCCGGGGCTCAGGGCCTCCCGTTCCGCCAGTACGACGGTGCAGTGATGGACGCCGGCCTGGTCTCCTTGACGAGGCCAAGCTCAGCGGGGCCGCTTGTGCGTGGTGCGGCTGCGGCGGCGGCGCGCCGGGAACCGCCCGCGGCCCCCGTTGCGATGGTCGTGCCGATCGGCCGGGGAGACCGGCGGGGGCGGCTGATGAGGCGGCGTGTCCCCGTTCTTCGGTTCGGCGGGGGCGTGACTGCCGGGCAGTGTGCGGCTGCAGGTGCGCAAGGCGATCCTCTCGGCGTGCTGTGCGTTGAGGCGGTGGATTACGTACGCCTCGATGGCGATCAGAGGCAGGAAGGTGGCTGCGGTGAGCGCGGTGTCGACGGTGGTCACTGCCCCGCGGCTGTGGGGCCGACGCGGGCGGAGGCAGCGCCGCCCTCGCACTCCCCTGCCTCCCGTGCGTTCTGCGGGAGGCCGCCGTTCACGGCGTCGTGGTGGCGCGCGATCTCGGTGGCGACGAGCGCGGTGGCGGTCAGTGGAGGTCCGTCCGGGTCGGCTGCGGCGGTCATGAGCCGGGTGGCGCTCGCGGAATCCGTTTCGGGCGGGATCACCAGAAGGTCCCAGCGGTCGGTTCCGTGAGACAGCAACAGCACCTTGTGAGGGTCCAGTTCGGGGGTGAACCAACCGATCTTGAGCACGCGGTCGCGGAGGGTCACCTTACGCGGGACGACGGGCCAGAGCATCGGGTTGACGGCGATGCGGGTGATGCGGCCCCACAGCGGGTCGAGTACGTCCGCCAGGGCAGGGAGTTCGGCGATCAGGTCCCGCGAACGGGGCCACCAGGCGCCGTCGAGCAGCCCGCGGCCCGTCGGGGACCGCAGCGTCACCCGAGCAGCGAGAGGTGAAGGAGGGCGGGTGGTAGGGGTGATGGTCGCGATCATGACGCGAACCCGTCTTCGGAGCGACTCTGTGGTCGTCCCCGATGCCGTTGTTCACCGAGGACGAGACCCGCGTGGATGCCGGAGTACGAAGTGCCCCTGGTGCATCCACAGTACTCCTGCGCCGGAGGCCGGTGGCCGGTCCGGCGCCACCCGTCCTGCCCAGCTCGTGATTCGCGTGGCCGGATTGTTTGACGGAAAGCGCCCGGCTGAGAAATCTCAGCCGGGCGCTTTCCGGGCTTCGGCACTCCGTTGACTGCCTGACAGTACTCAGCAGTGATGGGGTGTGATGTTCCGGGCCGGGGTTTCTCCTCTTGCTGCTGCGCCCCGCTCACCGGGATGTTCAGCAGGGGAGAGTGGTCTTGCCAGCAGCGCCTGTGGCGCCGGTGGTGCCGTTCGCGACTGTCGTGGCCGCGGTTCCGTCGCCGCCGGGCTTACCCGGACACACCGGGCTGGCCGCGCCACCGGCGCCGCCCGTGCCGCCCGTGTGGCCGCCACTGACGACGGCGGCGCCGCCGTTGCCGCCCTTGCCACCGTTGATACCGGTACCGTCATTGCCGACGCCGCCCACGCCGCCCTTGCCGCCCGTGCCGCCGAGCTTGGCCTCGCCACCGAAGCCGCCGTTGCCGCCGTTGCCGTTGGCGCCGCCGGCTCCGCCCGTGCCGCCGAGTCCGCCGACACTTGCGATACCGCTGGCATTGCCTCCGGTACCTCCGTTGCCGCCATTGCCGTTGGCGCCTGCGGCGCCACCCGTGCCGCCGAGGCCACCGATACCACCGAGGACCCCAACGCCGTTGGCTCCGTTACTGCCGGGGGCCCCGGCGGCGCTGTGAGCCCGGGCGGTGTCCGAACCCGGCTGGGCGGAGGCGAGAGCGGGCGTCACGGTAAGGCCGGCTACGGCGATCGTGGCGATCAGGAAGGTCCTGGCAGTGGTCGTGCGCATGGTGCGCATGGTGTTACTTCCTTCGATTGTTCAGGCGGAGAGATACTCCGCCTGACAGTCCCCAACGTAGAGAGATGGAACGTGCTACACACCCCAAATGCTGATCAAATGTCTCCAAATAGACTGAAGTAGCAAACTTTGGCTTAAAATTGCCATTTCTGGTCACGTTATCGACAATGGCCCCGTCGTCGGCTCCTGCCCGCGACACCGGGGAGTGGCTCAGTTCCTGGCCCTACCGCTTTGTGGAATACGGGTATTCATCGCCCCCGGGACGCAGAAGACCGGCACCCGCACCTCGAAGGAATCGTCAGCCATGTCGAGGTCGTGAAGGGATGGGAGGCGTCGTCCGTGCGGCAGCGGGGCGACTGGGTGCGGAGACCGGCGGAGGGGCAGACACCAGACGGTCCCGTGCCCGAAGTCAGCGTCCGAGCGGGCGGCGTGGCAGGGGAGAGGAGTAGACGACGCTCGTCGTCACCGAACCCAGCGCGCCGATCTTTCCCGAGACCTCTTCGAGGTGCTGCATCGAGCGTGCGGTGACCTTGATGACGAAGCAGTCGTCGCCCGTGACGTGGTGCGCCTCCAGGATCTCGGGGGTCGCGTCGACCAGGTCGTGGAAGGGCTTGTAGTTGCCGTTGGGGTATCTCAGGCGAACGAAGGCCAGGATGGGGAGGCCGAGCCGCTCCGGGTCGATCACGGCCGCGTACCCCTGAATGACGCCCGCCTCCTCCAGGCGCCGCACGCGCTCGGTGACGGCGCTCGCGGACATCGAGACGGCGCGCGCCAGTTCGGCGTAGCTGGCGCGGCCCTCGCGCTGGAGGACATCGAGTATGCGCCAGTCGGTGGCGTCCGTGGAATAACCGGTCATGACCGAGAGGTAACAGGGAAATCCCCGGCCGATCAAGAGGGGGGCCGGGGACGATCGCGCGAGGATGCGGGAGATCCGGCCGTCGGCGGCGCGCCGGGAGGTGCGCGTACTCGCACGTACTCGTCGGTGACGACCTGTCCCGACGAGTACGCGCGGGCCGAGCGGGCCGTCCTGCCCGGACGGCCCGGACGCCCCGTCAGACGCCGGCGATGCTCTGGATCCAGGAGCGGTACGCCGTCACGTTCGTATACGCGGTGGTGGTCTGGCGGTCACTGGTGGAGGCGACGCCGACCTGCGCGCCGTTGCCCATCATCGGACCGCCCGAGTCGCCGCCCGCGGTGATGCCGTCGCCGCGCCGGGCACAGATGGCCTGGCCCTGGTAGGCGTCGCGGCAGCCGCCGGTGACGACGACGTTGGCGACCTTGAGGAGCCGGGACTGGCAGTTGATCTCCTGACCGCACTGGGACGTCGCGCCCCAGCCGTACACCTGTACGGTCTGGCCCACGGTCACGGAGCCCGGCGAGCCGAGGCGTGCGTAGGTGCCCGGGACGGAGCGGTCGAGGCGGACGAGGGAGAGGTCGGCGCTCGGGTGGCTCTGGACGCCGACGCCGTTGGCCGTGGTGCCGCCGGACGTCTGGTCGAGACTGCCGATGCGGAACGAGAGGCCACCGCCGCTGACGCAGTGCTTCGCGGTGAGGATCCAGGTCGGGGCGATGATCGTGGCGCTGCAGGTCTGCCGGCCGTTGGAGAAGAGCCGGGCCGCCCAGGGGGCGTTGCTGGCGTAGCCGCCGCCGATGATGGGCCGGGGGGAGTTGACGGACGCCACCGTGGGCGCGTCCGCCCGCGCCGCGCTCTGGGCCGCTGCCGTGGGGGCGAGCCCCAGAACGGCGACGGCGGTGGCCGCGAGCGCGGGGAGAAGTCTGGTTATTCGCACGTTCGTCTCCATTATGTGGGGAATGGAACGTCCTGGATGAGGACGAGGCTGCATAGGTATGCAGCAGTGCACGGACCGGAAGCGGGTATCTCCTGTCGCGGGCATGCCATCTCTGGCTGGGGCGAATCTGGCAGAGGTGGCATCGGTGGCGCAAGGGGTCGGCTGCCGATTCGTCCGCCAACTCAAGGATGCGCAGCGGTGGTTCGGTGTCCGAATGGCGCCGTTCCGGATGCTGTGCGGGGTGGGCGGGAGTTGGCAGCTCGCGGTACGGAACGCCGGTGTCGGCCTGCGGGCCATCTGCGTGGGATTGCTGGTGGCTGCATGATGAAACGGCTCCGGTCTGGACCAGTACCGTCTCCGCTCATTACCTGCCTTCTGCCGCCGACCACCGGGAATTCGACGGTGAGGTCAACGGGACGCCGGGGATCGGCCCTTCAGGCTTCAGGCCGCCACCCGTAGATTTTTCGCCATGAACAACATCACCGACGTGAAGAGCGCGAACACGCAGCCGGCCGTGAGCCCCGTCCTGCGGGTCCCGCCTGCCTCGCCCGCCGCGGCCGCCGCGTACTTCGGGGCGAGTCTCGCCTTCCACGCCGACGTCTCCGACGTGGCGCCCGCGCTCGCCGCCGATGGCGACCCCGGCTTCGTCGTGGTCGACACCCGCTCCACCGCGTCCTGGGACCAGGGCCACATCCCCGGCGCGATCCACCTGCCCACCGCCCTGATCCCCGAACAGGCCGAAGCACTGCTGGACAAGGCGGTGCCGGTGGTCACCTACTGCTGGGGCCCCGGCTGCAACGGCGCGACCCGCGCGGCGCTCGCCTTTGCCCAACTCGGCTTCCAGGTCAAGGAGATGCTCGGCGGATTCGAGTACTGGGCGCGCGAGGGCTTCGAGTTCGATACGTGGGAGGGCAGCGAGCGGCGCACTCCCGACGCGCTCACGGCTCCGGTCGACGGGGAGGACTGCGGGTGCTGACGGGGTGCGGCTGAGCGGCACCGCACCCCTTACGCGGCGCTCGACGAGGCGAGGGGGCGAACGGCCCGTCCTCGGCGACCGCGCTCTCAGAGCTTCGACAGCTCGTCCACCAGGTCGTCCAGGCCCAGCGAGCCTTGGGACAGTGCGGCCATGTGCCACGCCTTGGCGTCGAAGTCGGCGCCGTGACGTCGCCGCGCGTTCTCCCGGCCGAGCAGCCAGGCGCGCTCCCCGAGCTTGTAGCCGATGGCCTGGCCGGGGATGGTCAGATAGCGCGTCATCTCGCTGGCCACGTAATCCGTGGGCCTGCTGCAGTGCGCGTCGTAGAACTCCTGGGCGAGGTCCGGTGTCCAGCGCTCGCCCGGGTGGAAGGGGGAGTCCGCGGGGATCTCCAGCTCCAGGTGCATGCCGATGTCGATGATGACGCGCAGCGCGCGCATCATCTGGGCGTCGAGGTAGCCGAGCCTGCGCTCCGGGTCCGTGAGGAAGCCGAGCTCGTCCATGAGCCGCTCCGCGTACAGCGCCCAGCCCTCGACGTTGGCGTTGACGAGGCCGACGGTCGCCTGGTAGCGGGAGAGGTTCTCCGCGACGTGCGCCCACTGGGCGAGCTGCAGGTGATGGCCCGGCACGCCCTCGTGGTACCAGGTGGAGACGAGGTCGTAGACCGGGAAGCGGGTGTCGCCCATCGTCGGCAGCCAGGTGCGGCCGGGGCGTGAGAAGTCCTCCGAGGGGCCCGTGTAGTAGGGGGCGGCCGCGGTGCCGGGCGGCGCGATGTGCGACTCCACCTTCCGTACCCGCTCGGCGAGTTCGAAGTGCGTGCCGTGCAGCGCGTCGATCGCCTCGTCCATCAGCTCCTGCAGCCAGCCGCGGACCTCGTCCACGCCCTCGATGTGGGCCCCGTGCTCGTCCAGGTGCGCGAGCGCCACCCACGGCGTGGCCGCGCCGGGCAGGATCTTCTCGGCCTCGTCCTTCATCTCGGCGAGCAGCCGGTGGAACTCCGACCAGCCGTACGCGTACGCCTCGTCCAGGTCCAGGTCGGCGCCGTTGCACTCGCGGGAGAGGCGGGCGTAGCGCTCGCGGCCCACGACGTCGGGGGCGCCCTCGACCGTCGGCGCGTAGACGTCCCGCATCCAGTCGCGCAGTGCGACCACGGACGCGGTGGCGCCCTGTGCCGCGGCGTCCAGTTCGGCCCGCAGCGCGTCCGGTCCCGCGGACGCGAACTCCTCGAACCAACCGCACCCGCTCTCCTCGCCCGCCCACTCGCCGAGCTGGCCGATGAACGTGGCCGTCGGACGCGGCGGCCCGAACAGCTTGCGCTCCAGGCCGAGTTCGAGCGACGCGCGGTAGCCCTCCAGTGAGGCCGGTACGGCGCGCAGCCGCTCGGCGATCGCCGCCCAGTCCTCGTCGGTCTCCATCGGGGTCACGTTGAAGACTCCCCGTACCTGATGCGGGATCGTGCGCAGATTGCCGACGGCGCGCAGCCCTTCGCCGGCCTCGTGCACGGCGAGGCGCGCGGTGAGCCGCTCCCGCAGCAGCCGTCCGCAGCGACGCTCCATCTCGCTGTCCGCGCCGGGCCTGCGTTCCGCCTCGTCCAGCCGGGCCAGTGTCGTGCGTGCCAGCCGCGCCAGGGCTTCCTGGCCCTCGGGGGAGGCGTCGGGAAGCTTGCTGTTGCTCTCCTTCACGCCGAGGTAGGTGCCCGTGACGGGGTTGAGGGCGACGAGCTCGTCGACGAAGGCGTCGGCGACGTCACGGGGCAGGGGGCCGGTGTTCGGCTGCGGGTTCTTCGTGGCTGACATGCGGACATCCTCGTACGGGGGAGCGGTCGGCGTCACCAGGATTCCTCGGCCGCGTCCAGGGGTCCCCCGGCCGCCGCGTCGGGTGGCAGCAGCGGGCCGCACGCCCACTGCTGGAAGATCAACCGGGTCTCCACGCGCGCCACTTCACGTCGCGCGGTGAACTCGTCGAGGACGAGCCGCTGAAGATCCGCCGGTCCCGCGACCGCCACGTGCACCAGGAAGTCCTCGGGTCCCGTGAGGTGGAAGAGGGACAGGGACTCGGGGAGCGCCCTGACGCGTTCCACGAAGGGACCCACGAGATCCCGCCGGTGCGGCCGGACCTGCACGGAGAGAAGCGCTTCGAGCCCCCGGCCGAGCTTCGCCGGGTCCAGCCGCAGCTGATGTCCGAGAATCACTCCCGACCGCCGCAGCCGCGTCACCCGGTCGAGACACGTCGACGGCGCGACGCCGACCTGCGCCGCGAGGTCGCGGTAGGTGGTCCGGGCGTCGTTCTGCAGCAGACGCAATATGTGGAGGTCCACCGGGTCCAGAGCGACGGAATCGGCCATCGGCCGAACGTAGCACGGCATTCGGGGACGGGTCCCCGGCGGATGTTCAGCCTGTGGTGCATGGAAGCGAACACCGGGACAGCCCCCCACGAACCCGCCGCCGGGACCGTGTCACCCCAGCGTGCCCTGGCCACCGAGGCCGTGCACGCGGGACGGGACGATCTGGCTGAAATGGGCCTGCACGCCCCGCCGATCGACCTCTCCACGACGTACCCCTGCCGTGACAGCCGGGCCGAGGCCGCCCGCATTGGCGCCTTCGCCGCCGAGGGCGTCGTCGACGACGGTCCGCCGGTCTACGGGCGCCTCGGCAACCCGACCGTCGCCCGCTTCGAGACCGCGCTGGCCAAGCTCGAAGGGACCGAGAGCGCGGTCGCGTTCGCGAGCGGCATGGCGGCGCTGACCGCGGTGCTCCTCATGCGGGGCGCGGCCCGCCTGCGCCACGTCGTCGCCGTCCGGCCGCTGTACGGCTGCAGCGACCACCTGCTCACCGCGGGCCTGGTCGGCACCGAGGTGACCTGGGTGGATCCCGACGGCATCGCCGGTGCCATCCGGCCGGAGACCGGCCTGGTGATGGTCGAGACGCCCGCCAACCCCACCCTCGCCGAGCTCGACCTGGCCGAGGTCGCCCGCGCCTGCGGCACGGTGCCACTGCTCGCGGACAACACGTTCGCGACCCCTGTGCTGCAGCGGCCCGCCGAGAGCGGTGCCCGTCTGGTGCTTCACAGCGCCACGAAGTACCTGGGCGGGCACGGCGACGTCCTCGGCGGAGTCGTCGCGTGCGACGAGGAGTTCGCGCGCGGCCTGCGCCAGGTGCGGTT
Source organism: Streptomyces sp. NPDC036815 (assembly GCF_055609205.1). Taxonomy (NCBI): domain Bacteria; kingdom Bacillati; phylum Actinomycetota; class Actinomycetes; order Kitasatosporales; family Streptomycetaceae; genus Streptomyces; species Streptomyces sp. NPDC036815. Next base: position 111,513 of record NZ_JBVJPW010000018.1, on the reverse strand, counting down.
CGCCACCGGCGGCGTGCTGCATCCGCTCGCCGGATACCTGCTGCTGCGCGGCCTCGCGACGCTGCCGGTCCGGGTGCGGGCGGCCTCGGCCACCGCGGCGGAACTGGCGCGCCGCCTCACCGGCGACCCGCGGATCGAGCGCGTGCACTACCCGCGCCTGGGCGGTGCCATGGTCGCCTTCGAGGTGCACGGCGACCCGCACGAGGTGATCGCCCGCGTACGCCTCATCACCCCCGCGGTGAGCCTCGGCAGCGTCGACTCGCTCATCCAGCACCCGGCGTCCATCAGTCACCGCGTGGTGGACACCGAGGACCGGCGCTCGTCCGGCGTCGGCGACCGACTGCTGCGCATGTCGTGCGGCCTCGAGGACATCGAGGACCTGTGGCACGACCTGGACCGGGCCCTCGGCCCGGTCCGGGACGCCGCCCTCGCCGAGCCCGTCGCGGAAACGCTCAGTGCCCCGCCCGCTGGTGGTGCTCGGCACGGCCGTCGGGGCGCTGCGCGTGGTCGTACGGCAGCCGCGAGCTGACCGGTGTCGCCTCCAGGCGGGCCGTGATCACCAGCGTGCCCTCCTCGATCTGGTAGTCGAGGGGCAGGCCGAGCCCGCGCATCGCGGCCACCATGCCGGTGTTGGACGCCTGCGTCACCGCGTACACGCTCTCGCAGCCCGCCTCGACCGCCATCGACACCAGGCGGCCGAGCAACTGGCCGCCAATGCCGCGGCGCTGCCACTCGTCCTCGACGAGCAGCGCGATCTCGGTCTCGTCGCCGTCCCAGAGGAGATGGCCGAGGCCGACGATCCGCCCGGACGCGGTCCGTACCGCGAGCGTGCGGCCGAACCGGGGGCTGAGCAGGTGGTTGAGGTACCGGTCGGCGTCGTGCACGGGGCCGTGGTAGCGCATGTCCAGGGTGCGGGTGGAGCACCGCTCGTGCATGGCCTTGGCGGCGTCGATGTCGGCCGTGCCGGCCCGCCGGACGGTGATGGAGTTGCCCTCCGGGAGCGTCAGGACGTCCTGGCTGCGCGGGAGGCGCGGGCCCAGTCGCGTGTCCAGCTCCACGAGGGCCCGTGCGCGGGCGAACTCCGTGGGCGTGAACGGCAGATAGGGCCGCTCCACGGTGATCACCTCGCCCTCGGGCCCCTCCAGACGCAGCACCGTCCCTTCGAGTACGCCCTCGACCGGAGCGCCCTCCGTGGCCGCGGCCCCGCGCGATCCGGACCGCGAGGGCGCGGGCAGCGAACGGATGGTGCAGCGCCCCAGCAACTGCCGCAGCGCCAGCGGGAGTTCGGCGGCGTCGAGCGCGGTGCGAGTGGCCAGGCCGAGGATACGGGTGGGGGCGTCGACCAGGTCGTGGGCGTCGGCGCGTTCGATCCACGTCCCGGAGCCACCGGACCGGGCGATCGACCGGCTGATCTCGGCACCGGCGAGGTCGGCGGGCGCGCGCAGCAGGAACTCGTCGACGGTGCCCTCGGCCAGCGGGTGCGCCTGCAGGCTGAGGATGTCCACACTGTGCTCGGCGAGCGTCACGCACAGCGCGGCGAGCGACCCCGGCTCGTCCCGCACCGTCGTCCGCATCCGCCAGAGCGTGGTCCCGCCCGTCTCCGGGGTGCGGTCGGGGGTGACGGCCGCCGCGGGCCCGGCCTGCTCCGCGTCCGCGGGCGGCCGGGCGCCGGTATGGCGCCCCGTCGGTGGAGCGTGGTTGTGGCGCCGCGCCCACCACGTGTGGAAGCCGACCGTGGCGACGAGCACCACGGCCGACACCGCGAGGAGGACCGGCCCGTCCGGGCCGTGTCCCACCATGTTCGCCACCGCGTCGGCCACCGCCACGGCGGTGAACAGGGCCGCCAGTTCCACCACGTCGCGCCGCCACTGATGGACGGGGCGGCCGTGCTTGGTCCGTGTCACATGAGATGCGTCAGCTTTCATACGGCCACTGTGCTGGACCGGTGTTGCGTGATCGAGAACGCCCTGTGACTGATGGGTAAAGAGGCCATCTGAACCTTTGGCGGCGATTTGCCCGCGCTACTGTCCCAGCCGGCCCGGCTGCAGCACCTGGGTGAACAGCACTCCGCCGCCCTCCTGCCGCAGCCGCACCGTCAACTCGCCGCTGCCGCCGTCGATGTCGATCTCGCCGAAGTACTGCGGGGTCTCGGCCGGTGAGGTGTTCGCCCGGGCCGGAGCCTTGATGAACTTCTGCTCGGGACCGAACGTCCCGTCGAGCTTCGTCGCGGGGAAGCCACCGGCGGCCAGCGGCCCGGAGACGAACTCCCAGAACGGCGCGAAGTCCTTGAACGCCGCACGCGAGGGGTCGTAGTGCTGCGCCGAGGTGTAGTGGACATCGGCGGTCAGCCACAGCGTGCCGGTGATCCTGGCGTGCTTGATGTGCCGCAGGAGCTCGGCGATCTGCAGCTCGCGGCCCAGCGGGGCCCCGGGGTCGCCCTGCGCGACGGCCTCGAAGTTCACCCTGCCGTCCGGGACCACGATGCCCAGCGGCATGTCGGAGGCGATGACCTTCCACACCGCCCGCGAGCGGGACAGTTCCCGCTTGAGCCAGGCCAGTTGGCGGGCTCCGAGGATGCCGGTGGCGTCGTCGGTCTGTCTGCCCGGCGAGTTGGCGTTGCGGTACGAGCGCATGTCGAGGACGAACACGTCCAGGAGCGGGCCGTGCCGCAGCACCCGGTACACCCGGCCGTCCTCGTCGCCCGGCGCCAGTGTGGAGACGGGGAAGTACTCGCTGAACGCGCGCAGCGAGCGGCCCGCGAGGACGTCCGTGTTCTTCTCCGTGTACCGCGCGTCGTCCAGGATCTGCCCCGGGTACCAGTTGTTGTGCACCTCGTGGTCGTCCCACTGGACGATCGAGGGGACCTGCGCGTTGAAGCGCCGCAGGTTCTCGTCGAGCAGGTTGTAGCGGAACGCGCCGCGGAACTCCGCCAGGGACTCGGCGACCTTGGACTTCTCCTCGGTCGTCACGTTCCGCCACACGGTGCCGTCGGGCAGCGTGACGCTGGGCAGGATGGGGCCGTCGGCGTAGATGTTGTCGCCGCTGCACAGGAAGAAGTCCGGGTCCCGTCGGCGCATCTCCTCGAAGACGCGGTAGCCGCCGCGGTCGGGGTTGATGCCCCAGCCCTGGCCCGCGATGTCGCCCGACCACAGGAAGCGCACGTCCTCCTTGCGGCCCCGCGGCGTCGTACGGAAGGTCCCGCCGACCGGCTTGCCCGTCCGCCGCGGGTCGTCGGGGTCGGCGAGCAGCACCCGGTAGTGGATCTGCTCCCCGGCGGGCAGGCCGCGCAGCCGGGTCGTCCCCGTGAAGTCCGTGTCCGGTCCGAGCAACGGGCCGTGCCAGCGCCGGGGGTTGCGGAACGACTCGGTGGCCGACGTCTCCACGACCATCCGGGCGGGCCGGTCCGACCGGACCCACACGAGCCCCGAGTGCGCGGTCACGTCCCCCGCCTGCACGCCCCACCCCGCCTTCGGGCGTCCCGAAAGGGCGAGCGAAGGAGCGGCCCCGGCCAGCGCGGGCACGGCGAGCGCCGCCGGTACGGCGAGCGATCCCCGCAGCACGCTGCGGCGGCGGGGGGACGGGCTCGGCTGACGTTGCGACATGAATGCGCCTCCAGTTGACGGGTGCGACCAGTGTGCGGGCGCCCGGCCGGTACCGCGCCACAGCGCCCACGCGAAGCACAAGTGAACAACTCGTTGCGGGTGCGGGGGAACAGCCGCGCGGGGACCGTCACCTGCCCGCGCCGGGAGCGGGGCCGGGCCCCAGGTCGTACGGCTTCGGGACCGGTGGCCGGGGACCTGCGCGCCGGACTCGGCCTGGGCGTGCGGAACGAATGGGGTGTCGCCGTCGCAGATCCGGACGGTTACCGGCTGGTGCTCTGCAAGCGCGCGTGGTTCAACTCCTGACTGTCTGTCGGCGTCAGCCCGCGGGGAAGGGCTCAGCTCAGGGTGCCGACTCTGGATTCGGTGCCGCGCAGCAGGTCCGCGGCACGTTCGGCCACGGCGTACACCGTGGCGACCGTGTTCGCCGACGGAATGGACGGGAACACCGAGGCGTCGGCGACCCTCAGTCCATCGATGCCGTGGACCCGCAGATCGGGCCCGGTGACAGAGCGGGGATCGGCCCCCATCCGGCAGGTGCCCACCGGGTGGCAGTACGAGACGAGGGTCCGGCGCACGAACTCGCGCAGGGCGGCGTCGTCGTCCGCGTCCGGCCCGGGAACCACCTCCCGGCCACGCCACGGCGCGAGCGCCTGGGCTCCGCCGATCTCCCGGACGAGCCGCACACCGGCGACGACCGTTGCCAGGTCACGCTCGTCGGTGAGGTAACCCGGATCGAGCACTGGCGCCGCACCGGGATCGGCGCTCGCCAGGCGCAGTGTGCCGCGGCTGTACGGGCGGATCGCGGAGACAGCGATGGTGTAGCCGTCCTCGGGGTCCTTGGCGGAGGTCTGATGGGAGGGGAGGTCGACGAAGACGACCTGGAGGTCCGGCTCTTCGACGGCGGGGCCGCTGCGCAGGAGACCGATGGCTTCGCCGTGGTTGTTGCGCCTCGGCGGCAGCGGGCGGGCCGCGCTCGACGTGAGGCTGACGATCGGATGGTCGTGGAGCCCGGCGCCGACGCCCGGCAGGTCGAGGACGGTCCCGACGCCCACGTCGGCCAGTTGGGCGTGCGGGCCGATCCCCGACAGGAGCAGCAGCTGCGCGGAGCCGATGGCACCGGCGGTCAGGACGACCTCACCCGCGCAGGCGAGGGTCACTTCGTCGGTGCCGGTGCGGTACTCCACGCCGACACAGCGCCCGCCGCTGATGCGCAGCCGCTGCACCAGGGCGTTGGTCACGACGGTCAGGTTGGGCCGCTTCAGGGCCGGCGCGAGATAGGCGTCGGCGGCGCTCTGCCGCCTGCCGTCGACGATGTTGAGGTCCGTCAGTCCGAAGCCTTCCTCCAGGCCGCCGCTGATGTCGGCGGCCCTGGCGTACCCCGTCTCGGTGGCCGCTTCCAGGCACGCTTCGATGACCGGATGCGGCGGGTCGGCGGGACTCACGGTGAGGGGGCCGTCGATCCCGCGCAGTGCCGGGTCGCGGCCCACCGCGTTCTCGCTGCGCCGGAAGTACGGCAGCAGATCGCCGAAGCCCCAGCCCTTGGCGCCCTGGCTGGGCCACTGGTCGTAGCCGGAATGGTGGCCTCGGGCGAAGACCATGCCGTTGATCGCCGAGGATCCGCCGAGCCCGCGTCCTCGCGGGAGTTGTGTGGATGTGCCGGTGGCCGACTGCTCGACGGTGCGGTCTCCCCAGTTCGCGGGGGTCTGGAACAGGGTCGGCCATGCGGGAGGAGAGGCCTGCGCGGGCAGCACCTCCGAGCCGCCTGCCTCGATCAGCAGGACGTGCGTGTTCACGTCCTGCGACAGCCTCGCCGCCAGCACACAGCCGGCCGTCCCCGCGCCCACGATGACGAAGTCGAATTCCGGCACGCGGACCTCCTTCGGAGCGTTGTCCCTCGGAGCGTCGTCACTCCTGCAGGGCTTCGCCTAGCTGCCCATAGGTAGCGAAGCATCGCGGTCGCACGGCGGGGAGTCGTTTACGCGCTCTTTGCTTCCGCCCCGGTGATGGTCAACCGACCGGGCCAGCAGACGCACCCCCTCGGAGATCCGGGCCGGTGGCAGATGTGCGTAACCGAGGACCAAACAGACCCCGTCTCCGGCCGCGACACGTCGGCCCGCGGCTGTCCCGGGGTGCCGTGACGCCCCGTAGGCGCTCAGCGGCCGGACCGCGACGCCCGCCGCCGAGGCCCTCGCCAGGAAGGCATCCTGCGGCCCCCAGCGGTCGGGCAGCTGGGCGATGACGTGCAGACCGGCCGCGATCCCGGTGACGCGCACGCCGGGGAAATGCTCGTCCAGGGCTGCCACCAGGGCGTCCCTGCGCTCTCGGTAGGCGCGCTGGCAGCGGCGCAACTGCCGGTCGTAGTCGCCGCGTTCGACGAAGTGGGCCAGGAGCTCCTGGTCCAGGGCCGGATTTCCCAGGTCCATCACGCGCTTGCGTTCGACGACCTCCTCGGCGAGGCCCTCCGGAACGAGCAGCCAGCCCAGGCGCAGCCCCGGAGCGAGCGATTTGCTGACCGAGCCGGTGTACGCGACGTGTTCGGGATCGAGCCCCTGCAGGGCGCCCACCGGGGCGCGGTCGTAGCGGAAGTCCCCGTCGTAGTCGTCCTCGACGACCAGGCCGCCGACGGACCGGGCCCAGTCCAGGAGTTCCGTGCGCCGCCGCGCCGAGTAGGCGATTCCCGAGGGGAATTGGTGAGCGGGCGTGGTGACGACAGCGCGCACCTCCCGGTCCCGCAGCGCACCGGGGTCCGCGCCTTCGTCGTCCACCGCGATGCCCACCGGGGCGATCCCCGCGGCGGCGAGCAGCGTCGCGTGCTCGGGGCTCCCGGGATCCTCGACCCCGATCGCGGTGTGCCCCCGCGCGCGGAGCACCAGCGCCAGCAGTGTCATCGCCTGGGCCACGCCGGAACACACGATCACGCGTTCCGGATCGGCGACCACTCCGCGGCGCCGCGCCAGCAGGTCGGCGAGGGCCGTACGCAGCCTCGGCAGCCCGCGCGGGTCCGGGTAGCCCAGCATGTGGTGCGGCAGCTCGGCGAGCACCTTGCGGTGAGCGGCGGCCCACGCGGAGCGGGGGAACAGCGACAGGTCGGGGACGCCGGGAAGGAAGTCCACGCGCGCGTGGCCGTCGCGGGGCGCGAGATCACGCACCACAGGGACCGCAGCCCGCGCCGCGTCCCCCACCCAGGTCCCCGAGCCGCGGTCGCTGCGCAGATACCCCTCCGCCGTCAGCTGCTCGTACGTCTCCATGACCAGACCGCGCGAGACACCGAGGTCGGCGGCGAGTTCGCGGCTGGAGGGCAGCCGGGTGCCCGCCGTGAGCCGGCCCGACCTGACGGCCTCGCGCAGGGCCGACCGCAGGCCGCGGCCACGGCTGCGCGCGGGCGCGGCCGCGGCCGGCAGGAGCAGTTCCCAGGCGGCGGTCCACCCCGCGCGGTCGGCGGCGCTCTGTGGCGTCAGGGCGATGCACCTCTTCGATCGGTTGCGGGCTGGCTGGCGGGCGGCCGGGCGGGGCGGCGGTGGTGGACCGGACGCGGGCCGTCGGTGAAGTGGTCCCCGAACAGGCCGCGGAAGTGGACCTTAATGGGGACCGCCCGGCTTCATAGCGTCGGGGCATGAACACGGACTCCTCACGCGGAGCGCTCCTCGCGGCTCTCGCCTGTCTCCTCGTCGGCGGCTCCTTCACCGCCAACAGCCTGCTGGGCGACTACCCGTACACGGGTGGCCAGTTCGTCCGCTACGGATTGGCCTGTCTGCTCCTCCTGCCCTGGCTCGGCAAGGGCGGCACCGCGGCGCTGCGCAGGCTGCGACCACGTCAGTGGGGACGGCTCGCGCTGCTCGCGGCCGTGGGGATGGTCGGCTTCAACATGGCGATCCTCGCCGCGGAGCGGTCAGCGGAACCTGCCGTACCGGGTGTCTTCGTAGGATGCGCCCCGGTCGCCGTCGCTCTCCTTGTGCCGCTGCTCGAAGGGCGCACTCCCCAGCGGGGCGTCCTGCACGGCGCGCTCCTGGTGGCCGCCGGGGCGTTCGTCGTGCAGGGCTGGGGCCGCACGGACGTACCCGGTCTGCTCTTCTCGGTGGGCGCGCTCGCGGGTGAGGTCGGCTTCGCGGTGCTCGCCGTGCCCGTGCTGCGCCCCCTCGGCCCCCGGTTGCTCGCCGCCGCCGTGTGCGCCGTGGCTGCCGTCGAATCGGCGGTCCTCGGGATCGCCCTCGACGGCGGCGGGTTCGTGCGGTGGCCCGACCGCGCCGAAGGCGCCGCCCTGTTGTGGCAGACGGTCGTCGTCACCGTGGTCGGTTTCGTGCTCTGGTACACGGGGCTCCAGCGCATCAGCGCCGAGCGGGCCACGCTCTTCTCCGGCCTCATCCCGGTCGCGGCGGCCTGCACCGCTCCGCTGGCCGGGACGGGCACGTACGGAGCACCCCAGGCCGTCGGCAGCGCGCTCGTCGGCGCCGGGGTGGCGCTGGGGTCCGGCGTCCTCGTCCGGCGCCGGTCAGCGGCAGGTGTCGAGGATGACGCGGGCGACGAGCGCGGGGTCGTCGTGCATCGGGACGTGGCCGCAGCCGGGGAGCCGGACCAGGCGTGCGCCGGGGATGGTGTGTTTGGCGCGGATCCCCTGGCGGCGCAGGAGCAGTCGGTCGCGCGTGCCCCAGGCGACGGTGACCGGAAGGTCCGGCACGTCGTCATGGAAGGCGAGGCCGCGCCCGGCGGCCAGTGTCGCGTCGAAGGCCGTGGCGTTCCGCAGCGCGAGCGTCTCGGCGACGACGGCCTCCGGTGAACGGCGCCACGGGCGGGCGTAGATCGTGCTCGTGAGCGCGAAGCGGCCGGCCGCGCTGGCCGACAGCCGGTCTATCGCGGGCAGCGGCAGCAGCCGCGCGCCCCGACGCATCGCGAGGAGGGTGGCGAACGCGTACCGCTGCTCCGCGGGCGACCAGAAGCCGGCGGGGGACAGTGCGGTGACCGAGCGGACCAGCTTCTCGCGGCCCATTTCCAGGGCGAGCAGCCCGCCCAGGGAGTTGCCCGCCACGTGCGGGCGCTCCGTCCCCAGCGCCTCGCAGAGCGCGCCCAGGACCGGGGCGACCGTGGCGATGTCGTGCCGCAGTCCGTCCGGCAGTGCGGGCGAGCGGCCGAAGCCCGGCAGGTCGACGGCGATCACTTCGTGTTCGGCGGCCAGGATCTCGAGCACCGGGTCCCACGCCTGCCGGTGGTGGCCGATGCCGTGCAGCAGCAGCAACGGCTCGCCGGACCCCACCCGTTCGTAGGAGATCGTCACGGTGCCGGGGCCGCCGGGTGACGGCACGCTGAAGGACACCTCTGCGGCCATGACTGCTCCTGTCCTGCCGTCGGGAGACGGCCTCTCTCACTGCACGGGACGCGTGCGACGGGGCACATGCGTTAGACACGTTGTCAGCAACAATTACCGTTCAGTAGGCCTCAGTTCAAGAGGGCGGAACGGCCTGGACACGCGCTGCCCGGTGGGCTGGGATAAGAGGGTGGCTACCGACAGCGTGACCGACGTCTTCGAAGAGCACCGTTCAGTCCTGATGGGCGTCGCCTACCGCATGCTCGGCCGCCTGGCCGACGCGGAGGACGTCGTCCAGGAGGCCTGGCTGCGCTGGTCGGCGTCCGACCACGCCCAAGTACGCGAACCCCGCGCCTACTTGGTGCGCGTCACCACCAGGCTCGCCATCGACCGCCTGCGCCATCTGCAGTCCCGCCGCGAGGCGTACGTGGGGCCCTGGCTCCCCGAGCCCTGCGTCACCGAGTTCGGGCCGACCGTCCCGGACACCGCGGAGCGGGCCGTCCTCGCCGAGTCGGTCTCCCTCGCGGTCCTCGTGGTCCTTGAGTCCCTCTCGCCCCTGGAGCGCGCCGTGTTCGTGCTCCGCGAGGCCTTCGGCTTCCCCTACGCCGAGATCGCGCTCACCCTCGACCGCGGCGAGGCCGCCGTGCGCCAGCTCGCCGGGCGGGCCCGCAAGCACGTCGACGCGGGCCGGCCCCGCTACCGGGTGGACCCGGCCGAGCGGCGCGACCTCACCGAGCGGTTCCTTGCCGCGGCGACCGAGGGCGATCTCGACGGACTGATGTCGCTCCTCGCGCCGGACGTCCGGCTGGTCGGCGACGCCGGCGGCAAGACGAAGGCGCCGCTGCGCGTCCTGGAGAGCGCCGACAAGGTGGGCCGCTTCCTGTACAGCACGGCCGCCACCGTGGTGAGGGCCGCGTGCGAGGTCGAGATCCGCTACGTGGAACTGAACGGCGCCGATTCCGCGTACATCCTCATCGACGGCAAGCCCGACAGCGTCTTCCAGCTGGACGCCGTCGACGGCCGTGTCCAGAACATCTACATCGTCCGCAACCCGGACAAGCTCGCGGCGCTCGCCCGGTAGAGATCCGGCCTCATCTCGCACGCGGCGGCGCGTTAGCGCGGTGCTGAGCCCCCGTCCGGCAGGGCGGGGGCTCCGTCGTGCGATCTTTGTCGGCCGTTCACGTACGCATGGCCGATTACGCCTGCTTGGCCCCGCGCGAACTCCGCATGAATGCTCTGTGGCATCGTCCCTGTGCGGGCTGTAACGGAACGAGGATTGGTCTTGACCAAGGTTGAGCGCAGGCCTATGGTCGCAGAGATAGTGCAGGAACCTTTAATAAACAAGGGCGCTTAAACGCCGTCGGTCACGGCGATTGCGGAGGACAGGGTGGGGACCACGCAGCTCGAAACGGTGCCGGAGCCGAAGTACTGGCATCTGAAGACCGTGCTCAGTGAGGCGCTCGACTCCGAATTCGCGGTGGGGGAGATCCTGCCGAACGAGCGCGATCTCGCCGCCCGGTTCGGTGTCGCCCGTGCCACGCTCCGGCAGGCGCTGGAGCAACTCGAACTCGAAGGCAGGCTGCACCGCCGCCGCGGAGTGGGCACCACCGTCGCCCCGCCGCGGATGGGTGTGGCCGTCGGCTCCGCGCAGGGCACCTGGCCCGGCGAGGCCGGCGATGCCTGGCAGCCCGCGGACTGCGCGCCGGCGGTCCCGCCGGCGGACGTGGCCCGCATGCTGGAAACCGTCGCGGACGAGCAGGTGCACGTGGTGCGCCGCACCCGCGTCTCACAGGGGCAGCCCGTCGCCGCCGAGCTGCTGTACGTCCCCACGTCGTCGGTCGCCGAGCTGACCGGCATGGACGAGCCCTCCGGCGCGGCCCGCGCGCGCGTGGTCCTGCGCGAGCTGGGCGCCCTCGGCCTCGAAGGGCAGGACAGGGCGGTCGAGCTCGGCTCCGCACGCGCCGACGACGCCAGGGCCCTCGACCGGCTCCCGGGCGCACCGGTACTCGTCGTGACGACCCGCTTCTTCGCCGAGGGCCGCACGGCCGCGGTGTCCGTGGCCACCTACCGCGCCGACACCTGCAGGCTCACCTTCGGCGACTCCGGTGGTGTGGAGATACACCACGAGTCGGAGCGCCGCGCCTCCTGACAGCGAAGGACAACGAAGGACAGCGGACCGGCACCGCCCGCGGGCCGGACCACCGCGCGCCCGGCACGCCACGTGCCGGGCGCGTCCCGTTTCCCGGCCCTGGAGGCCGCCGCTCCTCAACTCCGCGCGGTGACGGTGCCCTCGACGGCGAACAACTGCTCTTCGACGTGGTCGAGCGCCAGCCGCAGTGCCCCTGTCGGAACCGCCGCCTCGCCGAGCACCGACAGCGCGACCCGCGGCGGCCGCAGGCAGTACCGGGCCAGCTCCCGGTGCAGCGGTTCGAGGACGCCGTCCAGGCCCGCCGCCCAGCCGCCCACGACGACCAGTTCGGGATCGAGGGCGAGGACGAGGGCGGCCACGTCGTGCACGAGCCGCTGGATGAACCGCTCGACGGCCGCCTGCGCCCGCGCGTCGCCCTCCCGGGCGTGGGCGAAGACCTCGGCGACGGCCTGCTCGTCCAGCGGGTGCAGCGGCTGGTCCGTGGTGGAGAGCAACGTCTCCGGAGTGACCTCCCGGCCCAGCAGATGCAGCGCGCCGATCTCACCGGCCGCCCCGCCGTACCCCCGGTGGAGCCGCCCGCCGATCAGCGACCCGGCCCCCGGGCTCAGCCCCGCGAGGACGAACACCAGGTCGTCGGTGTCGGCCGCCACACCCTTCCAGTGCTCGGCCACGGCGGCGGCGTTGGCGTCGTTCTCCACCAGGACCGGGCACTTGAACGACCGGCGCAACCGCTCACCCAGCTGCAGCCCCGTCCACTCGGGCAGCGCCGTGCTGAGCCGCACCGTGCCGTCCGCCTCCAGGATGCCGGGGCTGCCCACTCCCACGGCGCGCAGGGAGCTGCGGGCGATCCCGGCGCGGCGCAGCAGATCGGCGACCACGGTGCGCAGGCGCTCGAGGCGGTCGTCCGCGGACGCCTCTTCGGAGACGCCCTTCGACGCCGTGCCGAGCACCTTGCCGTCCAGGTCCGAAAGCATCGCCGCCACCCGGTGCGGACCGATCTCCAGTCCCAGCAGATGGCCCGCCTCCGCCCGGAAGCGGAACTTCCGAGCGGGTCGTCCCTGGCGGCGGGCGCCGCCGTCCTCGGCCGCGGACTCCACCACGAGCCCGGCCTCTATGAGCCCCTCGACGACCCCCTCGACGGTGGGCCGGGAGAGCCCGGTCACGCGGGTGATCTCCGTGAGCGTCGCCAAGTCCGCGGCACGGAGCGCGTGCAGCACCACCGCGGAGTTGATACGTCGCAACAGAGACGGGTCCCCGCCGGTCAGCCGCCCCAACGTCCGTCCTCCCAGCTCGTGCGCATGATGGCCGGATCGTACTCGCCGCACGGTACGGCGGCGAGTGCCGGGCCCGCATCCGCCCTGCGTACGGCCGTCATCCGGGCGAGACGAAGCCGGACTCGTACGCGACGATGACCGCCTGCGTCCGGTCCCGCGACCCGAGTTTGGCCAGCACGGCGCTCACGTGCGACTTGACGGTCTCCGTGCCGACGACCAGACGGGCCGCGATCTCCGCGTTCGACAGGCCGCGCGCCATCAGCCGCAGCACCGCCGCCTCGCGTTCGGTCAGCGCCGCCCGGCCCAGCACCGCCCGCGCCTGCGCGTTGCCCCGCTCCTTGCCGTGCTCGCCCGCCAGCTGCCGTACCGCCGCGGGGAAGAGGAGCGACTCGCCCTCGGCCACGAGGCGGACGGCGTGCACGATCTCCGCGGGCCTGGCGCGCTTCAACAGGAAGCCGTCGGCGCCCGCGCGCAGCGCCTCGTACACGTACTCGTCGTTCTCGAAGGTCGTCACCACCAGGATCTTCGGCGGGTCCTGCACCGTGCGCAGCACCGCGCGGGTGGCCTCGATGCCGTCGAGCAGCGGCATCCGGACGTCCATCGCGACGACATCCGGCCGCAGTTCGCGGACGAGGGGGATCACCGCGGCGCCGTCCGCGGCCTCGCCGACGACGTGGATGTCGGGCTGTGCCTCCAGGACGGCACGCAGCCCCGCGCGTACGAGGGGTTCGTCGTCGACGAGGAGTACGGTGACCGGCATCCGGCCAGCGTAGATCACCCGAATGGCAGCTCGACGTGCACCTGCCATTCACCGGCGTCCGGGCCCGTGGTGGCGTGTCCGCCGAGCAGTGTGGCCCGCTCCCTGATGCCGCGCAGGCCGCTGCCGCCGCGCCCGGTCACACCCGCCGACGCCAGGGGCAGCGCGTTGCGCACGCTCATCACGAGCCGGGCGTCGTCCACGGCTATGCGCAGCCGCACCGGCACCGGGCCCGAGTGGCGCAGCACGTTGGTGAGGGCCTCCTGGAGCATGCGGTAGCCCTCGCGGGAGACCGCGCCGGGCACCCGTTCCACCGGGCCCCTCACGTCGATGTCGACCTGCGCGCCCGAGGCGCGCGCGGAGTCCAGGAGGCGTTCGGCGTCCGCGAGCGTGGGCCGTCCGCTCGCCGGCCGGCCGTCCTCCCGCAGCACGCGCAGGACCCGCTCCAAGTCCTCCAGCGCGGCCCGTCCCGTCTCCTCGACGGCCTCCAGGGCGCGGTCGGTGAACTCGGGGTCGGCGGCGGCGCGCGCGGCACCGGCCTGGACGACGGCGACGGTCAGCGCGTGGCCGATCGAGTCGTGCAGCTCGCGTGCGATGCGGTTGCGCTCCAGGAGCTGCTCGGTGCGCTCCTCCAGGACGGCGAGCCGCTCGGCGGGGGAGGGGCCGAGGAAGCGGCGGGCCGTGACGGCCATCAGGTGCCCCGCGCCGACGATCACCGCCAGCTCCGCGAGGACGAGGAGGAGACTCAGCGGCAGGGCGAGCCAGTCGGCGGAGGGGGCGGGCAGGACCAGTCCGTCGCTCTCCGGGGGCTCGTCGGTCGCTCCGAGCACCAGGAAGACCATGCCGATGAGTTGCCCCGTCGCCAGCACCATGGCGCAGCCGATCTCCAGCCGCAGCACGAGCCAGAGCGCGGTTCTGCCCCGGTCCCGCCACGAGGACGACGGCGTCACGGAGATGACCGCGTCCTCCTCGGCGCCCTCCACGCGCGCGTGGGCACCGGGAAACAGCATCATCCGGGCCTGCAGGCCTTCGGCCCGACGCACGGAGGGCACCAGGGCGGCCGCGACCAGCAAGGGGACGGGGATGACCAGGACGAGGAGCCAGTCGGTGCGCGTCGGGCTGGAGAGCCCCGGATAGATGGCGGCGCAGACCCAGGCGATGCCGGAGCCCAGGAGCGCGTGCAGACACCGCGTGTAGGTGACGGCGCGCGTGAGGGGGCTCAGGAAGGCGGGCATGATGTTCATCGTGCCAGGCACACCGCACCGCACGGCTCCCCCATGAGAGGGAGAAGCCCTCCCCGTGCGGGGGAAGACCCGAGGTGCGGTCGGCGGCGAGGCTGATGCCCATGACCAGCATCGACGTCCAAGACCTCACCAAGGAGTACGGCACGACACGGGCCGTGGACGCCCTCACCTTCAGCGTCCGCCCCGGCCGGGTCACCGGCTTCCTCGGCCCCAACGGCGCGGGCAAGTCCACCACCATGCGGCTCGTACTCGGCCTGGACCGCCCCACCTCCGGCACCGCCACGGTGGGGGGCCGCCCCTATGCCGCGCTCCAGGACCCCCTGCGCCATGTCGGGGCGCTCCTCGACGCCCAGGCGGCCCATGGTTCGCGCACCGCCCGCCACCACCTCCTCGCCCTGGCGGTCAGCAACCGCCTCCCGGTGCGCCGTGTCGACGAGGTGCTCGACGAGACCGGGCTCAGCTCGGTCGGGGACAAGCGGATCAAGACGTTCTCACTCGGCATGCGGCAGCGCCTCGGCATCGCGGCGGCTCTCCTCGGAGACCCCGGCGTCGTGATGCTCGACGAGCCCTCCAACGGCCTCGACCCCGAAGGCATCATCTGGATACGGGAGTTGCTGCGACGCCTGGCACGGGAGGGCCGGACCGTCCTCGTCTCCAGCCACCTCATGAACGAGACGGCCACCTTCGCCGACCACCTCGTGGTCCTCGGGCGCGGCAGGCTCCTCGCGGACACCCCCATGCCGGAGTTCATCGAGGGACACAGCCGGGCCCGGGTCCGGGTGCGCACGACGGACCCCGACCGGCTCCGTGGTGTCCTGTCGGACAAGGGCTATGTCCTCGGTGCGGCGGTGGACGGCCGGTGGACCGTGGACGGGGCCAGGGCCGAGGAGATCGGGGCCATCGCCGCGAGCGCCGGGATCCCGGTCCTCGAACTCGCCGACGAGCAGGCCTCCCTGGAGCAGGCCTACCTCGCCCTGACGGCCGACGCGACCCAGTTCGCGGCCGCCGCCCCCACGTTCCGCCAGGAGGCCTGACCGTGCTGAACGCCCCCGTACTGCCCGTCGCCCACTCCGAGTGGATCAAACTCAAGTCGCTTCGGTCGAGCCTGGTCTCGCTGATCGTCGTCTTCGCGGCGACCGTCGCCATCACCGCGCTGGTCTTCGCGACGGTCGGCCGGGCGGAGGCGGACAGCGCGGACACCGAGCCGCTGTTCGACGCCTTCTACGCCCTCAACTTCGGTCAGATCGCCGCGATCAGCTTCGGCACGACCGCCGTCTCGTCCGAGTACACGAGCGGCGCCCTGCGGATCTCGCTGGCCGCCGTGCCGCGCCGCGGGCTCTTCTACGCCGCCAAGATGGCCGTGGTCGGCGGCCTGGCCCTGCTCGTCGGGCTCGCCACCAGCTTCGGCACGTTCCTCATCGGCCAGGCCTTCCTGGGGGAGTACGCCATCGGACTCGGGCACTCCGGGGCCGTGCGGGCCTGCGTCGGCGACGGCGTCTACCTGGCCCTCATGGCTCTCCTCGCCGCGGGCCTGACCGCGGTGCTGCGCAGCGGAGTCGCCGTCCTGAGCATCCTCATCCCCTTCACCCTGATCGTGTCCTTCGTGGTCGGCGACGTGGCGAGCGGTGTCGCGGGCTTCCTGCCGGACCAGGCGGGTCAACAGGTGCTGCACGAGGCTCCGACCGGGACACTCGGCCCGTGGGGCGGACTCGCGGTGTGCGCCGCGTGGGCCGTCGCGGCGCTCGGCGCCGGGTGGTGGGCGGTGCGGCGCCGCGACGCGTGACGCTTTGTCAGTGGCGGCCGCTTTACTGGAGACCATGAGCACCGCACAGCATCTCGCCGTGATCGACCTGCTGCGCTCCCGGGAGTTCCCCGCGGAGCACGGCAGGTCGGAGCGCGGCAGTGAGGGCCCTGGCTATCACATGGCCGAGTTACTGACGAGCGACGCGTTCTGGGAGGACGACGGCACGCTCTGGCAGGCCACCGAGGAACAGTACGAGGCAGAGCGCGACGCCCTGACCGTGCTCCTGTCCGAGCGCTGGGGCCCGCCCCAGAGGTTCAGCCTGGCCGGTCTCTTCGAGCGCGCCGTACACGCGGAGGAGGGCGGCGAAGGCGAGAAGATACCGGAGCCGTGGGCGCAGCTGAGCTCGACGGTGCCCGACCTCCACCTGTGGCGTGCGGACGGCCGCTGGATAGCCCTCGGAGTCGCGCAGTGGGACAAGGAACTGCCCTTCCAACTGCTCGCCGTGGTCACGGAGACGGACCCGCCGTAGGACTCGCTCCGCGGCCGACCGGCAGCGTCCGGTCGCGACCGGGACCGTTTTTCGGCCCCGCGGCTCCCTGGGCTACCGCTTCCCCTCGCTGACCCGACTCTTCGCCCTGCGCCCGGCGGCGGCGCCCCGTACCCCGGAACGGCACCCGGCCTGATCCGGACCAAAGGCCCTAGCGGAAGCCGAGACCGCCCCGGCCCGTCGGCTCGAAGAAGCGGGCCACGTCGGCGTCGGTCACCTGTGCCAGCTCCGCGGGTGACCAGCGCGGTTCGCGGTCCTTGTCGACCACCTGGGCGCGCACGCCCTCCACCAGGTCGGGGGAGGCGAGCGCGGCGCACGAGACGCGGTACTCCTGCTCCAGGACGGCCTCCAGGGAGGGCAGTTCCCGGGCCCGGCGCAGCGCGGCGAGCGTGACCTTCAGGGAGGTCGGGGACTTCGACAGGATCGTCTCGGCGGCCTGCTTCGCGTGCCGGTCCCCGGACGCGTGCAGCCGGTCCACGATCTCCTCGACGGAGTCCGCGGCGTAGCAGTGGTCGATCCACTCCCGGTGCGCGGCGAGCTCGCCCTCCGGCGCCTCGGTCGCGAACTCCCTTACCGCGTCGGCCGCGTCGGCGTCGGCGAGCGCCGCGGTGAACTCCGCGAGCCGCCCCGACGGTACGTGGTGGTCGGCGAGGCCGCACAGCAGCGCGTCGCCCGCGCCCACCGCGGAGCCCGTCAGCGCGAGGTGGGTGCCCAGCTCGCCCGGCGTGCGGGTGAGCAGATAGGTGCCGCCGACGTCGGGCACGAAGCCGATGCCGGTCTCCGGCATCGCCACCCGGGAGCGTTCGGTGACCACCCGCACGCTGCCGTGCGCCGACACGCCCACGCCGCCGCCCATCACGATGCCGTCCATGACGGCGACGTACGGCTTCGGGCAGCGGGCGATCCGGGCGTTGAGGCAGTACTCGTCGTGCCAGAAGGAGGCTGCCCGCGCCACGCGCCCCGCCCGGACGTCGTCGTGGACCGAACGGATGTCACCGCCCGCGCAGAGCCCGCGCTCCCCGGCACCGGTGAGCACCACCGTCGCCACCGCCTCGTCGCGCTCCCACGCGTCGAGGGCGTCCTCGATGATCCGGATCATCGCGTGGTTCAGGGCGTTGATGGTGCGGGGCCGGTTCAGGACGAGGTGACCGGCACGGCCTTCGCGGCGCAGCAGGACGGGGGCGTCGTCGGGGGTGGCGCTCATGGTGCGAGTGGCTCCGTTCACGTGGGACGCGTCGCGGGCCGGTCGCCCTGGAACGCGTCGAGGATCTGCTCGGCGGCCGAGGTGGCCGTCAACGTACCCTCCCGCACCCGCTGCTCCAGCCCAGGGGTGGCGCTTCGCACGCCGGGGCTGTCCCGGAGCCGGTCCAGCAACGCGTCCCGCACCATCGCCCACGTCCAGTCGATCTGCTGGTCGCGGCGCTTGGCGGCGAGCCGGTCGGTCGACTCCAGCAGCGTCCTGTGCTGCTCGATCCGCTCCCACAGGGTGTCGAGACCGCTGGACTCGCGGGCACTGCACGTGAGCACCGGCGGGGTCCACGCGGAGTCGGCCGGATGCATCAGGCGCAGCGCGCCGGCCAGTTCGCGCGCGGCCGAGCGCGCGTCGCGTTCGTGCGGGCCGTCCGCCTTGTTCACGGCGATCACGTCCGCGAGCTCCAGGACGCCCTTCTTGATGCCCTGCAGTTGGTCGCCGGTGCGGGCGAGGGTCAGCAGCAGGAACGTGTCGACCATGTTCGCGACCGCAGTCTCCGACTGTCCGACCCCCACGGTCTCCACGAGGACCACGTCGTACCCCGCGGCCTCCATCACCACGATCGACTCCCGGGTCGCCTTGGCCACCCCGCCGAGGGTCCCGGCGGAGGGAGACGGCCGCACGAAGGCCGCGGGATCCAGCGAGAGCCGCTCCATCCTGGTCTTGTCGCCCAGGATGGAGCCGCCCGTCCGCGTGGACGACGGGTCGACGGCGAGCACCGCGACGCGGTGCCCGAGCGAGGTGAGCATCGTGCCGAGCGCGTCGATGAACGTGGACTTGCCGACGCCGGGCACCCCGCTGATGCCGACCCGCCGCGCCCGCCCGCTGTGCGGAAGCAGCTCGGTCAGCAACTCCTGCGCGAGCGCCCGGTGCTGCGGCCTGGTCGATTCGACGAGGGTGATGGCGCGCGCGATGAACGCGCGCTTCCCGTCGAGGACGCCCTTCGCGTACGTGTCGATGTCGATCGTCACAGGCATGGCTCGGCGCTCACCGGCTCACAGTTCGTGGCCGAGGTCGGCCGCAAGTCGGTTCACCAGGTCGTACGCCGCGTCCGGGATCACCGTGCCGGGCGGGAAGACCGCGGTGGCGCCCGCCTCGTGCAGCGCCTCGACGTCCTGCGGCGGGATCACCCCGCCCACCACGATCATGATGTCCTCGCGCCCCTCGGCGGCCAGCTCCTCGCGCAGCGCCGGTACGAGGGTGAGGTGCCCCGCGGCCAGCGAGGAGACGCCGACGATGTGCACGTCCGCCTCGACGGCCTGGCGCGCGACCTCCGCCGGGGTCTGGAACAGCGGGCCGACATCGACGTCGAAGCCCAGGTCGGCGAAGGCCGACGCGATGACCTTCTGGCCGCGGTCGTGGCCGTCCTGGCCCATCTTGGCGACCAGGATGCGCGGCCTGCGCCCCTCGGCCTCGTCGAACGCGTCCACCAGCGTGCGGGTCCGCTCGACGGACGGGGACTGGCCTGCTTCGGTGCGGTACACACCGGAGATCGTACGGATCTGGCCCGCGTGCCGCCCGTACACGCTCTCCAGTGCGTCGGAGATCTCACCGACCGTGGCCTTCGCGCGGGCCGCGTCCACCGCGAGCGCGAGCAGGTTGCCCTCCAGGCCCCGGCCGGGGCCTCGCTGGGCGGCCGCGGTCAGCGTGCGGAGCGCGTCCTGGCAGGCCGCCTCGTCGCGCTCTTCGCGCAGCCGCCGCAACTTGGCGATCTGCTGGGTGCGCACCGAGGAGTTGTCGACCTTGAGGACCTCGATCTGTTCGTCGCTGTCCACCCGGTACTTGTTGACGCCGATGACCGGCTGGCGCCCCGAGTCGATGCGGGCCTGCGTACGCGCCGCGGCCTCCTCGACGCGCAGCTTCGGGATGCCGGCGTCGATGGCCTGCGCCATGCCGCCCGCCGCCTCGACCTCCTCGATGTGCTGCCAGGCACGGCGCGCCAGGTCGTACGTGAGCTTCTCGACGTAGGCGCTGCCGCCCCACGGGTCGATCGTGCGCGTCGTGCCCGACTCCTGCTGGATGAGCAGCTGGGTGTTGCGGGCGATGCGCGCGGAGAAGTCGGTCGGCAGGGCGAGCGCCTCGTCCAGGGCGTTCGTGTGCAGCGACTGGGTGTGGCCCTGGGTCGCCGCCATCGCCTCGACGCAGGTGCGCGTGACGTTGTTGAACACGTCCTGCGCGGTCAGCGACCAGCCCGAGGTCTGCGAATGGGTGCGCAGCGAGAGCGACTTGGCGTTCTTCGGGTCGAACTGCTTGACCAGCTTCGCCCACAGGAGGCGCGCCGCGCGGAGCTTGGCGACCTCCATGAAGAAGTTCATGCCGATCGCCCAGAAGAAGGAGAGCCGCGGCGCGAACGCGTCCACGTCCAGGCCCGCTTCCTGGCCCGCCCTCAGGTACTCCACACCGTCGGCGAGGGTGTACGCGAGCTCCAGGTCGGCCGTCGCACCCGCTTCCTGGATGTGGTAGCCGGAGATCGAGATGGAGTTGTAGCGCGGCATCTTCTGCGAGGTGTACGCGAAGATGTCGGAGATGATCCGCATCGAGGGCTTGGGCGGATAGATGTAGGTGTTGCGGACCATGAACTCTTTGAGGATGTCGTTCTGGATGGTCCCGGCCAGCTTCTCGGGCGGTACGCCCTGCTCCTCGGCGGCCACGATGTAGAGCGCGAGCACCGGAAGCACCGCGCCATTCATCGTCATCGACACGGTCATCCTGTCCAGCGGAATGCCGTCGAAGAGCTGACGCATGTCGTAGATCGAGTCGATGGCGACGCCCGCCATGCCGACGTCGCCCGTCACGCGCGGGTGGTCGCTGTCGTAACCGCGGTGCGTGGGCAGGTCGAAGGCGACCGAGAGGCCCTTCTGCCCTGCCGCGAGATTGCGGCGGTAGAAGGCGTTGGACTCCTCCGCGGTGGAGAATCCCGCGTACTGGCGGATCGTCCAGGGCTGGTTCACGTACATCGTCGGGTAGGGGCCGCGTAGGTACGGCGCGACACCCGGGTACGTGCCGAGGAAGTCGAGGCCCTCCACATCGGCGCCGGTGTACAGCGGCTTGACCGCGATGCCCTCGGGCGTCTCCCACAGCAGATCGCTCTCGGACCGGCCGGTGGATTCCTTCACCGCCGTGCGCCACTGCTCGGGCGAGCCCTCGGCGCCCGCGCCGGGGCCGAGGTCGATGGAGGAGAAGTCGGGGATCCGCATTACGCCACTCCCATGCGGTCGAGGGTGGAGGAGAGCACGGCGACGGCGTCACAGCCCGCGAAGACGTACGCGTCGACACCGGCGTACTCCCCGCGCCCGGCCAGGAAGACCCGCTCCGCGCCCGCCGCCTTGAGGGCCTGCGCGACCGTGTCGGCCTGTTCGGCGTAGAGCGCGTCGCTGGAGCACAGACACGCGACGCTCGCGCCGCTGGCCCGGAAGGCGTCGGCGGCCGTCCCGGGATCCACCGACGCCGGTTCGTGCACGGCCTCGATGCCGCCCGCCTGGAAGAGGTTCGAGGCGAAGGTGGCCCGTGCGGTGTGCGCGGCGGCGGGGCCGAGCGCGGCGAGGAACACCCGCGGCCGCGCGCCGGTCCGCGCCAGGTGCGCGTCCGAGCGGGCGCGCAGGGCTTCGTACGCCTCGTCGCGGCGCACCCGGGGCAGACCGCCGAGGGGCAAGGACGGCGCTGGGTCGCGCTCCACGGGGCGCTCGGCGAGCTGGGGGAACTCGCTGACGCCGGTGATGGGTTCGCGGCGCGAGCCGAGCTTCTTGCTGCGCTCGGCCCAGGTGGCCGCGAGGCGTTCGCCGATCATCCCGGACCGCAGGGCCGCCGCCTGGCCGCCCGCTCGCTCGATCGCCTGGAAGAACTCCCAGCCCGCTTGGGCGAGTTCGTCCGTGAGGCGCTCCACGTACCAGGAGCCACCCGCCGGGTCGATGACGCGCGCGAGGTGCGACTCCTCGATGAGGATCGTCGACGTGTTGCGGGCGATCCGGCGCGCGAAGGCGTCGGGCAGACCGAGCGAGTGGTCGAACGGCAGCACGGTGACGGAGTCGGCGCCCCCGACGCCCGCGCCCAGGCAGGCGACCGTCGTGCGCAGCATGTTCACCCACGGGTCACGCCGGGTCATCATCACCGACGACGTCACCGCGTGCTGACGCTGCGCGCCCGCCGCGGGGGCCCCGCACACCTCGGCCACGCGGGCCCAGAGGCGCCGTGCCGCGCGGAGCTTGGCGATGGTCAGGAACTGGTCAGCGGTCGCCGCGTAGCGGAACTCCAGCTGGGCGCAGGCCTCTTCGAGAGGGAGCCCGGCGGCGGAGAGCTCGCGCAGGTAGGCGACGCCGGTGGCGAGCGAGGCGCCCAGCTCCTGTGCCGCCGAGCCGCCTGCCTCGTGGTAGGGCAGCGCGTCCACCGTGAGCGCCCGGAGGCCGGGGTAGCGCCGCGCGCACAGCTGTGCGAGCTCCACGGCCGCGGCCGGGTCCAACGCCTCGCCGGTGCGGGCCTCGTGGGCCAGGATGTCCGCGCCGAGCGTGCCGCGCGCCGACGCGTCGGGCACGCCCGCCGCCTCGTACAGGCCGAGCAACGCGTGGGCGGCGGGGGCGAATTCGGCGCCCGCGTCGAGGGCCACGGGTGCGAGGTCGAGATAGACGCCCTTCAGCGCCGACGCCAGCGCGGACACCGGGACGCCGTTCGCGCCGACGCCGAGCCACACCGACGTGACGCCGTGCTCCAGGTCCGCGAGGACGGCCTCGTTCGTCCGGGCGGGGTCGGTGCTCGCGTGGCGCTGCCGCACGTCCCAGCCCGTGGCCGCGTTGCCGCCGGCCGTGCCACCTCGCACGAAGGGGGCAAAGCCGGGATGTCCGACATCGGACGCGGCGTCGCGGGCGGTGTACAGGGGGCGGGTGGTGAGCCCGTCCTCGAGAGCGGTGGACAGTGCTTCTTCGGCGGCCGGGCCCGATACGTCTTTACCCGACTTGCGCAGCACGCCTTCCACAAGGCGCTGCCACTGCTCATGGGTTGCATCAGGGAACTCGGCGGCCAGCGAAAGCCCGTCGTCAGGCAGGACCGTCATGCCCCGATGCTAGGGCGCAACCCATGGCACGCGGTGCCACCAGGGGCTGTGACCTTGCCCTCTTCTGATCGCTCTTGATCTCGAACGAGCGGGCGACTATTGATTGCCGCGGGCATGGAGCCGTCCGCCGGCGGCCCCAGCGCCTCCCGTGTGTCAGGCCGAGGCGCGCGTGGTGTGCCGCGGGCGGGCGACGGGCTTGCCCGTGACGTACTGGACGTACTCCCGGTGCAGTCGGAAACCCGCCGTCCAGGCAAGCAGCCGACTGGGCCGGTTGTCGCGGGCGCAGGACCAGCTCGCCGTGCGGCCGCGCGCGGTGACGTCCGCGCACAGGGCGGTCACACAGGCCAGCGCGAGGCGCTCGCGCCGACGCTCCGGCGCGGTGAGCACCGCCACGTCCTCGTACACCTCGCCGGTGAAGTAGCTGCACGCCACGGCGGCGATCTGACCGCCTCGGTCGACGGCGCCCCAGCTGTGCCCGGAGGCGGCAAGACCCTCGGGCCCGCCCCAACTGTCGTGGATCCAGGACGCGTCGGGGGAGAGGGCGGCGAGCGCGGGGGCGTCGGCGGACGTCAGCCGGCGGACGGTCACGCCCCGGGGCGTCCGGGGCGCCTCGGCCTGCTCACGGTGGACGTACACCATCCGCTCGGCCGGTACGAGCCGGTCGAAGGCGGCGCCGAGCACCGGCAGGAAACGGTCGGGGGCCTCGACGTGGCTGTGCGCGAAAGGGGCGAGCAGGTCGGGGGCGACACTGCGCGCGTCGCCGCGCAGCAGCACGTGGCCCGCGCAGGAGACCGCGACGGCCCGGGGGTCGAGCGGGCGGTCGGCCCACCAGCGCCCGGTGCCGACGGCCGCGACGTGCTCGGGCAGGGAGCCGGGGCCGGGCGTGCCGGGAGTGAACCAGCGGGGCACGGCGGGCAGGTGGTGCGGGGAAAGCTCGATCATCAGCGGCTCCTGCGGAGTGAGGCCTACGGGTGAAACGGGTGCGCCGGTCGGCGGGGCCGTGACCGGCGGTCGGCTGCCTCGGCGCCGCTTTCCCGCTCCGCCCGCCATCCAACTGTCCCGCGCCCGCGGACTCAAGAGCACCCCATCGACTTTGACTCGACCCGAACGAGTGGACACTCCGTGCGTCGGCATTGCGTCAGAGGAGGGCGTCGACGCGTCAACGTCGCGTCATGGAGGGTCGGTTGGCACCCTGTGCCGGGCATAACGTCACCGTATGCCGCGGCACTCCACGGATCCGCGGTGCAGTTCCCCGCTTTCCGAATTCCCGGCTTCCCAGCCGTCCCCTCTGGAGGAACCCCATGGCAGAGCTCCCGTGCGGCGAGGACCCCGAGCCCTGTGAACCCTTCCCGGCCGGGCCGCTGTTCGTCCCCGTCCGGCCGGGACCCGCGGGCTGGGTGGCCCGCTTGTTCCGCACCCCCGTCGGCGGACGCACCGCCGTCGCCTTCACCAGCGCGGAGCTCCTGAGCACCGCGCTCGGCCCCCGGCAGCCGTGGATCAGGCTCTCCGAACCGGCGCTCCGCTCGCTCGTCGAGCCGCTCGGCGTCTCCGGGGTCACCGTCGACCCGCGGCTCGCCGCACACCCCGTCGGCCCGCGGCCGCCGCGCCCCGGCGAGCGGTACGACGCCGTCCGGCGGCTCCGAGGTCCGCGGCCGGCGGACGCCCTGCGGGTCACCGGCACGGCGGCCCTGGCGGGCGCCCTGGC
Organism: Streptomyces sp. NPDC036815; assembly: GCF_055609205.1. Lineage (NCBI taxonomy): Bacteria > Bacillati > Actinomycetota > Actinomycetes > Kitasatosporales > Streptomycetaceae > Streptomyces > Streptomyces sp. NPDC036815. The sequence continues at coordinate 86,896 of NZ_JBVJPW010000018.1, read as the reverse complement.
CCTGTGGATCGGCTGAGGCCGAGTGGACCGGCTCAGGCCGAGCCGAAGAGAGAAGCGAACATGACCACACTGCGCGTACCCCCGCTCCCGGCCGTGACGGCCCCCGCGGCCGCCCCTGCCGAGGCCCTCACCGGACACGACGACGACCTGTCCGTCTGGCCCGCCTCCACCACCCGGCTCGCCCGCGGCGACCTCGCCGTCGGCGGCGTGCCGCTCACCGGCCTCGCGGAGCGCTTCGGCACCCCCGCCTACCTCGTCGACGAAGGCGACATACGCGCCCGCTGCCGCGCCTACCTGCGCGCCTTCCCGGACGGCGAAGTGCTCTACGCCGCCAAGGCGTTCCTGTGCCGCGCCATGGCGCACTGGATGCACGAGGAGGGCCTCGGCCTCGACGTGTGCTCGGCGGGTGAGCTGGAGCTCGCCGTCACGACGGGCTTCCCCGCGGACCGCATCGTGCTGCACGGCAACGCCAAGAGCCCCCAGGACCTGCAGGCGGCCCTACGACTCGGGGTCGGCCGGATCGTCATCGACAGCGCCTCGGAGATCGCCCGCCTGGCCGCGGCCGTGCCCCCGGGCAGCCGTCAGAAGGTGCTGGTCAGGGTGGTGCCGGGCATCGCGGCCGGTGGGCACGCCAAGATCCGCACGGGCACCGACGACCAGAAGTTCGGCCTGTCCCTCACGGACGGTTCCGCCCAGCACGCCGTCGCCCGCATCCTCGGCCAGCCGACGCTCGAACTGGTGGGCCTGCACTGCCACCTGGGCTCGCAGATCACCACGGAGAAGCCGTTCCTCGCCGCGGTGCGGCGCATGGTCGGGCTGATGGCGCGGATCGAGGACCAGCACGGCGTCACCCTCCCCGAGCTGGACCTCGGGGGCGGCCACGGCATCGCCTACCGCCCCGGCGACGAGGCACTCGACATCGCCACGCTCGGCCGCAAGGTGCGGGCCGAGCTGACCGAGGCCTGCGCGGCGGCCGGTCTTCCGGTGCCGCGTCTGATCGTGGAGCCGGGGCGGGCCGTCGCGGGCCCTGCCGGAGTGGCGCTCTACCGGGTCCTCGCCGTCAAGCGGACCAGCGGCCGGACGTTCGTCGCCGTGGACGGCGGGATGAGCGACAACCCGCGCCCGGCGCTCTACGGCGTGCGGTACGTGCCCCGCCTGGTCGGGCGGTGCTCCACGGCCGGGCCCGCGCCGGTGACGGTCGTCGGCCGGCACTGCGAGGCGGGCGACATCCTGGCCTCGGACGTACCGCTGCCCGGCGACGTACGGCCCGGGGACCTGCTCGCCGTCCCGGTCGCCGGGGCGTACCACCTGTCGATGGCCTCCGGCTACAACCTCGTCGGCCGCCCGCCCGTGGTCGCCGTCTCCGGCGGGCACGCCAGGCTGCTGGTCCGCCGCGAGTCCCTGGAGGACTTCCGCAGCCGGGACGTGGGCCTGTAGCGGGACGCGCGACGGCCCCGGGCGTCGTGCCCGGGGCCGTCGCGTCGTGCGTGCCAGTCGTGTGTGCCAGCCGTCAGAGAATCGCGCCCGGCGTGTAGGCGGCGGCCTCGGGGTGCTCCTTCAGGAGGGCCTCGATCCGCGCGACGACCGTGCCCACCTGGTCACCGGCGGCACCGGTGAAGGACAGCTTGTCGGCCATCAGCTCGTCCAGCTCGGCGCGGTCCAGCGGGATGCGGGAGTCGGCGGCGAGCTTGTCGAGCAGTTCGTTGCGCTCGGCGCCCTGCTCCCGCATGGCGAGCGCCGAGGCGACCGCGTTCTCCTTGATGGCCTCGTGCGCCTCCTCGCGGCCGACGCCCGCGCGCACCGAGGCCATCAGGACCTTGGTGGTGGCGAGGAAGGGGAGGTAGCGGTCGAGCTCGCGCGCCACGACGGCGGGGAACGCCCCGAACTCGTCGAGCACGGTCAGGAAGGTCTCCAGGAGCCCGTCGAGCGCGAAGAACGCGTCGGGCAGGGCGACGCGGCGCACGACGGAGCAGGAGACGTCGCCCTCGTTCCACTGGTCGCCCGCGAGCTCGCCGGTCATCGAGGCGTAGCCGCGCAGGATGACGGTGAGGCCGTTGACGCGCTCGCAGGAGCGGGTGTTCATCTTGTGCGGCATCGCGGACGAGCCGACCTGGCCCGGCTTGAAGCCCTCGGTGACCAGCTCGTGCCCGGCCATCAGGCGGACCGTCTTGGCGATCGAGGACGGTGCGGCGGCGACCTGCACGAGCGCGGTGACGACGTCGTAGTCGAGGGAGCGCGGGTAGACCTGGCCGACCGAGGTGAAGGCCGTCTCGAAGCCCAGGTGCGAGGCGATGCGCTGCTCCAGGTCGGCCAGCTTCGCGGCGTCGCCGCCGAGCAGGTCGAGCATGTCCTGGGCGGTGCCGACCGGGCCCTTGATGCCGCGCAGCGGATAGCGGTCGATGAGCTCGTCGAGGCGGCGATAGGCGACGAGCAACTCGTCGGCGCCGGTCGCGAAGCGCTTGCCCAGCGTCGTCGCCTGGGCGGCGACGTTGTGGGATCGGCCCGCCATGACCAGCTCCGCGTACTCGCCGGCGAGCTTGCCGAGCCGGGCGAGGACGGCGACGGTGCGGGAGCGGATCAGCTCCAGGGAGAGCCGGATCTGCAGCTGCTCGACGTTCTCGGTGAGGTCGCGGGAGGTCATGCCCTTGTGGACGTGCTCGTGCCCGGCGAGGGCGTTGAACTCCTCGATACGGGCCTTCACGTCGTGACGCGTGACCTTCTCGCGCTCGGCGATGGAGGCCAGGTCGACCTGGTCGAGCACGCGCTCGTAGTCGGCGATGGCGGCGTCGGGAACCTCGATCCCGAGGTCCTTCTGCGCACGCAGCACGGCAAGCCAGAGCTGACGCTCGAGCTTCACCTTCTGCTCGGGCGACCAGAGGGTGGCGAGCTCGGCGGAGGCATAACGTCCGGCGAGGACGTTCGGGATACGGGGCTTTGCGGGCGCGGCAGTCACGTAAAGGGATTCTACTGGGCGTTCATGCAGGCCAGCGCCACGCCCCCGTTCGTTCGAAGCTACGAGAGCGGGTGCCGAGTGCCGCTACGCGGACGGGTCCTCGTAGGGCAGCAGTTCAGGGCGTTTGGGGGAGCGGCCGTCGCCGGAGGAGCGGCCGGTGAGGCGGCGGCCTATCCACGGGCCGAGGTGCTGCCTGGCGAAGCGGGCGTCGGCGACGCGGCGCATGGCCCAGCCCGGCGGCACGGCGGCGGGCAGCGGGCTCTGCCAGTCGTCCTCCGGGTCGTAGCCGAGCGCCTGCCACACGGCCTCGGCGATCCTGCGGTGGCCCTCGGCCGTGGGGTGCAGCCGGTCCACGTCCCACAGGCGCTGGTCGCCGAGGACCGCCGCGCCGTAGAGGTCCACGACGAGCGCGCCGTGCCGTTCGGCCAGGTCCTCGACGTGGGAGTAGAGCTCCTCCATGCGCGGCCGGAACCGCTGCAGCACCGGACCGTTCCGTCCCGGGCTGCGCATCAGGACGAGCTGCTTGCAGGAGGGGGCGAGCCGCTCGACGGCCTCTTCGAGCAGGCCGCGCACGCGCCCCATGTCGCACTTGGGGCGCAGTGTGTCGTTGAGCCCGCCCACCAGGGTGACCACGTCGGCCTGCATCGCGGCCGCGACGTCCACCTGCTCGTCGACGATCTGGCCGATGAGCTTGCCCCGCACCGCGAGGTTCGCGTAGCGGAAGCCGGGGCTGTGCGCCGCCATCCGGGCGGCCAGGAGGTCGGCCCACCCGCGGTAGCTGCCGTCGGGCAGCAGGTCCGACATTCCCTCGGTGAAGGAGTCGCCCACCGCGACGAGACTGGTGTAATCGGCATTCATCTGCATGGCGGAAGTGATGTTATCCCGCCGGAGCCGACCGCACCCGGCGTCACCGGGGCCCGGTTCCGGTGAGGCGGGCCACCACCGTCTCCCCGACGTCGGCGAACGCCTCGATCTGTTCGGTCGTCAGCAGATCCATGAAGTGCCTGCGGACCGACTCGACGTGCAGCGGAGCGGCCGCGTCGACCGTGCGCAGCCCCTCCTCCGTGAGGACGACCACCGCACCCCGGCCGTCCGTCTCGCACTCCTCGCGCACCACGAGGCCGCGCTGCTGCATGCGGGCCAGGTGGTGGGAGAGGCGACTGCGGGACCAGAGCATGCGGTCCGCGAGCTCGCTGACGCGGCAGCGGTGGCCGGGGGCGGTGCCCAGGTTGGACAGCACGTCGTAATCGGGTTCGGAGAGCCCGCTCTGCTGGTTGAGATCACGGGACAGCTGAGCGTTGAGCAGAAGGAACATGCGGCGGTACGCCTGCCATGCGCGCTGCTCGTGGTCGGTCAGCCAGCGAGGTTCCTGGGTCACGTGGTCCACCGTAACGGAGAGGTGGTTGACGTGTCAGTCACCGAAGTGGTTGACATGTCACGCACCCCGCTTCTAGCGTCATGGGTGACACGTCAACCACCAGGGAGATGACATGCGGTCCCACCCTCGGCAGGCGCACGTGCTCTCCCGGTCGACGCGCCTGATCTGCGGACTCCTCCTGTTCGGTGCCAGCATCGCGCTCATGGTCGCCGCGGACCTCGGCCTCCCCTCGTGGGACGCCCTGCACCAGGGCGTGGCGCGGACCACCGGGCTGCCGTTCGGCTGGGTGGTGAACCTCGTGGGCGCGCTGGTGCTCCTGGCCTGGATACCGCTGCGGGTGCGCCCCGGCATCGGCACGATCTGCAACATCCTGGTGGTGGGCCTCGCCGCCGACGCGGCCCTCGCCCTGCTGCCCGAGCCCCGCGCCCTGGCCGCCCGCGCGGCGCTGCTCGTCGTGGGCATCGCGCTGAATGCCCTGGCCACCGGCCTCTACATCGGAGCCGGGCTCGGCCCGGGACCGCGCGACGGTCTCATGACCGGTCTCGCACGGCGCGGCATCTCGATCCGGCTCGCACGCACCGTGATCGAGCTGTGCGTCCTGGCGGTGGGCTGGCTGCTCGGTGGGACGGTCGGCGTGGGCACGGTGCTGTTCGCCGCCGCGATAGGACCCCTCGCTCAGCCGGCCATCCGCCGCCTCTCCATCCCGCCCGTCGCGGTCACCCGCGACGCCACCCCTACCTGAAGGATTGCCGCGATGTTCCGTTTGCACGTCGTCTCGGCCAGTACCCGGCCCACCTCCGCGGGGCGCCCGCTGGCAACTTGGGTGGCGGAACTCGCCGCCGCCCGCGAGGAGTTCGACACCACCTTGATCGACCTCGCGGAGGTGGACCTGCCGTTCTTCGACGAGCCCGAGCACCCGGAGGAGGGGCGGTACGTCCACCAGCACACCAAGGACTGGAGTGCGACCGTCGCGGCCGCCGACTGCTTTGTCTTCGTGATGCCGATGTACAACGGCGGCTTCAGCGCGCCCCTCAAGAACGCCATCGACTATCTGCAGCGGGAGTGGCAGGGCAAGCCGGTGGGGCTGATCAGTTACAGTGCGGGCCGCTCCGGCGGAGCTCCCGCCGCAGAGATGATCCGGCCGGTCCTGCGCCGGGTCGGGCTGCGGGCCGCGGAACACACCCTGTCGATCCCCGGCATCGAGGACCGGACCGGGCCGTACGGGTCCTTCACGGCCACGCCCGAACTCGCCGCGCGGACGGCCGCCGTGCTCGACGAGGTCGCGCTCCTGGCCGCCCCGGAGACGGCTGCGGCCTGAGCTCCCGCAGGGCGCGAGGGATCTGGGCAGTGCGGTCCGGTGGCGGTATGCCATAGGCACGCCGTCGTCACGAGAGAGCGAGCCCGCCATGTGGACCGCAGCCTTCTGGAAGGCCACCACCGAACGCGCCATCCGGACCTTCGCGCAGGCGCTGGCCGCCGTGCTGGTGGCCGGGGCGACCAGCCTGCTCGACGTCCCGTGGGGCGCGGCCTTCGCGACGGCGGGGCTGGCCGCGGTCCTCGCGGTCCTCACGGCCATCGGGGCCTCGGAGGCCGGGGCGGCGGGCCCCGGCCTCACCGAGCAGCCGACGCGGCCTGCCACGAAGGCGGGCGCGGGCGAACCCGCCGTGTGACGCGGTCGACGAAGCTCCCGTCGGCCGCGGCGCGCCGCGCTCGTCGGCGGGGGTCACACGGGCTGGCCGAAGAGCTCCCGCAGCACGTCCTCCATCGTGACCATGCCGGCGAGCCGGCCGTCCGCGCCGAGCACCGCGGCCACATGGGTACGGCTGCCGCGCATGGCGGTCAGCACGTCGTCCAGCGGCGTGGTCTCGCGCACCTGGGCGATCTTGCGCATCTCCGGCACCCGGAACGGCAGGTCGCGCGGTGCCCGGTCAAGGGCGTCCTTGACGTGCAGGTAGCCGACGATGCGACGGCCGTCGTCGACGACGGGGAAGCGGGAGAACCCGGACTCGGCCGAGAGCTCCTCCAGCTTCTCCGGAGTGACGCCCACGCGCGCGTAGACCACGTCCTCCAGCGGCAGGACGACGTCCCTGACGGGGCGGCGGCCCAGTTCCAGCGCGTCGCGCAGCCGCTCCTGCGCACGGTCGTCGATCAGACCCGCGTCACTGGAGTCCTTGACCATGCGGGCGAGATCCTCGTCGGAGAAGCTCGCCGACACCTCGTCCTTGGCCTCCACGCGCAGCAGTTTGAGCAGCCCGTTGGCGAACGCGTTGATTGCGAAGATCACCGGACGCAGCGCCCGCGCGAGCGCCACCAGCGGCGGACCGAGAAGCAGCGCCGAGCGCACCGGCTCGGCGAGCGCGATGTTCTTGGGGATCATCTCGCCGAGCAGCATGTGCAGATAGGTCGCCACGACCAGCGCGATGACGAACGAGACCGGGTGGATCAGACCGTGCGGCACCCCGACCGCGTCGAACACCGGCTCCAGCAGGTGCGCGATGGCCGGCTCCGCCACGATGCCGAGGACCAGGGTGCACAGCGTGATGCCCAGCTGCGCGGCCGCGAGCAGCGCCGAGACGTGCTTCAGGCCCCACATCACGCTCTTGGCGCGCCGGTCCCCCTCCTCCGCGTACGGCTCGATCTGGCTGCGGCGTACGGAGATGAGAGCGAACTCGGCGCCCACGAAGAAGGCGTTGACGACGAGCGTCGCCAGGGCGATCAGCAGCTGGATGGCGATCATCGGGCATCCTCCTCGTGGTCGTCGGTGGCCGACGGGGCGTGCAGCATGACGCGGGCGGCGCGGCGCCCGGCGGCGTCGACGACGTCCAGTCGCCAGCCGCCGACCTCGACGCCGTCACCGACGGCGGGGATGCGGCCGAGCTCCGTCGCGACGAGCCCGGCGAGCGTTTCGTACGGCCCGTCCGGCACTCGCAGCCCCACGCGCGCGAGCTGGTCGGTGCGTGCCGCGCCGTCGGCGGCGTACAGCGTCCTGCCGTCGTCGTCGGTGCCCGCGGGGGCGATGTCGGGCGTCTCGTGCGGGTCGTGCTCGTCCCGCACCTCGCCGACGACCTCCTCGACGATGTCCTCCAGGGTGGCGACACCGGCGGTGCCGCCGTATTCGTCGATGACCACGGCCATGGTGCGCTTGCCCGAGAGCCGGTCGAGGAGCCGGTCGACGGTCAGCGTCTCCGGTACGAGCAGGGGCTCCCGCATCCGTTCCGCGACGGAGACGCGGTGCCTGCGCTCGGCGGGCACGGCGAGCATGTCCTTGATGTGGGCGACACCGACGACCGTGTCGAGGTTGCCGCGGTACACGGGGAAGCGGGAGAGGCCGGTGGCGCGCGTGGCGTTCGCGACGTCCTCGCAGGTCGCGTGCACGTCCAGGGCCATGACCTGGACCCGGGGCGTCATCACGTTCTCCGCGGTGAGGTCGGCGAGGTTCAGCGTGCGCATGAACAGCTCGGCGGTGTCCGCCTCCAGGGCGCCCTCCTTGGCGGAGTGCCGCGCGAGCGCGACCAGCTCCTTGGGGCCGCGCGCGGAGGCGAGCTCCTCGGTGGGCTCCAGGCCGAAGCGGCGGACGGACCGGTTCGCGGTGTTGTTCAGGTGCGCGATGAACGGCCGGAAGGCCGCGCTGAACAGGCGCTGGGGCGTCGCGACCCGCTTGGCCACGGCCAGCGGCGAGGAGATCGCCCAGTTCTTGGGGACCAGCTCGCCGATGACCATCAGGAAGATCGTCGACAGGGCCGTGCCGAGGACCAGGGCGATGGAGGAGGCGGCCGACGCGGGGATGCCGAGGCCGCGCAGCGGTCCCGCGATGAGTTTGGCGATGGAGGGCTCGGAGAGCATGCCGACCACCAGGTTGGTGACGGTGATGCCGAGCTGGGCGCCGGAGAGCTGGAACGTGAGGTTCTTGACGGCTTTGAGGGCGCCGGGGGCGCCGCGCTCGCCGCGCTCGGCGGCCCGTTCGAGCTCGCTGCGCTCGACCGTCGTGAGGGAGAACTCCGCGGCGACGAACACGCCGCACGCCAGGCAGAGCAGCAGCGCCACGAGGAGCAGGAGCACTTCGGTCATCGGGTCACCTCCGTCCCATGATCGGGCAGGGGCGGGAGGAATGCGCGATGTCGGGTACTGGGAGGCTCGCCCATGGGCGGACGCTCACACCTTTCAGTCGATACGAGTAATGGGTCCATGGTAAAGGATGAGCAAAGGGGCCCGTACCCGAGGCGGGCACGAGGCCCCGCACCTCAGCCCGTGAGGGGCTTCACCCAGCGGCTCCACTGCGGCTCGGGAGCGTAACCCGCCGCGCGCCAGGCGTGGTGGGCGAGAGCGTTGCGGTCCAGGACCATCGCGTCGCCGCGGCGGCCGCCGAGCCGCACGAAGCGCTCCTCCGCGGCCGCGAGCAGCGCCGAGCCCACGCCGCGGCGGCGGTGGTCCGGGTGCACGGCGAGCCGGTAGAGATGGCAGCGCCAGCCGTCGAAACCGGCGATGACCGTGCCCGCGAGCGCACCGCCGTACTCGGCGAGGATCAGCGCCTCGGGATCGCGCGAGACGAGCCGTTCCACCCCGGAGCGGTCGTCGCTGATGCTCGTGCCCTCCGCGGCGTCCTTCCAGAAGGCCAGCACCGCGTCGAGGTCGCCGGGCCCTGCCGTCCGTATACGAAGATCGTTCATGGGACCATCCCATCACCGGCGGCCCTGTGGCGCCTGGGAATTCCAGCATGCGGGCCAGGGCCCGCGTCGGCCGTTCACTCGTGCGCGATGGCCGCCAGTACGTTCATGCGGGAGGCGCGGAGTGCGGGCAGCAGCGCCGCCGCGAGGCCGACGACCACCGAACCGATCACCACCGCGACGATGGTCGTCCAGGGGAACGCCAGCTCCTTCATCCCCTGCAGCGCTAGGACCTGCTGCACGGCGACACCCCAGACCAGACCGAGCGCGAGCCCGAGCAGCGCGCCGAACACCGCGATCACCACCGACTCCAGGCGGATCATCCGGCGCAGCTGACGCCGGCCGAGACCGATGGCGCGCAGCAGCCCGATTTCCCGCGTGCGCTCGACGACCGACAGGGCGAGGGTGTTGACCACGCCGAGCACCGCGATGACGATCGCGAGGCCGAGGAGCGCGTAGACGAGGTAGAGCATCACGGCGATCTGCTGCCGGATCAGCTCCTTGTAGTCGGCCTGGTCACGCACCTGCACCTGCGGATACGGGTCGAGGGTCCTGTCCAGGCGCGCGCGCAGGGTGTCCGCGTCCGTGCCCGGCGCGGCGTTGACGAACAGTGCGGAGTCCTGGCCGCCCGGCACGTACTTCTCGACCGTGCCGAACCCGAGGAACAGCCCGCCCTCCACCCCGAACCCCTCGGGGGAGTCCTGGTCGGTGAGCGCGCCGACCGTCAGCTTCGCCGCGCGCTCGCCGGGGAACCGCACGGGCAGCGTGTCGCCGACGCGCACCTCGTGCTTCGCCGCGAAGTCCTTGTCCATGCCGATCCGGCCGGCCGCGAGCGCGGCGCGTGAACTCCCTCGCGCGTACGTGACCTTGGCGACGTCGTCGAGCCGCGGATCGTAACCCGCGGCGGTCGTCTCGACCTTCTTGCCGTCGGGCAGCGCCAGCTCGATGGGGGTGAAGCGCTGGCGCACGACGAGGCCCGCGCCGTCCGTGCGCTCGACCTTCCCGGTGATCTCCGGCGAGAACGGCATGAAGTTGCTGTTCTGCACCACGAAGTCGGCGCCGAGCGTCTTGTCTATCTGCCGGTCGAACGACTTCGTCATCGAGGCGCTGGCCACCGAGAGGCCACCGACCAGCGCGAGCCCCACCATCAGCGCGGCCGCCGTGGCACCCGTGCGGCGCGGGTTGCGCAGCGCGTTGCGCTGGCTCATCCGGCCGACCGAACCGAAGACCGCTGGGAACACGCCACCGAGGACCCGGATCACCGGACGGACCAGGAGAGGGCCCGCGATGACCGTGGCGATCAGGGTCAGGACGATGCCGAGCCCGAGCAGGGACGCCGCCGACGAGGTCTTCTCCGCCCGCGCGCAGCCCACCAGGGCGGCGGCGCCGGCCGCCCCGACGACGGAGCCCGCGGCGGCCCGCACCTTCAACGGCCGCCCCACGCCCGCGATCTCGGCGTCGGCGAGCGCCGCCATCGGCGAGACGTGCGCGGCCCGCCGGGCCGGGAGGTACGCGGCGACGAACGTGACGCCGACCCCGACGACGTACGCGGCGACGGGCGTCGCCCAGCCGACGACCATCTCCGTGGACTTCAGGTTCATCCCGAACAGGCCCATCAGCTCGATCAGGCCGAGGGCGAGGCCGATGCCCGCGGCGAGCCCCAGCGTCGAGCCGACCAGGCCGAGCAGCAGCGCCTCGACGAGCACGGAGCGGCGCACCTGCCTGCGGTCGGCGCCGAGCGCGCGCAGCAGCCCCAGCTCGCGGGTGCGCTGCGCGATGAGCATGGAGAAGGTGTTGACGATCAGGAAAATGCCGACGAGCACGGCGACACCGGCGAAGCCGAGCATCACGTACTTGATGACGTCCAGGAAGCCGCCGAGCTCGGACGCGGCGGATTCGGCCTGTTCGTCGGCCGTCTCCAGGTCGTAGCCGGAGCCCAGTTCGGCGGCGATGCGGTGCTTGAGGGTGGTGTCGGAGACGCCCTTGGCGGCCGTCACCGAGATGCCTGTCGCCACGTCCGTCGAGCCCAGGAGCTCGCGCTGGGCGGTCGAGGTGTCCAGGAAGACGAGGGCGGCCCCGGGATTCGTCGTGGTGAACGTGGCGATGCCGACGACCTCGACCTTGAACGAGCCGGGGCGCGCGAGGACGGTCAGCCTGTCGCCGATCTCCACGTGCTTCTTGTCGGCCGTGTCCGCGTCGATCATCGCCTGACCGGCGCCGCGCGGGGCATGGCCCGAGGTGAGCTCCACGGGGCTGCGGTCGGAGGGGTACCAGTTGGTGGCGATGGTGGGGGCGCCGGTCGTCGGGCCCACGGATTCGTTGTCGCGGTCGACGATGGTGATGTTCTCCACCTTCGCGTCGACGTGCGCGTCCGCGACCCCGGCGACCTCGGTGACCCGCTCCTTGAGGCGCGCGGGCACCGTCGCCGTCCGTCCGGACGGCACCGCCTCGTCGAGGTCGTCCTTCGGCTCGACCGTCACATCGGCCGACGTGGAGGCGAACAGCCGGTCGAAGGTGCGGGTCACCGTGTCCGAGAAGATCAGGCTGCCCGCGACGAACGCCACCGAGAGGATCACGGCGAGCGCGGAGAGCATGAGCCGGCCCTTGTGCGCGAGGAAGCTCCTCAGCGTCGCCTTCAGCACCGCGGCAACCTCAGCTCTGTTCGGACGGACGGTCGGTGGGCGCGGGCGTGCCCGGTGGTGCCATCGCCTGCAGGGCGTCGAACCGTTTCATGCGTTCGAGGACGGCGTCGGCCGTCGGGCGTTCCATGTCGTCCACGATCCGCCCGTCGCCGAGGAAGAGGACCAGGTCGGAGTGGGCGGCCGCGCCGGGGTCGTGGGTCACCATCACGACCGTCTGGCCGAGCTGGTCCACCGCGTCCCGCAGGAACCCGAGCACTTCGAGCCCGGCCCGCGAGTCGAGGTTGCCCGTCGGCTCGTCGGCGAAGATGAGCTCGGGCTCGGCGGCGAGGGCCCGCGCGCAGGCCACCCGCTGCTGCTGGCCGCCGGACAACTGCGCGGGGCGGTGCTTGAGACGGTCCCGCAGGCCCAGCGTGTCGATGACGTGCTCCAGCCAGTCCTGGTCGGGCCGCTGCCCCGCGATGTCCATCGGGAGCGTCATGTTCTCCAGCGCGTTGAGCGTGGGGATGAGGTTGAACGACTGGAACATGAACCCGATCCGGTCCCGCCGCAGCCGGGTCAGCTCGCGCTCCTTGAGGCCCGTGATCTCCGTGTCCCCGAGCCACACCTGGCCCGCCGAGACGCTGTCGAGCCCGGCCAGGCAGTGCATCAGCGTGGATTTTCCCGAACCGGAAGGGCCCATGACCGCCGTGAAGCGCTCGCGCGCGATGTCCACGTCGACCGCGTCGAGGGCGAGGACGGTCGTCTCGCCCGAGCCGTACGCCTTGGTGAGACCGCGGGCGCGGGCGGCGGCGGTTGCGGTCCCCGGACGGCCTGCGAACGGCGCCGAAGCAGGTGTGGACAAGGCGGCCTCCTGGGTTGTGGCCGGGCCAACTCCCGTGACCCCGCCGAGAGTAGTGGGCCACCTGGGCGTCCGGTATCCCTCCGAGGTCCCGCCCCCGAGACGTATGTAAGGGGCACGGTCTGCGCCCTTGTCGTGCTAGCACCTGGGCGCTAGCTTGACGGTATGGCGAAGACCCAGTTGAACGTGCGGGTGGACGAGGACACCGCCCGGGCCGCGCGGGAGCGCGCCCTGGCCCGGGGCATGAGCGTCAACCGCTACATCGAAGAACTCGTCAAACAGGACTCGGGCGAAGTGGGACACACCTTCGTCGAGGCCGCCGCCGACTTCATGAAGCAGTACGAGTCCGTCTTCGCCGAGGAGTTCGGCGTCGAGCGCGAGGGCCGCCGCCCGATGCGTGAAGGTCGTCGCTGAGCCGTTGGACCTCAGAATCGACCTTGCCTGGCTCTTGATGATCGCCGAACACAAGACGCCCGGTGACCCGCAGGTCACCGACTGGGGCGCGCTCGTCGCCGCCGTCAGCCGCCACGAGGCGGAGATATTCGGCCTGCCCGTCTACGAGACCCCGCACGACCGCGCGGCGGCACTCCTCCAGCTCCTGCTCCACATCCCCGCGCTCGAACGCTCCAACGCGCTCTTCGCCGCCTCCGTCGCGTACGCCTACCTCGTCTCCAGCGGCCTGAAGGTCGTCACCTCGCCCGAGCAGGTGCGTGACCTCGCCCGCCTGGTGAAGGAGGACGGCGTGAGCGTGCACTCCATCGCGGAGGAACTGCGTCAGTGGAGCCTGTGATCCGACGAAGTCCTGAACGCCGTACCGATCACGCAGTACGACGTGGGCAGGCGCGGCCCCTTCGCGGGTACGAGGAGACGACGGTGCTCGCCGATCTCGAAACCGGCCGCGCGCAGCGCCCCCAGCGTGTCCCGCCCGACGTGGCAGCCGCCGAACAGCGGCGGCCACACCGTGCGGTCCAGGACGCGCTGGGTGGCGGCCATCAACGTGCCCGGCGCGCGGCCGTGCTCGAAGAACCGCAGCTCACCGCCGGGCCGTAGCACCCGCCGCAACTCGCCCAGGGCGCGCAGCACGTCGCGCACGCTGCACAGCACCAGGGATACGACGGCCGCGTCGAACGCCTCGCTCTTGACGGGCAGGGCTTCGGCGGCGCCCGGCACGACGTCGACGGGCACGTCCGCACGCAGGGCCGCGGACACCGCCAGCCGCCGCAGGATCCGCTCCGGTTCGATCGCCACGACCTCGGAGACCGCGCCCGGACAGTGCGCGAAGTTGAGGCCGTTGCCCGCCCCCACCTCGATGACCCGACCGGAGAGCCCGGCGAGCAGTTCCCGCCGGTACGCGCCGATCACGGGCTCGGCGGCCACGCTCCGACGTGCGTAGAAGCGGGCGAAGACGGGGTGGTGCACGGCGTCCCGGGACGCGGACCTGGTGGAGCGAGGTGACATGGGCCCTCCTCGGCGGAGCGAGCGGATACCGCCATGGTGCGCCCGATGGGGCCGTTCTCCGCCGCATCGGCCGGAGATGTCGTCACCGGGCGCGGGAGATCGCGCACAGTACTCCGTATGACGACACCCGCAGAGTCCCTCCGCTCACTCGCCCGCACCCGGGCCTCACTGGACGGCGAGGAGGTCACGTACTGGTGGTCGGGAGATGTGTACTCCTGGGCGCCCGACGAGCCGTACCAGCGCCTCTTCGGCTTCGAGGGGCTCAACGTCGCCCGCCTCGTCCAGGACCCCGAGGACGGCCCGGACACCTACCAACTGCTCACCCGCGAGGCCGCGTTCTACCTGGACCCCACCACCCGCGAGATCCTGGAGACCTGGCAGGGCCTGCCGGTGGTGCACATATGGAACGACCCCGCGAACCAGAAATGGCGCCCTTTCCCGGTCCCGACGACCGAACTGGGCGACCAGGTCTGCTTCAGTCTGGAGATCCCGCTGGCCTACCCCTCGCCGCTGCCGGTGGCCCAGTACCCGCTCCACTCGGCCGGTGACACGTACCGGGCCCTGGAGCTCTTCCAGTTCTTCGTGGACCGCGCCGAGCTGGCCGGAACGGCGCCCGGCGTCCCGGCCACCATGTCCTGGACCCGGATGTCGCAGTGGCTCCCGTGGATGGCGCGCGGTCAGCGGCCCGGCGGCCTCACCTATCACTGCCGGGGCCGCAAGCTCGGCTCGTACGCCGAGGTCCCCGAGCGCACGCGCGCCTACGTGGCCGACCGGCATCCGGAGTTCGCCCACGCCCCGGAGAAGTGGAGCGAGCCGAACGAGACCAGCTGGACGTACTTCCGCAAGCTCAACCCGCCGAAGTAAGCGCCTGGCGCCTGACGCCTGCAGTCCACCGGAGCGGGCGGGGCGGGTGGCGCGGCCACGACCGCCCCGCCCGCCCCGCGCCCGGGGAGTGCAGTGGCTCAGTGCTCCCGCGCGTCCCCGGCGGACCACGCCGCGGGCGCTTCCCGCTCCGTGAACGCCGCTCCGTTCCACGTGCCGCCCAGCTCCGGTCCCAGCCAACTCCCGGCCCGCGTACGGAAGTCGGGGCCTTCGAGGGTTCCCGAGCCCTCCGGGATCGCGCCGAGCAGACTTCTGCCGGACGCCTCCGGGAGGTCGGCGAGGTTGCACCGGGAGGCCAGGTCCGGCGCCGCGGGCCAGCTGCCGACGACGACGCCGAACTGCTCGATCCCGCGCGCCCGCAGCGCCTCCGTGGTCAGCGTTGTCGCGTTGAGCGTGCCGAGCCCCGCGGTCGCGACCACGAGGACCGGGGCGCCGAGCAGCCGGGCCGTGTCGGCCAGCGTGCCGCCCTCGTCGTCGAGACGGACGAGCAGGCCGCCCGCGCCCTCGACGAGGACCAGGTCGTGCTCGGTCGCCAGCTTCGCCGCCGCGTCGGCCACGTCGGCGGGACGTACGGGGGCCAGGCCGGCCCGGCGCGCGGCGGTGTTCGGCGCGAGCGGCTCGGGGAACCGGGCGAGTTCCAGCGTCGTGACGGCGTCGCCCGCCAGCCGCGCGACCTCCTGCGCGTCGCCCGGCTCGCCTGGCGCGACGCCGGTCTGGGTGCCCTTGAGGACGGCGACGCTGCGGCCCGCCGCGAGCGCGACGGCGGCCACCGCGGCCGTCGTCACCGTCTTGCCGATCTCCGTGCCCGTTCCGGACACCACGATCACGGTCATGTCAGCCCTCCTTCGCCGCGGCGCACACCGCACGCGCGATCCGCGCCACGTCGTCGTCCCCCGTGATGAACGGCGGCATCGTGTAGATCAGGTCGCGGAACGGCCGCACCCATACGCCCTCGCGCACCGCGGCCCGCGTCGCCGCCGCCATGTCCACCGGATGGTCCAGCTGGACGACCCCGATGGCGCCGAGGACGCGGACCTCCCGTACGGAGGGCAGCTCCGCCGCCTCGGCCAGGCCCTCGCGCAGGCCCGACTCGATGCGTTTGACCTCGCTCTGCCAGTCCTGCCCGACGAGCAGGTCGATCGAGGCCCCGGCCACCGCGGTGGCCAGCGGATTGCCCATGAACGTCGGACCGTGCGCGAGTACCGGCACCTCCCCCTGGGAGATGCCGTCCGCGACCCGCGGCGTGCACAGGGTCGCGGCCAGCGTCAGATAGCCGCCGGTCAGCGACTTGCCCAGGCACATCACGTCGGGCGTGACGCCCGCGTGGTCCGCCGCGAACATCGCCCCGGTGCGGCCGAAGCCCGTCGCGATCTCGTCGAGGACGAGCAGCACGTCGTGCGCGTCGCACGCCTCGCGCAGCACCCGCA
The DNA here is from genome assembly GCF_055609205.1 of Streptomyces sp. NPDC036815. Taxonomy (NCBI): domain Bacteria; kingdom Bacillati; phylum Actinomycetota; class Actinomycetes; order Kitasatosporales; family Streptomycetaceae; genus Streptomyces; species Streptomyces sp. NPDC036815. Next base: position 70,654 of record NZ_JBVJPW010000018.1, on the reverse strand, counting down.
GATAGGCGGGGGAGTGGAAGCGCATGCCGCCCGCGCCCTGCACCACCGGCTCGACGATCACGGCTGCGAGCTCGTGGGCGTGGCGCCCGACGATGTCGTGCAGATGGGCCGCGTACGCCTCCTCGTACTCCACGGGCGGGGCGTCGGCGAACACCTGGCGCGGCAGGACGCCCTGCCAGAGTTCGTGCATGCCGCCCTCGGGGTCGCAGACGGACATCGGCTGCCAGGTGTCCCCGTGGTAGCCGCCGCGCCAGGTCAGCACCCGCTGCTTCGCCGGCCGGCCGAGCGAGCGCCAGTACTGGAGGCACATCTTGAGGGCGACCTCGACCGAGACGGAGCCGGAGTCGGCGAGGAAGACGTGCTCGAGACCTTCGGGCGACATGTCGACGAGGCGCTTCGCGAGCCGGACGGCGGGCTCGTGCGTGAGCCCGCCGAACATGACGTGGCTCATCCGGTCCAACTGGCCGCGCACCGCGTCGTTGAGCACGGGGTGGTTGTAGCCGTGGATCGCCGACCACCAGGACGACATGCCGTCGATCAGCTCGGGACCGCCGTCCGCGAGGCGCAGCCGGACGCCGTTCGCCGACTCGACGACCAGGGGCTCCTGGCGGCCCGGCATCGGCCCGTAGGGGTGCCAGACGTGCTGCCGGTCGAGCGCGAGGAGCTCGGAGGTGGAGAGGTCAGGCATTGGGCGCGAGATCCGTTCCCGCACCCCGGCGCCGCACCGCCACCAGGTCCGTCCGTGCCTCGGAGGGCTCGGCGACCGGCTCCGCGACGGGCCCGGCCGTCCCGCAGGGGCCGCAGCCGCCGCCCGCGTGCGAGCCGCAGCCGCCCTCGTCGGGCGAGCCGCAGCCCGCCTCCGCGTGCGAGCCGCAGCCCCCCGCGGCGGCCGCCGCGTCCACGCGGTGCCGCGGCAGCGTCACCTGATCCGCGCCCTCGACCTCGAAACCGGCGTCGGCGATCATCTCCAGGTCCGTCTTGCCCGCCTGGCCCTCACTGGTCAGGTAGTCGCCCAGGAAGATGGAGTTGGCGAGGTTCAGGGCGAGCGGCTGCATCGAGCGGAGATGGACCTCGCGGCCGCCCGCGATGCGCACCTCGACGTCCGGGCAGACGAAGCGGACCATCGCGAGGATCCGCAGACACCGCTGCGGCGTGAGGTTCCACTCCTTGGCCAGCGGAGTCCCCTCGAACGGGATCAGGAAGTTCACCGGCACGGAATCCGCGTCGAGCTCGCGCAGCGCGTAGACGACGTCGACGAGGTCCTCGTCGCTCTCGCCCATGCCCGCGATCAGCCCCGAGCAGGCCGAAAGGCCCGCAGAGTGCGCCTTCTGGACGGTGTCGACGCGGTCGGCGTACGTGTGCGTCTTGGTGATGTCCGCGTACGTCGCCTCGGACGTGTTGAGGTTGTGGTTGTAGGCGTCCGCGCCCGCGCCGCGCAGGCGCTCCGCCTGGCCGTCGGAGAGCAGACCGAGGCAGGCGCACACCTCGACGCCCTCGTTCTGCTCCTTGACCGCCGCGATGGTCTGCGCCACCCGGTCGACGTCGCGGTCCGTCGGGCCGCGGCCGCTGGCCACCAGGCAGACCCGCTTGGCGCCGCCCGCGACCCCGGCCGCCGCGGCCTGCGAGGCCTCGTCCGGCTTCAGCCAGGTGTACTTCAGGATCTCGGCCTTGGAGCCGAGGCGCTGCGAACAGTAGGAGCAGTCCTCGGGGCACAGGCCCGACTTGAGATTGACCAGATAGTTGAGCTTCACCCGTCGTCCGAACCACTGCCGCCGCACCTTTCCGGCGGCGGCCACTACGTCCAGGAGATCGTCGTCGGAGGTAGCCAGTACGGCCAGCGCCTCTTCACGGGTCGGCAGTTCGCGCCGAAGCCCCTTTTCCACCAGCGTGTTCAGCAGGTCCATGGCGCTGATCCTTACGCACGGCAGCCTGCCGGGCCAAGGAGAGTTCGCACAACAGAAGCGGTTTGAGGTGTAAGTATTGCCACACCCTGGCCGGGTGGCACGGCGGCTAAGGTCTGTGCAATGTCTACAAACAGGCACCCTGTGACGAGCGCGTCCACCGCGCCGGGCCACGCGCCGGGCGGCGCACCCGGCGCCGAGCCGGACGAGGCGTTCGGCTGGCTCGACGAGCAGGCGCGGCGGCGCGCCGACGCCGGCCTCGTACGCACCCTGCGCCCGCGCCCGGCCGACGCGGGCGCTCTCCTCGATCTGGCGGGAAACGACTACCTCGGCCTGACCCGGCACCCGGAGGTCACCGAGGGCGCGGCCGCCGCGGCCCGGCGCTGGGGCGGCGGCGCCACCGGATCCCGGCTCGTCACGGGCTCCACGGAGCTGCACGCGGAGCTGGAGCGCGAGCTCGCCGCGTTCTGCGGCTTCGAGGCGGCGCTCGTCTTCTCCTCCGGCTACGCGGCGAACCTCGCCGCCGTCACCGCGCTCGCCCCCGGCGGCTCACTGATCGTCTCCGACGCGGGCAACCACGCGTCCCTGATCGACGGCTGCCGCCTCGCCCGCGCGGCGACGCAGGTGGTGCCGCACGCCGACCCCGAAGCGGTGCGCAAGACGCTCGACGCCCACGACGGCCCCGCCGTCCTGGTGTCGGACTCGGTGTTCTCGGTCGACGGGGACATGGCGCCGCTGGCCGAACTCGCCGCCGCCTGCCGCGCGTCCGGGGCCGGGCTGATCATCGACGACGCGCACGGTCTCGGGGTGCTCGGCGACGGCGGCCGGGGCGCACCGTACGCCGTGGGGCTCGCGGGCGCGCCCGACACCGTGGTCACGCTCACCCTCTCCAAGTCCCTCGGCAGCCAGGGCGGAGCCGTCCTCGGCCCGGCCAGGGTCGTCGAGCACCTGGTGAACGCGGCCCGCACCTTCATCTTCGACACGGGCCTCGCGCCCGCCGCGGCCGGCGCCGCGCTCGCCGCCCTGCGCCTGCTGCGCCGTGAGCCCGAACGCGCGGCCCGCGCCCGCGAGGTCGCGGCCGAGCTGCACCGGCGCCTCACGGCCGAGGGTCTCTCGGCGGTACGCCCCGACGCCGCTGTCGTCTCCGTGCGCGCCCCGTCGCCGGAGCAGGCGGTCCGCTGGGCGGCCGACTGCCGGGCCGAGGGCCTGGCCGTGGGCTGTTTCCGTCCGCCGTCGGTGCCGGACGGCATCTCACGGCTGCGGCTGACCGCCCGCGCGGATCTCACCGACGAGCAGATCGCCGGTGCCGTACGGGTGATCAGCCGCTGCGCACCTCGATGAGCCGCTCCGGGCCCGCGTGGGGCCGAGGCTCGCTCAGCGGAGGCTGTTGACGAACGTCTCCCAGGGGCCGGGGGAGATGAGCAGGGCGGGACCTGCGATGTTCTTCGAGTCGCGCACGGCCCGCAGGCCGGTCGGCGAACCCGGGTCGAGGGTGGCGGTCTCGACACAGTTGTTCATTCCGTTGCTGTAGCTGCTGCGCTGCCACCGCGCACCTTGAAGTGTCGTGCTGGAAGGTACGTACCGAGGCATTGCGGTCATGGTGCCTCCTTACGCGCCGTCGCCTAGCCCGGCGATGAATACCGTTGATTCCTCGGGTGAAAGCGCCTGTTCCTGAAGGGAGTTGAAGGCCTCCGTGTACGCCTGGAGGTCTTCTTTCCGTTCGAGGTAGAGGCTACTCGTCAAATGGTCGAGAACAACCACATCCAGATCAGCAATGTCCGGAAATGAAAAGATAACGAAAGAACCGATCAGGCCCGCGTGCTCACCCGCGGCGAACGGCAGCACCTGAAGTCGGACATGAGGCAGGAGTGACACCTCCCGCAACCGTGTCAACTGCCCCGCGAGAACCCGCGCCCCGCCCACCGGCCGCCGCAGCACCGCCTCGTCCATGACCACCTCAAGCCGTACCGGCGGATCCGCGCGCAGCACGTCCTGGCGGGCCAGACGCACCTCCACGAGGGCGTCGACCTGCTCCTCCGGCAGCCCGCCGAGTGCCGCCCGGGTCACCGCGCGCGCGTACTCGGGGGTCTGCAGCAGGCCCGGGACCACGGTGGTTTCGAGTGTGCGCACCCAACACGCCTGCGACTCCAGGCTGATGAAGTCCCGGTAGGTGGCGGGCAACAGGTCGCGGTACGCCCGCCACCAGTGATGACGCCCCGCACCGGGATCGTCGGCCCCCGCGAACGCGATGAGCAGCTCGCTGCGCCGGGAGTCCCGCACCTCGTACGCCGCGAGCAGCCGCCGCACGTCGGAGGCCTTCACGCCGCTGCGGCCCGTCTCGATCCGGCTCACTTTCGACTGGTGCCAGCCGAGCCTGGCGGCGGCCTCACTGCTGGTGAGACCCGCTTCGCTGCGCAGTGCGCGCAGTTCGGCGCCGAGCTGGCGGCGGCGCACCGCGGGGCCGTACTGCATGCCCGTCTCCTTCCGGCCGGAGCCGTCGGATCTCCCGGCGGCGAGGCGGGGCAGTAGGCGAGATTAGAGGAAGTGCGAGTCCCTCGCCCAAATACGCTCTGCCGTAGCAGAGTTCACCGCATCGAGCGACAGATATATGCACATCTCGGTGGATCGCCACGCGTGCCCGGCCAAGGAGTGGCAGTCTGGCGCGAAGCACCAGTCCGGGACGGTCCTCGAGTCATCCGCCGCGATTCGGGGACCGGTCCCGGTGGGAAAGGGACAACGTCGCCATGGCAGATCACCAGGAAGCTTCCGTCACCCTGCCGAGCGAACCCGCCTCGGTCCCCGCCGCCCGGAAATACGTCTCGCGTGTGCTCTCCGAATGGGGCCTGCCCGGCGACGCCGAGGTGACCGACACGATCCGGCTCATCGTCTCCGAACTCGCCACGAACGCCGTGCAGCACACCCTGGGGCAGTCGCCCACCTTCACCGTCGACATGGAGCTTGACCGGGACGAGCAACTGCGGATCGGCGTCACGGACAGCCACCCGCGCTACCCGAAACGTCTGCCCGCGGCCGTCCAGCAGGACAACGGCCGCGGCCTGGTCATCATCCGCTGGCTGACCGCCGAGTGCGGCGGCAAGCTCTCGGTCAGCCCCACCGAGGAAGGAGGCAAGACCGTGTGGATCGCGCTGCCCTGGCGGGCGCCGGTCCAGCGCCGACACCGCGACGCCGCCCACGGACCCGGGTGACGGAGCGGGTCAGTGGGCGGCCGGGCGCCCGTGGGCGCCGCGTGGCAGGGTCAGCGCACCCTCCCGTACCAGACACTCTTGGACCAGATCTTCTCCAGGCGCACGACGGTGCCCGTCTTGGGGGCGTGCCAGATGCGGTTGCCGCCCGCGTAGATCCCCACGTGGTAGACGTTCCGCCCGGAGTGGAAGAACACCAGGTCGCCGCGGGTCCGCTGGGACCTGGAGACGTGCTTGGTCTTGTTGTACTGCGCGGCGGCGGTGCGCGGCAGCTTCTTGCCCGTCCGCTTGAACGAGTAGAGCGTCAGGCCCGAGCAGTCGAACCGGTGGGGGCCGACCGCCCCGTAGCCGTACGGGGAGCCCTTCTTGGACGCCGCGATTTTGAGCGCCTTCGTCCCATGGGTGGCTGCCTGGGCCTCCGACGTGAGCCCGGGGGCAACGACGGTGCCGCCTACGACGGCGAGCGTGAGGACCGATGCGGCACCGGTCCTGCTGAGCAGCGACGGAACATGATTCAGCGCGGTCATGCGCAACCCTTCGTCAGCCGCCTGTGAAAGATGACCTGTCGGGTTCGGGCAGGCGAAGATGCCCGGCCGCGTCGTGCTCTGCGGCTTCACCCCAAGGGCGTCGTCCGGGCTGTCCGGACGGGCCCGTCGTACCTGGGTCCTCCACTCCTGCCGTTGCACAGATGTCGACCGGTCATCCGGGTGGCGGCAGGACTCGGCGTCCGCCCGGACCGCCCCACCGCTGTGGCGGGGGCTTGTCGTCGAAAGGGATCTTGACCCGACATGGGTCCGAAAACCGAGCCGAAACGGCCTTTTGTGAGGCTCCTCACGACTGATCTGTTCAGGTGGACACGGGCGGATCGGACCTCTCGGCGGGTGATCCGACGACGGCTCGACCAGCAACGGAATGTCAAATTCCAGCCCTGCTGTACTCGCTGGACGCAAGTGGAGAACGTGCGACGAAGGATGTTCGAATACGCCGTCCGTGGTAGCCCGACTGGTCCGTTTCGGAGCGGGCCGGGACGATGCGGCCTCTGGGGGCGGCCGGTTGACGGGTGCTCAGCCGCCCGGTGAAGGCGGCAGGGCGATCCGTCCGGCGCGCCGTTCGCCGTCCAGGACGCGCAGCGCCCGGGCGAGCGTGGGCGCGTGCACCTCAGTCTCGCCCCGCTGGTGCATGACGGCGAGCGCGTCCCGCAGGGCGGTCGCACGGCCGACCAGCGCCTGAGCGGCGCGCAGGCCGCCGTAGGTGTGCTCGGCGCGGGCCGGGTTGATCCGGCCGAGCAGATCGACGACTTCGAGATAGCGGTCGATCAACTCCGCCTCGGCGCGCGTCAGGGCGGGCAGGGGCGGAAGTTCCGGCGGCAGCATCGGCAGGTCACCTCGCGTCGCGCTCGGCGAGCGAGCTCTTGCGGTTCGGAATGATCCGGTCCACGAGCCCGTACTCCACGGCGGACCGGGCGTCGAAAATCGTGTCCCGCTCGATGTCCGCGCTGATCCGGTCCGGAGCCTGCCCCGTGTGCCGTACGAGCAACTGCTCCAACAGCCGCCGGGTGCGCAGGATTTCGTCGGCCTGGATCGCCAGATCGGTCGTCTGGCCCTGGATCGGTTCGGAGAGCGCGGGCTGGTGGATCAGCACCCGCGCGCCGGGCAGCGCGAACCGTTTGCCGGGTGTGCCGGCGGCGAGCAGGACGGCGGCGTCCGCCGCGGCCTGCCCCAGACACGTCGTCTCCACGTCGCAGCTGACGAACCGCATCGTGTCGTAGATGGCGGTCATCGCGGTGAAGGAGCCGCCGGGGGAGTTGATGTACAGCGAGATGTCGCGATCCGGCGCCTGGTGCTCGAGGTGCATGAACTGCGCCATCACGTCGTTCGCCGAGGTGGCGTCGACGGGGGTGCCGAGAAAGACGATCCGCTCCTCCAGGAGCTTGGAGTACGGGTCCATGGCCCGCGTCCCCGAGCTGGTGCGTTCGGTGAATTCGGGCAGGACGTGGCGGGCGGACGGACAGTTCATGGCGCGCCTCTCTTCCTCCGGTCGCGATGCGCTCCGGGCTCCGTACAAAATGTACAGGACGTACGGAAGATGCGGGAGGGTGACGGCTCGGTGCCCACGGTCGCGGGGACCTCCCGGCGCCTTGTGATCGCACGCACCGACGACGCCCGCTGGTCCGGCCGGGGGTGTGGCGCAGGCTCTAAGCTGGAGACATGGCCTACGAGATTCCGGTGACGCAAGCCCGCGCAGAGCTCGCCGAGCTGATCAACCGCGTCGTCTACGGCGGCGAGCGGGTCGTCGTCACCCGGCACGGCAAGCCGCTCGTGGCGCTCGTCTCCGCCGAGGACCTGGAGCGTCTCGAAGGGCTCGCGGACGCGCCGGAGGAGCGAACGGTCAGCACCGTCACGTCCGTCGGTTCCGTGTCGGCCACTCCGTCCGAGCGGCAGCGGTTCGGCATCGCGGCCGAGCACCGGGGGCCCGACGCGACGTAACGGAGCTGTTGCGTCGTCGCTGTCCGGCCGCGCGATCGGCATGTCCTCGTCGCTGGGCCTCCTTCGCCGATGAAGGCCGCGGACGAGCGGCCGCGCAGTGTGTTCCTTTCAACAACGCCCCTGTCGAGACGCCTCGGCAGGGGCGTTGTGCCGTGACGGGTATGGCGCAGCCCTGCTGACGGTCATGAGTCGGTCAATGACTGGTTAACCTCGTTGAAACTCCTCTCAACTACCTTCCCGTGCCACGCCACCAGCGGATTTTCTATCCGGGGTGCGCAAGATCGCGCGCCTTCGCTGTGTGTTACATCTATATCCGTCGCGGTGGCCGCGGCAGCCGGACCCCGCACGGTTCGGAGTGAGAACTTTGAGGTGGGACGCGTGCAACTGACCCCGCACGAGCAGGAGAGACTGCTCATCCATGTGGCCGCGGACGTGGCCGAGAAGCGAAAGGCGCGGGGGCTGCTGCTCAACCACCCCGAGGCGATCGCCCTCATCACCTCGCACATCCTCGAAGGGGCCCGCGACGGCCGCTCCGTCGCTGAGCTCATGTCCTCCGGACGCAAGGTCCTCACCCGTGACGACGTCATGGAGGGCATCCCGGAGATGATCCACGACGTCCAGGTCGAGGCCACCTTCCCGGACGGCACCAAGCTCGTCACCGTTCACGAGCCGATCGTCTGACGGGAGTTCGCGCCTCATGCACGCCGCACCGCACGGCACCGGCCACGGGATGGTTCCCGGAGAGATCCTCTTCGCGGACGACCCCGTCCCCTTCAACGCAGGCCGCGAGGTCACCCGCCTCACCGTCCTCAACGCCGCCGACCGCCCCGTCCAGGTCGGCTCCCACTACCACTTCGCCGAGGCCAACCCGGGGCTGGACTTCGACCGCGGCGCCGCACACGGGAAGCGGCTCAACATCGCCGCCGGAACCGCGGTGCGCTTCGAGCCCGGAATCCCCGTCGACGTCGAACTCGTCCCGCTGGCCGGCAGGCGCGTCGTGCCCGGTCTGCGCGGCGAGACCGGAGGTGCCCTCGATGCCTGAACTGTCCCGCGCCGCGTACGCCGATCTCTTCGGCCCCACGACCGGTGACCGGATCCGGCTCGCCGACACCGACCTGCTCATCGAGATCGAGGAGGACCGCTCGGGCGGCCCCGGCCGGTCCGGCGACGAGTCGGTGTTCGGCGGCGGCAAGGTCATCCGCGAGTCCATGGGCCAGTCCCGCACCACCCGCGCCGAAGGCGCCCCGGACACCGTCATCACCGGCGCGGTGGTCATCGACCACTGGGGGATCGTCAAGGCCGACATCGGTATCCGCGACGGCCGGATCACCGGCGTCGGCAAGTCCGGCAACCCGGACACGATGGACGGCGTCCACCCCGACCTCGTCATCGGCCCCGAGACCGAGGTCATCGCGGGCAACGGCAAGATCCTCACCGCGGGTGGCATCGACACCCACATCCACTTCATCTCGCCGACCATCGTCGACGAGGCGCTGGCCTCCGGCGTCACCACACTCTTCGGCGGCGGCACCGGCCCCGCCGAGGGCAGCAAGGCGACCACGATCACACCCGGCGCCTGGCACCTCGCCCGGATGTTCGCGGCGCTCGAGTCGAGCCCGGTCAACATCGGCTTCCTCGGCAAGGGCAACACCGTCAACGCCGAGTCGATGCACGCCCAGCTCCGCGCCGGCGCCGTCAGCTTCAAGATCCACGAGGACTGGGGCGCGACGCCCGCCAGCATCGACGCCTGCCTGAACGTCTGTGAGGAGACCGGCGCCCAGCTCGCCGTCCACACCGACACGTTGAACGAAGCGGGCTTCATCGACGCGACGTTCGACGCGGTCGCGGGCCGGACCCTGCACGCCTTCCACGTGGAGGGCGCGGGCGGCGGACACGCCCCCGACATGATCACGGCGGTCTCGCTCCCCAACATGCTGCCGAGCTCCACCAACCCGACCCGGCCGCACACCGTCAACACCGTCGAGGAGCACCTCGACATGCTGATGGTCTGTCACCACCTCAACCCGGCCGTTCCCGAGGACCTCGCCTTCGCGGAGTCCCGCATCCGGCCCACCACGATCGGCGCGGAGGACATCCTCCACGACCTCGGCGCCATCTCGATCATGTCCTCGGACTCCCAGGCCATGGGCCGCATCGGCGAGGTCATCATGCGGACCTGGCAGACCGCCCACGTGATGAAGCGGCGCCGCGGCTTCCTGCCCGGGGACACCCGCGCCGACAACCGTCGCGCACGTCGCTATGTCGCCAAATACACGATCAACGCGGCCGTCGCCCAGGGCATCGACCACGAGATCGGCTCGGTCGAGAGCGGCAAGCTCGCCGACCTCGTCCTGTGGGAGCCGGCGTTCTTCGGCGTCAAGCCGCAGGTCGTCATCAAGGGCGGCCAGATCGCGTACGCGCAGATGGGCGACGCCAACGCCTCCATCCCGACCCCGCAGCCGGTCCTGCCGCGCCGCATGTACGGGGCGCACGGCAGGGCGCCGGGCCTCAACTCGATCAACTTCGTGACGCAGTCGGCCCTGGACGACGGGCTCCCGGAACGCCTCGGCCTGGACAAGCCGTTCGCCGCGATCCACTCCACCCGCGGCCGCAGCAAGGCCGACATGCGCGAGAACGACGCGCTGCCCCGGGTCGAGGTCGCCCCGGACAGCTTCGCCGTCACCATCGACGGTGAACTCGTCGAGCCGTCCCCCGCGTCCGAACTGCCGCTCGCTCAGCGGTACTTCCTCTTCTGACGGCCCCGAAGCGCACAGGCGACGATTCCCATGTCACGAGCAGCATTCCTCGTCCTCGCGGACGGCCGCTTCCCCGCCGGAGGGCACGCCCACTCCGGCGGGGCGGAGGCCGCCGTCAAGGCGGGACGCATCACCGGCGCCGCAAGCCTGGAGGACTTCTGCCGAGGCCGGCTGCACACCTCCGGGCTCGTGTCGGCGGCCTTGGCCGCGGCCGCCGCCCTCGGCGTCGACCCCGGCACCCTGGACGAGGCCGCGGACGCGCGGACGCCCTCGCCCGCCCTGCGCGCAGCGGCGCGGCGGCTCGGCCGCCAGATGATGCGGGCCGCCCGTGCCACCTGGCCGCACCCCGAACTCGACGCGCTGGCACGGCAGTTCCCCAAGGGCGCCCACCAGCCCGTCGTCCTCGGCCTCGCCGCCCGGTCCGCCGGGCTCGGCCCCGACGACGCCGCGTACTGCTCCGCGTACGAGGGGATCAGCGGCCCGGCGACCGCCACCGTGCGGCTGCTCAGCCTGGACCCCTTCGACGCCACGGCGGTCCTGGCCCGGCTCGCTCCTGACCTCGACCACGTCGCGCGGCAGGCGGCCGACGCGGCGAGACGCGTCGTCGAGGAGGGCGTCGACGCGCTGCCCGCGGCGTCGGCGCCGCTGCTGGAGATCGGCGCGGAGGTGCACGCGGCCTGGCCCGTGCGGTTGTTCGCCTCGTAGCGGCATCCCGGCGCCGGACCATCCGGCCGCCCAGGGGGGCTCGCCTCCCCTCCAAACCCCCGTCGGCCCCCACGGGCCGCGATCCGCACCACCGCTCGGGCCGCAGCTCCTGCCCGAGCCGAACCATTGGAGTCGCACATGCACCTCGACCACTCCCACGACGGTCCCGCCGCGGTTAGCGCCGACGCCCACCGCCCCGACGGAAGCCGCCGCGCGCTGCGCATCGGGCTCGGCGGCCCGGTCGGCTCGGGGAAGACCGCGACCGTCGCCGCGCTCTGCCGCGAGCTGCGCGACCAGCTCTCCCTCGCCGTCGTCACCAACGACATCTACACCCGGGAGGACGCCGAGTTCCTGCTGCGCGAGGCCGTTCTGCCGCCCGAGCGCATCACCGCCGTCGAGACCGGCGCCTGCCCGCACACCGCGATCCGCGACGACATCTCCGCCAACCTGGAGGCCGTGGAGGACCTGGAAGACGAGGTCGGACCGCTCGACCTGATCCTGGTCGAGTCCGGCGGTGACAACCTCACGGCCACCTTCTCCAAGGGCCTCGTCGACGCGCAGATCTTCGTGATCGACGTCGCGGGCGGGGACGACATCCCGCGCAAGGGCGGCCCCGGCGTCTCCACGGCGGACCTGCTCGTCGTCAACAAGACCGACCTCGCCCCGCACGTCGGCTCCGACCTCGCCCGGATGGCCGCCGACGCCAAGGACCAGCGAGCCGAACTGCCCGTGATCTTCCAGTCGTTGCGGTCGGGCGACGGCGTCGGACCGGTCGCCGCCTGGGTGCGCGAGCAGTACGCCGCATGGACCGCGTCGGCGTGACGGTGGACCTCGCCCCCCGGGGCGCACGGGAATCGGACCGGCCCACACCGTCCGCGCCTCCGGCGTCGGCCGGGGCAGGGGCGAGGCCCGGTGGCGCGGGCATCCGGGCCACCGCCCGCGTCGAGGCGCGGGCCGACGGGCGGGGCGGCACCTCCCTGCCCGTCCTCGACGGCGAGGGCCCGCTCGCCCTGCGCCGCACCCGTTCCACCGGCGCCGCGGCGCAGGTCACGCTCGTCGGCGCGATGAGCGGCCCCCTGGGCGGCGACCACCTCACCGTCGAGGCGGCCGCCCACCCGGGAGCGGCGCTGCACATCGCCTCGGCGGCGGCCACCATCGCCCTGCCCGGCCAGACCGAGACATCGGCCCGCTACGACGTGCGGCTCTCGGTGTCCGAGGGCGCCGAACTGCACTGGCTGCCCGAGCAGTTGATCTCCGTGTGCGGCAGCGACCTGCGCGTCGCGACCTGTGCCGAGCTCGCCCCGGGCGCCCGCCTGGTCCTGCGCGAGGAGCAGGTCCTCGGCCGCACCGGCGAAGCCCCGGGGCGCCTCACCAGCCGCCTCACCGTCCGCCGTGCCGGGCGGCTCCTCCTGGACCAGGAACTGGCCTGCGGCCCCGGGGCTCCCGGCGGCTGGGACGGTCCCGCTGTTCTCGCCGGACAGCGCGCGGTCGGGCAACTCATCGTCGTGAGGCCCGAGTTCGAGCAGGAGAAGCCGCAGGCCGCGCCGCTGGGGGAGTGGGCCGCCCTCACCCCGCTGGCGGGCCCCGGCGTCCTGGTCACGGCCGTCGCCCCGGACGCCCTCCTGGTGCGGAAGGCGATGGACGAGGCCTTGCGCCTGCTGGGCTGAACCGGAGCGTCCCGGGCAGGCCGTCGGTACTCTCGTCCACCGGGAACAAGGTGCTGGACGCCGGGTGCCGCGCGCCGCGAACTCGGCGTCCAGGCAGCCACGTTGCGGCACCGCCCGACTCCGCGTCTCCTGATACGGAAGGTGCCCCGTGGACAACAGCGCCCCGCCCCTACGCCTCGACGCGCACGCAGGCGACCTGCACGGCGAGATCGAGCGACTGCGTGCGATCGGCCCCGCCGTACGGGTGGAACTCACCGACGAGGTGTACGCCTGGGTCATCACCCGGCACGCACTGCTGCAGGACCTGCTCGGCGACCCCCGCGTGGTCAAGGACCCGGCGCACTGGCACGCGCTGCGCGACGGGCAGGTGCCCGAGGGATGGCCGCTGATCGACTTCGTCACCAACCCCGGCATGACCACCGCGGACGGCGACGATCACCGGCGCTTGCGGGGCCTGGTCTCCCAGGCGTTCACGCCGCGGCGGGTCCAGGCGATGCGGCCCGGCATCGAGGCGAACGTCCACCGGCTCCTCGACGCACTCGCCGAGCACGCCCCCGGCCCCGTCGACCTGCGCCGCCACTTCGCCTTCCCGCTGCCCATGAACACGATCGGCAGCCTCATGGGAATACCCGCGGAGCGGTTCGCCGAGTTCCGCGACCTGTCCGCCAGTCTCGTCAGCAGCACCACGACGGCGGAGCAGACGCTCCGGACGCGGCAGCGGATGCACGCCCTGCTCTCCGGTCTCGTCGCCGCCCGCCGTGAACAGCCCGGCGAAGACCTCACCAGCTACCTGATCGCCGCGCACGACGACGGCGAACGGCTCGCCGACCGCGAACTGATCGGCACCCTGATCCTGCTGATCGTCGCCGGTCACGGCACGACGCTCAACCTGATCACCAACGCGGTCAAGGCGCTGCTGACCCACCCCGAACAGCGGTACGCGCTCGGAGAGGGGCGTTACGACTGGAGCGCGGTGATCGAGGAGACCTTGCGCTGGGACTCGCCCGTCGGACACTTTCCGCTGCGCTACGCCACCGAGGACATCCCCGCGGACGGCGCCGTGATCCCGAAGGGCGAGGCGATCCTGGCCTCGTACGCGGCGGCCGGCCGGGACCCCGACCGGTACGGCGCCGACGCGGCCGCGTTCGACATCGCCCGGCAGCCGGTCAGGCATCTGTCTCTGGGGCACGGCTCGCACTACTGCATCGGCGCCGCGCTGGCCCGGCTCGAAACGGGCATCGCGCTTCCGGCCCTCTTCGACCGCTTCCCGCGGCTGCGACTGGCCGTCGCACCGGGCGAGTTGACGCCCCTGCCGTCGCTCGTCAGCAACAGTGTCCGAACCCTGCCGGTCGTCCTCCGGACCCGCGATTGACCGGTGTGCGACGTCAGTCCCCCGCCGTGTCCTTCAGTACGTCGCAGGTGTTCTGGAACTCCTCCATCAGGCGGGTGGCCTCGACGACGAGGACCCCGTACGGCCGGGAGGCGTTGGCCAGCGGCAACTCGTTCTCGCGGGCCGCGTTGAGCACCTTCTGCAGATGATCCTGCGCGACACCGGCCAGCTCGCACATCTCCCCGGCCTGCTCGGTGAGCGTGTCGCTGTCGAGTTCCGCGATGACGTGCGCGATGTCGCGCAGTCGCAGGGCGAAGTCGGCGTACGCCTCGAGGACCGGGGCGTAGTTGTACGTGTCCTCCGTCTCGCGCCACCGGCCGAGGCTGCGGGTGAGCGAGGCCAGCTGGTAGACCGCACGCTCCATGGCGTCCAGCGCCTGGCGGTAGCGGCCGAACGTCAGGTAGCCGCGGTGCGCGGGCAGCAGCCGCCGGGGATTGAAGGGCAGGCTGTTCTCCGCCGCGGTGAGCCCGTCACGGGCCTGCCCCACGGCGCTCTGCGCGCGTTCGCCCGCCGCCCGCCACTGCTCGGCGCGCTCCGCGTCGACGTCACCGCTGCACAGGCCGTCGGCCATGTCGTCGAGCAGGGACTCCATCTCGGCGGCCAGGATCTGCAGGCCCTGCTCGGCGCTGCGGTAGCGCAACGGGGGAGCGATGCACAGGTTCACGATCAGCCCGATGCCGCAGCCGATGAGGACGAGCAGAATGATCTGGCCGAGCTGCAGCGCCCGGTCGGAGTTCGTGGATGCCGCCGCGTAGGTGGAGAACGCGAAGAACGCCGCCGTGGCGATCTGGTTGCGCTGCTCGCCCAGGGCCGACCACTGTCCCAGCGCCAGCGCGATGACGGCGACCACGACGAACGCGAACAGGTCGGGCCCCGCCGTGAAACCGATGGCCGACTGCACCGCCACGCCGAGGATGACAGCGGCGATGTAGCGCAGCGTCTGCCACACGGACCGGTAGATCGTGATGTTCATGGTCAGCACCGCGGAGAACGGTGCGAACGCCGGTGACGTCGCATTCAGCACATCGTGTGCGACCCACCAGGCCAGCGTCGCCGCCAGCACGCTCTTCGCCACCAGAAGACAGGTGTGGCGCTCGTGCCCGGATGAATTCCACGCGCGAGACAACCACGCCCAACCACTTCGTACCCGGCCCACCACGCGCTCTTTTTCCCTCTCTGCGACCGGTCCCGCGAGTCGAGGACCGGAACAGGACACGTAACCACAGTGGGCCCGGTGAAACAGGGATGAACCTCTGAGCCGTTCTGGTGGTGCGGCGGCCACGGAAACTGCCCCCGTGCCTGTTTCCGCACGGGGGCAGCGAAGTGCCGGTGAAGCCGATATGAAAGCCGGTGAAAGGGCGGCGGTGATTATTCGGTCGTCAGCAGGCCGGCGCGGAGCTTGGCCACGACGCGGCTGATCAGCCGGGACACGTGCATCTGAGAGCAACCCAGCGTTTCGGCGATGCTCTGCTGGGTCTGCTCCTCGACGAAGCGGAGGTGGATGAGGGTGCGATCCCTTTCGTCGAGTTCCGCGATGAGCGGAGCGAGGGAGTGGAAGTTCTCGACGAGTTCGAAGGAGTGCTCGTCGACACCGATGAAGTCGGCGAGCATCGTGTCGGACTCGTCGTCGCTGCTGTTGACCGCCGCATCCAGGGAGACCGCGTTGTAGCCGTTGGACGCCTTCTGCGCCTCGGTGACCTCCGCGGGTTCCAGCTGCATCAGCTCGGCGAGCTCGGCCGTCGACGGCAGACGGCCCAGGCGGGTGCGCAGCTCCTCCGTGGCCTTGGACAGCTCTATGCGCGCCTCCTGCAGACGGCGCGGCACGTGCACGGCCCAGGAGGTGTCGCGGAAGAACCGCTTGATCTCACCGGTGATGTACGGGACGGCGAAGGAGGTGAATTCGACCTCCCGCGTCAGTTCGAACCTGTCGATCGCCTTGATCAGGCCGATGGTGCCGACCTGGACTATGTCTTCCATCTCCTGCTGGCCGCGGTGCTTGAACCGCGAGGCCGCGTACTGCACAAGGGAGAGGTTGATCTCGATCAGGCAGTTGCGTACGTACTGATACTCGGTCGTGCCCTCCTCGAGTTGGGTCAGGCGGTCGAACAACCGCTTGCCTACCTCTCGAGCATCCTTGGGTGCGATGGAAGAGGGATCCGTGTACGCACGCTCCACGAGATCCGCCTCAGCCTGGTTGCCCTGGGCCTGTTCCCGCGCCGCCACGGTGATCATTGAGTCCCACCCTTTCGAATTCGGACCTGCTTGCCATCCCCGTAGCGGCGCGGTTACCCGCGAAACGGCGGTGTATACCTGCAACTTGCAATGACTCTTCCGATCGCGGTGCGGATGTTTCCCTGACGGCTGAGTGGCCAGACGGACTGGCAGCACATGATGTCGACGCCAAGGAGCGTGAGCGGACGATGACCGCCAACGAGAAGGCCAAGGCGAAGTTCGAGCAGGCCACCGGCGCTGCCGCGCAGGCCGCCGGACGGGCCGTGGGCAACGAGAGCCTCGTGGCCAAGGGGCACGCCCAGCAGATGAAGGGCGACGCCCGCGAGGCCAAGGAGAAGACGAAGGACGTCGGCAAGCACTGACCGCGACACGACACACGCCGTTGGGGCGGCCCTGGTGAAGGGGCCGCCCCAACGGCGTGTGCGGCTACCCGGCGGCGAGGCCGAGTAAGGTTCAGTCATCGTGTTCACACATTACGGAAGGACCTGCATGGACGCCGAGCTCATACGTTCCTGGGTCGACGGGTGGGTCGTCTCGCGGGGAGCCGCGCCGCCGGTTGCCGAGCCCTGGGGCTTCACCGTCGACGTCGGGCTGATCGGGCACGTCACTCGGCACGTGCTGACCGACGCCGACGAGCCACTGGTCCGCAAACTGACGGAGACGGCCACCGCCCCCGGCACTTGGCTCAAGGTCTTCCTGCCGCAGCAGACCGTCGCCCCGTGGGTGGCGCCCGGCTGGCGCTTCGACGACGACGGCTACCTGATGTCGGCGCCACTGCACCCGACCGCCGTTGAGACCCCCGACGACTACCAGCTGCGTACATGGACGCGGGGCGGTGTCACGCGGGCGCTCGTCCTGACCAGGGACGGCGCGTTCGCCGCCCGTGGACAGGCCGCCGTACCGGGACCCGGGCGCACCGCGGTCTTCGACCAGATAGAGACCTCGGTGGCGCACCGCCGCAAGGGCCTCGGAAGCCTGGTCATGCGCGCGCTGGCGAACACCGTCGCCGCCGAGGGCTCCCCCACGGCCGTGCTCGGCGCGACGACCGAGGGCCGGGCGCTGTACGAGTCCCTGGGCTGGCGCACGCACGGCCCGCTGACCAGCCTGGTCCGTGAGGCCCCGCCGCAGGCCCCGTAGACACCACGGGCCCCCACCGACGTGCCCCCGACATCGCCGCCCGTCCGCCCGGCACTTAGGCTCGGTCGCCGTACCGCACGGACACGGGGGATGACATGAGCCAGGTGCTCTATACGGAACAATCGTGGAATCCGCTGGCGCGGACCGTCGAGCTGACGGAGGAACACCTGCGCCGTGGCGGCAGGGCCACGCCGCTGAGCGAGCTGAACCTGGCAGCCATGGCCGAGGCGTTCCAGCGCGGCCACTGGCTGGGCGGGGGCGGCTCGGAACGTCCGCTGGACCGCGTGACCGACGGCAGCGGCATCGTCCCGGTCACGCGCGTCACCGGCACCACTGTCCCCGTGAAGGTGCGCCGGGCGACCGCGTTCACCCAGGAACTCGGATCGTTGGCGGTACGGCACTGTGGCGGGCCCGCGCAGGTGAACGCGCTGGCCGAGCTGGCGCGGGCGCAGGACGTTCCGCTGTGGATGGCCCGACGGTACGCGGACGGGCCGGCAGGACAGGTGGCCGTGGCGGTGGACCGTCGGCTGGTGCGCGTGGACGTGTGGGGGCCGGGCGCTCCCCGCGTACGGATACGGGCGCCGCACGGTTTCCTGAGCAGCACCGCAGACCAGGCGCAGGGCCTGCGCATGACCGTCGGGGACGCGTCGGCCGTCCTCGTGTTGCAGAAGAAGAGGCTGCGCAAGTCCCGGAGCTATGTACGGGCACGGCTGCCCCAGGGCATCTGGGAGTTGCGGCGGGAGAACGGCAGGAGTTCCTGGCTGCTGCGCGACGAGCGGAGGGTCGCCCTGCTGCAACGGCCGCCGCGCCGCCCCGACCTCGTCCCCGGCACGGTACTGCTGCCCCTTGCGCCCGTGCGCCACGAGAGCCCGGACCCGCTGGACGCCGTCATGGCCCACGCCTTCGCGACCGCGTTCGGCCTGGGCGACACCACGGGCACGGCCCGCTTCCGACTCCAGCGCCCGCACGCCGGCGAGCCGGTCGCCGGTGACGACACCTGGGACCGCCCCTGGTTCAGCAATCTGGGCAGCGGCGGCGACGACAACGAACCGGGCGGCTCGGACGGCTGGGGCTCCGACGGAGGAGACGGGGGAGACGGCGGGGACGGGGGCGGCGACGGTGGCGGGGGAGACGGCGGCGGGGACTAGGGCGTTTCTCTCGGCTCCCCGCCGGGTTGGCCTGCGGAAGAGTTACCTGTTCCCGCCGACCGCCAACCGGTACTGCTCGTCGACCATGGCCACGAAGCGCTTCTTGCGTTTGGAGTGCGTGGCCTGCGCTATGCGTCCCCAACTCAGGTGGACCCTGGCCCAATAGGTGCGGCCCACTTCCCCTCTGAAGAACGTTTCCAGGCTGATGGCGAGTTCGGCCTCGCCCAGTTCCTTGAGGACGTACTGAGTCTGCCACCAGGTGACGATGAGATTGGCAAACATGACCTGGCGAGCCTGGTCGTCGGGGAGTTCGTTGCTCGGGCTCCCCTAACACGCCCGTAGAACCGGGTCGTTGAGGCTCAGCATCAGCAGCTCCCGATGTGAGGCGCGGATGCTTCCGTCCTGGGAGATGCGCGTCTGGCGGGACTGGTAGACCAGCGACACCAGAACGCCGACGAGGGCGGCGGCGGAGATGATCAGCGATAGCGAAGCCATGTATGGACGATGCCCATGAGGGGCGCCGCCCAGCCGACCCGGCGCTCGGCATCGCGGCCGCCGCGGCCGTACGAGCGCGGCGCTGCGCCTGGCTCTACGCGGCCGGTGCCGCCAGGCGGAAGCCCACGCCGATCGCTGCGAGGTCCGGCTCGTAGGCGCCGTGCCGACGGGCGCACCGGGCCAGGTCCCGGTCGTGGCGGAAGGCGCCGCCTCGGGTGACGTGCCGGTCGAAGGCCCAGTCCTCGGTGCGCGGCACCTCGGCGGGCGCGCCGGGGTAGGGGGCGTAGAGGGTGGAGGTCCACTCGTCGGTGTTGCCCGCCATGTCCAGCACCCCGAACGGGCTGGCCCCCGCAGGGAACGAGCCGACGGGCGTCGTGGTCCCGATCCCGAGGTCCACCAGATTGGCCAGCCCGGTCCGGTACTCCTCACCCCACGGGAACTCCCGGGCGTCGTCGCCCCGCGCGGCACGCTCCCATTCGTCCTCCGAGGGCAACCGCACCGCGACACCGAGCCGTTCCCCGAGCCACCCGCAGTAGGCCGTCGCCGCCTCCCAGGCGACTCCGACGACCGGATGGTCCGCAAGCCCCGTTGGGGCTGGCCGCCCGGTGGCCTCTGCGAAACGCGCCCACTGGCCGACCGTGACCGGCGTGCGGGCGATCCGGAACGCGGGGACATGGATCTCCGCGCGCGGTGCTTCCTTCACGTACCACTCCACCGGCACCCCGGTGTCCGCGTACCGGCGGGCCACGGCCGCCACTTCGTCGACCGGTGTCCCCCGACGCAGCACCCCGGCCGGAATGTCGACCCAGTTCACCTGCTCCACCTGTTCCGCCTGCTCCACCTGCATGGGTCTCCTTGGCTTGAGCGAACACCCAGAATGATCACTACGGAGCCCGGGGTGCGCGTCGGCCGATGGACCGATCTCCACAGCGACCTTGGACCCAGGGCCTTGGGCCACGGGGTGGCTGCGTACCGGCGTGGCGGCTATGGACGGTTGCCCGGCAGGGAGGCGGTCCGCATCGCGGTGCGGTGCACCAGGCCGTCCAGGATGAGGGTCAGACCGGCCTCGAATGCCGACTCGTGGTCGATCACCGGCATGTCCGCGGGCAGCTCCGTGTCGTCGCCGGAGGCAGCGTCCGCCTGTTCCTCCAGGACGCTGCCGACCGTGTAACGGCCCGCGGCCAGCATCGCCATCTGCGCGTCCCGCTCGGGCACTCCGGAGGCGACCAGGAAGTCCATCTTGCGGCGGATTCGATCGAGGTCGCTGACAGGGGTGCTGCCCGCGTGGAGGCGTGCGCCGTCCCGGCGCATCAGCAGGGTGCGCCGGAAGCTTCGCGTGTTGTCCAGGAACCAGTCACGCCAGTCGTCGTCGGGCGTCGGCAGCGGGGTGGCCGCATGCGGGGCCATCGCCGCCGCCGCCATGGCGGCGAGGAGGTCCTTCTTGGTGCGGAAGTACCAGTAGAGCGAGGGCTGTTCGACGCCCAGCCGCTGCGCCAGCCGCCGCGTACTGACCGCGTCGAGGCCGACCTCGTCGAGCAGGTCGAGCGCTCCGGAGACGACGATCTCGCGGTTCATCTTGGTCACGTTGACAAATCTATCACTGATAGATGACTCTGCCCCCGAAGGCGAATCATTCACTGATAGATTTTCGGGGTGATGGGCTGATGGGAATGGCCGACGGGTCCGGAGCGCGCTTACTGAGGGTCCTTGTCGCCGGTGGCGGGACAGCGGGCCAGGCGCTGGCCTTCTGGCTCACGCGGGGCGGCCACAAGGTGACCGTCATCGAACGCTTCCCGGCGCTGCGGGCCACCGGGGCGCAGGTCGACCTCCGGGGGCAGGGCATCGAGGCCGTCGAGCGGATGGGGCTTCTCGACGCCGTCCGCGGCAAGCTCGTGGACGAGGCGGGTGTTGCCTTTGTCGACGCGCGCGGCAGGGCCAAGGCGACGATCAGGGCCAACACCTCCGGCCGCGGTCGGCAGACCCTCACCTCCGAGTACGAGATCATGCGCGGCGATCTCGTACGCATCCTGCACGACGCCTCGAAGGACGACGCCGAGTACGTCTTTGGCGTGAGCGTGGACGGCTTCGAGCAGGACGAGCAGAGGGTCATCGCGCACTTCTCCAACGGCTCCTCCGGCGAGTTCGACCTTCTGGTCGGCGCGGACGGACAGGGATCGCGCATCCGCCGGGCGATCCTCCCCACGGACGTCGACCCGTACTGGCGGGTCGGCATCCACATGGCCTACTGGTTCATCCCGCGTGCGGCGTCCGACAGCAACATCCGGGACACCTACATGGTCCCGGGCGGCCGTCAGATCATGCGGCGCAGCCACAACCCGACCGAGACCCAGGTGTACTTCGTGCTGCGGGAGGAGTCCGAGGAGGTCTCGGCCATCCACCGGGAACCCGTCGAGCGCCAGCGGGAGTTCTGGGCGCGCAGGTTCCGCGACGCGGGCTGGCAGACCGAGCGCTTCATCGACGGGATGCGGGCGAGCCCCTTCTTCTACTCCCAGGAGATCGTCCAGGTCCGGACGGACACCTGGTCCAAGGGCCGCGTGGTCCTCGCCGGCGACGCCGCCCACTGCGCGTCCCCGTACAGCGGCATGGGCATCTCCGGCGGCCTGGTGGGCGCCCACGTCCTGGCGGGCGAGATCAACCGGCACCCGGGCGACATACCGACCGCGCTGGCGCACTACGACAGTGTGCTGCGGCCCTTCGTGAACGAGATCCAGGGCGAGGTGAAGCCGCGTCTCCTGCGCCTGGGCATGCCGATGACCCAGCGTGCGATCGACGCCTTCCAGACCGCCACCGCATTGGCCTGCTTCCTGCGCATCCCCGATCTCGCCGCGCGCTTCGCGAAGGAGGACCGCGGCGGCAGCTGGCGACTCCCCGAGAACCCGGCGCCGATCGGCGGCGTCTGACAGCGGCCGGGCGTGGGCAGAACGGGACACGGGACGATCGGCCCGAGGGAGGAATTCGGTATCCGTCAGGGCATTTGGTTGGCAGGCTTGAGCAATGAACTCCCGGCCCACCGACGAGAGTGGCTACTCCTGGCTCGGCGCTCCGATCGACGCCCGTTCTCTGTTTGCCCCGGAGCAGGCCGCGCTAATGGTCACGCTCCGGGGCCTTGCGTCCGGCGACGGGAGCAGAGACTCCGATACCGTCCGGGTATCGCCGCCCTCCCGTGCTGTCCGTCGTTACTGGGAGCGGTAGTACGTGCTCCCGCGGTCATCGCTGCTGACGCGCCGCAGGCCGTCTTCGCCCACCGGGGTCAGCGTCGAGGTTGTGCCGGGCCGGCACGAGGCGCGCGGTTTCGCCGAGGTCACCGTCGAACCGCTCATCACGATGGCACCGGCCTTGACCGATTCCAGCCGCGCTTCGAACACGCAGCGGTAAACGCCCCCGTCATCTGCCGTTCCGACCGCCAGCAAGGTCATCACGGGGTCGCCCACTTCGCCCTGTCGAATCACCATCCACCGGGTGTTGCGACCGAGGTCACTTTCGATCGTGCCCTTCCAAGTGCCGAGGTACTTCTTCGGTATCGCACCTGTTGGCGGCGCTTTGTCCGTCGGCGTTTCCGCGCCCGTCGGGGTCGCCGTGGGCGCGTCGTTCGCAGGCCCTTCCACGGCAACGTTCTCGTGGTAGACGTAGACACCGAAGGCGATGGCCATGATGGCGGCGGCCGAGGTCAGGACGAGTGTGCGGCGCGGCGGTCGTTCCCTGGCCAGGACGCGTCCCCTGCGCGGCGGCTGTCTCCTGACCCGGTAGTCCTCGGGCGCGCCGGGGGACCCCGCGGCGAGGGTGACCAGGGGGAGTTGCTCGGAACGTGAGTTCTCGCCCGCGCCCTTCACGTTCGTTTCCTGCGCCGGTGCTTCGGCTTTCGCCGCCGGGGGCAGACGGAACACGCGAACGCCGATGATCGCGGCAGCGGCTCGGCGCATCAACGTGAAGCCCTGTGCAAGAGGCCGGGTGCGGGCCCGACCCGGGCGGCGGTCGACTCCGATCGCGGCGGCGGCAGCGCGACGGAGCAGCGTGGGCCGGGTCATTCAGCGCCCCGCGGGCCTGTGGTCGGACGGCGGGGGGCGGCTTGCTCGTTCGGCGGCCCGCTCGCCGGTGGCTGGGCGGCCTGCGGTTGGGCGTCCGGTGACGGGGGGCGCTGCGGTGCGGCGGGGTCACCGATGACGATCTCCGCCAGTCGTGTGTGCTTGAGCTGGACGAGGATCAGGGGCGCCGACGCCCCGACGGCGAACGTCGCGACGCCACCGTTGACTTGCCCCCAGGCCGCCATGAGCACGGCCACCCCGGCGCCCATGAGGATGTGCACCACGGCTGCGATGCTCTGGCCCGCGACATCGTAGAACTCACCGAACGCGGGCGGCGACGCCCCGGCCTCGGAGTGCTCGGAGTGCCGGAACTCCTGTCGTCGCAGCAGCCATTCGGACATGCAGTCGTATGCGTGCACGACTCCACGCACCGCTCCGCCTGCCGCGCCGATCAGGAGCAGACTCGCAGTGTCCACGTGTCCTCAGCCCATGCGGAGAGTCTTGGACGGTCGACACAAAAGGCTACGGACCTCTTCATCACAAGAGAAGAGCACCAACGCACCAACCGAACCATGCAGGCCAAAGACCTCTGCCCAGAACTCCGCTGCAGGGCCTGCGCGCCGGGACCCCGTCGACGGCCGCCCGATGAGGCAGACACGGGTGGATCCGGTCCCGCGCCCGGCTGACGGCCTTGGCTGAAAAGCCGGAACCGGCCACGCCCGAAAAGGGCGTGGCCGGGACAAGCGAAATGGCCACGGTGCGGAGATGGCCATCAGTTTGCCGAGTTATCGGCGCCTATTTACCGGAGCCCTTGGCTCGTCACAGGATTTCGATGTCCTTCACCTTCGGCGGACGGTGCGGGAAGGTGATGTCGGTCCACCGGTTGACGCGCACGGAGTCGCCATTGGCGTCGTAGTAGATCAGGTCGTTGTTGCCCGTGGAGATGCGGTCGACCCACCAGTTGCCGAAGCCGGTCCGGCCCTTGTTGGCATAGCAGTCCACGCTCGAGCGGCCGTCACCGCTGTGCGACCAGATCTTTAAGAAGTTCTCGCCGCCACGGCATTCGACGTGGTCGATGGCGAAGGCGTTGCCGCTGGGCATCACCACGGTGAACGCGGCGGCCGCGGCGATCGCCACGGTCGCGGAGCGGGCGACCCTCTTGGTTTTCGACAGCACAAGTACTCCCTGATTTCGGGCCCGTACGTGGCCATTTGACGGCCATTTCCGGGAAACGTTTTGCGCTTGCACGATGACGATCCTGTAGGACGCCTGTACATGGCAATCTTTGAAATGCCGCACGACCGAAACGTGTCGCCCAATGTCCTGATCGGCGCCATTGGGGGTGTTTTGATGACCCTAAGGCCAAGATTTCGGGCAGAGCGGGCGAGAGGAGTGGGGCGCGCGCGTGTATCTGCAACTGTCCGGAGATGACGCGGTGGTGACCGGCCCGAGCCCCGGCATCGGTCTCACGAGGTCCTCGGCGCCTCGGTGGAGCCGTAGGCGCTCAGTTGGACACGCGGCGGGTGCCGGGTGCCGGGTGCCGGGGGCCGGGATGAGGGCGGTGAGCTGCCGCAACCGATGACCGGTACCACCCGCACCGTTTATCGGATTGGTAAAGAAGCCCCGCCGCGTCTGTTCTCGGCGACCTCACAGGCGCAAGGATCCCCCGTACTGATCGAATCTGCTCGAATCGATGTGCGGGAGGCCCCACTTGAGAAGGACCCCAGGGACCAGACGGACGGCGGTGCTCGGGTCGGCGGGTGCTCTTGTCGCGGCGACGCTCATAGCCGGGGCCGTCGCGGCTCCGGTGGCGAACGCCGATGCCGAGGCGGGTGGGAAGAGTGCCACCGCGTCCCGTTCCGGCAAGGACCGGGAGGCGCGCGGCGCCGCCCTCGCCGCTCAGCGTGCCGCGACGGCCGGCATCGACTGGCAGGACTGTCCAGCCGACTGGGGCCTTGAGAAGCCCATTCAGTGCGGCTGGGTCACCGTCCCGCTCGACTACGCCAAGCCGAACGGCAAGAAGATCAAGCTCGCCGTCGACCGCATCGGCAACACCGGCGGCAAGGAAGAGCGCCAGGGCGCCCTCGTCTACAACCCCGGCGGCCCCGGCGGCTCCGGTCTGCGCTTCCCGCGCCGCGTCACCACGAAGAACGAGATCTGGAAGAAGACCGCGAAGGCGTACGACTTCGTGGGCTTCGAGCCCCGTGGCGTCGGCCACTCCGCGCCCGTGTCCTGCGTCGACCCGCAGGAGTTCGTCAAGGCGCCCAAGCTCGACCCGATCCCCGACAGCGAGGCCGACAAGCGCGCCCAGCGCAAGCTCGCCGCCGAGTACGCGGACGGGTGCCAGGAGCGCAGCGGCCACCTCCTCCCGCACATGACGACGCCCAACACCGCTCGTGACATGGACGTCATCCGTGCCGCGCTCGGCGAGAAGAAGCTCAACTTCCTCGGCGTCTCCTACGGCACCTACCTGGGCGCCGTCTACAGCAACCTCTTCCCGTCCCACGTGCGCCGCATGGTCTTCGACTCCGTCGTGAACCCCTCGACGGACAAGATCTGGTACGAGGTCAACCTCGACCAGGACGTGGCCTTCGAGAAGCGCCTTGCCGACTGGATGAAGTGGGTCGCGAAGAACGACGCCTCCTTCCACCTCGGCACCACCTACGGCAAGGTCCGCGCCGCCTGGAACGAGCTGCGTGCCACCGCGAAGAAGCACCCCCTGAACGGTGTCGTCGGCCCGGCCGAGCTGAACGGGTACTTCCAGAACGCGCCGTACTACGACTCCTACTGGGTCGAGATCGCCACGAACTGGAGCAAGTACGTCGCCGGCGACCCGAAGCCGCTCATCGAGGCGGCCAGCCCCGACATGGCGGACAAGGCCGGCAACATCGCCCAGGAGAACAGCAACGCCGTCTACACCGCCGTCGAGTGCGCGGACGCCAAGTGGCCGCGCAGCTGGCGGAAGTGGGACCGGGACAACACCCGCATCCACCAGACGAGCCCCTTCCTCACCTGGGCCAACGCCTGGATGAACCTGCCGTGCGCGACCTGGTCGAGCAAGCAGCAGACCCCCCTGGAGATCCGTACGCACGACGGACTTCCGAAGACGCTGATCGTCCAGTCGACGCGTGACGCGGCCACGCCGTACCCGGGCGCCGTCGAACTGCACAAGCGCCTCAAGGGCTCCCGTCTGCTCACGGAGAAGGGCGCCGGTTCGCACGGTGTGACCGGCCTCGTGAACTCCTGCATCAACGACCGCGTGGACCGCTACCTGCTGTCCGGCAAGCTCGACGCCTCCGACACGACGTGCGGCCCGCACGCCACGCCGAAGCCGTAGGAACGTAGGGACCGGACGACACTCGCGGCCGACCGCGAGTGTCGTCAGGTCTCTGGCCCCATCAGGACGTGCGGCTCGCCAGCCACGCGTCCTCCGACGCGTAGTCGAAGAGGTCCGGGGACATCTTCGGGAACGCCTCGCGCCAGTCCCGCCCCTCCAGCCGCCCGACGAGCCAGCGGACGGTCTCGTCGAGGGAGTCGGTGTACGTCGTCACCGCGCGGTAGCCCAACTCCCGCTCCGCGGCCGACATGTCGTACACCACCGGGTGCGCCGAGGACCAGGGCGTGACGCCGACGTTCGGGGCGGGAGCCTCGCCCGGCACCGTCACCGTCTCGACCTCCACCCCCATCACGGAGTCGATCGCCGCACCGATCTCCGCCACCGTGGGAGCGTCCGGATCGCCCGCGTTGAGCACCCGGGAGCCGGGGCGCGCGCCCGCGAGCCGTACGAGCTCCGCGATGTTGTGGACGCTCACCGGGTGGAAGCGGCTCAGGCCCCCGTGCGCGAGGACCCGGGTCCGTCGGCCGTCCAGGTTCCGCTTCACGAAGTACAACTCACGCGGCCCGCGGCAGTGCGGTCCGTGGATCGCCCCGGCCCGCACCATCGTGACCGGCAGCCGCCCGCCGAGCGCGAGCAGCTCACGCTCCAGTGCGATCTTGCGGGTGCCGTACGTCGAGTCGCCGGGCGCCACCGTGCGATGGGTCTCCGGGATCGGCACGGGGTACCGGGGGAAGCCGTCGGGCTGGTCCTGGGTGTCGAAGCTGCGGCCCCGCTCGTCCTCGTACACCGCACCGCTGGAGATCACCACGGCCGACCCGATCCGGTCGGTGAGGGCGGCGTACTGCCGGGCGTGCGCCGCGGTGAAGGCGGCCACGTCGACCACCAGGTCCACGCCGTCGCCGAGTGCGTCGGCGAGTGCCGCGTCGTCCTCCCGGTCGAGGCGTACCTCTCGTACTTCCCCGGGCCACCGTTCGTCGCGGCCCGCTCCCCGCGACGCCGCCGTCACCGCCCAGCCGTCCTCGGCGAGCGCCCGCACGGCCGCCCGCCCGATCTGTCCTGTCGCACCGATCACCATCGCGTTCTTCATGATCGGACCGTACGGTCCCGCGGGCGGCCGCCGGAACGAAATCTGCTCCCGGCAGAGGAATCCGTGCGCGGCGGAGGACGCGTCAGCTCAGCGGCATCCTCGGAAACTTCCGCTGCTCCCTGGTGCCCGCCGCGGCCCGCTCGGCCTCCTCCGCCTTCACGACCGCCGCGTACTTGTCGACGTATTCCTGCCCGGAGAGCCCGAGGATCGCGTACATGATCTCGTCGGTGACCGCTCGCAGCACGGCCTTCTCGTTGTCCATGCCGACGTAACGGGAGAAGTCGAGGGGCTCGCCGAAGCGGATCGTCACCCGCTTCAGGTTCGGGAGCTTCTGGCCGGGCGGCTGCGCCTCGAACGTGCCGATCATGGCGCACGGGACCACCGGCACCTGGGCCTTGAGCGCCATCGCCGCGACGCCGACCTTCCCCTTGTACAGCCGCCCGTCGTGCGAGCGGGTGCCCTCCGGATAGATGCCGAGCAGCTCGCCCTTGCGCAGCACGCCGAGGCCCTCGCGGATCGCCGCCTGGCCCGCCTCCTTGCCGGAGCGGTCCACCGGGATCTGCCCCGCGCTGCGGAAGAACGCGGCGGTCAGCTGGCCCTTGATGCCGGGACCCGTGAAGTACTCGGCCTTCGCGAGGAAGGTGATGCGGCGCTTGATGATCGCGGGCATCAGGAAGTGATCCGAGAACGACAGATGATTGCCCGCGACGATCGCCGCTCCGTTGTCGGGCACATGCTCCAATCCCTCGATCCTGGGCCGGAACATCAGCCGGAGCAGCGGGCCGAGGATCACGTGCTTGAGCAGTAGGTAGAACATGGCTGCAGCCTTCCCCCTGGTCCCGGTGCCGACGCACAGTAGCCAATCGACAGCGCGGACGCGAGAGCCCGTTCGGACCCTTGCGTGCGCCCGTGCGGGGGACCGGTCGGCGCGGCGGCTCGACGAATGGCGCGCACGAGGGGTGCCCTGGCCTCTGCCCGGCGCCCCGACGCCCGCCACGGAACGTCACCGGCTCCCGGCAGCGCTGTCGGTAACGACAGAGCCACCGGCACCGGCTCGCCCGACGACACCCCACCCCGGAGGTCCCCATGCGCCCCTTCCCCCTCGCGGCCGCCACCCTGATCGCCCTCGGCGCCGCCCTCCCCGCCCAGGCGGCGGACGCGGCCCCGGCGCCCCGGCGCGGTCTGGTCCTCACCGTCTCGGGCGCCCAGAACACCTGGATCCGCGGGGTGCTGCTGCGCTGCGCGCCCGAGCCCTCCGGGCACCACCCGCGGGCGGCCGAGGCCTGTGCGGCGATCGATCGGGCGCGGGGTGACTTCGACGCGCTGCCGCGCGACCCGCACGCGTGCACGAAGGAGTTCGAGCCGGTCACCGCGACCGCCACCGGCACGTACGAGGGCCGGGCGGTCGGCTGGCACAAGACGTACCCGAACGTCTGCGCCCTGGATGCGGACACCGGTCACGTGTTCCGCTTCTGAGCGGCGCCACGGCCTGGATACGGGCCTTCCCGGCGGGCCTCAGGGAGTGCCGCGCGACAGGACCATGGCCAGGGTGATCAGACCGACCACCACCCAGCCGAACCACAGCCAGCCGTTGCTTCCGAGCGTCACTGTGTAGGCCGTCACCATGACCAGGCCTCCGATGGTGAACCCGCCCATGGTCTTCGTGGAACTGGGCATCGCACAGCCTCCTCCCGGCAGCCTGCGGCGACGTCGCGCCGAGACCGCGGTCCGAAGGCCATCGTGACCCGGGAGGACCCTCCCGCGCTAGCGTCCGCGAGCGGCCAGTGAGGCCAGATAGGCGTTGTACTCCTCGAGCTCCTTGTCGCCGTCCCGGTCCGCGGCACGGTCCTTGCGCCGTGCCTCACGGTCCTCGGAGCGCCGCCACTGGAAGAGCAGGGCCACCAGGACCACCACGGACGGGATCTCGCTGAAGGCCCACGCGATGCCGCCGGCCGCCTCCTGGTCGGAGAGCGCGTCGATGCCGAGCGAAGCGGGCGGGTGCATGTAGGTGCCGATCATCGGCTCGGTCGCCATCATCAGCGCGATGCCGAAGAACGCGTGGAACGGCATGCCCGCGAAGAGCTCCAGCATCCGGAAGATGTAGCCGGGCCGGTGCGGCCCCGGGTCGACGCCCATGATCGGCCAGAAGAAGACCAGGCCGACGGCGAGGAAGTGCACCATCATCCCGATGTGGCCCGCCTTGGAGCCCATCAAGGTGTCGAAGAGCGGCGTGAAGTACAGCGCGTACAGGCTCGCGATGAAGAGCGGGATCGTGAACGCGGGGTGCGTGATGATCTTGACGTACCGGCTCTGCAGCACCCAGAGGAGCCACTCGCGCGGGCCCTTGTGGCCGCGCGCCGCCACCGGCAGTGCCCGCAGCGCCAGTGTGATCGGCGCGCCGAGCAGCAGCAGGATCGGCGACAGCATGCTGATCACCATGTGCTGGGACATGTGCACGCTGAACATGACCATGCCGTAGTCGTTGAGCTTGGTGCACATGACGAGCAGCACGGTGAGAATGCCGAGCACGAACGAGATCGTGCGGCCCACCGGCCACTTGTCACCGCGCCGCACGAGCCGCGCCACGCCCCACCCGTACAGGGCGAGGGCCACCAGGCAGCCGATGAGGAAGAAGGGGTCGGCGGAGGGTTCCAGGCCTCGACCCAGCGTGAACGGCGGCAGATCCATGTTCATGCCGTGCCCGCTGTGATCCATCCAGTGGCTCCTGATTCGTGCGGATTGTGCGACGTGTGTCGGCACCAGAGTAGAACTGCCCCCGGCCGCTGACACGACCGGGGGCGAGTAGGACGACGGGCGACCCGGCTAGAGCACGCACTCCGCCTCGGCGTAGCGCTCCTCGGGCACGGTCTTCAGCGTCTCGACCGCCTCGGCCAGCGGCACCATCGTGATGTCCGTGCCGCGCAGCGCCGTCATCCGGCCGAACTCGCCGCGGTGCACGGCCTCGACCGCGTGCCACCCGAAGCGGGTCGCGAGGACGCGGTCGTACGCGGTGGGGGTGCCGCCGCGCTGGACGTGGCCGAGGATGACCGGCCGGGCCTCCTTGCCGAGGCGGTGCTCCAGTTCGAGGGAGAGCTGCCGGGCGATACCCGCGAACCGCTCGTGGCCGTAGATGTCCTTGGCGCCCACGTCGAACTCCATGGAGCCCGCACGGGGCTTGGCGCCCTCGGCGGCCACGACGATCGCGAACTTCTTGCCCGCCGAGAAGCGTTCGCCGACCTTCTTCGCCAGCTCCTCGATGTCGAAGGGGCGCTCCGGGACGACGATGGCGTGCGCGCCGGCGGCCATGCCCGAGTGCAGGGCGATCCAGCCGGTGTGCCGGCCCATGACCTCCACGATCAGGACGCGCTGGTGCGATTCCGCGGTGGTCTTGAGACGGTCGAGGGCCTCGGTGGCGACGCCGACGGCCGTGTCGAAGCCGAAGGTGACGTCGGTGACCGCGATGTCGTTGTCGATGGTCTTGGGCACCCCGACGATGGGCAGGCCCGCGTCGGAAAGCAGCCGGGCCGCCTTGAGGGTGCCCTCACCGCCGATCGGGATGATCGCGTCGAGGCCGAGTTCG
The DNA here is from genome assembly GCF_055609205.1 of Streptomyces sp. NPDC036815. NCBI lineage: Bacteria > Bacillati > Actinomycetota > Actinomycetes > Kitasatosporales > Streptomycetaceae > Streptomyces > Streptomyces sp. NPDC036815. The sequence goes on along the minus strand of NZ_JBVJPW010000018.1, from coordinate 39,487 downwards.
GCGACGTGTCCCCGGGCGCGCTCCACACCGTCCCGCAGGTGTGCGGGCTGTACGCGCGAGGAGCCGAGAATCGTTCCGCCGCGGGCGAGGATGCCGCCCACCGCGTCGAGGTCGAGCTTGCGGTAGTCGCATTCCAGGAGGCCTTTCCAGCCGTCGTGGAAGCCGATGACCTCGTCACCGTGGTCCGCCACCGCGCGGTGCACGACGGAACGGATGACGGCGTTCAGGCCGGGGCAGTCGCCGCCGGAGGTCAGGACACCAATGCGCATGGCCCGGAATACCTTTGCAACGTGGGTCGATGACCGGACCACGTCGTCCGGCTGGATCCCCGCCACCCTATAGGCGGCGGGGGGCGGGGCCGCATCAGGCGTCCGAGGGCTGGACTGCCCCGCTCACATGTGCGGGCGGGGCGTCAGGCGGGCTCCGTGCCGGGGTGTTACGCGGGCTCCTTGGCGGCGGCGATGCGCTCGGCGCGCAGCGCCTCGTACCACCGGTCGTCCGTGGGCGGCAGCGCGTTCACGTCGAGGGCCAGCTTCAGGAGCAGGTCCGCGATGAGCGGGTTGCGGGCGAGGACGGGGCCGTGCATGTACGTACCGAAGACGGTGCCGTTGTACGCGCCCTCGGTGCCGTCGCCCGTGCCGTTGCCCCGGCCGAGCGTGACGCGCGCCAGCGGCCGCGCGGACGGGCCGATGTGCGTGATGCCCTGGTGGTTCTCGAAGCCGGTCAGCGGGGGCAGGCCCAGCTGCGGGTCGATGTCGCCCAGGACGTCGCCGACGCACCGGTCGCCCTCGCCGCGGGTGGAGACCACGTCGAGCAGGCCGAGGCCGGGCTCGCGCTGGCCGAGGTCGTTGATGAACTCGTTGCCGAGGATCTGGTAGCCGGCGCAGACCGAGAAGACGATCGCGCCGTTGCCCACGGCCCGCTGCAGGCCGCCGTCGCGGCGCAGCCGCTCGGCCGCGAGACGCTGCGGACGGTCCTCGCCGCCGCCGATCAGGTAGATGTCGCCGGAGGTCGGCACCGGCTGGTCGCTGCGCACGTCGTAGCGCTCGACCTGGAGTCCGCGCTGACGGGCGCGGCGCTCCACGACGAGGGCGTTGCCCTGGTCTCCGTACGTGCTCAGCAGGTCGGGATAGACCCACACCAGCCGCAGGCTGTTGTCGCTCATGCTCATGTCCTTATCCGGGCGGGTCAGTTGCCGACGCGGCGGCGCAGGTCCTGGAACGCGGTGTAGTTCGCGATGGTCTCGATGCGTCCGGGCGGGGCGAGCTGCACCGCTTCGTCGAGGCTCTCGCAGACCCGGAAGTCCAGGTTCGCGACCTCCAGGCGCACGGCGAGGTCCAGCTTGCGGTCGCCGAGCACGAAGATCGGGTGACCGGCGAGCCGGGTGTAGTCGACGTCCCACAGCCACGAGGTGTCCGTGCCGTCCGCGCCGCGGGCGTTGACGGACAGGATCACCGGGGTCGGCGGCGGGTCGATCAGCGAGAACGTCTCGAGCCAGCCCGCGGGGTTCTTCGCGAGGAGCAGGCGCAGGTCGCGGCCCTGGAACTGCACCACGTCGTAGCGTCCGGCGACGGCCTGCACCTGGTACATGCGTTCCAGAGCGACCTGCGGGGGCACTCCGAAGACGGCGGCGACGGCGGCCGACGACGCGGCGTTGGCCTTGTTCGCGCGGCCGGGCAGCTGGAGGTGGATCGGCCAGGCCGAGCCGTGCGGGTCGAGGACGTGGTCGCCGGAGAGCACCCAGCTGGGCGCCGGGCGGCGGAAGCCGCACTCGCCGCAGAACCAGTCGTCCCCGGGGCGCTGCATGACGCCACCGCAGGAGGGGCACGACCAGGCGTCGTCCTTCCACTCCTGGCCCGCGGCCACCCACACCACGTTCGGCGAGGAGGAGGCCGCCCAGACGACCAGCGGGTCGTCGGCGTTGGCGATGACCACGGCCTTGGAACCGGCCAGGCCCTCGCGCCAGTGCTCGGCGAGCATGCGGGTCTCCGCGGCGCGGTCCAGCTGGTCGCGCGAGAGGTTGAGCAGCGCGATCGCCTTGGGGTCGACGTCCCGGGCCACGCCCGCGAGGTACTTCTCGTCGACCTCGATCACACCGAACCGCGCGTCGGAGCCGCCCGCGAGGGCGGAGGTGATTCCGGCGGGCATGTTCGCGCCCAGCGCGTTCGAGACGACCGGGCCGCTGGCCCGCAGCGCCTCGGCGATCAGACGCGTGGTGGTCGTCTTGCCGTTGGTGGCCGACACGAGGACAACGTCCAGGTGCGTGGCGAGCCGTCCGAGCAGTTCGGGGTCGAGCCTGAGCGCGACCTTGCCGCCGATCACCGATCCGCTGCCGCGGCCCGCCGCGCGTGACACCGCCGCGGCCGCCTTGCCCGCCGTCACGGCCAGCTTGGCCCGCGGCGACAGCGGGTCCGTGTTGCCTGACATCTGTCGAGATCCTCCTTGCGTACGGCGCCGCGCCTGCCCCCGGCATCGATTCGTTGCTCAGCCTATCGAGATCCACTGGCAAGCCCGAATCACGGCACCACCTCGGCACCTCGCCGGTGCCGCTCCGTCCCCTGGACCGTACTCTTGCCGCCATGCGACACAGCACGATCCCGGGCGCCTCGGGGCGCGTACGACCTCTGACCCTGCTCGGTGACCCCGTGCTGCACGCGGCGTGTGAGGAGGTCACCGACTTCGGACCCGAACTGGCGGATCTCGTCGAGGACATGTTCGCGACGATGTACGCGGCACGGGGCGTGGGACTCGCCGCGAACCAGGTCGGCCTGGGCCTGCGGGTGTTCGTGTACGACTGCGAGGACGACGACGACGTCCGCCACCTCGGGCATGTGGTCAATCCGACGCTCGTCGAGGCCGATGGAGTGATCGTGCGGGGCCCGGAGGGGTGTCTGTCGCTGCCCGGTCTGGAGGCGGGCACGCCGCGCTTCGACCATGCCGTGGTCGAAGGCTTCGATCTGCGCGGGGAGCCGATCCGGGTGCACGGGACGGGCTGGTTCGCCCGCTGCCTGCAGCATGAGTACGACCACTTGGAGGGCGGCGTCTACACCGAGCGCGTCACGGGCTGGCGGCGCCGCAGGGTGCTGCGGGCCGCCGCCAGGGCCTCCTGGAACGTCTGAGATCCTGTCTTTGAACCGGGGTTCGAAGACAGGATCCGAGGTCAGAACCCGGGGCCGCCGACGCGATTGCCCGCCGCGGCGAGCCGGCCCCACAGCAGGTCGGCGAGGCTGCGCACCAACTGGGCCCGCGGGCACGGTCGTTCACCGAGCCACCAGTCTCCTGCCGCGTGCATCATGCCGACGATGCCGTGTCCCCACACGCGGGCCAGCTGCGCGCTCTCCGGGCCGAGGTCGACGCGTTCCTCGATGACCTCGGCGAGCTCCTCGCCGAGGCGCCGGAGCAGCGGGGCCGAGTGCAGGCCGACGTCGAAGCCCTGCTCGCCGGGGGAGGGGGCCTCCGACGGATGCATGAGGAAGCGGTAGACCTGGGGGCGTGCCTCGATCGCCGCGAGATAGGTGTCGAGGGTGGCCTCGACGCGCTCCCTGCGCTCGGCGGGGGCGTCGAGCGCGGCGCGCAGCGCTTCGAGGAGCGCGTCGGTGTGCCGCTTGGCGAGCGCGGCGTACAGCCCGCCCTTGTCGCCGAAGTGGCGGTAGAGGATCGGCTTGGTGATGCCCGCCTCGGCGGCGATGGCGTTCATCGACGCGCCGGGGCCGTCGCGGAGCACGACCCGGTCCGCGGCCTCGAGCAACTCGCGCCGTCGGTGCTCCGCGGACCGTTGCTGATCGGTCCGCTGCGTGGTCTCCATCGTTTCTCCCCGCCCGTGCTGTATCGGTGACGCACGCGCAACGTAACACCCGCCGGTCGGCGCGTATCGAACGGGCTGCCGGGAGTTGACATGGACTACTGGCCGGTAACAGACTGCGGTTACCGCAAGTAACGCCGCAGTTGATCGCAGGTCCTGGAGGGGTCATGGCCGAGTTCACCATGGAGCTCAACGACGAACAGAAGGAGGTCCGGGACTGGCTCCACGGGTTCGCCGCCGATGTGATCCGCCCCGCGGCCGCCGAGTGGGACGAGCGCGAAGAGACCCCGTGGCCCATCATCCAGGAAGCGGCGAAGCTCGGGATCTACTCGCTGGATTTCTATGCCCAGCAGTTCTTCGACCCCTCGGGCCTCGGCATCCCGATGGCGACCGAGGAGATCTTCTGGGGTGACGCGGGCATCGGCCTGTCCATCATGGGGACGGGTCTGGCCGCCGTCGGTGTGCTCGCCAACGGCACCGAGGAGCAGATCGGGACCTGGATCCCGCAGATGTACGGCGACGTGAACGACGTGAAGGTCGCCGCCTTCTGCTCCTCCGAGCCCGACGCCGGATCCGATGTGGCGGCCATGCGGACCCGCGCCGTCTACGACGAGGCCAAGGACGAGTGGGTCCTCAACGGCACGAAGACCTGGGCGACCAACGGCGGCATAGCTAACGTCCACGTCGTCGTGGCGGTCGTGGACCCGGAGCTCGGCTCCAAGGGGCACGCCTCCTTCATCGTCCCGCCCGCCACCCCCGGCCTGGCCCAGGGGCAGAAGTTCAAGAAGCACGGCATCCGCGCCTCGCACACCGCCGAGGTCGTCCTGGAGGACGTGCGCGTGCCCGGCCACTGTCTGCTGGGTGGCAAGGAGAAGCTGGACGAGCGCATGGCCCGCGCCCGGGAGCGCGCCAAGTCGGGGGGCGAGCGGGTGAAGAACGCCGCGATGGCCACGTTCGAGGCGTCCCGCCCGGCCGTCGGCGCCATGGCGGTGGGCACGGCCCGTGCCGCGTACGAAGAGGCACTCGAATACGCCAAGACGCGTACGCAGTTCGGCCGCCCGATCATCGACAACCAGGGCGTCGCCTTCCAGCTCGCCGACATGCGCACCCAGATCGACGCGGCCCGCCTCCTGGTGTGGCGCGCCTCCTGGATGGCCACCACCGGCAAGAAGTTCGAGTCGGCCGAGGGCTCCATGTCGAAGCTGTACGCGAGCGAGGTCGCCAAGAAGGTCACCGCGCAGGCCGTGCAGATCCTCGGCGGCAACGGCTTCACCCGCGAGTACCCCGTGGAGCGCATGCACCGCGACGCCGCGATCTACACGATCTTCGAGGGCACGAGCGAGATCCAGCGTCTCGTCATCGCGCGGACGCTGTCGGGGATGCCGATCCGCTGACGCCGCCCGCATCGCGAAACGCTCCGCGTGAAACATCCGCTCCCGCCCCTGTGGCGAGGGCGGATTTTCGCGTTCCGGGGCACTGGATGGATAGCTGGATAGACAGGTAAGTTTGCAAGTCTGCCTGCTCAAATCGTAGAGTGGCGACATGAGTGGACACCATGGCGACCCCACGCCGCAGGACATCGCCGCCGATCTCACGAACGTCGTCGGACGCCTGGTGCGACGGCTGCGCGGGGCTTCGCCCGGCAGCGGCCTCAGCCCCTCGCAGCGTTCCGTGCTCTCCCGGCTCGACCGCGAGGGCCCGGCGACCACCGCGGGCCTGGCGCGGGCGGAACTCGTGCGGCCGCAGTCGATGCGGATGACCGTGGGCGCGCTGGAGACCATGGAGCTGATCGGGCGGACCCCCGACCCGAACGACGGGCGGCAGTCCGTGCTCTCCCTGACCGACAAGGGCCGTCGCACCCTCGCCGCCGCGCGGGCCGCCAAGCAGGACTGGCTGGCGGAGGCCGTCGCCGACGAACTCGACCCGGCCGAGCGCCGCCGGCTCGCCGACGCGGTCGAGCTGCTGGAGCGACTGGTGCGCAAGTGAGGGCGATGAGGACCACGCCCGCCGCGCGGGCGGAGCAGGCAGGGGAGGAGCGGCCCGGTTTCGGCGCGCGGCTCACCGCGCCCCTGCTCCTCGGCTCCCTGCTCAACCCGCTCAACACCACGATGATCTCCACAGGCCTGGTGGCGATCGGCCACGACTTCGGCGTCGGCCCCGCCGACACCGCCTGGCTCGTCTCCGTGCTCTACCTCGCGAGCGCCGTCGCCCAGCCCGTCCTCGGCCGCCTCGCCGACAGCGTCGGACCGCGCCGCGTCTTCCTCGGCGGGCTCCTGGTCGTCGTCGCGTCCGGTCTCGTCGGGACGCTCGCCCCCGGCTTCGGCTGGCTCCTCGTCTCGCGGCTGCTGCTCGGCGTCGGCACGTCCGCCGCGTACCCGGCGGCGATGGCCGTCCTGCGCGCCGAGTCCGCGAGGCTCGGCCGGCCCACCCCGCGCCCCGTCCTCGCACGCCTCTCCTTCGCGGCGCTCGGCAGCGCGGCGGTCGGGCCGACGCTCGGCGGGCTCCTCGCCGCGACCGCGGGCTGGCGCGGCATCTTCGCCGCCAACGTGCCGGTTGCGCTCCTCGCGTACGGCAGCGCCCTGCGCTGGATCCCCCAGGACGCGCCGGGCACGGAGCGGGCGGGCCGGGGGAGTGCGGCCGGTGACGGTGACGGTGGCGAACAGGCCGAGGGCGGCGGCCGGTCCGGCACGCTCGATCCGCTCGGCATATTGCTCTTCACCGGCGCGCTCAGCTGCCTAGTCGTCTTCCTGCTCGACCTGCGCCACCCGATGTGGTGGCTGCTCGCCCCCGCGGTCCTGCTCGCCGCCGTGCTCACCGCGTGGGAGCTGCGCCACCCGAGCCCCTTCATCGACCTGCGCATGCTGGGCGCCCACCACGCGCTCGCCCGCACCTACCTGCGGCACGGACTGAGCTACCTCGTCGTGTACTGCGTGATGTACGGCTTCACCCAGTGGCTGGAAGAAGAGCGCGGCTACTCCTCGCTGCACACCGGTCTCGTCATGTTGCCGATGTCCCTTGCCGCGCTGGCCTGTTCGCTGATCGGGGCGCGCACGAAGGGCATCCGCGCACCGCTCACCGTCGCCGCGGTGCTCCTGGCCGTCGGCAGTGCGCTGCTGCTCGGCACGAACGATTCCACTCCGCTGGCCGTGCTGCTCCTGGCCGGTGCCTGTTTCGGCATCCCGCAAGGACTCATGGGCACCGGCAACCAGGCGGCCGTGCAGCAGTACGCGCCCGCCGACGCCATCGGGGCGGCGGCGGGCCTCCAGCGCACCGCCCAGTACCTCGGCGCCATCACGGCCTCCGGACTCATCGGCCTCGCCTACGGGCAGCGGGCCGACGACGGAGGGCTCCACCTCATGGCCACGGTCGGCGGCGCCCTGGCGCTGGCCCTCGTCGCCCTGACCGCCACGGACCGCGCACTGCGGACCCGCGACACCGATACAGGCAACACAGATACAGGCAGCAAAGCCACTCGCAGCCAAGTCACTCGCAGCACAGCCACCGGCAGAACAGCCACAGCCAAAACCGGTACAGAAAGGCACAACTCCCATGACCGCCACCGTCCTTGACCCCACCACCGCCCTCGTCCTCGTCGACCTCCAGAAGGGCATCACCGCCCTGCCCACCGCCCACCCCTCGCAGGAGATCGTCGACAGGGCCGCCGCGCTCGCCGACGCCTTCCGCGAGCGCGGTCTGCCCGTGGTCCTGGTACGGGTCACCGGCGGCGCCCCGGGCCGTACCGAGGCCCCCACGCGCGGCGGCGAGGTGCCCGCGGACTGGGCGGACCTCGTGCCCGAACTCCGGCAGGCCGACGGCGACATCGTCGTCACCAAGCAGCAGTGGGGCGCCTTCTACGGCACTGATCTCGACCTGCAGCTGCGCCGCAGGGGCGTCACCCAGGTCGTGGTCGCAGGCATCGCGACGAGCATCGGGGTGGAGTCGACCGCCCGCGCGGCGCACGAGCACGGCTACCACGTCACCGTCGCCGTGGACGCCGTGACCGACATGGACGCCGACGCCCACCGCAACAGCGTGGAGAAGATCTTCCCGAGGCTCGGCGAGACGGACACGGCGCAAGCCATCGCCGAGCTGCTCGGCTGAGCGGTCGCTCCCGGCACTCGGTCGGCGCGGTCCCGTCCTACGGGCGGTACACGTACGGCGTGGTCGTGCAGAGTGTGGCGAAGCCGAGCCGGTCAAGGATCGGGCGGCTGTCGTCCGAGGCGTCGACCTGCAGATAGCGGTAGCCGCGGGCGACCGCGATCCGGGCGCGGTGGGCCACCATCGCGCGGTAGATCCCCTTGCCGCGCCACTGCGGGTCGGTGCCTCCGCCCCAGAGGCCGGCGAAGTCGGTGCCCGGGCGGAACTCCATCCGCGCGCCGCACACCGGCCGGTCACCGGCCATGGCGACGACCGCGACGATCTCGTCCGGTGTCTCGGTGATCCGGTCGAGGACACGCCGGGCGAGGTGCTCGCTGAGCGCCGCGTCGTCCGCTCCGAAAGCCGCCAGGTGGGCCTCGGCCATGAGCCGCACGCCCGCCGCGTCGGTCACCGGGAGCAGCCGGATGCCGTCGGGCAGACCGGGGTCGTCGAGCAGGGTGTCGGCCTCGGCGACCATGACGGTCTCCAGCGGCTCGGCCTCGAACCCGGCGGCGACGAGCCGCTCGGCGAGGTCGGCGGGGCGGTCGTAGGAGTGCAGCTTCCACTCGAACTCCCGCCCGGCGTCGGTGTAGTGGCGCACCTGCGCCGCGATCACCGGGTCGGCCGTCGCCGTGTCGATGTCCGCCCACAGGACGCCGTTCCAGTCGTGGGCCGAGCCGGTCACGCGCACGACACCGCCGGTCCGCTCGACCCGCGTGCCCGCGCCCTCGCTCCCCGCGTCGTGTCGCAACTGCCGGTCGTACGCGGCCAGTACCGCTTCATGATTCATACGGTCACCTCAGCAGGGAGGCGGGAGGGCGGCAACGGGATTTCGGCGGAGGCGCAGGCTCTAGCCCTGGCTCCGCCAGTGGCAGCGCAGCGCCGCCGTGGCGAATCCGGGGCCGAAAGCGATGACCGCGCCGTCCGCGCCGTCGTCCGGCGGATCGGCGTGGGTGCGCTCCAGGACGCGCAGGATGCTCACGCCGCCGAGGTTGCCCTCGTGACTGAGGGTGTCGAGGGAGTGCCGTGCCGCGTGGTCGTCCAGGTGCAGGGCGGCCACGGTGTCGGCGATGATGCGGGTGCTGCCCGGGTGGAGGACGGCGAAGTCGAGGCGGCGCGGCCCGAGCCACTCCGCCAGGCGGGGCATGATGTCGGTGACCGCGGCCAGGACCTGCTTCGTGGAGTCGAAGTGGATGCCGTCGGCGGCCATCCGGCCGCGTTGCCGTTCGAGACTGTCCGGCAGCACGTACTCGAGGGTGTCGTCGATGGCGAGTCCGGGTCCCAGTGGCGTGTCGGTGACGACGGTCGCGGCGGCTCCGTCGCCGAACAGCGCCTTGTAGATCATCGACTCGATGCCGGTGTCGCTGTGGTGGTAGATGCTGGAGAGGACCTCGGCGGCCACCACGAGGACCTTGCTGCCCGGCCGTGCCGCGAGGAGGTCGGCGGCTCGGAGGAGGGCCTGCGCGCCGCCGGGGCAGGCCACCGAGGTGAGCGCGACGCGGCGCAGGTCGGGGCGGAGGCCGAGGCGCGAGACGAGGTGGATGTCCAGATTGGGGACGGCCCAGCTCGTGGTGTGCGTGGTGACGATCGCGTCGATGTCCGGTGCGGTGAGCCCGGCGGCGTCCAGGGCCCGGGTCGCGGCGCGCTCGGCCAGGGTGAGCGCGTCGTCGAAGGCGGTGCGGACACGCTCTTCGACGTCGGCCGTGCCGGCCACGGTGGCGGAGTGGAGGGGGCGCGTGAAATAGCGGGTCTGCACCCCGCAGTTGCCGATGACGCGGAGCAGCGCGCGCAAGCGTGGGTGCTCGGCGTGGTGCGCGCTCACGTCGTCGGCTATCTCGGCCGTGGTGACCTTGTGGTCACCGAGGACGGTGTGGGGGCTGAGTACGTGAGCAGTCATGGGGCGACTCCCCAGGAACGCAGAAGGGTGGGGTGTGGCCAAAGTACTTCACTGGGGCCGGAGTGCCCTGTCGAGTAGCGGCCTCTCGAGCGCCGTACCGTCGGATGTTCGTACGAGTGGACCGCGGTGACGTGCGGTGATGTGCGAAGGTGCGCGGAGATGAGGGCGGGACTCGTCGTTGGTCCGGGTGTCACCCAGAGCGCGGACCGCGGGTCGTACCGGGTCTCACTCGGAGCGGAGGCTGGGAGCGGGCGACTGGGTCCTGACCTCGCCGGGGTGGAACACCAGGATCATCAGCCGGGAGCCGGGCGCCGTCAGGGGCTGTGCCGCGCACATGGTGACCCAGCCCGGCCCCTCCGTGGCGTGCCGCAGCGGGCGCTCGTCACCGTCGGGGTGGGGGTGCGAGGTGCCCGCGGTGTAGAGGTCGGCGGTCTGCGGGTCGGCGAGGATCTCCTTCTCGATCTGCCGCAGGATGTCGTCGTCCGGCCTGGTGGCGAGCGCCGCGCGCAGTTGCGGCAGCACCATCGGCGCCCAGGCGTGGTGCCAGTTCATCAGGGTCTGGCGGCCGTGCGGGTCGAGGAGCATCCAGCGCAGGGTGTTGCCGGGAACCTTGCCGCCGGGGAACATGCTGGCGAACGCGGCGTTGTAGGCGAGCATTTCCCAGGAGGCGTCGGTCACGTATGCCATGTGCCCTATCCCGTCGACGGCCTCCTGCCAGACGCCGGGCACCTCCTTGCCGGAGGACAGGTGGAGCGGGCCGGGCGGGTCCTGCAGCAGGGCGTAACGGCAGAGGGACACCCACTCCTGTTCGTTGAGCCCGAAGAGGCGGGCGACGTCGCGGAGGAGCGAGGTCGGCGGGTTGGGATAATTGCCCGATTCGAGCCGGTGGTACGTACCGAACGTGCGGTGCAGCAACTGATCGACCTGGTGCTGGGACAGGCCGGGCGCTCGCCGGCCCTGGCCTGTCGGACGGGCGAAGCCGTGTGATTCCGGGGCTATGAGGGCGCGTCGTTCGCGGAGCAGAGCGCGGAGCGCCGTCTTGTTCATGGTGGGTAATCCCTCTTGGTGCACGCCGAGTTGGAGCGTGATCAGTCTAAATATTCACATCGGCTTTGGTAGTAAACATTGCCCGAAGAAAACGATCAGTCGCTCAGGCATGATGGAGCGTGCGGGGTCACCGACCTGCAGGTTTGATCGTCGGGCGGCACCCGTGTACAACAGCGGGGCATCTTGTCCGGGGCGTTTGAGAATGGCTGAAATTCCCCGGCATTGGGTACCCCCTAGGCCTATCGGGCCGCTGCGGGAAGCGTGTGGGACAACTGTTCGTATTCCGGTCTGCGTGGTCGGAATCAGAGCAGTGCGGGACCGCACGGCTCTTCTTCCCGCACCGGTTTCATAGGGCCACCGGCTGCGGTCGGTGCCGTCACTCGCCATTACGTAGCGGCCACGGTACCGACCGCCCGTGGTTGTTCCCGGGCGTTCACGTGGCCGTGATCTGCTCCTCCGCCCGCGCCAGGATCTCCGTGACCCGCAGGCCGAACCGCACGTCGCACGGATGCGACCGGCCGCTGTCCGCACACGCGGCGAGTTCGTCGACGGCCGTCTCGAACGCGCCGCCCGACTCCTCCCACGTCGGCAGCGCGACCGTCCCGCTCTCGCCGCGCAACTCCACAGTGAAACCAGCGCACTTGGCCGGAGCGGTGAGGCTCAGCGTCGCTGTGCTGGAGGCCCCGCCGGTGTGTCGCAGGATGAGATGGACCGTGTCCCCGGGGCCGGACGCCGCCGTCACCGCGGTCACGTCACCGAGTACGGGGATCAGCATCGACAGGGCGTGCGGGCCGACGTCCCACAGCCCACCCCGGCTCGCCCGCCACGGGGAGGCGACATCCGCACCGCCGTCCGCGGCGTAGAACGATCCGTACCAGTCGGCGCGACCGGTGAACCAGCCTCCCGTGGTGGCCTGTTCGGATACCCAGGCCGCACTGGCGGCGGCGTAGCGCAGCGTGAAGAAGACGACGGACGCCACCCCGGCGCGCTCGACCGCCGCCACCAGATCCCGCGCTCCCCGCGTCGTCGTCGCCACCGGCTTGTCGAGCAGCAGATGGCAGCCGGCCGCCGCGGCGCGCGCGGCGAGCGGCGCCTGTACATCGGGCGGGACCGCGAACGCCACGGCGTCACTCGCGGCGAACAGTTCGTCCACGTCCGGGAACGCCGTCGTGCCGTGTGCGGCGGCGAGCGAGGCCGCCGCCTCGGGGCGGCGCCCCCAGACACCGCTGAGGTCGACGCCGGGATGCCGGGCCAGCGCGGGGGCGTGCGTGGCGGTGGCCCAGGGGCCCGTGCCCACCAGGCCGATGCGGAGTCGGTTCATGGGCGGCAGTATGACCGACGCCGCCCCACATGGACCTGCCCGGCCGTAACCACCTTGTCCGGCGGGGCGGTTGACGGCCACCGCCCCGCCGGGCACCCGAGCGGGCGGCGGGCCGCACGCGCGCCGTGCGTATTCCGAATTCCTCGGGGTGAATACCCATTCACCCGCTATGGTGAATTCAAATTCACCTCGGACGGGCGGGGGACACGTCATGGGGCACGTTCCGATACCGGGCGACACGAGGGGCCTCCGCGCCCGTCTCGCCGTACCCGTCCTGGCCTTCGGCGGCATCCTCATGGCCGTCACCCAGACCGCGGTCGTCCCGCTGTTGCCGGATCTGCCCCGGCTGACGGGCAGTTCGGTCGGCGCCGTGTCCTGGCTGGTCACCGCGACCCTGCTGTCCGGAGCCGTCCTCACCCCCGTCCTCGGCCGGGCCGGCGACATGTACGGAAAGCGCCGCGTGCTGCTCATCGCCCTCGGCCTGATGGCCGGCGGATCGGTGCTCTGCGCGCTCACGTCCGACATCCGGCTGCTGATCGCGGCGCGCGCCCTGCAGGGCGCGTCCGCCGCGGTGGTGCCGCTGTCCATCAGCATTCTGCGCGACGAACTCCCGCCGCACCGCACGGCATCGGCGGTCGCCCTGATGAGCTCCACGGTCGGGATCGGTGCCGCGCTCGGCCTGCCGCTTGCCGCGCTCCTCGTGCAGTACGCGGACTGGCACATGATGTTCTGGGCGACCGCGGGGCTGAGCCTCTGCGGGCTTCTGCTCGCCCGGTGGGCCGTACGCGAGTCCCCGGTGCGTTCGCCGGGACGGTTCGACACCCGGGGCGCGCTGGGTCTCGCGGCCGGTCTGGTCTGTCTGCTGCTTGCAGTGTCCCAGGGTGGTCAGTGGGGGTGGGGGAGCGGGCCGGTCCTCGGGCTGTTCGCGGCCGCCCTCGGCATCCTCTCCCTGTGGTGGCGGATGCAACTGCGGTCCGAGCAGCCGTTGGTGGACCTGCGGCTCGCGTCCGGGCGGCGCGTGGCGCTGCCGCACGTGAGCGCGCTGCTGGCCGGATTCGCCTTCTACGCCAACTCCCTGGTGACCGCGCAGCTGGTGCAGGCGCCCGCCGGGACCGGCTACGGGCTGGAACTGTCGATCGTGGCGACCGGCCTGTGCCTGCTGCCCAACGGAGTGATCATGCTGGTCCTCTCGCCGCTGTCGGCCCGCGTCTCCACATCGCGCGGGCCCCGGGTGACCCTGGCCGTCGGCGCCGTCGTCATGGCGCTCGGGTACGCCGTACGGATCGCCGACAGCCGGGACCTCTGGGTGATCGTGCTGGGCGCCGCGGTGGTCTCGACCGGGACGACCTTCGCGTACTCGGCGCTGCCCACGCTGATCCTGCGGGCGGTGCCGGTCGCCCAGACCGCGTCCGCGAACGGGGTGAACGTCCTGATGCGCACCATCGGCCAGAGCGTCTCCAGCGCGGCGGTCGCCGCCGTGCTCGTCCGGCACACCTCGGCCGTGGAGGGCGTGCAGATCCCCACCCTGGGCGGCTACCGGCTCGCTTTCGCGATGGCCGGAACCGTGGCGCTCGTCGCGTGCGCCGCCGCCCTGGCCATACCCTCGGACCCGGCCACGGAGAGCGAGCGGGCGCCCGCCGGGCCCGGCGGGCCCGCCCAGGAATCGGCTCTGGAGGGACGGTGACCATGGCGGGATCGCACGGGTCCGCGGCGAGCGCGGCGCCTCGGGCCGAGCCGCCCCCCAATCCACCGCCGCCCGCCGCCCGCAGGGACGCGGAGGCGACCAAGGACGCCATCGTCCGCGCCGCCCGCCACCTCCTGGCCCGGCACGCGCACGGCGACATCACCCTCAGAGCGGTGGCCGAACGGGCAGGCGTGAGCGCTCCATTGATCCTGAAGTACTTCGGCAACAAGGATGCGCTGTTCTCCCGGGTCATGTCGTTCGACGCTGACGCGGAGGGGTTCCTCGACGCACCTCTGCCGGACCTCGGCCGCCACATGGTCCGCCAGCTGCTCACCGGTCAGGCCGAGCGCGGCGCCGACCCGATCCTGCGCATCGTCTTCGCCCCGCTCCACGGCGAGCAGGGCGACATCCTGCGCGCCAACTTCCGCACCCAGGTGGCCCAGCGGCTGAGCGAGCGGCTCGCGGGGCCGGACGCGGGGCTGCGGGCCGAGCTCGCCGTGGGCATGCTGCTCGGGCTCGGCGTGATGTACGGCATCGCCCGCGGCCCGCACGTGCGCGCCGCCGAGATCGACGAGATCACCGGCCGGTACGCACCGGCTGTGCAGGCTTTCCTGACGCCTCCGTAGACCATGCCGCCGGTGCGGCGGCCCGGCGGGTGCGGGCGCCGCGCCGCACGACCACCACGGCCGCGAGGCCGACGGCGAGTCCGGCCGCCGTCTGCGGGCCGAACGGCTCACCGAACATCAGGGCACCCCACAGGGCCGTCACCGGCGCCATGAGGAACATCAGCGTATTGACCTGGGTGACTCCCGAGCGGCGCAGGATCAGCCAGTACAGGCCGTAGCCCCCGAAGGTGGAGAGCGCCACCAGCCAGCCGATCGCCGCCCAGAAGGACGTCTTGGCGGGCGGCGTCGCGGCGCCGGACGCCAGCGCCAGCCCCGTGAAGACGACGGTACTCGTGACGCAGTGGACCGTCAGGGAGACGGAAGGGGCGACCGCGCGGATCGCGCGCCGGTCCAGGAACGTCGCGGCGACCAGCGAGAACATGCCGAGGAACGGCACCGCGTAGGCCCACCACGCGGCGTCGCCGCCGCCCGAGAAGTCGGCCGCGGTGACGATGACGACTCCGGTCACGCCGAGGCCGAGGCCGGCCCACTGGGTGCGCGAGACGCAGTGGCCGAGCAGCGGCCCGGCGAGGGCGCCCGCGACCAGGGGCTGGGTGCCGTCGATCAGGGCGGTGGTGCCGCTGGAGACGCCGAGCTGGATGGCGTAGTACACGGTGAGCAGGTAGCCGCTCTGCGACAGCGCTCCCACGGCCGCCTGCCGGCCCACGTCGCGCGCCGTCAGGCCCCGCCAGGAGGCGCGGGCCCACAGCAGCGCGACGAGCCCGAGGGCGACGGCCAGCGGCAGGAAGCGCCACATCAGCACGGTCACCGCGGACGCGCTGCCCGCGCCCAGTTTGGCGCCGATGAACCCGGAGCTCCAGGTCAGCACGAAGGCGATCGAGAGCGGGACGTTCATGGATTCCTCCCGTCGTGCGAGCCGCGCCCGAGAGGCGGGCGAGTAAACCGATCTGTCTACCTGGCAGGGAGTATACAGATCGGTTTACTATGGGGGCATGACTGAAGTGACCGAGAGTGGGCGCGGAACGGGCGGCGGTGGCGCGGTGCCGCGGCGCATTGCCATGACTCCGGGAGCGCGACGGGCCCTCGACGCCGCTGGGCGGCTCTTCTACGGGCGGGGCATCCATGCCGTCGGCGTGGATCTGATCGCCGCCGAGGCCGGGGTCACGAAGAAGACCCTCTACGACCGGTTCGGCTCCAAGGAGCAGATCGTCGTCGAGTACCTCGCCGACCGGGACGAGCGCTGGCGGGTGTTCCTCGCCCCGTACGTGGCGGCCGGGGCCACGCCGTCCGGCCAGGTCCTCGCGGTCTTCGACGCGGCGCGCGACTGGGCGCGGGGGCGGCTCGCCAAGGGGTGCGGGATGGTCAACGCGCACGCCGAGATCAGCGACCCCGCCCACCCCGCGTACGCGGTCATCACCGGCCAGAAGGCCTGGATGCTCGCCCTCTTCACCGGCCTCGCCGAGGAGATCGCGCCGAGCGGGGCGGCCCGGCTGGGCCGGACGCTGATGCTGCTGCACGAGGGCGGCCTGGTGGCGCACGGCCTGAACATCTTCCCCGGCGCCCTCGATCAGGCGCGTGCGGACGCGGAAGCGCTGCTGCGCGCCGCCGGGGAGCAGGGCCCGGGGGATCGTTGACAAGTCTTTGCCCGTGGCCGGAATGCTTCCTTCCGTGAGGCATGCCATCCCGTCGTCGGCCGAAGGGGTGGGGCTGGCCCCGGTCGTGGCCCGTCTGCCGGTCTTGGCAAAGAGCGGCTGAAACCGCCGGGGTCGACGCGTGCTCCGCGCCGCGGAGGGCGTTGACCGCATGCGTTCGCGGGAGCACGCTGCACAGGTAGGTGCTAGATACATCTAGTGCGGCGAGCGGAAGGAAAACGCATGTGCGGCATCACCGGCTGGGTCTCCTTCGACCGTGATCTGACGGCCGAGTCCACCACTCTGGACGCCATGACGGAGACGATGTCCTGCCGCGGCCCCGACGACCGCGGCACCTGGACCGGCGGTCCCGCCGCCCTCGGGCACCGACGGCTGGCGATCATCGACCTGCCCGGCGGGCGGCAGCCCATGACCGTCGAGACGCCGACCGGCACCGTCGCCCTGGTCTACTCCGGAGAGACGTACAACTACACCGAGCTCCGCCGCGAACTGGCCGCCCGCGGCCACCGTTTCACCACCGAGTCGGACACCGAAGTCGTGCTGCGCGGCTACCTCGAATGGGGCGAGGCCCTCGCCGAGCGGCTGAACGGCATGTACGCCTTCGCGATCTGGGACGCCCGTGACGACAGGCTCGTCATGATCCGCGACCGCATGGGCATCAAGCCCTTCTACTGCTACGAGACCTCCGACGGCGTCCTGTTCGGCTCCGAGCCCAAGGCGATCCTCGCCAACCCGCTGGCCCGCCGCCGCGTCACCCTGGACGGGCTGCGGGAGCTGTTCGCCACCGTCAAGACGCCCGGTCACGCCGTGTGGGACGGCATGCGCGAGGTCGAGCCCGGCACCGTCGTGACGGTCGACCGCTCGGGCCTGCGCCGCCAGGTCTACTGGACCCTGCGGACGCGGCCGCACACCGACGACCGCGACGCGTCCGTGGCGAAGGTGCGGGAGCTCCTGGAGGACATCGTGCGCCGCCAGCTCGTCTCGGACGTGCCGCGCTGCACGCTGCTCTCCGGCGGCCTCGACTCCTCGGCGATGACGGCGCTGGCGGCGCGGCAACTGGCGGAGGCGGGCGAGACGGTGCGCAGCTTCGCCGTCGACTTCGTCGGCCAGGCGGACAACTTCGTCGCCGACGAACTGCGCGGCACGCCCGACACCCCGTACGTGCACGACGTGGCGAAGTCGGCGGGCACCGAGCACCGCGACATCGTCCTGGACTCGTACGCCCTCGCCGACCCCGACGTGCGCGCCAAGATGATCCGCGCCCGGGACATCCCCATGGGGTTCGGCGACATGGACGCCTCCCTCTACCTGCTGTTCCGCGCCATCCGCGAGCACTCCACGGTCGCGCTCTCCGGGGAGTCCGCGGACGAGGTCTTCGGCGGCTACCTGCAGTTCTTCGACGAGGCGGCGCGCTCGGCCGACACCTTCCCCTGGCTGGTGAAGTTCGCCGACCACTTCGGCGACGACTCCGGGGTCCTGCGCCCCGAGCTGAAAGAAGCGCTCGACCTGCCCCGCTACGTCGAGGACAGCTACCGGCGGGCCGTCGCCGACATCCAGCGCCTGGACGGCGAGAGCGACTTCGAGTTCCGGATGCGGACGATCTGCTACCTGCACCTGACCCGGTTCGTGCGCATCCTGCTCGACCGCAAGGACCGCGCCAGCATGGCCGTCGGCCTCGAGGTGCGCGTGCCCTTCTGCGACCACCGTCTCGTGGAGTACGTGTACAACGCGCCCTGGTCGCTGAAGTCCTTCGACGGCAGGGAGAAGAGCCTGCTGCGCGAGGCGACGGCCGACGTACTGCCGCGGTCGGTCTACGACCGGGTGAAGAGCCCGTACCCCTCGACGCAGGACCCTCAGTACGCGGTCGCTCTCCAGAAGCACGTCAAAGACCTGCTCGCCCGGCCGGACCACCCGGTCTTCGCGCTGGTGGACCGGGAACGGGCGGAGCGGGCCGCCGAGCGCGAGGCTCCGCAGATCACCCAGGCCTCCCGGCGTGACCTGGAGCGGACGCTCGACCTGGCGCTCTGGCTCGACCTCTATGAGCCGGAGATCGTTCTCAGCTGAGCCCCCGGGACCTCACCGGCGGCGTCCGTCGTCCGACTCCGCTGAGGCCGCGATGGTGTCGAGGAACCGCTGGAGCGCGGGGGCCCCGTCCGGGCCGAGGCCGCGCTTGACCGGCGGGACGGCCGCTCCGCGCCGGCTGTCGGACGACTGGCACGGGCCGGGCCGTTCCTCGGTCCTGACGGTCACGGCGCGGCGGATGAACTCGGCTAACGGCATCCCGAGCTGATCCGCGTGGCGCAGGATCGCGGCGTACTCGTCGGGCGTGAACAAGACCTGCACAGGCTTGGCACCGTCCATGGACGCATGATGCCGCCCGGGCGTGTGTGGCGCGGTGCGGTTGGCATATTCGCCCTCGAAGGCGTGAAAACAGGGGAAGACGCCCTCATGAATGGAGTGTGGCCCCGACCGGACGGGGGAATCTCGGTCGGGACCACAACATGTTCAATAGTAAACCATGGGGCGGGGTGCCCAGGTGAAGGGCCCCCGGATGTGAGCCGTCTAACCCCGGGTGGGCGGGATCAAGGGCGAAGCCGAGTGGCGGTGTCGAGGTAGAAGGCGTCGATGCTCTGGACGGCCTGCTCGAATTCCTCGAGATTGACGGGCTTGGTCACGTACGCGTTGGCGTGGCTGCTGTAGGCGCCCGTCACGTCGTCCGGGGCGGCGGACGTGGTGAGGACCACGACGGGGATGGCGCACAGATTCTCATCGGTCTTGAGGACCTTCAGCAGGTCGCGACCGTTCATACGGGGCATGTTCAGATCCAGGACGATGAGGTCCGGCCGCGGGTTGCCCGGGTCCCGCAGGTGTTCGAGGGCGGCGACTCCGTCGGGGACCTGGACCAGGTTGCGGGCCCCCCGCTCGCAGAGTGCCTCCTGGATCAGCATGGCATCGGCGATGTCGTCCTCGACGAGCAGAACGTCGAAGGGACGGGCGGGGGTGGTCATCATCGGATGCTCCGTTGGTCGTTCGTTGGAGTTCGGTCGTTCGGTGGAGTACTGGAAAAGCCCCGGCCAGCGGCGCCGGGCACCCTGACGCGTCATGCCGCAGGCGGCACCGATCTGCGGATAGGCCGCGCCCGCGCGAGCGGCGGTCGCGGCCGCCTCGCGCTGGAGCCGCTCCGTGGCCCGCCGCGCCTGGTCCAACAGGTGGAGCAGTGCCAGAGCTCGCGCCGGGTCGTCCGACGCCGGGTCCGGCGGCCCGTCCAGCAGA
This sequence comes from Streptomyces sp. NPDC036815, assembly GCF_055609205.1. Taxonomy (NCBI): domain Bacteria; kingdom Bacillati; phylum Actinomycetota; class Actinomycetes; order Kitasatosporales; family Streptomycetaceae; genus Streptomyces; species Streptomyces sp. NPDC036815. The sequence continues at coordinate 20,048 of NZ_JBVJPW010000018.1, read as the reverse complement.
TGGTGTACAAGTTGCCGCGCAACATCGTCGACGGCCGCCTCCACGATGGCGGCCGTCTCCCGCGGACCGGTCCGCAGTACGAAGTCGTTGCCTGGCATACCCCGCACCCTAGGTGCCAAGTGCGGTCGCGACAACAACGGTTGTCGGCCTCTAGAGTGTCCTGGCCGCGATCGGGAGCGGCCGAACGATGGAGGAGTCCACAACGATGACCGGCGAGGAAAGACCGACGACCGCGCGTGGGCTTTCCGCGTGGACGACCCGGCGCTGGCTTCGGGTAGGCGTGGCGGCGTCCTTGGCGGTGCTGGCCCTGCTCGGGGCGGCCGGCGCGTGGGTCCTCGGCAGGAGCCAGACGATCAGCGACGACCTCGTGGACGTGCGGTCCCCCGCGGTGACCACCTCGATCCGCTTGGAGTCGGCCCTGCTCAACCAGGAGACGGGGATCCGCGGCTACGGGCTCACCGGCTCCTCGGAGTTCATCACCCCCTACGAGCAGGGGCTCGCCCGGCAGCGGGCGGAGAGCAGGCGCCTCTCCGACCTGATAGAGGGCGACTCGGCCAGGACGGCTGACCTGAAGGCCGTCGAGGCGGCCGTGGCGACGTGGCAGCGGAGGATCGCCCGCCCGATCGCCGCCGAGCCGTCCGGCGCCGCCTCGGACCTGGCCACCGAACGGGCGGCGGAGGGCAAGAAGACCTTCGACGCCGTACGGGCGGCGGTGAGCAGCCAGCAGAAGCATCTGCGCGCGGACCGCCTGCGGGCCAGAGACGACCTGATGGCCACACTGTCCCTGCGGAACTGGGTGTTCACCAGCATCGCGGTACTCATCCTCGTCCTCGCGGCACTGGTCTTCGAGGGGCTGCGGCGAGGCATCAACCGGCCGCTGGAGCAGCTCGGCACCGACGCCCGGCTCATCGCCGGCGGCGACTTCGAGCATCCCATCACCCCGACGGGACCCGCCGACCTGCGGCGGCTGAGCAGCGAGATCGACTTCATGCGCAGGCGGCTGGTGCGGGAACTGGCCTTCTCGGAGGAGGCTCGCCAGCGCCTGGACGCGCAGACAGCCGACCTCCAGCGCTCCAACGCCGAGCTGGAGCAGTTCGCCTACGTGGCCTCGCACGACCTGCAGGAACCGCTGCGCAAGGTCTCCAGCTTCACCCAACTGCTCCAGCGCCGCTACGGCGGACAGCTCGACGCGCGGGCCGACCAGTACATCGACTTCGCCGTCGACGGCGCGAACCGCATGCAGATCCTCATCAACGACCTGCTCGACTTTTCCCGGGTCGGACGGATGCACAACGCCCACCAGAGAGTCGACCTGGAGCAGGTCTTCGGGCAGACCCTGTCCGCACTGAGCGTCGGCATCGAGGAGTCGGGGGCCGAGATCACCCACGACCCGCTCCCGACCCTGGTCGCCGACCCCACGCAGATGGGCATGCTCTGGCAGAACCTCATCGGCAACGCGGTCAAGTTCCGCCGCCCCGGCACCGCGCCGCGCATCCACGTCACGGCGGCCCGCGAGGGCGAGCTGTGGGCCTTCACCGTCACCGACAACGGCATCGGCATCGAACCGGAGTACGCCGAGAAGGTCTTCGTGATCTTCCAGCGGCTGCACACCAAGGACGCCTACAGCGGCAGCGGCATCGGCCTCGCGATGTGCAAGAAGATCGTCGAGTTCCACGGCGGCACCATCTCCATCGACGCGGACCACCGCGGCGGGGCGCGCATCGTCTTCACCCTGGCACCCGAACCGGCGGAGGCTCCGGGCCTCTTCGAGCTGCCGGAGGCCAGCCGCTCCGACCTGGAGCAGGCACGATGAGCGCAGCCACCATGGCGGGCCCGCCCATGGCCGTCGAGGAGCCGTTGTTCCGCATCCTCCTCATCGAGGACGACGAGGGCGACGCCCTGCTGGTCGAGGAGCTCCTCCACGACACGGGACTGCGCTTCGAGCTGACCACGCGCACCACGCTGACCGAGGCCCGCACCGCACTGGCCACGGGGCCCGTCGACTGCATCCTCCTCGACCTGCACCTGCCGGACGTCTCGGGCATAGACGCGCTCGTCTCCGTCCGCGGCACGGCCCCCCACACCGCGGTGATCGTCCTGACCGGCATGTCGGAGGCCCGGGCCGGCGCTGAAGCGATGGCCGCGGGGGCCCAGGACTACCTCGTCAAGGGCAAGGTCGAGGCGGACCTGCTGCGCCGGACGGTGCGCTACGCCGTCTACCGGAGCAAGACCGAACGCGCCAACGCCGAAGCACAGGCCGCCGCGCTCCGGGCCGAGGAGAACGCCCGCCTGGAACGCGGCCTCCTGCCCCAGCCGATGCTCGACACCTCCACGGTGCGGGTGACCACGCGCTACCTGCCCGGCGCCGCCATGACCCTGCTCGGCGGGGACTTCCTCGACGTGGTCGAGGGGGACGACGGGCTGCTGCACGCCGTCGTCGGAGACGTCAGCGGTCACGGCCCCGACGCCGCCGCACTGGGGGTCTGCCTGCGCATCGCCTGGCGGTCCCTCATACTCGGCGGGCACCGCGGCGACGACCTCCTGCACCTGATGGAGCGCATCCTGATCGCCGAGCGCGGCAGCCACCCGCTCTTCGCCACCTGCACACTCCTCACCCTCGACCAGCACGCGGGTACGGTCACCCTGCACCTCGCCGGACACCACGAACCCCTCCTCACCACGGCCGGGGCGACCGAGCAGCTGACCGTCGCGCACGGCATCGCCCTGGGCATCGCTCCCGGCCTGCGCGGCTGGCCCTCCACCGTCGTCTCCCTGCCGCCCGAGGGAGCGCTGACCGTCTACACCGACGGCCTCACCGAAGGGCACAACGGAACGCGGGGCGATCGGCTCGGGGTGGAGAATCTGCTCGCCCTGATGGACAGCCTGCCGCCGACGGACCCGGCCGCCCACCTCGACCTCCTCATCAAGGAGACGAACGCCCTGAACGCCGGACGGCACTCCGACGACCTGGCCGTACTGCGCCTCGACTGGGGCGGCCGGTACCGGTCTTGACGGAGGCTGGCCTGGAGGAGTCCGACGCTGCGCGGTTCAGCGCACGAGCATGATCACTGAGGCCGTGACCCCCACCACGACGATGAACGCCCGCATCGCCACCGGCGGCAGCTTCCGGCCGAAGCGCGCGCCCACCAGGCCGCCCACCGTCGAACCGAGGGCGATCAGCCCGGCCGCCGTCCAGTCGATGTCCGAAACGACGATGAAGAGGATCGCGGCGACGCCGTTCACGAGGGAGGCGAGCACGTTCTTCGCGGCGTTCAGGCGCTGCAGGTCGTCCAGGAGGAAGGCGCCGAACAGGCCCATGAGCAGCACCCCTTGGGCGGCGCCGAAGTAGCCGCCGTAGATGCCCGTGGCGAGCACCCCGCACCACATCGGTATACCGCCGTCCTTCTTCCCGCCGTTCTCGCGTCCCATAAGCCTGCGGGCGAGTCGGGGCTGCAGCAGGACGAGCAGGCACGCGGTCAGGATGAGGACGGGGACCACCGCCTGGAAGGCGTCGGCGGGCAGCCGCAGCAGGAGTAGGGCGCCGGTCAGCCCGCCGATGAGGGAGGCCGTGCCGAACCGGACCAGCCGCCTGAACTGCCCCTTCATCTCCCGGCGGTAGCCGTACGCGGCACTCAGGGTGCCCGGCACCAGACCGAGGTTGTTGGACACGTTGGCGAGCACCGGCGGGAAGCCGAAGGCCAGCAGGGTGGGGAAGGTGATGAGGGTGCCCGACCCGACCACCGCGTTGAGTCCGCCGGCCGCGACACCGGCGGCTCCGACAGCCACCATTTCGAGCGCTTCCACACGTCACCTTTCCTGCCGCGTCACCGGGCCGCTCTCCGGGAGCCGTGGCCCCCGGGCCGACGCCCGTCGCCGGGCTGCCGCCCGCACTGGAAGCGATCTTGGTGCACGGTGAAAACCCAAGTCAATCCTAGGGTTTCCTTGCAACCCTCCAAGGTGCGGCTTTGATCCGCTCAGGAGGACAGCCTGGCGGCGCGGGTCCGCAGGTAGCGGGCCTCGGGGCGGCTGAGGGTGCCCTGGGCCGCCAACCGGTAGGCGGCGCGGGCGCCTTCGGTGTCGCCCGCCCTCTCCAGCAGATGGGCCCGCACGGCCGCCAGCCGGTAATGGCCCGTCAGGTGCCGCTCCAGCGCGACCAGTTGGTCGAGCCCGGCCTGTGGCCCGTACACCATCGCACAGGCGACGACCCGGCCGAGCGCGGCCATGGGTTCGGGGGTGCGGCGCACGAGGTGGTCGTACAGGGCGAGGATCTGGGGCCAGTCGGTGGCCTCCGCGCTCGGGGCCTCGTCGTGCAGGGCCGCGATCGCCGCCTGCAACGGGTAGACCCCCGGCGGGCCTTGGGAGAGCGCCTCCTCGACCAGGGCCGTTCCCTCGGCGATCGCCCTTCGGTCCCAGCGGCCGCGGTCCTGCTCGTCGAGCGGGATCAGCTCGCCGTGCGGCCCGGTCCGCGCGGCCGAGCGCGCCTCCGTGAGCAGCATCAGCGCCAACAGGCCGGTCACCGCCGCCTCGTGGGGGAGCAGGCGGCGCACGGAGCGTGTCAGGCGGATCGCCTCCCGGGCGAGGTCCGCGCGGTGCAGCGCGTCGCCGGCCGTGGCCGTGTATCCCTCGTTGAAGATCAGGTAGAGCGCCTGGAGGACGGCGGCGAGCCGCGCGTCGCGGTCCTCGGGGCCGGGCTGCCGGAACGGCGTGCCCCTGATCTTCCCCTTGGCCCTGCTGATGCGCTGGGCCATGGTCGCCTCCGGCACCAGATGCGCGCGGGCGATCTCCGCCGTGGTGAGGCCGCCGACGGCGCGCAGCGTCAGGGCGACCTGCGCGGCCGCGGTCAGCTCCGGGTGGCAGCACAGGAACAGCAGGGTGAGGGTGTCGTCGTCGGCCGGGGCGCGGCTCTCACCGGGTGGGGGAGCGGTGAAGGCGTCCCTGGGTGTGAGCAGCGCGGCGTCCTGCTCGCGCCGCCGCCGTGCCTCGTCGGCGCGCAGCTGGTCCGTCAGACGGCGCGAGGCGACCTTGATCAGCCAGCCCCGCGGATTGTCGGGCAGGCCCTGTTCCGGCCACTGCCGGGCCGCGGCGAGCAGCGCCTCCTGTACGGCGTCCTCGGCGGCGCCGAAGTGTCCGTACCGGCGTACGAGCGCGCCGAGGACCTGCGGGGCGTGCAGCCGCAGCAGGTCCTCGACCTCGGTCGTACGTCTCAACATTCGCCTGCCGAGGAGTCCTGGACGGGACGGATCACGACGGGCGGTTCGACGAGCCCCTCGGGTCCGGGGCACCGGGTGACGCGTCGGGCGATCTCTGTGACTCGTTCCAGGCTCTCGCAGTCGACCAGCCAGTACCCGGCGAGCACCTCCTTCGTCTCGCCGTAGGGGCCGTCGGTGATCACGGGCCTGCCGTCCTTGTCCGCGCTGACGAACCGGGTCTGCGCGGGCTCGGTGAGGCCTTGCGCGTCGACGAGCTCACCGGACTCGGCGAGGTCGTTGGTGATCTCGCCCATGTAGGCGAACATCGCCTGCAGTTCCTTCTCGCTCCAGGCCGGGCGGCCCGCGGAGGGCTTGCCCGTCATCGCCTCGTAGTCGGCCTGCGATCCCTGGACCATCACCAGATACTTCATGGCTTCGCTCCTCAGCTGCGCCGTCACCCCTCGTGGGCGACTTTCACAGGGGACGTCGGAGCGGACTGCGCGTTCTCGACAGCCCTCGGGAGGAAAGTTCCGGGACAGGGCGGCGTAAGGGACTGACACCACAAATCCTATCGACGGACGGCGCCGAACTCTTCCCGGCGGCGGGGTCAGCCGATGTGTACGGGGGCCGCGCCTTCGGTGCTCTCCTGCTTCCCGGCGGTGATGGCGAGCGCGGTGACGGCGAGGCCGGCCAGGAACATGATGCCCGCACCGACGAAGGCCAGGGTGTAGCCGTGGGTCAGCGCCTCGGCCGCCTTGGCCACCAGGCCGTGGTCCTCGGTGGCCAGGCCCCGGTAGAACGAGGCGGCCGCGTCGGGGAGCCGGTCGTTGGCCGCCGACGTGGAGACGGTGGCCAGCACGGCGAGGCCGAGGGCGCCGCCGATCTGCTGGGCGGTGTTCAGGAGCGCGGACGCGATGCCCGTCTCCTGGTCGTCGACGCCGCTGACCGCGCCCAGCGTCATCGGCACGAAGCCCATACCGAGGCCGAGCGCGGTCACGAACATCGCCGGCATCAGGTGCCCGGCGTAGGACGAGTCGGGGGTGAGCGTGGCGAACCAGAACATGCCCACGGCCGCCACCAGCAGACCGGGACCGGCGATGGCCCTGGGCGCGAGACGGGTGACCAGCTTGGCGCTGAGCGCGGCCGCGACACCCATGCCGAGGCTGAACGGCAGGTTGGCGAAGCCGGTCTTGACCGCGCTGTAGCCCAGGATCAACTGCATGTAGAGCGTGAGGAAGTAGAAGGTGGCCATCATGCCGGCGCCGATGAACAGCATCGTGGCGTACGACCCCGAGCGGTTGCGGTCCTTGAAGAGCCGCAGCGGCATCATCGGGTCCGCGGTGCGGCTCTGGACGATCAGGAAGGCGCTGAGCAGGACGACGGCGACGGCGAAGCAGGACAGGGTCAGGCTGTCGGTCCAGCCGTGCTCGCCACCGCGGGTGATCCCGTAGACGAGGGCTATGAGGCCACCGGTGCCGGTGATGGTGCCGGGCAGGTCGAGGCGGCCGCGGTGGCGTTCGGCCTCGACGAGCGTCCTGGTACCGGCGAGTACGGCCAGGCCGATGGGGATGTTCACGAAGAACACCCACCGCCAGTCGAGGGCGTCGGTGAGGACACCGCCGAGGAGCAGGCCGACGGTGGCGCCGATGCCGGCCATCGCGGCGTAGACGCCCATCGCCTTGTTGCGCGGCTTGCCCTCGGGGAAGGTCGTGGCGATCAGGGAGAGGGCGCTGGGCGCCGCGATCGCCGCGCCGACACCCTGCAGGATGCGGGCGCCGATGAGCAGGCCCTCGTTGGGGGCGAGGCCGCCGAGCAGAGAGGCCAGGGTGAACAGGGCGATGCCCACCTGGAACATCCGCCGCCTGCCGAAGAGGTCTCCCGCCCGGCCGCCGAGCAGCAGAAGGCCGCCGAAGGCCAGCGCGTAGGAGTTGACGATCCAGGCCAGGTTGGCGTCCGAGACGTCGAGGGCGGTCTGGATGCTGGGCAGGGCGATGTTGGTGATCGTGCCGTCGAGCACCACCATCAGCTGGGCCGCCGCGATCACGAAGAGGGCCAGGCCGAGGTGTCGGCCGCCGGTCGGGGCACCGGAGGCGTCCACCGGCGCGGGGGTGGTGACAGCTGTGCTGTCAGCAGACATGAAAGAACTCCAGAACGAGGCTTGGACACGTATCACCGGAATGGGAAGCAGGCATGGAAGAGCCGCTGCCATTTCGGTGTGAGGGGCCATGGCGAACCGCTGTGAAGAAGCGTGAAAGGACGGCCCGGCCCGGGACGAGAGGAAACCCTAACACCCAATAGTGGCTGGTAGATGCCTCGATTGAGGGGCCCTTATCGAAGTCGCCGACGGACTTGACTTTTCCCGGCTTTTCCTAGGCTACGACTTTCGTGGGCTTTATCGATTTCACTTGCATTCTCGTTCGAGTTGTGAGCAAAGAATGCGAATGGGGGGCGAAGTCGTGTCCACACTTTCGCTCTGGATGCAAGTCCGGAGGTGGGACGGGAGGGCGTAGGAGGCGCGGCCCGCAGGGGCGGCGTCGGCGGCTTCCCGCCGCGGGAGCGCTCGAAGGCGATGGCGCCGAAGGTCACCTCCAGCAGCGGCGAGGGGAGCTTCCTCGTCGAGCGCTGCGAGTCCTTCGCGCCGTGGCTGTGCAGGAACACAGCAGTCCTGTTCCGGTCAGGACCGGCCGGACCGGGCGCTCCCGCCACTCGGGCCACCGGGCGCGAGGTGGCCCGGGACCGTGGCGGGGCGCCCGGCGGGTGTCAGAAGTTGATCATATGGCCGGCCAGGCCGTGGACCGCTTCCTTGACGGCCTCGCCCAGCGTCGGGTGCGCGTGGACGTTGCGCGCCACCTCGTGGACGGTCAGGTCCCACTGCTGGGCCAGGGTGAGCTCGGGCAGCAGCTCGGTCACGTCCGGGCCGATCAGGTGGGCGCCGATGATCTCGCCGTACTTGTCGTCGCTGATGATCTTCACGAAGCCGACGGTGTCGCCGAGGCCGTGCGCCTTGCCGTTCGCCTGGAAGGGGAACTTCGCGACCTTGACGTCGAAGCCCTTCTCCCTGGCCTGCGCCTCGGTCCAGCCGAAGCTGGCGATCTGCGGCTGCGAGTAGGTCGCGCGCGGGATCATCGGGTAGTCGAGTTCCATCGTCTCGGCGTCCGCGAGCGTCTCCGCCGCCACGACGCCCATGGCCTCGGCGGTGTGCGCCAGCATCAGCTTCGCGGTGACGTCGCCGATGGCGTAGATGTGCGGGACGTTCGTGCGGCAGCGACCGTCGACGTCGATCGCGCCGCGCTCGGTGAGCGCCACGCCCGTCGCCTCCAGGCCGAAGCCGCCGACGTTCGGGGCGAAGCCGATGGCCTGCAGGACCTTGTCGGCCTCCAGGATCTGCTGCTTGCCGTCCTTGCCGGTGACGGTGACCCTGACCTGCTCGCCCGACTCGTCGATCGACTCCACGCGCGTGGAGGTCAGCACGTCGATGCCGAGCTTGCGGTACTGCTTGGCCAGCTCCTTGGAGACGTCCGCGTCCTCCAGCGGCGCGACCCGGTCGAGGAACTCGACGATCGTGACCTTCACGCCGTAGTTGTGCAGGACGTACGCGAACTCGATGCCGATCGCGCCCGCGCCCGCGATGACGATGGAGCGCGGCAGGGTGTCGGCGAGGATCTGCTCCTCGTACGTCACCACGCGCTCGCTGCGGCTCGTGCCGGGCAGCAGGCGGGGGGTGGCGCCGGTGGCGATGATGCAGTGGTCGAAGCCGATCGTGGCGGTCGTGCCGTCGGACTTAGCCACCTGCAGGGTGTTGGCGTCCAGGAACGTGCCGCGGCCGTCGAACTCCGTGATGCCGTTCTTCTTCATCAGGAAGTGGACGCCCTTGACCCGGCCGTCCGCGACCGTACGGCTGCGGCTGAACGCCTCGCCGTAGTCGAAGGACACCTGCCCGTCGACCTTGATGCCGTACGTCTTCTGCTCGTGCGTGAAGAGATGGGCGAGCTCGGCGTTGCGCAGCAGCGCCTTGGTCGGGATGCAGCCGACGTTGAGGCAGACACCGCCCCAGCACTTCTCCTCGACGACTGCCACCCGCTTGCCCAGCTGGGCGGCGCGGATGGCGGCTACGTAGCCGCCGGGTCCTGCTCCGAGCACGACGACGTCGAAGCGGTCTTCCATGGGGGAGGTCCTCTCTGGGTGGTACGGATCCAGTGGTGCGGATGGCTCTCGGCACGATCATCCGCCATGTGGGCGCCCGGACGGGCAGCGGGTGGGGCACGCCACAGTCCGCACCGGAGACCCGGGCCGGAACGTCACCCATAGGGGTCGCCAACCGCCCGTACCCCTAAGTGTGTTGGAGATTCGACAGTTCGTTCACCCGGACGTGGATCACGGGCTAGTGTCGCGACCGGGAACACGTTCCGTAAATGCCACGGGAGAGGTGGAGAACGCACTGTGGAGAGTGAGAACCAGGCCGAGGCGATGTCCATTCCTTACGACGTCCCGACCTCCGCGCGAGGCTACGGCTGGATGCTGGGCGGCAAGGACAACTACGAGGTGGACCGGAAGTTCATGCTCTCCACCGTGCCCTCGTTCCCCGAGGTCGTCGACATCTGCCGACAGAATCGCGAATTCCTCTTCCGCGCGGTGCGCTATCTGACGCGTGAGGCGGGTATCCGCCAGTTCATCGACATGGGCTGCGGACTGCCCACCGACAACAACGTCCACCAGGTCGCCCAGCGCTTCGCCCCCGACGCCCGCGTCGTCTACGTGGACGTCGACCCGATCGTCCTCGCGCACGGCCGCGCCCTGCTCGCCGACGACTCCTCCACGACGGTCATCATGGGCGACATGCGCGACCAGGAGGCGATCCTGGACCACCCCGACGTGGCGCGCCTCATCGACTTCGACGAGCCGGTCGCCGTGCTCTTCCTCTCCGTGGGGCACCACCTCACCGACGCCGACGAGCCGTCCCGCATCCTGCGGACGATCATCGACCGCGCGGCGCCGGGCAGCCACGTGAGCTTCTCGCAGGTCGTCGCCGACGACCCCGAGCGCGGTGCGGCGATGACCGAGCACATCACCGGCGGCGGCGTGCCCTGGCAGACCCGCACGCCCACCGAAGTCGACGTCCTGCTCCAGGGATTGGAGCCCGTGGAGCCCGGCGTGGTGAACCTCGTCGACTGGCGCCCCGACCCCGACCAGCCGCCGCTCGCCCCGGTCGACCCCGACCTGGAGCCGTACCTCGGCGTGACCGCGTCCAGCAAGGGGATCTACGAGTACGGGGGAGTGCTGCGCAAACCGCGGGGCTGAGCCGGCGGAGAGGCGGCCGCCCCCGGGCGGTTGACCGGAAGCGGCCGCCACACCACAATGACGACCATGATCCAGCACCTGACCGCCGCGGTACGGACGTTCGACGTCCCCTGGCGGCGCGGGTGCGAGCGATCGGGCCGCTAGCTGTACGGAGTCCGCTCCGCCCGCCCGTTCCCGCACTCCGAAGGATCAGACCCCATGACTGCCGTACCGCAGTTCCCCGCTGCCCACTCCCTGCGCGAAGCCCGCATACCCGCCGACGGCATGTACGAGGGCCGCCGCACCCTGCGCCGCCTGCCCGAGGGCTGGCAGGAGCACCCCTACGAGCTCTTCGACATCGTGCCGCAGGGCCGCGTCATCGGCGCCGAGATCCGCGGCGTCGACCTCGCGCGCCCGCTGACGCCCGCCCTGCGCGACGAGCTCAACCGCGCCCTCCTGGAGTGGAAGGTCCTCTTCTTCCGCGGCGCCCGCATCACCTCCGAGCAACAGCGCGCCTTCGCCCTCAACTGGGGCGAACTGGAGACCAACCCGCTGCTCGCGCGCGGCTCGGCCGACGACGTCGTCCGCTTCGACAAGGGCGGCAGCGCCACCCCCACGTACGAAAACGTCTGGCACGCGGACGTCACCTTCCGCGAACGCCCCGCGCTCGGCGCGGTGTTGCAGCTGCACGAGGTGCCGCCGTTCGGCGGGGACACGATGTGGGCGGACATGGCGGCCGCCTATGACAACCTCCCCGACACCGTCAAGGCCCGCATCGACGACGCGCACGCGGTGCACGACTTCATCCCCGGCTTCACCCGGTTCTACGGTCCCGAGAAGCTCGCCCCGCTCCAGGACCGCTTCCCGCCGGTCACCCACCCCGTGGTGCGCACGCACCCGGAGACCGGGCGGCGGATGCTCTTCGTCAACACCTCCTTCACCACGCACATCGTGGGCATGGACCGCGAGGAGAGCGACCGCCTGCTCGGCTACCTCGTACGTCAGGCCCACGTGCCGGAGTACCAGGTGCGGTTCCACTGGCAGCAGGGCGACATCGCCTTCTGGGACAACCGCGCCACGCAGCACTACGCCGTCGACGACTACGCCCCGCACCGCCGGGTCGCGGAGCGCGTCGCCATCGCGGGCGACCGCCCCTACTGAGGCCACTGATCCCCGATGACACAGCCGCCCGAGGGCGCCCTCACCGGAATCAGGGTGCTCGATCTGTCCCGGGTACTCGCGGGCCCCTACTGCGCGCAGATGCTCGCCGACCACGGGGCGGACGTCATCAAGGTGGAGCCCCCGGCCGGTGACGAGACGCGCGGCTGGGGGCCGCCGTTCGTCTCGGCGGGCACCTCCGCGTACTACCAGAACCTCAACCGCGGCAAGAAGAACGTCGTGGTCGACCTCTCCCTGCCCGAGGGGCGGGACATCCTCGACACGCTGCTGTGCGAAACCGACGTCCTGGTCGAGAACTTCAAGGCGGGCACGCTCGCCAAGTGGGGCTACCCCGACGACGAGCTGAGGCGCCGGTTCCCCGCCCTCGTCCACTGCCGCGTCACCGGATTCGGCACCGACGGGCCGCTCGGCGGGCAGCCGGGCTACGACGCGGTGCTGCAGGCCTACGGCGGGCTGATGAGCGTCAACGGCGAGCCGGACGGGGCGCCCCTGCGCGTCGGGGTGCCGGTGGTCGACCAGGTGACCGGGATCCTCGCCTTCTCCGGCATCCTGCTCGCCCTGCACGAACGCCACCGCTCCGGCAGGGGCCAACTCGTCGACTGCACCCTCCTGGACACCGCGGTCAGCCTGCTCCACCCGCACTCGGCGTCGTGGCTCGCCGACGGCACCGTGCCGCGCCGCACCGGCTCCGCGCACCCCAGCATCGCCCCCTACGACTCGTTCACCGCCGCCGACGGACCACTCTTCGTCGCGGTCGGCAACGACCGGCAGTTCCGCGCTCTCACGGACGTACTCGACGTCCCTGCGCTCGCCGACGACCCGCGCTTCGCCACCAACCCGGACCGCGTCCGCCACCGCCACGAACTGCGCGCCGCCCTGGAAAAGGCCATCGCCACGCGCCCCCGCGCCGAACTCGCCGCGCTCCTCACGGCCCGCGGCGTCCCCGCCTCACCCGTCCACGACGTCGCCGAGGCACTGAGCACACCCCAGGTGCGCCACCGCGGCCTGGTCGTGGAGGAGGGCGACTACCGCGGTCTCGCCTCGCCCGTCTCCCTGGCCCGTACCCCGGCCCGGGTCCGGCCCGAGGTGCGGGGCGCGGGCGCGGACACGCGGGAGGTGCTCGCGGCAGGTGGCCTCGACGAGGAGGCGATCGACGGCCTGGTGCGGCGAGGGGTGGTGCGGTCCGCCGTGCCCCGGGACGACCCGTGATTGTCAGTGGCGGGTGCGAGGGTGAACGGCATGACACCACTGCGACTCACCGACATCGAGGCGGCGCTGCGGGACAGTTGGGGCGCGGACACCGCCGACCCCGGCTCCGGCGAGACCTGGCCGGCGGACAACCCGGAGCGGGACCAGTGCGGCGTCACCGCGCTCGTCCTGAACGATCTGCTGGGCGGCGAGCTGATACTCGGTGAGGTCCACGTAGGTGGTGAGCGGACGGGATACCACTGGTGGAACCGCCTGGCATCGGGGTTCGAGATCGACCTCACCCGCGGGCAGTTCCTGCCGGGCGAGACCGTGACGGACGGCGTTCCGATCGCCCGGCCCCCGAAGATCCGCCGCTGCCGCGAGGAGTACGAACTGCTGCGCACCCGGGTCCTTGACAGACTCGCCGAGCGGGGCCGGGACAGCCGGACGCCGGGCGCTCAGGCCACGTCGTGTGCGGCGGGGTGAAAACACTACGGCCCCCGGTGTCGCCCGACACCGGGGGCCGCCCCGCGTCCCGGCCGCCTTCCCCCACGAAAGGTCACCGGGACTCCCCTGAGTGTGGTTTCAGGGTCTGGTCCGTCAGAAGGACAGAGCTGCGCCCTCCTTGAGACCAGCCTTCATCTCACACTGGTTCGCGAACGTCTCGGACCAGCTGACGTGCTTGCCGTTCCAGACGCCGGTGACGGCGACCGTGACGGGCCGCCATTCCTTGGTACAGATGGCGTCGGTCGTGCTGCTGACCAGCATGTCGAACTGGCCGTTCACCTTGTTCAGTTCGGCACAGGCGGCCGCCGCCGCGGGGTGGCTTCCGGCCGGGCGCGGCGCGCAGGTGAGCGTCACGGCGCGCTCCACCGTGGCGGAGTCGGCGTCCTCGCCCTGGCCGACCGTGAACACCAGGACGGACGGCGCGTGGAGGCTCCTCGTCTTCGGGGCCTCGGCCTGCGCGGTGCCTGCTGTCGCGGCGAGGACGCAGGTCGCCGCGGCTGCGGCAGCTCCCACGGCCTTGAGGGTGCGACGCATGGTGAACTCTCCTTCGATCGATGCGGTTGGTGACTGCGCTGAGGAGTCTTGCCTGTGCGGAGAGTGAATGCCATGAGGATGGTCGATTTCCGGATGTGGCGGTCCGGTGAGCGGTTCCCGTACGGGCGTTCGGGCAGCTCAGGAGCGGTGGCGGGGGCCTCGTGCAGCCTGTCCAGCATGTGGACTTTCGGCATTGGTATAACGCAGAACCAACTTCTGACCTGCGTCAATGGAAAATTGGTTCTTACTTCGACGATCTGCATCGACCGGAAATCATCGCTGAAACCGCTGAAACCGCTGTGGATCGGCGTCGATGCCCTCGGTGTCGATGAGGACGAGGGTTGCCTCAGGGGTGACCCCCAGAAAGGCGCGGCGCTCAGTGCTGCCCGGGCCGGTGACGTCCCGAACCCCGAGGGGGGCCGGGTGGTGTCGGTCAGCCGCGGGAGAACGCCAGCACGGCGGCCAGGTTCATGGGCTGACGTGTCGACACATAGACATACGGCGCGCCTCCCCAGGAGTTCCGCAGCTCGATGCGGAGCGCGGTCGGGACGTAGGAGCGCAGGAGCAGCAGCGCGTACGGATTCGCCCTGACCGTGCGCCACTCGAAGGCCTCCCGCTCGTCGAGGATCTCCGTCGCGCCGAGCGCCTCGATGGGGATGGCGCGCTTGCCGATGACGAGGGTGCCCGGCGTGACGAGGATGCGCACGTTTCCGTGGGCGTGCACGAGCGCGGCGGAGACCGCGATACCGACCGCGGCCGCCGTCACCGCGACGATCACACCGAAGGGGAACGCCCCGATCCCCAGTCCGGCTCCGCCCAGCGCGACCAGTCCCCACCAGGAGCGGGGCACGCTGAGCCGCTCTTCGTAGATGTGCATGACCGCATCCTGGCAGGCAGGGCGGGCCCTGCCCACAGGGGGTTCCCGTGAGTGGTGCTTCATCTCCTGTGCCCCATCCGTCTCTTGCGGCGGCCGTGTGCCGAGAGGCAACTCCTGACCATCGATTCCCGTCATCGAAGAAGTAGGCGGGGCGCACGAGTTCGACCGTGCGCCCCGATGTGAGCGATGACGAGGAGGACCACGTTGAGAGGTGTCGCACGTGTGGCGACCACGGCCTTGGCGGTGTTCGCGCTCGCGGCGGTCTCGCCGGGCGCAGCGCATGCCGGGCCGACCGCCGATCCGCCGATACCCGCGCCACCCCCCGTACCCGCGTCGGCGGGGGACGACGGCAAGGGCCTGCCCCAGGGGTGGCGGCTGGCGGGTGAGGGCGCCGGGAAACAACTCGTGTGGGCCTCGCCCGACCCCGTCCCCATGGGGGACGCGCGAGTGGAGTTCTACTCCGGGGACAAGCTCCTCGGCCGGCCCGTGGCCGCGCAGGACCGGCGCTCGTTCCGGCTGCCGCTGCACGGCGCGCGCCTGGGCTCCGGCAAACAACTGAAGGTCCTTGCCGCCGGGCGCCGCCTGGACGAGGCCGGTGCCGAGGCGAAGACGCGCGGCCCGCGGTCCGCTCCGGCCGTGCGGCCCGCGACACCGCCCGCGAACGAGGTCGACCCCGGAAAGCCGGGCCGCTACCGCACCGTCACCGGCGAGTACAAGCTCACGTCGGTACGGCTGCCCGGCTTCCCCGCCCCGGTGGAGATGCGGGCCAACGTGGTCGGCCCCGTCGACGCGCCGGGGAAGCGGCCGCTGGCCCTCTTCCTGCACGGCCGCCACTACACCTGTTACGGCGCCGGGGACGGTCAGGGGATGGGATGGCCCTGCACGGGAGGCACGAAACCGGTGCCGAGCCACGCGGGTTACCTGCGGGCCCAGAAGCTCCTCGCCTCGCAGGGGTACGTCACCGTGTCCATCGCCGCCAACGGCATCAACGGCCAGGACGACGTTGCCGAGGACGGTGGCGCGCAGGCCCGCTCCTCACTGGTGCGGCTCCACCTCGCCCGCTGGGCACAGTGGGCCGACAAGCGGTCCACCGCTCCGGCCGCGGTGCGCGCCGTCGCGCCGGCCGACCTGTCCCGCGTCCTGCTCGTCGGACACTCGCGGGGCGGCGAAGGCGTGAACCGCGCCGCCCTCGACAGCCTGTACCGGCCGCCCGCCGACCAGGACGGATACCGCGGACCGGTCCGCTGGAAGATACGCGGCAACGTCCTGATAGGCCCCACCGTCTTCGGACAGAACCCGGCCCCCGACGTACCTTCCATGACGATCCTGCCCGGCTGCGACGGAGACGTCTCCGACCTGCAGGGCGAGATCTACGTCGACGGGACGCGCGGTGTCAGCCGCGGCACCGCCCTGCACAGCGCGGTGTACATGGTCGGCGCCAACCACAACTTCTTCAACAGCGAGTGGACCCCGGGCCAGTCGACGGCGCCCGCCGAGGACGACTTCTTCTCCGACGGGCCGAACGACCCGGTCTGCTCGAAGGGCACCAGGACGCGGCTGACCGCTCCCCAGCAGCAGACCGCGGGAGCCACCTACATAGCCGCGGCGGCCCGGCTGTTCGTCGCGGGCGACGACCGGGTGCGCCCCCTTCTCGACGGCTCCGACCGGCGTGCCCCCTCGGCGGGTCCCGCCCGGGTGCTGACCCACGCCGTCGGCGCACACCGCACGCAGGCCCTGCTGCCGGACTCCAGGACCAAGGTCAAGGGCGCCCGGCTGTGCGACCAGGTGCCCGGGAATCCGGCGCGCGGCTGCCTCTCGCCCCGGACGGCCGGGTCGTCACCGCACTTCGCCCGCTGGGAGGTCGCCCCCGAGCCGGGCCGGGACGCCGTGGCCATGCGCTGGTCGCGGCCGGGCTCGCCGGTGCGGGTGAGCCCCGCACGCCCGGTCTCCCTCGCGGGCGCCAAGCAGGTCGCGCTGCGCGTGATCGTGCCGCCCAACACCACCGGGACCCGCTTCGACGTGTCCCTCGTCGACGCCTCGGGCAAGCGGGCCGCGCTCGGCCGGCTCAGGGTCGACGGGCTGCCGGGCAGCGACCGGACCTCTTCCTACTGGGGGCGTGAGGTGCGGGTGCCGCTCTCGGCGCCGGTCCGCGACAAGCTGGACCTCAAGCACGTGAAGACCCTCGAACTCACCCCGCGCACCGCCTCCGGCAAGGCGTGGCTGATGGACGCCTGGGGCTGGCGCCCGGGCACGCCCGCGGTGAAGCCGGCCGAGCTGCCGCGCGTCGACGTCGGCCGCCTGACCGTCGAGGAGGGCGACTCCGGAGTGCGCACCTACCGCGTGCCGGTGTCCGTCTCGGGCAAGGGCAGCGGGAAGATACGGGTGTTCGCGCTCGACCCGGTCGCGGGCGAGACCGAGCACCGGACGGTGACGGTACGCCCGGGGGACCGCGTCGACATCCCGTTCGAGGTGCGCGGCAACACCCGCTACGGCCACGACGTCGCATACGACGCGCTGGTCAAGGCGGTGCGGGGCGCGGTGATCGGCTCCCACCGAGGCGGGGTGACGGCGCGGAACGATGACCCCATGCCGAAGGTCACCCTCGAACCCGTCAAGGACCGGGTCACCGAGGGCAAGCCGCTGATCTGGCGGATGTCACTGTCCGAGCCGGTGGACGTGGACGTGATGGCGAGCTTCGTCTTCCAGCCGGTCGACGGCGGCAAGGAGTTGTCCACGCTGGATGTGGACCCGCGCTGGGTGAAGGAGAAGTTCGGCGTCTCGCCGCGCCCGGAGCGGCCGCTGTCGCAGATGGTCAAGGAGGAGGGCCTGTTCCTCACCGTGGCCGCTGGTGAGAAGAGCACGGAGGTACGCGTGCCCACCGTCAAGGACACGGTGCGCGAACCGGACGAGTCCTTGAAGGCCCGGCTCTCCGTGTACGACGAGCGCTGGGAGCCGCAGCCGGGCCCGGTGGTCACCGGGACGGTGCGCGACGCCTCGTAGCGCGTCGCCGAGCGTGGCCGGTTCGGCGGGAGTGCCCGCCGAACCGGCCGTCGCGGGCCCCGGACGACTCAACCGGCGAGCCGGTCCACCGCCAGGGCGTACGCCCGGTCGAGTGCGTCGGCTTCGGCGCAGGGGACGTCCGGGCGCACGCCCGTACCTTCCCAGTTGGCCCCCGATACGGGATTGACGGCCCGGCCCACCGGGACCGTGACCTCCAGATGCGGATGCACGGTCCAGCCGTCGCACGGATGCGCCCCGCCGCGGGTCGCCTCCCCGACGACGACGGCCCGCCCCAACTGCTGCAGGTCGTAGCCGAGTTCCTCGGCCGCCGAGAAGGTGCGCCCGCTGGTGAGTAGGTAGAGCGGCTTGCTGCCGCCGAAGCGCGGGCCCGGAACGTGCGCGGAACTCCAGGACTGTTCGACGCGCTCCCCGCTGCGCCAGTGCATCGTGTTGAGATGGGTGCGCTCGTCCAGCAGATGGCCGCACACGAAGGCGACCGTGTCCGGGTCTCCGCCGGTGTTCCCGCGCAGATCGATGATGAGGGCGTCGGCCTTCGCGACCAGGGTGAGCGCGGCGCCGAGCGGCTCGGCGGCCCAGGCCAGCGGGAACAGGGCCGGAGCCAGTTCGAGCAGAGCGACCCGCTTGCCCGCCAGCAGCTCCACCCGCGGCACGCCGCCCAGCGAGGAGTCGAACTTGGCGCGCATCGTCGCCAGGACAGCGGCACCCTGCTCCGCGGGGACCGGCTCGGCGTGGTGCTTGAGGCGCAGGTGCGGGTCGCCGTTGAGGGACTGCAGGTCGGCCGTGACCAGCAGGGCCAGCTCGGCGGGGGCGGTGACGTCGTACGCACCCTCGGCCAGCCGGCGTCGCAGCAGCGCGGCGATCTGTTCGGCGGTCTCGGGGAACACGTAGTGCTCCAGGAGGAGTCGGGCGGTCTCCTCGACGACGGGGACAACCCCGAGCTGCTCTGCGGCAGGGGTTCCGGCGGACGGGGCAGGGGGCACGGCGGGCGAGGCGGTTGTCATGGCAGGGGAGTAGACCAGCCCTCTTCCCAAAGCGTCAAGAACATTGGACACTTGACGCATGTCCGAGCAGCACCAGCAGTCCCCGCCCGATGTGGTCCTCGAGATCGAGTCACCCGAGCAGCACGCCGCGCTGGCCCACCCCCTGCGGCAGCGTCTGCTCTTCACGCTCGGCCATCGCCCCGCCACCATCAGCCAGTTGGCGGCGACCCTGGCCACGGGCAAGGGCAACGTGGCCCACCACCTGAAGGTCCTGCGCACCGCCGGGCTCGTGCACGTCGCCGAGACCCGCAAGGTCAGGGGCGGCACGGAGCAGTACTACCAGCGGGCGGCCCGGCGCATGGACGTCGCAGAACCCCGGGCCGAGGGGACCGCCGCGATGCTCGGCGCCGTGGCCCAGGAGTTGGCGCGCTCACCGCAGACGGCCCTGTCCCTGCGCCATGTGCGGCTGAGCCCCGACAAGGCACGTGAACTGGCGGAAACCCTCGCCCGGTTGGTCGACGAGGCCGAGGAGGACGAGGGTGAACAGCCGGTGCACGGCGTGCTGGTGGCGCTGTACGAGCATGTGCGGCCACCGGGCACCGACTGACGAGGCGCGTCCCGTGCCGTCGGTGCTGCCGATAACTCGTCGCTCCCCGCCGACGGAGTTCGTAGGGTGCTCCCATCTCCGCACCAGGATCTCGCGCATCCCTCCCCGCGCCCCGTCCCGAGCTCCAGCTTCTTCGCCCCGATCACGCGGCCGCGCTGCTCTCCTTCGAGGAGGCGAACCGTGCCTACTTCGCCGTGACGGTCCCCGACCGCGGCGACGCCTACTTCCGCGACTTCGACGCGCGCCACCGCGCACTCCTCGACGAGCAGGCCGCGGGCGTCTGCCGCTTCCACGTGCTGGTCGGCGACGGGGGAGAGGTCGTCGGGAGGGTCAACCTGCTCGACCTGGCGGACGGCTGCGCGGAGCTCGGTTACCGGATCGCGGAGAAGGCGGCGGGCCAGGGGCTCGCCACCTGGGCCGTCCGGCAGGTCTGCCACCTCGCCGTCACCGCGTACGGGCTGACCTCGCTGCGCGCCGCGACGACGCACGACAACCCGGGCTCACGGGCCGTGCTCACCCGCGTCGGCTTCGTGCTGGTCGGTGACGTGCGGCTGAGCGGCGTGCCGGGGACCCGCTTCGCCCTGACGCTCTGACGCCCGTTCCAGGAAGCGGAGGAGTTCGACGGGGAAGGGCAGGACGAGGGTGGAGTTCTTCTCGGCGGCGACGGCCACCACGGTCTGCAGGAGGCG
>NZ_JBVJPW010000017.1:46854-177758 GCF_055609205.1 Streptomyces sp. NPDC036815 | reverse complement strand
TCGCAGTGGGATCCGCGCCGTCAGCGTCCCGAGCTGTGGCAGCTCTACAACGGCCGCCACGCGCCCGGTGAGCACGTGCGGGTCTTCCCGCTCTCCAACTGGACCGAGCTGGATGTGTGGCAGTACATCGCCCGGGAGGGCATCGAGCTGCCCGGGATCTACTTCGCGCACGAGCGGGAGGTCTTCCAGCGGGCGGGGATGTGGCTGACCGCCGGGGAGTGGGGCGGTCCCAAGGCCGGTGAGAGGGTCGAGCGGCGCCTGGTGCGCTACCGGACCGTCGGTGACATGTCCTGCACGGGCGCGGTCGACTCCGACGCGACCACGCTGGACGCGGTGATCGCCGAGATCGCCGCCTCCCGGCTCACCGAGCGGGGCGCGACCCGCGCCGACGACAAGATGTCCGAGGCCGCGATGGAAGACCGCAAGCGCGAGGGGTACTTCTAACCATGAGCAACAGCACCACCGAGCCGGTACAGCCGCTCTCCACCGAGCAGTTGTCGGCCACCACCCTGCTGCGGTTCGCCACCGCGGGCTCCGTCGACGACGGAAAGTCCACGCTGGTGGGCCGCCTGCTTCACGACTCCAAGTCGGTCCTCACCGACCAGTTGGAGGCCGTGGAGCGGGTCTCGCAGGACCGCGGCCAGGAGGCCCCCGACCTCGCCCTGCTCACCGACGGCCTGCGCGCCGAGCGGGAACAGGGCATCACCATCGACGTGGCCTACCGCTACTTCGCCACCGCCCGGCGCCGGTTCATCCTCGCCGACACCCCCGGCCACGTGCAGTACACGCGCAACATGGTCACCGGCGCCTCCACCGCCGACCTCGCCGTGGTCCTGGTCGACGCCCGCAACGGCGTCATCGAGCAGACCCGCCGCCACGCCGCCGTCGCGGCCCTGCTGCGCGTCCCGCACGTCGTCCTCGCCGTGAACAAGATGGACCTCGTCGCCTACGAGGAGAAGGTCTTCGCGAAGATCGCCGAGGAGTTCACCGCGTACGCGAGCGAGCTGGGCGTCCCCGAGATCACCGCGATCCCGATCTCCGCGCTGGCCGGTGACAATGTCGTCGAGCCGTCCTCCAACATGGACTGGTA
This sequence comes from Streptomyces sp. NPDC036815, assembly GCF_055609205.1. NCBI lineage: Bacteria > Bacillati > Actinomycetota > Actinomycetes > Kitasatosporales > Streptomycetaceae > Streptomyces > Streptomyces sp. NPDC036815. The sequence goes on along the minus strand of NZ_JBVJPW010000017.1, from coordinate 176,668 downwards.
CGGCGGCCCGACCGTCCTGGAACACCTGGAGACGGTCCCGGTCAGCCACGACCTCTCCACCTGCCACGCCCGGCTCCCCGTGCAGTACGTGATCCGCCCGCAGACCGCCGAACACCCCGACTACCGCGGCTACGCGGGCCAGATCGCGGCCGGCGCCTTCCGCGTCGGCGAGTCCGTGACCGTCCTGCCCTCGGGCCGCAGCTCGAAAATCACCGGCATCGACCTCCTGGGCACGGCGGTGGACGTGGCCTGGACGCCGCAGTCCGTCACCCTGCTCCTCGAGGACGACATCGACATCTCGCGCGGCGACCTGCTCGTGCCGAGCGGCGACACCCCGCCGACCTCGCAGGACATCGAGGCGACCGTCTGCCACGTCGCGGACACCGCCCTCACCGTCGGCCAGCGGGTGCTGCTCAAGCACACCACCCGCACCGTCAAGGCCATCGTCAAGGAGATCCCCTCGCGGCTCACCCTCGACGACCTCTCCCAGCACCCCGAGCCCGGCCGGCTCGTCGCCAACGACATCGGCCGCGTGCGGGTCCGCACCGCCGAGCCCCTCGCGCTCGACGCGTACGCCGACTCGCGCCGCACCGGCTCCTTCCTGCTGATCGACCCGGCGGACGGCACGACGCTCGCGGCGGGCATGGCGGGCGACGCGTTCGCCGCGGCCGCCGAGGCCGTGGCGGAGGCCGACTCCCCCGCGGACGACGAGGGCTGGGACTTCTGACATGGGGTACGCCGACGTGTTCGCGACGTTCGCGAAGGAGGGCGGCCGCATCGGCAGCGGCGCCCTCGGCAGCGGACAGGGCGGAGTGGCCCGATGTGCGCGCTGACGTACGCGCACCGCATGCGCGCCCACGCACGCCCCGTACGACGACGTCCACGACGACGAAGACCTGCCGACCTCCCGGCCACGCCCTGACGGCGTGAGCTCCGGGCCAACGAGAGGAACCCCTCCCGTGCCTGCCCCACGAACCCGAATCGCCGCCCTGACGGCGCTCCCCCTGCTGGCCCTGGCGCTCGGCGCCTGCGGCTACGGCTCGGAGAACGACCCGGCCGACGACGGCAAGTCCAAGATCGCCGCCGGGGCCGAGAAGATCGACGGCCTGGACAGCGTGAAGCTCGGGTACTTCCCGAACCTCACCCACGCCACCGCCCTCGTCGGCCACCAGGAGGGCCTCCTCCAGAAGGAGCTCGGCGGCACGGAGGCGAAGTACTCCCAGTTCAACGCGGGCCCCTCGGAGATCGAGGCGCTCAACGCGGGCGCGATCGACATCGGCTGGATCGGCCCGTCGCCCGCCATCAACGGCTACACCAAGTCGCGGGGCAAGAACCTGCGGATCATCGGCGGTTCGGCGTCCGGCGGCGTGAAGCTCGTGGTCGACCCCGAGAAGATCAAGTCGCTGAAGGACGTCAAGGGCAAGAAGATCGCGACGCCGCAGCTCGGCAACACCCAGGACGTGGCCTTCCTCAACTGGATCGCCGAACAGGGCTGGGACGTCGACGCGCAGAGCGGCAAGGGCGACGTGTCGGTGGTCCGCACCGACAACAAGATCACCCCGGACGCCTACAAGTCCGGCTCCGTCGACGGCGCCTGGGTGCCGGAGCCGACCGCGTCCAAGCTGGTCGCCGAGGGCGGCAAGGTGCTGCTCGACGAGGCCGACCTGTGGCCGGACAAGAAGTTCGTCATCACGAACATCATCGTGCGCCAGGAGTTCCTGGAAAAGCACCCCAAGGTCGTGGAGGCGGTGCTGCGCGGCTCCGTGAAGACCAACGCGTGGATCGCGAAGAACCCGCGGAAGGCGAAGGCCGCCGCCAACGCCCGCCTCAAGGCCGACGTCGGCAAGCCGCTGCCCCCCGAGGTGCTCGACCCGGCCTGGAAGTCCATCAGGACGACCGACGACCCGCTGGCCGCGACGCTCGACGCGGAGGCGGACCACGCGGTCAAGGCCGGCCTCCTGGAGAAGCCCGACCTCAAGGGCATCTACGATCTCGGCCCGCTGAACAAGGTCCTCAAGGCCGCGGGTGAGTCCCCGGTCGACGACGCCGGCCTCGGCGTCAAGTAAGCCCGGAAGCCGACCAGACCCCAGGAGGTGACGACCATGGCAACCACCCTCGCCAAGGCCGCGGAGGACGCCCGCACCACGGCCGCGCACGCCGCCCGGATCGAGCACGTCTCGAAGTCCTTCGGCGGTCCCGCCGGGCCCCAGCTGGTCCTGGACGACATCACGCTCGATGTCGCGCCGGGCGAGTTCGTCACCCTCCTGGGAGCCTCCGGCTGCGGGAAGTCGACGCTGCTCAACCTGGTCGCCGGGCTCGACGAGCCGTCCGCGGGCGCCATCACGACGGACGGCCGCCCGGCCCTGATGTTCCAGGAGCACGCCCTCTTCCCGTGGCTGACCGCGGGCAAGAACATCGAACTCGCCCTGAAGCTGCGCGGCGTGCCGAAGCCGGAGCGTCGGCCGAAGGCCGAGGAACTGCTCGGACTCGTCCGGCTGCAGGGCTCGTACGGCAAGCGGGTGCACGAGCTGTCCGGCGGCATGCGCCAGCGGGTGGCGCTGGCCCGCGCGCTCGCCCAGGACAGCAGGCTGCTGCTGATGGACGAGCCGTTCGCGGCGCTCGACGCGATCACGCGGGACGTGCTGCACGACGAGCTGACCCGCATCTGGCGCGAGACGGATGTCTCCGTCCTCTTCGTCACGCACAACGTCCGTGAGGCCGTGCGCCTGGCGCAGCGCGTCGTGCTCCTCTCCTCGCGTCCCGGCCGGGTGGCGCACGAGTGGCGGGTCGACATCGACCACCCGCGCCGCATCGAGGACACCGCCGTGGCGGAACTGTCCGTCGAGATCACCGAACAACTGCGTGGGGAGATCCGCCGCCATGGTCAGCACTGACACGTCGACCGGTCCGGTCAAGGCGTCCGGGGGCGGTCAGGACCTCGCCGGTCTGGAGGCCGGCCTGGACGCCCTGGAGACGCACGCGGGACCCACCAGGCCCCCCGTGCGCGAGGTCCTGGTTCAGAAGGTGCTGCCGCCGGTCACCGCGGTCCTGCTGGTCCTGGTGGTCTGGCAGGCGCTGGTCTCCTTCAAGGTCGTCGACGACCCGAGCAACCTGCCGTCGCCGACCGCGGTCTGGGACGAGGTGCGCGAGGCCTGGCTGCAGGGCATCCTCCTCGACTACATCTGGACCTCCGTCTCGCGGGGCCTGCTCGGCTTCCTGCTCGCCCTGGCGATCGGCACGCCGCTCGGCCTGGTCGTGGCGCGGGTGCGGTTCGTCAGGGCCGCGATCGGCCCTATCCTCTCCGGCCTCCAGTCGCTGCCCTCGGTGGCCTGGGTGCCGCCGGCCGTGATCTGGCTGGGCCTCAACAACCAGATGATGTACGCGGTGATCCTGCTCGGCGCCGTGCCCTCCATCGCCAACGGCCTGGTGTCGGGCGTCGACCAGGTGCCGCCGCTGTTCCTGCGCGCGGGCCGCACCCTCGGCGCGACCGGCATGCGCCACACCTGGCACATCGTGCTCCCCGCGGCGCTGCCCGGCTATCTCGCGGGCCTCAAGCAGGGCTGGGCGTTCTCCTGGCGCTCGCTGATGGCCGCCGAGATCATCGCCTCCTCGCCCGACCTCGGCGTGGGCCTCGGCCAGCTCCTGGAGAACGGCCGCAACGCCAGCTCCATGTCGATGGTCTTCCTCGCGATCTTCCTCATCCTGATCGTCGGCATCGCCATCGACCTGCTCATCTTCAGCCCGCTGGAGCGGCGCGTCCTGCGCAGCCGCGGCCTTCTGGTGAGGAGCTGAACCACCGTGCACCGTCCCGTCCTCCTCGTCATCGCCCACGGCAGCCGCGACCCGCGGCACGCCGAGACCGTGCACGCGCTGGTGCGCCGGGTGCGCGCGCTGCGCCCCGGGGTGCGCGTCGAGACGGGCTTCCTGGACTTCGACGCCCCGACCGTCCCGGGGGTCCTCGACCGGCTCGCGGCCGAGGGCGTGCGCGATGTGGTGGCCCTGCCGCTCCTGCTGACCCGCGCGTTCCACGCGAAGTCGGACATCCCCGCGGTGCTGCGGGACGCCCCGGCCGGGCTGCGCATCCGGCAGGCCGCGGTCCTCGGCCCGTCCCCGCTGCTCCTGACCGCCCTGGACCAGCGGCTGTACGAGGCGGGGCTCGACCCCGCCGACAAGTCCTCGACCGGGGTCGTGCTGGCCTCGGCGGGGTCCTCCGATCCGGAGGCGATCGCAGTGATCGCTGACATCGCGCGGGAGTGGCGGCACACCGGTTGGTGCGCCGTGCGGCCTGCGTTCGCCTCCGCACCCCTGCCCCGCACGGAGGACGCCGTGCGGGCACTGCGGGCCGTGGCCGGGGTGCGGCGGGTGGCCGTCGCCCCGTACGTCCTGGCCCCCGGCTTCCTGCCGGACCGCATCGCGCGGGGCGCGGCCGACGCCGATGTACTGGCCGACGTCCTCGGCCCGGCCCCCGAGGTGGCCCAACTGCTCGTACGGCGCTACGAAGAGGCCTATGCGCCGGGCAACTGCCCGGTTGCTCCCCTGGCGCGGATTCCCGCACTGGCCTAGCTTGTGGGTTCATGACCCCGAGCCGAGCGCGCACCCTGTGGCTGCGGACCGAACCCCTGCACGCGGTGGTCTACTTCGAGGAACGCTGCAGAGGTCTCGGCAGGGCCGTGGGCCTCAAGGGCTTCTGGATGGGGTACTTCGCCGCCCGCACCGCGCCGATGGGCCGGGTCGGTCCGGGGGTCGCGGCCGCGGCACTCGGTGTCTTCGCGCCGGGCATGGTGGCCCGCTCGCTGCCCTCGGCGTGGGAGTACACGTCGCCGGACCGGGTCGTCGAGGAGCGCGCCCGGCTCACGGCCGCCGCCCTGCGCCACCTGGTCCCGACCGTCGACGCGCTGGCCGCGGTGGTCAACGGTCCCCTGGCCGCGATGGTGGAGGACGCGCCGCCGCTCGCCCGCCCGCTGTTCGCCGCCAACCGCGATCTGGCGCAGCGCGCCGACCCCGTGGAGCGGCTGTGGCAACTCGCCACCTGCGTACGGGAGTTCCGGGGCGACGCGCATGTGGCCGTCCTCGCCGATCACGGCCTGGACGCCTGCGAGAGCCTCGCCCTGGCCGCCTCGACCGACCGGGTGGACCCGGCCGGCATCCGGCAGGACCGGGGCTGGAGCGAGGAGGAGTGGGCGCGGTCCGTGGACCGGCTGCGCGGCCGGGGGCTGCTCGACGCGACGGGCCGGGTCACGGAAAGCGGTGTCACGGAGCGGGAGTTGATCGAGGACGATACTGACCGGCTCGCGGCGCGGCTGCTGCACCCGCTGACCAAGGGCGAGGTGGACGACCTTCTCGCCGCCCTGGAGCCCGCGGCCCGGCGCATCCTGGACTCGGACGTCCTGCCGTTCCCGAACCCGATCGGGCTGCCGCGCGCGGTGGGGTGAGCGGGGCCCCCGGAACCGGTGGTGAAACCGCTTGCCGTACCCGGGCCCGCCGCCTTACCGTCACGCGATGACTCCCGAACTGCGGTCCGCCCGGCTCTGCCTCGCGCCCTACGTCGCCGCCGACGAGGCCGACTTCGTCGCGCTCTTCCAGGACGAGGCCGTCGGCCGCTGGTTCGGGGACGGCATGCAGAGCGCGGCGGCCGACCACGCGCTGTTCGGCCGGATATTCAGCATCGTCTACGCGGAGAAGCGCTTTCCCGTCTGGGCGGTCCGGTACGAGGGGCGCTATGTGGGCCACGCCGAGGTGAAGCCCTCCCCGGAGTCCTGGCTCGACGGCCACGAGATCGTCTACGGCCTGAACCGGGCGAGCTGGGGCCTCGGGCTCGGCACGGAGCTGGCGCGGCTGCTCACCTCGTACGCGCACGAGACCCTGGGACTGGCCGAGGTGCACGCGACCGTCGATTCCGAGAATGCCCCCTCCCTCTCCGTGCTCAAGCGCCTCGGTTTCACCCAGACCCGCGCGGTCACCGAGGAGAGCGGCGCCGTCACCCTCCAGCTCACCTCGCGGATCCGCCCGGCCTGATCTCAGGAGAAGTCGAGGCCTCCGGTGCGGGTGCGCTTCAGCTCGAAGAAGTCCGGGTGGCCCGCGAGGACGCGGAAGCTGTCGAAGAGGCGGGCGGCCTCCTCGCCGCGCGGGATCGCGCGCAGGACGGGACCGAACCAGACGGTGCCGTCGACGTGGATCGTCGGCGTGCCCACGTACCCGTCGGCCTCCGGGTCTTTGCCCGCGTCGTGGCTGCGGTGCAGCGCCGCGTCGTACGAGGCGTCGTGTGCCGCGGCCGCGAGGTCGCCGGGGAGTCCGAGCTCGGCCAGGGCCTGCGCGGCGACCTCCTCGAAGTCCTCGTTCTTGTCCTGGTGGACCCGGGTGCCGAAGGCGGTGTACAGGTCGCGGAGGACCTCCTCGCCGTGCCGGTCGGCGGCGGCCGCGGCGACCCGGGTCAGGATGAGCGAGCGGTCGACCAGATCCCGGTACCAGGCGGGGAGTTCGTTGCCCTCGTTGTGGAAGAAGAGGCTCATCACGTGGAACCGGACGTCGAGGTCGCGGTGGAGCTCGACCTCCAGGATCCAGCGTGAGGTGATCCAGGCGAACGGGCAGGCCGGGTCGAAGTAGAAGTCGACGCGGGTCGGTGCGGAGGTGTCGGATGCTGCGGCCGTCTTCGTCGTGCTCTTCGTCATGCTCCGACCCTATCCGTCGAATGGCTCCCGATCGTGGGCCACTGACACCCCGCTCCCGTGGGCCACTTCTCGTCCGCGACAGGGGGTGACCAGGCAGTTCAGTCCCCGTCGAACGGCGTGCCCTGGTGGAACCAGAGCAGCCAGCCGTCCTCCGTGCGCCGCCACAGTGAACTGCGGTGCGCCCGACGGCCGTTGCTGTCGGTGTCGAAGGTCAGATGCACCAGGTCGTCGGCGAGCTGGACACCGCGCATGCCGGAGGTCGTGGTGGGGCGGCCGCCCGGGGCCGGGTGCGCCGTGAGGACCTCGACGATCGACGCGCGGTCCCACCGGGTGCCGGAGGCCCCGATCTCGGTGAACTCCGGGTGCAGCAGCGCCCCGAACAGCTCGGGCGAGGCGCGCACTTCGGGGTCCAGGAGGCGCAGTTCACCCTCGACGGCGGCTTCGACGGCGGGGGTGGGGGCGGCCGGGGAACGGTCAGTCACGGGTCATCTCCACGAGTCGGGTGACGGTGTTCCAGTTGCGGCTGGTGGCGATGAGGCCCTTGTTCAGGGCGGGCCTGGACAGCTGCACCGCGAGCTTGGAGCGTCCCAGGCCCTCGGGCGCGTACAGGTAGAGGACGCGGTCACCGAGTCTGAACTCCTCGGGCAGGAACGCCTCTTGGTCGACGGACGCGAAGCGGCCGGGGTCGACGGGGGCGGAGAAGTAGGTGACGTGGAGCTGCTTCGCCGCCAGGTCGGCCGCGGGGAAGGGGCAGGCGTCGGCCACCGCCCGCAGGTACGCGCCGTCGCGCACCAGGACGTCGACCGCGAAGCCGAAGTGCCCCTCGATGGCCGCCCGCACCTCGGCGGCCAGTGACTCCTCGTCGCCGTGGTCGGTGGTGAAGACCGCGTTGCCGCTCTGCAGATGCGTCTGCACCCCGCTGTGGCCGAGCCCCTCCAGAAGGGAGCGCAGTTCGGCCATGGGCACCTTCTTGTGGCCGCCGACGTTGATGCCGCGCAGCAGCGCCGCGTATGTCTTGATCGCCATGCGCACACGATAGAGCGGCCGCCGTGCCCCGTGGGGGTGGGCACGACGGCCGCGGCTCAGTGGGCGGCGAGGATTACTCGACGACCTTCAGGAGCTTGTTGGGCGTGCCCTCGCTCGGGTTGGAGATCTTGTCCGCGGTCGCGCCGTCGGTCAGCGCCTTGGCGACGTCCGCGGGCTTGGCGTCCGGGTGGCCCGCGACGTAGACGGCGGCGGCGCCCACGACGTGCGGGGTCGCCATCGACGTACCGGAGATGGTGTTGGTGGCGTCGTCACCGGTGTTCCAGTCGGACGTGATGTCCGAGCCGGGGGCGTAGATGTCCACGACGGAGCCGTAGTTGGAGAAGTCGGACTGCTCGTCGTCCTTGGTGGAGGAGGCGACCGTGATCGCGTCCTTCACGCGGGCGGGGGAGCCCTGGGAGGCGTCGGTCGACTCGTTGCCGGCGGCCACCGCGAAGGTGACGCCCGCGTCGATCGCCTTCTGGACGGCCGCGTCGAGCGCCTCGTCCGCGCCGCCGCCGAGGCTCATGTTGGCGACGGAGGGGCCCTTGTGGTTCTTGGTGACCCAGTCGATGCCCGCGACGACCTGCTCGGTCGTGCCGGAGCCCTGGTCGTCCAGGACGCGGACGGCGACGATCTTCGCCTTCTTGGCGACGCCGTGCGCGTCACCGGCGATGGTGCCGGCGACGTGCGTGCCGTGGCCGTTGCCGTCGTCGGCGTTGTCGTCGTTGTCGACGGCGTCGAAGCCGGAGGTGGCGCGGCCGCCGAAGTCCTTGTGGCTGACGCGGACACCGGTGTCGATGACGTACGCGGTGGCGCCCTCGCCTGCGGCGTCGGGGTACGTGTACTTCTTGTCGCCCGCGGTGTCCGCCTGGTCGATGCGGTCCAGGCCCCACGACGGCGGGTTGTCCTGGGTGGCGTCGATGGAGAACTTCTTCGACTGGACGACCTTGCCGACGGCCGGGTCGGCGGCCAGGCGCTTGGCCTCGGTCTCGCTCAGGCCCTTGGCGGAGAAGCCGTTGATGGCGGAGGAGTAGTCGCGCTTGAGCGAACCGCCGTACTCCTCGGCCAGGTCGGACTTGGTGCCCTTGTCGGCCTTCTCGTCGAGCATCACGATGTAGCTGCCGGCGACGGCGCCCTTGGCGTCGGCGCCGTAGACCTTGCCCTCGGCGGGGGTGGCCGCGCCGGCGAAGGAGGTGGCGAAGACGGTCACACCGACCGCGGTGGCGGTGGTGGCTATCGCCGCGGTGAGCTTCATCGTGCGGGCACGCTTGTGAGTTGCCATGAAGAGGGGTCTCCTCGTGGTGAATGTGGGGGGATGTGGGGGGTATTCAGCTGTTGTGCCAAGGGTTTGCCGCAGCAACAAGTTCCGCGCGACGCCCCCTCGACGACCGGAAGATCTCCGGGTGTTGGGACGAAACCCTGTCTGATTGACGCGCGCAGATCAATACCTTCATGCAGCTGTGACTTGTTCAACAAGGTTCTGTAATAACAAACCGGATCTGTCGCACTGGAACGGACATCCCGGGCGGCCGCCACCCCAACTCCCGGTAACAGCAAGCCCCTTACACCCCACACGCACCACCGGGCGGGCTGGAGATTTCCAGCCCGCCCGGTGCGCGAGAAACGCGGTTCAGGCCGTCGTGAGCACCTTCTCCGCCTCGAAGGAGTCGATGGTCCGGGTGAAATCCCGAGTGGAAAGAAGCAGTTTGTAGATGATGGCGAGTTCGAAGACCAGAAGGAGCGCCCCGGAGACGATCGTCGCGGGCATCACCACGTCGAAGAGCGGGCCGATCATGAAAACGCCCATCTGGAATTCGATGCCGCTCACCAGGTGCGCGCGGATGCGGTGCCGCAGCAGGAAGGAGCGGGCCCGCAGGTAGGCGGGGAACTTCCGGCGGAACTCCTGGTGCAGGTCGATCACCTGGGGCTTCGGCGCCGGGGCCGACTCGCCGTCGGCGTCGCCCGCCGCGGCCGACTGCTCGTGCTGCTCGTAGGGGGCCTCACCGGCGGCGCGCTGCAGGTCCTGCTCGATGTCCGCCGAGGGGTTGTCCCGCAGCAGGTCCTCCATGAAGGCGAGTTCCGCCTCGTTCTGCGCACGGCGCGCGGCCCGCACACGCGCCTTGATCTGCTTGCGCATGGAGTGGCGGATCTTGAAGATCTCCAGCGAGTTGATGTACCGCAGGGTGTCGAGCGCCACGACGACGAGCGCGAGCCAGATGTAGAAGGTGTCACCGGTGCGGTCGTACTGGCCCCACATCAGCGCGACGCCGCACACCATGACGCGGATGCGGTCGAAGACGAAGTCGAGCCAGGCGCCGAAGACGGAGCCCTGCCCGGTGAGCCGGGCCAGCTTGCCGTCCATGCAGTCGAAGATGAAGCTGATGTGGTAGATGACCGCGCCGAGGGCGAGCCACTTCCAGTCGCCGAACGCGAAGCACGCCGCCGAGCCGAGGCCGAGAAGGAACGCCCCCCAGGTGATCTGGTTCGGCGTGAGCCGCGTCCGCATCGCGGTGAACCGCACGAGCGGCGTGGCGACCGGGTCGACAAGCAACACGGTCCACCACGCGTCACGCTTCTTCTGGGTGATGCGGCGCACCTCGGCGAGGGGCGGTATGTCTCGACGCATGGGGGTCAACTTCCTGGCGTTCGGCGAAAGTTCACCCCACGCTAGGAACAGGTTCACCCGAGGAACAAGATCTCGGCCGTGCAACCTTTGGCCGGGGGTAACGGTCAACCCTTCAGGGCGAGTCAATGGCCCTTCCAGGACGGTGGCGCGTTACCTGAGCGTTACCGAATGACCGGCCTGTTACCGAAACACGTCACTGAGCGTTACGCCGGGCCCGGTCGGCCCGCGCCTTCGCCAGCTCCTCCTCGATGAGATCGGCCGCCATCGCCGTGCCGCCCTCACCCGCCATTGAGGCCTGGATCTCCCGCAGCCTGCGCGCCACTTCGGGGTCACCGGCCAGGGCGAGGACGGCCTCGCGCAGCGTCTCGGCGGTGGCCTCCGCCATGGGCACGTGCCGGGCGACGCCGAGCCCCTGCAGCATGTCGGCGTTGCCGAACTGGTCCACGGCCTGCGGCACGGCCACCATCGGCGTCGCGGTGGCGAGACCCTCCTGACTGCCGCCCGCACCGGCGTGCGTGATGAAGGCGTCGGCCTTCTTGAGGACGGCCAACTGCGGTACCCAGGAACGTACTTCCACGTTGGCGGGCACCTCCCCGAGCTCGCTCGCCGCGACGTGGCCGCCGACCTGGAGCACGACGTGCCAGCCGGGCAGGTCCCCGAAGGCCTTGACGCACTCGCGGTAGAAGGCGGGCTGCTTGGTGAAGGCCGAACCGAGCGAGACGAGCAGCACCTTCTCCGCGTCGGCGGGCCGCTCCCAGTCGCCCTGCGCCGCCCGGTCGCCCTGGCAGGCGCCGACGAAGGTGTGCACGCTCCCGTCGACGCGGTCGGCGTTAGGCTGGAGCGCCCTGGGGATCAGGACGAGCGAGCGCGGCGGCCGGCCGACGAAGGCGTCCGGGTGCTGGGTCACGCCGTTCTCGGCGAGCCAGCCGGTGAAACGGTCGTAGTACGCCCGGCCGCGCTCGGACCGCTTCAGCTCCGCGAACATCGGCTCGGCGACCTCCTCCTCGTAGCCGTCCCAGGCGACGAGGTTCGGCGAGAGCGAGATCTCGGGGACACCCCAGCGGCGGGCGAGGACGCGTGCCGGGTAGGAGGTGATGTCGTGCAGGACGAGGTCGGGCTCGTCGCCCTCGAAGGCGCGGGCCAGCTCCGGCAGGACCGCCATCGCGTCGGTCAGGAACGGTTCGAGGTTGTCGATGAGTTCGGTGCCCCACGCCTCCGGGTCGGCGTCGGGTGACGGCAGCGTCGACGTGTAGAGGAGGGGCTCGGCACCGGTCTCGGCGACCTTCTCCTCGAAGGCGTGCGGGATGGCGTACGTGACGCGGTGGCCGCGGACGACGAGTTCACGGATGACGTCGAGGCTCGGGTTCACGTGCCCGTGGGCGGCGATCGAGAACATGGCGATGTGGGCGGTCCGGGGTGCGGTCATGCCCCGACCATAAACGAGACGAGACGTCTCGTGCAATATTGCGCGCACCCCTCGGGGTCCGCCCCTCCCATTCCGCCCCTTCAACCGCGTCCCGCTACTCGACGCCTCCCTCACCGGCCGCCGCCTCGTTGTACCGCAGCAGATACCCGGCGAACCGCGTCAGATCCGCCTCGCTCCACCCCCCGAGCCGCTCCTGGAACGCGACCCGGCGCGCACCCCCCACCTGTGCGAGCACCTCGTTGCCCCGGTCGGTGAGGTGCAGTACGTGCACCCGGTGATCGGCGGGGTCCAGGCGCCGCTCGACGAGCCCGGCCTTCTCCAGGACCCCCACCTGCCTGCTGATCGTCGACTTGTCGAGGGTGTAGTGCGCCGCCAGGTCAGTGGCCCGGCAGCCCCCCTGGTCCTCCAGATGACTGAGCAGCGTGAAGGAGACGAGCGAAAGCTCGGGGTGCATCCGTGCGGCGGTGGCGCGCGCCCGCCGGGCGAACGCGGTCATCTCACGCTGGATGACCTCGATGGACTCATCCCGCGCACCGGGCCGGGCCCCGTCTCGATCGGTCACGATTTCTCCCTCTCCACGAATGGTTGTAGAGTACAACACAGAGAAGAGTTGTATATACCAACCATCTGTCGATCGACCGGAGAAGCCCCATGTCCGCCACCGCGGAACCCGCCCCCCGACTGCGTGACGCGCTGCGCCATGTCCTGCTCCACCTCGTCACACCCCTGCTGATGTGCCTCGGCATGGGACTCGCCTACATGGGCGCGTTCGTCACGCCCGAGCCGAACGACATGCCGATCGCCGTCGTCGGACAGGGGCCGCAGGCCCAGGTCCTCGCGCAGACCGTCAAGGACAAGGCGGGCGACGCCCTGGACGTCCGCACCCTCACCTCCCGCGAGCAGGCCGTCGACGCGCTCAAGTCCCAGGACATAGCGGGCGCCTACGTACCGGACGCGAAGTCGCCCGAGCTGATCGTGGCCACCGCGGGGTCCGACATGAGCGCGACGGCGGCGCAGAAGATCTTCACACCCGTCGCCGCCGGACAGGGCGCGCCGCTGAAGGTCACCGACGTGGCCCCGCCGGTCGACGACGACCCGACGGGCCAGGGCCTGTTCTTCCTGCTCGTCGCCGTGAGCATCGGCTCGTACGCCTCGGTGGCGGTGCTCGGCGCGGCGGGCGCGGGGCTGCGGATGCGGGCCCGGGCGGGCCTCGTCGTCGGCGTCTCCTTCGCCGTCAGCCTGATCGGCGCGGCGCTCGCGGGGCCGATCTTCCACCTGGTGCACCAGGGGCTGTGGGGCGTGTGGGCCATGGCCTGGCTGTACGCGGCCGGAATCCTCTTCATCGGCATCGGCCTGCACACGTTCCTCAAGCGCTGGACGACGCTGGCGATGATGGTGCTCTTCGTGATGCTCAACTTCACGACGTCCGGCGGGCTCTTCCGGCCCGAGCTGCAGAACGGCTTCTTCGGCTCCCTGCACGCGTTCTGGAACGGCGCGGGCTTCGTCGAGGGCATCCGCAGCCACCTCTACTTCGGCGGCCACGGCCTGAGCGGGCACGTCTGGACGCTGGCCTGCTGGCTCGTCGCCGGCCTGCTGATCGTCGCCGTCGCGGCCCTGTGGGAGCGGCGGCAGCGGACGGCGACGCCCCCTGCCGATACCCCGCGTGCGGCCGTCGAGGAGCGGGTGGCCCAGGAGGAGGAGATGGAGGAGTCGGTCGCGGTGTGACGCCCCGGCCGCAGGCACGGGCGGCCCCGACTTGTCGAATATCGATATGCTCCCCTACCGTGGGCATATCGAAATTCGATAGGGAGGGACGCAATGAACTCACGACTGACGAGGACTCTGGCCTCGGTGACCTTCGGGCTGGCGATCCTCGCCGGGCTCGCCTTCGCCGGCACGGCGGTCACGCACCTGCTCGACAACGGGGCGGTCTGCACCGAGACCGGCTTCTGGCAGAACGCCACACTCAAGGACGATCTGGGGACCGCCCGGGGCGTGCAGGCCGCCAGCAGTGCCGCCCGCCTCTGCCAGGACGGCCCCTCCGCGGCGCAGCGCGCCGCCGAACTCGGCGGCGCGCTGCCCTGGCTGCTGTTCATCGCCCTCGCGCTGCTGCTCTTCTCCCGGCTCCTGGAGACGGCCCTGCGGCAGGGGCCCTTCACGGACGCCGTGGCTCAACAGCTCACCAGGCTCGGCTGGTTCGTGACCATCGGCATGCCGGTGGCCAGTCTCGTCGTCGGCTGGTCCCACTCCTGGCTCGTCGGCAGCATGGCGCCTGCCGTGGGCTCCGGGCCGACGTTCGCCGGATCACTGGAGCCCGCCCTCGCCGGTCTCGCCGCCGTGATCATGGGTAAGGTCATGCGCGAGGGTGTTCGCATGCGAGAGGACCTCGAAGGGACCATCTGATGCCCGAAGAGGAATCCCACTCGATCCGGATCCACCTGGACCGGGTGCTCGCCGACCGCGGCATGACCCTGACCGAACTCTCCGCGCAGGTGGGCATCACCGTCGTCAACCTCTCCGTGCTCAAGAACGGGCGGGCCAAAGCCATCCGCTTCTCGACCCTTTCGAGGATCTGCGACGTCCTGCGGTGCCAGCCCGGAGACCTGATCACCCATGACCCCGCTGATCCGACCTGAGCAGGACGGTGTCCCAGTCGCGGTCCCACTGGGCCGCTTCGGGACCCGCGGCGGGCGAGCGGAACGGCTCCCGCGGCTCGTGGCCGCGGTCCGGCGTCCGCTCCGGCCGGCGCGGCCACCACAGCCCGCGGCCGAGGACCGCGGCCAGCGCGGGCACCAGGACCAGGGAGAGCACCAGCGAGGACAGCAGGATGCCCAGGCCGGTGGCGAAGCCGATCTCCTGGGTCGCGGGGCTCGCGGCCAGACTGGCGAAGGAACCGGCGAGCACGATGCCGGCCGTGGCGATGGCGGGTGCGGTGTGCCGCACCGCCTCGGCCACCGCGCGCCGGGCCGTCACCGGCTTCGCCATCTCCTCCCTGATCCGGTCGGTGATCAGGATGTTGTAGTCGGTGCCGAGGGCGACGACGAAGAGGAACAGCACCAGGGGCAGCGTGAAGGAGACGCCGGGGCGGTCGAGGCCGTGCTGGAAGACCAGGGTGCTCGCGCCCAGGGTGCCCAGGAAGCCGAGCCCCACGGCGATCATCAGGACGACCGGGGCGAGCAGCGAGCGCAGCAGCAGGAAGAGGATCACCGCGATCAGCAGCGCCGCGACCGGGAAGACCAGGCGCAGGTCCTTCTCCACGGCCGTCGAGATGTCGGCGAAGACCGCCGCGGTTCCCGTGACATGGGCCTCGGTGCCCCGCGGGGCGGTCCGTGAAGCCGTCTCCCTGACGGGTCCCGAGATCAGATCGCGCGCCTTCTGCGAGGCGGACTCGACGCTCAGGAACAGATCGACCCGCGCGGCGGTGCGGTCCTTGCTGAGCACCGGCCTGCCCACCTGTCCGACGCCCTCCGTCCTGCCCAGGGACCGGGTCATCCCGGTGAGTGAACTCGCCTTGATCTCAGCGCCGTCGGTGCTGCGTACGTACACGGTGTGCGGGTCGGAGACGCCCGCGGGCAGGCTGCGGGAGATCTGCTCGGCCGTCCTGACCGCCGCGGTCTCGTGCAGCCCCTGCTGGTCGTAGCTCATCTTCATGCCCAGCGCGCCCGCGCCGAGCGCGCCGAGCAGCACCAGGCTGCCGAGGGCGTACCGCAGCGGCCTGCTGCTCACCGCGTGGCCCAGGCGCGCGGCGAGCCCGCCGGTGCGCTCCTTCTTCCACGCGCGCGCCGGCCAGAACATGCCGCGGCCGAGCACGGCGAGGAGGGCGGGCATCAGCGTGAGGCTGGCCAGGAGCATCACGAGCACCGCGACCGCGATGGCGGGGCCGAGCACCCGGAACTGCCCGAAGCTCGCGAGGCCCAGGGTCGCGAAGGCGGCGACGATCGTCAGCGCGGCGGACGTGATCGCGCCGCCCACCCGCCCGGTCGTCTCGGCCGCCGCCGTCCTCGCGTCCTGCCCGGGGTTGTTCCGCAGTTGCTCGCGGAACCGGAACATCAGGAAGAGGAAGTAGTCGATGCCTATGCCGAGGAGCACCACGCCGATCAGTGAGGGAGTGGACGGGTCGAGGCCGACACCGGTGAGCTTCGCCGCGCCGACCACGGCTCCCGAGGCGACACCGCCGATCAGCGCCACCGCGATCAGCGGCACTAGGGCGGCCGCCAGGCTGCGGAACACCAGCACGTTCAGCAGGACGATGAGGCCCATCGTCAGGCTGGAGACGACCTCCCCCGTGGCCGCCTCGGCGTCCGTGTCGTCCACGGTGGAGGCGATGCCGCCGGTGAACCCGACGCGCAGCTCGTCGTCCGCGAACTTCTCCCGCGCGGAGTGACGGAACTTCTTGTAGACGTCCTGGAGACCGGTGTCCTGGGGATTCCCGTGCAACGACACCGTCAGGAGCCGGAAGCTCCTGTCCGGGGCCACCGCCCCCGGCGACACCCGCGGAGTCTGCGAGTGGTCCTTCCGCAGCGGCTCGGGCTTCGGCGCGACGATCCGGTCCCGGCCCAGGCCGGCCGCGGTGGCGACGATCCGCCGCTGGTCGCCGGCGGTGAGCTTCCCGCCGTCCTCCCTGGCGACGAGCACGGTCAGGGCGTTGGGGTCGGGCTTGGTGCCGAACTTCTCCTCCGCCGTACGCAGCGCCACCGCGGAGTCGTACTTCTTGGGCAGGAAGTCCCCGGCCTGGGAGTCGGTGACGTCGAACATCATCGCCTGCCCCACGAAGGACAGCGCCGCCCCGAGGACGGTCCAGACGACGACCGTCAGCCATCGATGTCGGGTGGAGAACGAGGTCAGCTTGCGGATCATGATGCCTTTTTCCCTGAGTTGCCCGGGCGGTGGAGCGGCCCGCGAGGGATTCCCGGGGCTCCCAACAGGCCATCACGCCGGGCCCCTTGCGGACGTCGGCCGCCGGAAGGGGACGCGGCCGGGACCCGGGTCCGGTACGGCGCCCCACCCAGTACTCCGGTACTGGGCGCGATGACCGACCCCGCGCCGATCCGGGCGCCCGGCACCCGGGATCTAATGGTGCTCAGAGATCGGGACGCCAGGGCCCGGCCGACCGGCTCGACTTGGAGGCGCGCGGATGCGCCGCGACTTCTTCCCGCCCGCGCCGCCCACGGGCGGCCCGCGGCCGACGTGGGGCGACGCGCTGCTCGCCGTCGTCGTGACGGGGCTCGACATCCTCGCCTACCTCGCCCCCGGCGAGGAGGGCATGCCAGGAACGCGCTTCACCGTGCTCGGTGTGCTGCTCGTCGTCGCCGCCGCGCCCCCGTTGCTCTTCCGGCGCCACCACCCCCTGCCGGTAATCGGCGCGGTCCTGGCCGTGCAGACGGCCGTCAACCTCGGGCTCGCCGTCGACCCGGGCACCCCCATGTCGAACAGCTACGGCGGCGCCGTCACCGTGGCGCTCTACACCGTGGCCAGGTACAGCGAGCCGCGCACCGTGGCGCTCGCCGTCCTGGCCGCCCTGCCCGTCCAGCTCGTACGGGGCGTGCTCGGCGACCTGCCGGTCGCGAACATCGTCATGGACGTACTGGTCACCCCGGCCCTCGTGGTCGGCGCGGGGCTGGGGGTGCGGCAGTGGAAACGCCAGCTCGACATCAACCGCAGGCTCCTCGCCGACCGTGCGGTGGGCGAGGAGCGGCGCCGCATCGCGCGCGAACTCCACGACATCGTGGCCCACCACATCACCACCATGTACCTGATGTCCGGCGGGGCCCGGTCGACGCTGGACCGCGACCCCGAGACCGCCCGCGAGGCGCTGGTGACCCTGGAGGAGTCCGGCCGTACGGCGTTGCGCGAGATGCGGCAGCTCCTCGGGGTGCTGCGCAGCACCGACTCCCCCGAGGAGACGCCCTCGGAGCCGCAGCCCGGGGTGGACGGCATCGAGCGGCTCGTCGCCGACACGACCGCCGCGGGCCTGCCGGCCGAACTCCACGTCACCGGCCGGCCCCGCCCGCTGCCGGAGTCGGTCGGCCTCACCCTCTACCGCATCGTCCAGGAGGCGTTGACCAACGCCCGCAAGCACGCGGGTCCGGCCCGTGCCACGGTGCGGCTCGGCTATCTCCCGGACCGGGTCACCGTCGCGGTGACCGACGACGGGGCCGGGGACGGCAGGGCGCACGGCGGGGCCGTCCGGGGCGGCGGATACGGTCTGCTGGGCATGCGGGAACGGATCGCGCTGCACGACGGTTCGCTGCGCGTCGGCAGCCGTACGGAAGGCGGGTTCGAGGTGGCCGCGAGCGTGCCGCTGCACGACGACGCGTACGAGAAGGAAGGCACCGTCCGATGACGTCACCCACCGAGCCCGGAACCGGAACCGAGTCCGGAACAGGAGCCGGGTCCGGAACCGGCGCCGAGTCCGGCCGGATCACCGTGCTCATCGCCGATGACCAGCCGCTGGTGCGCCGGGGGCTGTCCCTCATCCTGCTCTCGGACCCCGCCATCGAGGTCGTCGGTGAGGTGGGCGACGGCGAGCAGGCCGTCGCGGCCGCCCGCGAACTGCGCCCCGACGTGGTCCTGATGGACATCCGCATGCCGGTGCTCGACGGCGTCGGGGCCACCGGGCGCCTGACGGCCGAGGTGCCGGGGTGCCGGGTCCTCGCGCTGAGCACCTTCGACATGGACGAGCACGTGGTCGGCGCGCTGCGGGCGGGCGCGGCCGGTTTCCTGCCCAAGGACGTCTCCCCCGAGGAGCTGGTGGCGGCGCTTCGTACCGTGCACCGCGGCGAGGCCGTCGTGGCCCCGCGCCTGCTCACCCGCCTGCTCGCCACGTTCGTGACACCGGCCCCCGCCGCGCACCCCCCGGGCGAGGACCTCTCCGGCCTCACCCCGCGCGAGGTCGAGGTCCTGCGGCTGATCGCCGCGGGGCTCGACAACACCGAGATCGCGCAGCGGATGGAGATCGGCGTCCAGACCGTGAAGAACCACGCCACCGGCATCTTCGCCAAGCTCGGTGTGCGCGACCGCGCCCAGGCGGTGATCGTCGCGTACGAGTCGGGTCTGGTGCGGGCGGGCCAGGGCAACGGGCCGCGGGGCTGAGGGACACGGGGCTGAGCGGCACGGGGCTGGAGGGCACGGGACTGGAGGGCACGGCTACTGCCGCTGGTAGCGCGCGAGGACCAGGTTGCCGTCCTTCACCAGCCGTTTCCTCAGCTCGTCGAGGCCGATCGCCCCGCTGTAGTACTCCTGGAGAGCGGGCGTCGCGACCTTGTCCTTCCACTCCGGATAGCCGCGCACCGACTGAGCGGGCGCCGGGCGCAGGTCCTCGGCGAGGGCGGTGCCCGTGGCCCAGTCGTCCTTCTCGGTGTGCAGGGCGGGGTCCTTGAGCGCTTCCTCGGAGGTCGGCAGCATCCAGTCGCCGCGTGCCAGCCTCACCATGTTGTGCGGGCGCAGGAAGAAGTCGATGAACGCGACGGCCTCCTTCTTGTGCGGGCTGTCCTCGGCGACGGAGAGCGTCTGCGGGCTGACGCCCTGCGCGCTCCCCTCCTCCCCCGCGGGCGCGGGCAGCACCTGCCAGTCGAAGCCTTCGGGGGCCTGCTGGACGATCTGCTGACGGTAGGAGAAGCCGAGCGGGACCATCGCGTACTTGCCGCCGAAGAAGCCGGGCAGGGTGTCGGAGCCGCCCATGCCGAGCGTGCTGTCCGAGGCGCTCTTGTCGGTGTTGACCTGGTCGTGGACCGTGCGCGGCATGATCTCGTCGGCCGCGTCGAAGCGCACGTCGACCTTGCCGTCCGCCCCGCGGTGGAACATCCGGCCCCCGGTCGAGAGCGACAGGTTGAGCGTCGCGGAGACCGGCTCCTTGAGCGGCCAGGCGACGCCGTACTTGCCGTCGCCGCCGTCACCGAGCTCCTTGGTGACCTTCCGGAACTCCTGCCAGCTCCACGGCCTCCGGGGGGTCGGGATGCGGACGCCCGACTCCTTCAGCCACCGGGAGTTGGCGATCAGGACGCGCGGCTCCTGAAGGAACGGCACTCCGTAGATCCCGTCGCCGAACGTCGCCGCCTGCCAGCTCCGCCCAGGGATGTCGGACCTCAGCCGCTCGGGGAGCAGCTCGCGGAGGTCCGCGAGATACCCGCCGTACGCGAAGTCGGCGAGGTCGTCCGAGGCGTCGTGGATGATGTCCGGCGCCTCGCCGCCCTCGAAGGAGGTGAGCAGCTGGTCGTGGACGCTGTCCCAACTGCCCTGGACGAGCTCGACCTCGACGTCGGGGTGGGTGGCGTTCCACTCCTCGACGAGCGCCTTGTTGGCGTCGACGGACTCCTTCTGCCAGGCCAGGGACTGGAACTGGAGGGTGATCTTCCCGTCGTCGTCGCCGGAGTCGCCGCCGCAGCCGGTGAGCAGCAGCGCGAGGGCCGCGACCGTCGCGGTCAGGAGGCGCGGGGCCGTCCGCATCAGGCCTTCACCGCCCCGGCCAGCATGCCGCCGGTGATCCGCTTCTGGATGATCGCGAAGATGACCAGCGAGGGGATGGTGGCGAGGAACGCGGCCGCGGCGAGCGGCCCGAGGTCGGCGACGCCCTCCGTGCCGATGAAGCGGTTCAGGATGACCGGCAAGGTCTGCTTCTCCGGGGTCTTGAGCAGGACGAGGGCGAAGAAGAACTCGTTCCACGCGGTGATGAAGGCGAACATCGCCGTGGCCACGATGCCGGGCGCGAGCAGCGGGGCGACGACCGAGACGAACGTGCGCACCCGGCTCGCGCCGTCCACCGCCGCGGCCTCCTCCAGTTCGGCGGGGACCGCGCGGACGTATCCGACGAGCATCCACAGCGCGAACGGCAGGGACCACACCACGTACACCATGATCAGGCCGGGCAGCGAGTTGATCAGGTGCAGGTTCTTCAGGATCAGGAACAGCGGAATGATGATGAGGACGAACGGGAACGCCTGGCTGATCACCACCCAGCCCGTCGCCGCCTTCGCCAGGCGGTTGCGGTGCCTGGCCATGACGTACGCCATGGGGGTCGCGATGACGACCGCGATCAGGGCCGCGCTGAGCGCCGCGACCAGGGAGTTGCCCGCGGCACGCAGGAGCGGCTGCTCGTCGAAGGCCTGCCGGAAGTTCTCCAGCGTCGGGTCCTCGGGGATCCAGGTGGGGTGCAGGCTGCCCAGTTCGCGGGTGGGCTTGAAGGCCGTGGAGATCAGCCAGAGGAACGGGAAGGCGAGGAAGACGAGGTAGGCGGCGAGCGCGGCGTATTGTGCGGCGCGCACCGACTTCTTCGTACGCGTCATGTCTCGTCGTCCCCCTTCAGGCGGCCCACGAGGTAGACGGCGAGGATCACCGAGATGACCGCGACCATGACGCAGCCCATGGCCGCCGCGTACCCGAACTGGCCGTAGCGGAAGGCCTCTTCGTAGGCGAAGAGCATGGGCAGCCGGGTGCGGCCGCCGGGGCCGCCCTGGGTGAGGACGTAGACCAGGGCGAACGAGTTGAAGTTCCAGATGAAGTTGAGCGCCGTGATGGCGAGGGCGACCGGTTTGATCGCGGGCCAGGTGACGGTGCGGAAGCGGCGCCAGGCACCGGCGCCGTCCATCTCGGCGGCCTCGTGCAGTTCGCGCGGGGTGTTCTGCAGCCCGGCGAGGAGCGCGACGGTGGTCTGCGGCATCCCGGCCCAGACCCCGACGACGATCACGGCGAGGAGCGCGCTGCCGGTGCCGGTCAGCCAGTCCTTGCCGTCCCCGAGGCCGAGGTCGGAGAGCGTCTCGTTGAGGACGCCCGCGTCCGGGTGGTAGACGAGCCGCCACATGATGCCGACGACCACCTCGGGCATCGCCCACGGAATGATCGCCAGTGCCCGCGCCAGCCAGCGGAAGCGCAGGTCCTGGTTGAGCAGGAGCGCGAGGCCGAGCGCGAGCAGGAACTGCGGCACGGTGACGCCGAACGCCCAGAGCAGCCCGATCCGGAACGAGTCCCAGAAGAGCGTGTCGTGCCACAGGTCCTGGAAGTTGAGGGTGCCGATCCACTGCGTGGCCTGGGTACGGCCCGACTGGGAGTCGGTGAAGGCCAGCGCGATGCCGTAGAGGAGCGGGCCGACGCTGAGGACGAGGATCGGGATCAGCGCGGGCAGCACGAGGAACCACGCGCCGTGGTCCGCGGCCCCGCGTCCCGGTGTGCCTCTCGCTGACCGCTTCGTCGCGGTCGCCAATGTCACGGAATGGGCTCCTTCGGGCGGCTCGGCCGGTGTTCGGCCGCCCGCGCGGCCTCCGTCATCGTGCTGACGCGGCCCGCATCCGTCAACCGCCAGGTGGTCGATGCGAGACTGTCGGGCGAACATGGCACGGCGTACGGGAGGCACGGGATGGACGAGGCACGGGCGCGGGACGTACTGGACGCGGCGGAGCTGCCCGTTCCGGTGAGTGGGGCCCGGCTGCTCGCCCTCGGTGAGAACGCGGTGTTCGCCGTCGGCGAGCTGGTCGTCAAGGTCGGCCGCGCCGCCCCCGAACTCCTGGCCCGGGCACGGCGGGAGCTGGCGGTCGCCAGCTGGCTGGAGGAGGCGGGCGTGCCCGCCGTGCGGCCCGCCGCAGCGGAGGCGCGGCTGGTGGACGGGCACCCCGTGACGCTCTGGCACCGGCTCCCGGAGGCCGTGCGGCCGGCCGAGCCGCGCGACCTCGCCGCGCTCCTGCGGCGCGTGCACGCCCTGGACTCCCCCTCCTTCGCGCTTCCGCGCCGCGAACTGCTGGGCGGCGTGGAGCGGTGGCTCCGGCTCGCGGGGGACGCGATCGATCCGGCCGACGCGGACTACCTGCGCGAGCGCAGGGACGGTTTCGCGGCGGCCTCGGCCGCGCTGACCCCGCACCTCGCGCCGGGCCCCGTGCACGGCGACGCGCTGCCCCGCAACGTCCTGATCGGCCCCGAGGGACCGGTCCTTGTGGACCTGGAGACGTTCTCCGCCGACCTGCGCGAGCACGACCTGGTCGTGCTGGCGCTCTCCCGCGACCGGTACGGGCTCGCCCCCGAGGCGTACGACGGGTTCGTGTCGGTCTACGGGTGGGACGTGCGGGAGTGGGAGGGGTGCGCGGTGCTGCGGGGCGCCCGGGAGACGGCGAGCTGCGCGTGGGTCGCCCAGCACGCTCCCGCCAACCCCAAGGCCCTGGCCGAGTTCCGGCGCCGGGTCTCGTCCCTGCGGGACGGCGACGCGACGGTGCGCTGGTACCCCTTCTGACCGCCTGACACGCGGGCCCGCCGCCGCGCTACCCGCGCAGTGGCCAGACCCCGTCCACCACCGCGTCCGCGTTCCCCTTCTTCCGCAGGAAGTCCTGGAAGTCCGCCGCCCAGGCCGCGTACCACTCGATCTGGCGGCGGTGCAGTTCCGCCGGGCCGAGGGAGGCGACCTTCGGGTGGCGGTCGGCTATCGCGCCGGCGAGGCGGGCCGCCGCCTGGGCGTCGGCCGCGGCGTCGTGGGCGGACTCCAGGACCACGCCGTACTCCGTGCAGACCGCCTCCAGGTTCCGCTTGCCCCTGCGGTAGCGGTCCACGGAGCGGTCTATCGTGTACGGGTCGATCACCGGGCCCGGCTCGCCGCCGCCGAGGCGGTCGCGCAGGGAGGGCAGGCCGTGCCTGCGGAGCTCCGCGGCGAGCAGGCTGAGGTCGAAGACCGCGTTGTACGCGACGACCGGGACGCCCGCCTGCCAGTACGAGGTGAGGACGTCGGCGAGGGCGTCGGCCACCTCGACGGCGGGCCTGCCCTCGGCCGCCGCCCGTTCGTTGGTGACGCCGTGCACGGCGACCGCCTCGGCCGGGATCGGGACCCCCGGGTCCGCCAGCCAGGTGCGGTGGCCCAGCGTCTCACCGGCCTTGACCTCGATCACCGCGCCGGTGACGATGCGCGCCTCGCTCGGGTCCGTCCCCGTGGTCTCCAGGTCGAAACCGATCAGCAGCTCCCGGTGCCAGCCCATGGCCGCCCCCTTCTTCGTGGTGCTTTCCCCCAGTGGCCACCACGATCGCATGCGCCACTGACAATCCGAGGACCGCATTCCGCTGCGCCCGCCGACGCCGTCATCGCACCCGCCCCGCCGTCACGAGACCGGCCGCGAGTCGGCCCACGCCACCTCGAACTCCTCGCGGTATGCCACGAAAAGCCCGCCCTCGCCCGGATCGCCCGACTTCACCACCCGCCCGCCGCCGCGCAGCACGAGCACCGGCGCCTCCATCCCGCGGGTCCTGCGCAGATACGACTGGACGACCGCGATGCCGTCCGCGCCGTCCCCGTCGACCAGGTACGCGGTGAAGCGCGGGGTCTCGTCGAAGACCTGGATCTCGAAGGCGCCCGGGTCGCGAAGACGGGCCCTGACCCGGCGCATGTGCAAGATGTTCATCTCGACGGAACGGCTCAACTCGCCTTTCTTCAGGCCCAGTTCACGCTCCCGCCGCTTGACCGCACTGCTCGCCGGGTTGATGAAGAGCAGCCGCACCCGGCAGCCGGACTCCGCGAGCCGGACGAGACGGCGCCCGGAGAAGTTCTGCACGAGGAGGTTGAGGCCTATGCCGATGGCGTCGAGGCGGCGGGCGCTGCCGAAGATGTCCTCGGCGGGGAACTGCCGCAGGAGCCGGACCCGGTCCGGGTGGACGCCGACGACGTCCGCGTACCGGTCGCCGACCAGGTCCTCGACGGCGTCGACGGGCAGGCGCCGCGCGGAGGGCGTGTCGGTGCCCGCGCCGAGCATGTCCAGGAGCCGGGCCGAGGCGCGCTCGGCCTGGGCGAGGACGGCCTCCGAGAGGGCGCGGTTGCGGGAGACGACGTTCCGGGTGACCTCCAGCTCGTCCAGGGCCAGCTCGACGTCGCGCCGGTCGTCCAGGTACGGCTCGAAGCACGGCCAGTGCTGCACCATCAGCTCGCGCAGCTGCGGCAGCGTGAGGAAGCTGAGGACGTTGTCGTCGGCCGGGTCGAGCAGGTAGCCCTTGCGGCGGCTCACCTCGCGCACGGCGACGGCCCGCTGGACCCACTCCTGCCCGGCGGGGCCCGCCGCCGCCACGACCCAGTCGTCGGCGTGGACCGGTTCGTAGACGGGACGCAGAACAGCGGCCACGACCGCGCGCAGCCGCTGCTCCACCAGGTTCAGCCAGACGTAGGCCCGCCCGGCACGCTGTGCGCGCGTACGGACCTCGCGCCAGGCGTCGGCGTCCCAGTCCAGTTCGGGTCCGATCTGAGATCCCATCTCCATCGGCCGCGCCAGAGACACCGCTCCGGGGGGTACGTCCGCGGAGCTCCCCTCGTGACCCTCGTCACCAGGGGGCAGCTCCCGACCACCCGAGCTCACCCGCGCACCGCCTTCCGCCCCCGAACACTCCCCCAGTCAAAGATCAAGGAAGGGTACTCCGGGAGCGGCCGGCGGTGCAGCCCGATGGGCAGGGTGGATTCTCAACCACCCAGCGGCGGCTGGCCGTTCTGGTTCGCCAGGTCCTGCGGAGTGAGCGGGCTCATAGCCGTGACGTCGCGCGCCGCCAGCGAGAAGCCCTGCCAGTGGACCGGCATCGGCTGCTGGTCCTCGTCACGCGCGATGTGGTGGAAGCCGATGTGCACCCACGTGACGGGGTGGTCCATGGCCTGGCCGTTCACCCACTTGTCGACGCTGGTCGGCGTTCCGTTGGGGCAGCCCGGGTTGTTGCTCGCGTACTGCTCGCACGCCTTGTACTGGGTGAAGTACACGTCGTGCTTGGTGAATTCCCGGCCCGCGTGCTTGTTGCTGGGCCCCGGCACGATCTCGTACGACCGCGGGTGGCCGTCCTTGTTCTTGCCGGTGTTGCTGACCACGCGCCACCAGCGCATGTCCTTGTGGTCGCCCGTGAGCTCCTTGGTGACCTTGGTGCGGGTGGTCTTCGTGGTGGGGCTGCCGTCGCCGGTGGGCGGGGTGACCTTGGAGTCGTACTGCTCGACCTTGGCCTTCGGGGAGCCGTCCAGACCGAAGTTGAGCCGCCAGAAGACGTTGTGGGCGTGGCTCTCGGCCTTGGCCTGGTCGCCCTTGCCGATGGGCCAGCCGCGGTCGTCGCCGCCGTCGTAGTCGTACGGCGAGAGGCTGCCGGTCGCGCCGACGTTGGACGTGATGGTGCCGTCCGAGGAGAACCGCCACTCGGTGATGTACTCGTACCAGGAGGCCTTGTTCACGGTGTAGACGAGCAGGTCCTTGCCCTGGCCCGTGTAGAGCTTTCCGTTGCCGCCGGTGCTCTGGTCGTCGTTCAGGCGGTACGCGTGCCCACGCGCGCGCGTGGTGGCGCACAGGCCCTTCACGTTGCCCCGGTGCGGGACCTTGACGGTCTTGATGGTGCCGCCGGGACACTCGCCGGGGTTGAGGTTCTGCAGGGCCTGGCCGAAGTCGGTGCCGGTGACGTCGTCGTACTCGGCCTTGCCGTCGTCGTAGGGGACGTGCACCTGGGCGAGGCGCGCGCTGGTCATGACCGGGATCGGCTTGGGCTCGCCCTTCGGCTGGTAGCTGATCTTGTCGAGGATCAGGCCGGAGAGCGTGTTGTAGTGCCAGCACATGCGCCAGGTCGTGCCGCCGTCGACGGTCTGCTCGATCTTGTAGGCGTCGCTGCAGTCGGCCGCCGCGACCGGAGCGGCGGGCGGCGCCTCGGGGGCGGCGGAGGCGGGTGCGGCGACGGATATGGCGCCGCCGAGGAGCGCGGAGACCGCGAGGGCCATGGTGACCCGTTTGCGGGCGCGCGGAACTCTGTTGACGTGCATTGCGGAATGGACTCCCTCGTACGAGGAGAAGCGGGCGTGTGGTGTCGTGCGCGGGCGGCCGGATCAGCCGAGGCGGCCCACGGTGCGGGTGCTCAGGTCGACGACGAGGGCCCGGGTGTCGATCCACGGACCGTTCTTGACCTTGGTGACGACCTGCAGACACCGGTGCTTGCCGCACTCGGTGAGGTCGGACGGCACGCGCTTCACGGTCTCCTTGCGGAAGACCATGCCGCTCAGCTGCAACTGTTCCGGGCCGGCCAGCGCCTTGCCCGTGGCGTGCTCGAAGTCCTTCTTCAGGCCCTTGCCGAGCGGGTCGGCGATCAGCAGCCTGGCGCCCTCGGCGAGCTCCTCCTGGCTGGGCGGCGGCTGCACGTTCTGCGAGGTGGTCGTGTTGGCCACCGTGCCGGTCCGCAGATCCACCGTCTTGGTGATGACGGCGTCCTTCTTGTAGTCGTAGTAGACGACTTCGGCCCGCCGCGGCGGCGTCGCGCCGCTGTCGCTGGGCTCCGGCTCGCTGAGGTTGGTGGACAGCAGCTGCGGGCCGCGGTCCCCCTCGACGTCCCGGGCGCTGGAGCGCATCTGGCCCGAAACCGAGGCCTTCTCCGCGCGCTCTATCTCCTCATCGGTCAGCGGGTCGCTGCCTATGCCCTTCGCGCCCTCCTGGGGCGCGGACTCCACGACGCCGTCCTTCGCGATGGCGTCCTGCTCCGCCGCTGCCGCGTTGGCCTGGCGGTCCCCCGAGCCGCCTGCCTGCGAACCGGGCAGATTGACGCCCACCAGCACGGCGGTCGCGGCCGCCAGGACCGCCGCGCCCGCCACCACCTTCCCCAGGTGGCGTCTGACTGTTTCTCGCACTTACTCCCCCTACTCCCCTGGCGCCCCTTCGGTGGGCACGCCGAGTATGTGGTCGGACGGTTAGACGGGTTCAACTCCGGGGTGGTTGCCCCACTTTCGGGCAGACTCTGGCCAAAGTGGCCCCAACTCGAGGGGGCGTGAGTGGAAGAGTCGTATACATGCAGGTCTGGCCTGGGCAGGCGTATCCCTTAGGTGCCACGTACGACGGAGCCGGCACGAATTTCGCGGTCTTCTCCGAGACCGCAGAGCGCGTGGAGCTGTGTCTGCTGCACGACGACGGCTCGGAGACAGCCATCGAGCTGCGCGAGTCCGACGCGTTTGTGCGGCACGCGTATCTGCCCGGCGTCATGCCGGGACAGCGCTACGGCTTCCGGGCGCACGGTCCCTACGCACCGGAGCAGGGGCACCGCTGCAACTCCGCGAAACTACTGCTCGATCCGTACGCGCGCGCGGTCAGCGGGCGCATCGACTGGGGCGAGGAGGTGTACGGCTACCACTTCGAGGAGCCCGAGGTGCGCAACGACCTGGACTCGGCGCCGCAGATGATGACGTCGGTGGTGGTCAATCCGTACTTCGACTGGGGCGACGACCGCCCGCCGCGCACGCCGTACCACCAGACGGTGATCTACGAGGCCCACGTGAAGGGCCTGACCATGCTCCACCCGGACCTCCCTGACGAACTCCGCGGCTCGTACGCGGCGCTCGGGCACCCGGCGGTCATCGAGCACCTCACCGGTCTCGGCGTGACGGCGCTGGAGCTGATGCCGGTCCACCAGTTCGTGAACGACCACCGGCTCGTGGACATGGGCCTCAACAACTACTGGGGCTACAACACCATCGGCTTCTTTGCCCCGCACAACGCGTACGCCTCCTGGGGCGACCGGGGCGAGCAGGTCCTGGAGTTCAAGCAGGCCGTGAAGGCGCTGCACGAGGCGAACATCGAGGTGATCCTCGACGTCGTCTACAACCACACCGCCGAGGGCAACCACCTGGGCCCGACGCTCTCCTTCAAGGGCCTCGACAACGCCTCGTACTACCGCCTCATGGACGATCCCCGCTACTACATGGACACCACCGGGACCGGCAACTCCCTGCTCATGCGCTCGCCGCACGTGCTTCAGATGATCATGGATTCGCTGCGGCACTGGGTCACGGACATGCGCGTGGACGGGTTCCGCTTCGATCTCGCGGCGACGCTCGCGCGGCAGTTCCACGAGGTGGACCGGCTGTCGTCGTTCTTCGACCTCGTGCAGCAGGACCCGGTGGTCAGCCAGGTGAAGCTGATCGCCGAGCCCTGGGACGTCGGCGAGGGCGGCTACCAGGTGGGCAACTTCCCGCCGCTGTGGACCGAGTGGAACGGCATGTACCGCGACACGGTGCGCGATCTGTGGCGGGGCGAACCGCGCACCCTCGCGGAGTTCGCGTCCCGGCTCACCGGCTCATCCGACCTCTACCAGGACGACGGCCGGCGCCCGCTGGCGTCCATCAACTTCACCACCTGCCACGACGGGTTCACGCTGCACGACCTCGTCTCGTACAACGAGAAGCACAACGAGGCCAACGGTGAGAACAACCAGGACGGCGAGAGCCACAACCGCTCCTGGAACTGCGGCGCCGAGGGCGATACGGACGACGAGGGCGTCCTCGCGCTGCGGGCGCGCCAGATGCGGAACTTCATCGCCACGCTGATGCTCTCCCAGGGCGTGCCGATGCTCAGCCACGGCGACGAGTTCGCGCGCACGCAGGGCGGCAACAACAACGCCTACTGCCAGGACAACGAACTGGCGTGGGTGCGCTGGCCCGACGGCGAGAACTCGCTCCTCGCCTTCACCCGGACCATGGCGATGCTCCGGCGCGACCATCCGGTCTTCCGCAGGCGCCGGTTCTTCCACGGCCGTCCGGTCCAGGGCACGCGCGACGAACTGTCCGACATCGCCTGGTTCACGCCCGAGGGCGACGAGATGGAGCAGAGCGACTGGGACGCCTCGCACGCGCGGGCGCTGAGTGTGTTCATGAACGGCAACGCGATCTCGGAGCCGGATCCGCGGGGCGAGCGCATCTGCGACGACTCGTTCCTGCTGATGTTCAACGCGGCACCGGAGCCGACGGAGTTCGTGGTGCCGGTCAACCACGGGCGGCAGTGGCAGATCGTGATCGACACCGCGCTCGACGACGGGGTGCCGCCGGACGCCGGGCCGAAGGTGCGGGCCGGCGACCGGATCACGCTGGCGGACCGGAGCCTCACGGTGTTGCAGCGTCCGGCGTGACGACGGCTCGGGGCGGCTGAGAGGAGGCTTCGGCAGGGGGCGGTTCGGGGCGTGGCGGATCGTGGCGGGCCAGCAGGGCGATCACGAACGCCACCGCCGCGGCCGCGCTGCCGAGGGCGAACGCGGCCCCCGCCCCGTGGGACTCCGCGAGCCGCCCGGCCACCGCGAGCGTCACCGCCTGTCCGCCGACGAAGGCGCTCGCCGCGAAGGTCATGCCCTCGGCGAGCCGCTCCGGCGGCACGCCCCGCTCGGTGAGGGCGAAACCCGTGATGAGGTTCGGGGCGTAGACCGCGCCGAAGAAGGTGACCACTGCGTAGAGCCCGGCCAGACTGTCGGTCCAGACCAGAGGGAGCGAGAGCAGCGCCGCGGCGGCCGTCGCCGCGCGCCAGCGCGCGAGCAGCCCGAAGCGCTCGGGCACCGCGGCCATGGAGAGCCCGACCACGGCGCTCATGACGCCCATCGCCGCGTAGACGAGCCCGGCCTGCCCCGGCTGTCCCAGCTCCTCGGTGAGCGCGGTGATTCCCGCCCCGCAGGCACCGAGCAGCACCCCGAGGAAGAGCAGCCCGGCGCGCACCACGTACACCGAACGCGGCAGCCGCGGACGTTCGCCCCGCGCGCGTGCGGACCTTTCGGCGGCCGCCTTCGGGGTGCGGCCCGTCGGATGGAGGGCGAAGGCCGTGCCGCAGACGGCGACCAGGAGCGCCGCCGCCCCGAAGGCGTACGCGGGATGGCCCGCCACGGCGGCGAGGCCCACCAGGGCGGGACCGAGCACGAAGGACAGCTCGTCCATCGTGCTCTCCAGGGAGAGTACGGCCCCGGCGAGCCGGTCGTCGCCGCCCGCGGCGCGCACCAGCGGGACGGCCCGGGCGCGGGCGAGCGGGCCGATGCCGGGGATCGTGGCGCCCGCGAGGACGCCCAGGGCGACGAGGGCGGGCGTCGGCAGACCGGCGACGGCGCCCAGGGTGTACGCCGTGATCGCCGCGGCGTTGCCGAGCGAGAAGGCGAGCACCACGGGGCGCTGGCCCCGCCGGTCCGCGAGGCGGCCGACGAAGGGGCCCAGGCCCACCTGGCCCAGCGCGAGCGCGCAGGCGACGATCCCGCCGGTGGCCAGCGACCCGCTGGTCTCGGTCACGAGCAGCACGCTGCCGAACTGGATCATGGCCACGGGCAGCCTGCCGAAGAACGAGAGGACGGGCAGCAGGGCCCCTGTCGTCCGGAGCACCGTGCGGTACGCGTCCCGCGTGTTCTGAGCCATCGTCCGACGCTAACGACGCGGTCCCGGGGACACGCATGAGTCGATGACACGAAAGCCGCCGAGAGGGGTACGTACGTTCACATGACGCGCATGACGCCGGATCGCCCCGGGCCCGCGGTCCCGCCCACCGCCACCTACCGGCTCCAGCTGCAGCCGGACTTCCCCTTCGCGGCCGCCGAGGGGGCCGTCCCCCATCTGGCCTCGCTCGGCGTCTCGCATCTGCACCTGTCGCCGGTCCTGGAGGCCGTCCCCGGCTCGACGCACGGCTACGACGTCGTGGACCACGCGCGCGTGCGGGAGGAGCTGGGCGGCGAGGACGGGCTGCGGGCGCTGTCCCGCACCGCCCGCGCGGCCGGGCTCGGCCTGGTCGTGGACATCGTGCCGAACCACATGGCGGCGGTGCCGCGGCACAACCACGCGCTGTGGGAGGTGCTGCGCGAAGGCCCCGGGTCGCCGTACGCGCGCTGGTTCGACATCGACTGGGAGGCGGGCGGCGGGCGCGTCCTGCTGCCCTTCCTCGGGGGCCGCCTCGGGGACGAGCTCGCCCACCTGCGGGTCGACGGCGACACACTCCGCTACCACGAACACGCGTTCCCCCTCCGCGAGGGCACCGCGGAGCTGCCGCTCCCGGAGCTCCTGGACGCCCAGTGGTACCGCCCGGCCTGGTGGCGGCTCGCCCGTACGGAGCTCAACTACCGGCGCTTCTTCACCATCTCGGACCTCATCGGAGTGCGCGTCGAGGACCCGGAAGTCTTCGATGCGACCCACGGGAAGATCCTTTCGCTGCTCCGCGAGGGCGTCGTCGAGGGGCTGCGGATCGACCACCCCGACGGCCTGGCGGACCCGGGCGCGTACCTCCAGAGGCTGCACGAGGCGACCGGCGGACGCTGGACCGTGGTGGAGAAGATCCTCGCCGACGGCGAACGCCTGCCCGCCGCCTGGCCGGTGGCCGGCACCACCGGCTACGACGCGCTGCGCCACGTCGACGGCGTCTTCACCGACCCGGCGGGCGCCGGTGAACTGCTCGGCCAGTACCGGCGCTTCGCCGCGCCGCCCGCGGACCGGGGCGGCGACTGGGACGCGACGGTGCGCCGCGCCGCGTACAAGGTCGTCACGCACGAACTGGCCGCCGAGGTCGACCGCCTCACCCGGGTCGCCGCCGCGATCTGCGCGGCCGGGCCCGGGCTGCGCGACCACGCGCCGTGGGCGCTGCGCACCGCGCTCAGGGAACTGCTCGTCCGGCTTCCCGTCTACCGGCCCTACGTCCGCGGGGGCGACGCCCCCGAGACGGTGCTCACCGAACGCGCCGCCGACGAGGCCAGGGCCGCCTTCGCCGTGCCCGAGGAGGCCGCGGCGGTCGACGTCGTACGGGACTTGGCGCTGGGGCGGACGCGGGTCCCGGGAGCCCGGGAGGCGTTGGAGGAGTTCCGCGCGCGGTTCGCCCAGACGTCGTCCGCGCTGCGCGCCAAGGCCGTGGAGGACACCGCGTTCTACCGGCACGCGCCGCTCCTCTCGGCGGCGGAGGTGGGCGGCGCGCCCGAGCGCCCGGCGGTGCCGGTCGAGGAGTTCCACGCGTACTGCGCGCGCGTGCAGCGCGACTGGCCGTACTCGGGCACGGTCCTGACGACCCACGACACCAAGCGCAGCGCCGACGTACGGGCGGGCATCTCCGTCCTGACGCAGTGCCCCGGCCGGTGGGCCGGTCTGCTCGCCGAACTGACCGAGCAGACCGCGCGCGTGGGCGGCACCTGCGCGCCCGACCCCCAACTGGCCTGGGCCGCCTGGCAGACGTCGGTCGGGTTCGGCTTCCCCTACGACACGCGGCTGCGGGACGCCCTCCTGAAGCACGTGCGCGAGGCGGGCCTGCACACCAGCTGGACCGAGCCCGACGAGGCGTACGAGAAGGCCGTGGAGGCGTTCGTGGAGGCGGGGCCGAGCGGGCCGCCGCTGTACGCGGTGGCGTCCTTCGCACAGGGTCTTGACACCCATGTGCGGGCCATCATTCTCGGGGCGGCGCTCCTGCATCTGACGATGCCCGGCGTGCCCGACGTCTACCAGGGCACGGAGAGCGAGTACCGCGCCCTGGTCGACCCGGACAACCGGCGGCCGGTGCGGTTCCCGCACCACGTGCTGGCCCGGCTCGACGCCCGCCCGGAGGGCGCGGGCCTCGCCGGGCTCGCGGACCTCTCGGAGGAGAAGCTGGTGCTCACGGCGGCGGCGCTGCGGCTCCGGCGACGGCGGCCGGAGCTGTTCGGGGGCGCGGCGACGTACGAGCCGCTGGCCGCCGAGGGGCCGGGCGCGGCGCACTGCGTGGCGTTCGCCCGTTCCGGAGAAGTGGTGGTGGCCGCGACCCGGCTCTCCCTGCGCCTGGCGGACGCGGGCGGCTGGCGGGAGACGGAGCTGGCGCTTCCGGCGGGCCGGTGGTCCGATCTGCTCGCTCCGGAGCGGAAGTTCGAGGGGCACGCGCGCGTGGCGGAGCTCTTCGCCACGTCGCCGGTGGCGCTCCTGGAACGGGTCACCGAGGGCGAGCGGCTCGGCCGGGACGCACGAGCAGCGTCCGCGGACCCCGGGTCCGCAGCCCCCGGGGAGCCGGTCTGAAACCCGGCGCCCAGCGCATCGCCGCCATGGCGTCGAGCAGGGCGAGCAGACCGTACTCCGCGACGCGCCCGGCGAGCTCGTCGCCGAGGCAGGAGTGGCGTCCCGCGCCGAACGCGAGGCCGCCCGGGTCCGTGCGCAGGATGTCGTAGCGGTCGGGGTCGGCGAACCGCGCGGGATCGCGGCCCGCCGCACCGACCAGGCAGACCACGACCGCCCCCGCGGGCAACGGGGTGCCCGCCACGACGACGGGGCGGACCGCGCGGCGCAGCACGACGGGCGCGTGCGGGCGGCGCGGGCCGTGTGCCGGGAGCCGTGGGTGCGGTGGGTCCGCCGGTCGTGCGGGTCGGTGCGCCCCGGGCCCTGCGGGGGACCCGGGGCGCGCTCCTTGCGGGGCGCGGCGGAGGGGCCCGCGGCCGGTATCGGGCCGCCGGGCGGGACGGATGGGCAGCGCACCGCGGGCTCCGACCTGTGCGTCGGCGCGGCGAACGGCCGCGCGGGTGTGTTCAGGACGGCTACCGGGCGCCGCGCGGCGCAGGCTCCGTACCGCCGTACAGGTGACATCGCGCGGGGCGCCGCTCACCGCTGGGCGTTCTTGACACCCCTTCCGGGGCATGGGGTACTGCGATTGCCTCAGTGGGGGGCCGGACGGGGGGCCGACTGGCGGTGCATCACTATCCCAGTGTTCATGAACTCGTGCTTTGCGCACGTCAGTTGGCCGCCCACCGCACCGAACTGAGCGTTCTGCGCGAGGTCGGCACCTCGCGCGAGGGGCGGCCGTTGCACCTGCTCTCCGTGGGGAGCTCCGCCCGCGCGGTCCTCGTCGTCGCGGGCGCGCACGCCAACGAGCCGACCGGCGGTTCGACGCTCCTGCACCTCGCCGAGCGGACCCTGCGCGACCCGCACCTGCGCGCCGACACCTCCTGGCACTTCCTGCTCTGCGCGGACCCGGACGGCGCGAGCCTGCACCGCACGCCCGCGCCCCGCTCGCTCCTGGACTACCACCGCAACTTCTTCCGCCCCGCCGGACCCGAGCAGCCCGAGTGGTCGCCCTCCGTGCTGCCGCCCGACCGGCTGCCGCCCGAGACCCGTGCCCTGACCGCCGTCATCGACGAACTGCGCCCCTACCTGCAGGTGTCCCTGCACTGCACCGATCTGGGCGGCAGTTGGGTCCAGCTGACGAAGGACATCCCGGGCCTCGCGGAGCCGTTCGCCGAGTCGGCGGCGGAGTTGCACATTCCGGTCGAGACGGGGGCGTCGGACGCCGCGGGCTGGTGGGTCTCCGGGCCCGGCGTCCACGTACTGCCGGGACCCGGCGTGGCCGCGGCGTACCCGAGCCTGCCCGAGGACGCCCGGCTCACCACCTGGCACCGCACCCACCACTACGGCGGGCGCACCGCGATCGTCGAGGTGCCGATGTGGGCGAGCGACCTGGTCGGCGACGCGGCGGCGCATCCGGCACCGGTGCGGGCGATGCGGGCGCTCGCGCGGCGGCTGCGGCGGGACGCCCGGCTCGTCGAGGAGATCCTGGGCGAGGCGCTGCCGCGGCTGCCCGGCGCGGAAGGGCCGCTGCTGCGCGCGGCGCGCTGGGCGCTGGCCCTGGTGCCCGGGCTCGCCGACGACTGGCGGCGGCTGCCGCCCGCGGGCACCTCCAAGGCGTACATCGGGAGCGTCGACGCCTTCGGCAGGCGGCTGCCGCTGCGGGCGGCGGCGATGCTCCTGCGGGTGCTCGACGAGGCGGGCGACCGGTCGGCGCCGCGCCTGGAGCGGCTCGTGACGCTGTGGAGCGAGGAGTTCGCCGAACGGTTCAGGGCCCGGTGGGTGCCGCTGGAGGACCAGGTCGAGCACCAGTCCCGTACGACGATGGCGGCCGCCCGGCACGCGCGCGCGGAGCTCGACCGCGGCCGCGCGCACGGGTGAGCGCGCGGGCCTGTCGGTCGGAGCGCGCGTCAGCTCGTGGCGAGGCGGAAGGCCATCCGGCCGAAGCTCACCAGGTCGCCGTCCTGGACGAGGGCGACGCCGGTCACCCTGCGGCCGTTGACGGAGGTTCCGTTGGTGGAGCCGAGGTCGCGCAGGACCCACATGCCGCCCTGGCGCCGCAGTTCGGCGTGCACCCGGGAGACCGTGTCGTGGCTCAGCCGCAGGCCGTTGGCGGGGTCGCGGCCTATCCGCAGCGGGTGGGGGCTGTCGGGCGAGGGCAGCAGCAGCTTCGGCAGCCGCTCCGCCTGCCAGGCCCTGCGCAGCTTCATCGTGAACCCGGAGATCGCGCCGACGCCGCCGAGCACCTTGCGCGTCCAGCGTCCCTCGGTCCGCAGATCGGCGGTGAGCACGGCCAGTTCGTCGGGCCTGCGGGCGGACAGCACGAGCTCCATGCGCCGCAGGAAGGTGTCGTGGGACAGCCTGCCGACGGCCGCACCCTCCCTGAGTGCGTCCAGCGCCCGGTCGCGCTCGGCGTCCGTCACCCGCGCGGGGTACGTGGAGAACTCGAAAGACGATGTCACCAGGGAATTGTCGGGCACCCGCGCCCCGGGTGTCCAGAACGCCGGGAAAGGCGGCCGATCGGCCGCTTCCCCCCACGTCCGGAGGCTTTCTGACGCACCATGGGACACACCATGAACGCACGGTGTGACGGACAGCGGACGAAGGGGAACCGTCGGTGAGGTTCGAAGTATGGGCACCGGAGGCCGAGCGGGTCGAACTGGAGTGCGCGGGCAGCACCGGCGCGCTGGAGCGCGACGCGGACCGCGCGGGGTGGTGGTCGGGCGAGGCGGTGGCCGAGGACGGGGCGCGGTACGGCTTCTCGGTGGACGGGGGCCCCGTCCTGCCCGACCCGCGCTCGCGGCGCCAGCCGGACGGCCCCGACGGCCTCAGCGCGGTCGTCGACCACGACCGGTACGCGTGGCGGACGCCCTGGGCGGGGCGCGGGGTGCGGGACGCGGTCCTGTACGAGCTGCACGTGGGGACGTACACGCGCGAAGGCACCCTCGACGCGGCGGCGGGCCGGCTCGGGCACCTCGCCCGGCTCGGTGTCACACACGTGGAACTGATGCCGCTGTGCCCCTTCCCCGGCCGGCACGGCTGGGGGTACGAGGGGGTCTCGCTGTGGGCCGTGCACGAACCGTACGGCGGACCCGAGGCGTTGAAGCGATTTGTCGACGCGGCCCACGCGCACGGGCTCGGCGTCGTCCTGGACGTCGTCCACAACCACCTCGGCCCCTCGGGCAACCACCTGCCCGCCTTCGGCCCCTACTTCACCGAGACGCACCAGACGCCCTGGGGCGCCGCGGTCAACCTGGACGCGCCCGGCTCGGACGAGGTGCGCGCGTATCTGATCGGCAGTGCGCGGGCCTGGCTGCGCGACTACCGCATCGACGGCCTGCGCCTCGACGCGGTGCACGCGCTGCGGGACACGCGCGCGTGCCACTTCCTGGAGGAACTCTCCGCCTCCGTCGACTCCCTGGCCGAAGAACTCGGCAGGCCGCTGTTCCTGATCGCGGAGTCCGACCTCGGCGACCCGCGGACGGTCACCCCGCGCGCGAGCGGCGGACTCGGCCTGCACGCGCAGTGGAACGACGACTTCCACCACGCCCTGCACACCGCGCTCACCGGCGAGTCCCAGGGCTATTACGAGGACTTCGCGCGGGCTCCGCTCACCGCGCTCGCCAAGACGCTGACCCGCGGGTTCTTCCACGACGGGACGTACTCGACGTTTCGCGGGCGCGCCCACGGCCGCCCGGTGGACCGCGCGC
Organism: Streptomyces sp. NPDC036815; assembly: GCF_055609205.1. NCBI lineage: Bacteria > Bacillati > Actinomycetota > Actinomycetes > Kitasatosporales > Streptomycetaceae > Streptomyces > Streptomyces sp. NPDC036815. The sequence continues at coordinate 139,473 of NZ_JBVJPW010000017.1, read as the reverse complement.
GGACGCCCGCGTACCGCTTCCTGGGCTACAGCCAGACCCACGACCAGGTCGGCAACCGCGCGCAGGGGGACCGCCTCTCGGCCGCCCTCTCCCCCGGCCTGCTCGCCTGCGCGGCCGCGCTCACCCTCACGAGTCCCTTCACGCCGATGCTCTTCATGGGCGAGGAGTGGGGCGCCTCCACGCCCTGGCAGTTCTTCACGGACCACACCGACCCCGAGCTGGCCGAGGCCGTACGGCGGGGCAGGCGGCGGGAGTTCGCGGCACACGGGTGGGCCGAGGAGGACATCCCCGACCCGCAGGACCACGGCACCCGGGACCGCTCCTGCCTCGACTGGTCCGAACCCTCCGACGGCCACCACGCGCGGCTCCTCGCCTGGTACCGCGAGCTGATCGCACTGCGGCGCACCCGCGGCGACCTGACCGACCCCGACCTGGCCGCGGTGCGGGTGGCCTACGACGAAGGGGCCCGCTGGTTCGCGTTCCGCCGCGGGGACCTGCGGATCGCGGTGAACCTCGGTGAGGAGACCGTCGTGGTACCGCTGGACGGCCGCCACGCGCGCGTGCTCGCCGCGTGGGAGCCGGTCGCCGCGCCCGGCCCGGACGGCGTGGTGCGCCTGCCCGCGGAGTCGTGCGTGATCCTGGCCGCGGCGTAGAGGCCGGGTGGGGGGCGGGTCAGTCGACGATCGCCATCTCGCGGGCGGTGGTGTTCAGCCGCCGCCCGCCCTCCTCCGTGACCGTCACGATGTCCTCGATGCGCACACCGAAGCGGCCCGGCAGGTAGATGCCGGGCTCCACGGAGAAGCACATCCCCGGCACCAGCGGCTGCTCCTCGCCCTCGATCATGTACGGCGGTTCGTGGGTGGTGACGCCGATGCCGTGTCCCGTGCGGTGGATGAAGTGCTCGCCGTAGCCGAACTCGGTGATCACCGCGCGGGCCGCGCGGTCGACGTCCTGGCAGGCGGCGCCGGGGCGCACCGCCGCGCAGCCCGCCGCCTGCGCCTCGCGCACCACGTCGTGGACCCGCTGCTCCTCTGCGGTCGGCTCGCCGACGTGGACGGTGCGGGAGGTGTCCGAGCCGTAGCCGTGCAGCAGGCCGCCGAAGTCGAGGACCACCATGTCGCCGTGGTCGATGACGCGGTCGCCCGCCTCGTGGTGCGGGTTGGCGCCGTTGGGCCCCGAGCCGACGACCGTGAAGTCGACCTGGGAGTGCCCGAACTGCCGCAGCAGGTCCGCGAGATCGGCGGCGACGTCGGTCTCCCTGCGGCCCGCGAAGGGGACCTTCTTGATCTCCTCGTACGTCGCGTCGGCCGCCGCGCCCGCCGCCGCGAGGCGCTCCAGCTCGGCGTCGTCCTTGACCGCGCGGAGCATCGGGAGGCCCTCGGTCAGGGACACGTACGACGTGCCGGGCAGCGCCTTCTGGAAGCCGAGCAGGTGCATCGCCCAGGAGTTGTCGCTCACGGCGAAGCGGCCCGACCCGTCGAGGAGCGGGGCGGTGACGGCGTACGGGTCCTTGCCGTCGGTCCAGTCCCGCAGGGTGAGCGCGGACGCTCCCGCGGCGTGCGCGGCGTCCGGCGCCTCCAGGGTGGGCACGACGAGAACGGGGTCCTGCCCGGCCGCGAGCACCAGGACGGTCAGGCGCTCGGTCGCCGCGGTCGGCCGGTAGCCGGTGAGCCACACGAGGTCGGGGCCCGGGGCGACGAGGACACCCGCCAGGCCCGCTTCGGCGGCCGAGGCCGCGGCGCGCTCCATGCGGGCCCTGTAGTCGTCGGCGGTGAAAGGTGCGGGCGCGGTGCTCATGAAGACCTCCTGTTGGCTACGCCTGCATCTTGCCCGCCGCCACGGACGACCGCGAGCCCGTTACCGACGCGGCGTCATGTCACGACCCCCGGCCGCACCGAAAGGACCTGACGCCCGCCCTGCCGGTGGCGCACCGTCAGCGTCACCGGCCTGCCGGGGCGGGCCGCGCCGACCACCGAGGCGAGCTCCGCCGCCGAGTCGATACGCGCCGTGCCGAACGCGAGCAGGGTGTCCCCGCGCACCAGCCCGGCGGTGTACCCGGGGCCGGGGATGTGCACCCCGACCAGCAGCGCGCCCGCACCCCTGGGCGCGTCGACGGCCTCGACGCCGAGGGTGGCGTTCCTGGACCGGGCCGCGGGCGGACGCGCCTCCGGTCTCGGCGCGAGGGCGGGGGCGGAGGCGGGGGCAGACGCGGGGGCAGGGACGGGAGCGGGGCCGAGGACGGGAGCGGTGGGGCCGGGTGCCGGGGCGGGGGCGCCGGGTCCGGGGCCGGGAGCGCCGGCGGGTCCCTGCGCCGCCTTCTGCAGGTCGGCCAGCTTGCTCATGCCGATCACGGTGGCGCTCACCGTGCCGAGCCCGACGCCGCAGAGCACCAGGGCCACCGCGAACAGCAGCCCGGCGATCAGGGGCACCAGGCGCCTGCCGCGGCGCCGGACGGCATGCGGCCGGTGGCCCTTCCCGGGGTGCTTTCCGGGGTGCTCTCCGGGGTGCTCTCCGGGAGCCGGGCCCGGGTTCCGGCCCGAGTTCCTGCCGGGGTGTTCGCCGGGGTACTGGCCCGGCATCGGCTTGGGACGCAACGTGGTCTGATCCATGGCTCGCCTCCGGCCACAGCTCTACCCGGAGTGACCCGGCGGCGACGCCTCACGAACGGGTGACGTCCAGCTGTGCGGCCAGCGCCGCCGCGGGCCCGCGCAGGGCCCCCGCGTGGAGCAGTTCCGTGCGGTGGGCGACGCGAGGTGCCGTCAGCGGCACGGCGACGGTCCCCCGCGCCTCGTCCGCCACCGCGTGGGGCAGCAGGGCGAGACCGTGGCCCGCGGCGACCAGCGCGGCCAGCGTGCGCAGGTCCGTGCCGTCGTAACGCAGCGCGGGCCGGAATCCCGATGTGCCGTTCGCCGCGCGGAGTTGGGCCAGCGGGAGCCCGGCGCCGGGGGCGTCCAGCCAGCGGGCGTCGACGAGGTCGCCGAGGCGCAGCCCTGCGCGGCGGGCCAGCGGATGCCCCTCGGGGAGCAGCACGGCGACCGGCTCCTCGGCGACGCCGCGCGCGGTCAACGGTGCGACGTCGGGCAGGCGCAGGGGGTCGCTCGGGGCGGCGAGGCCGTCGACGAGGCCGAGGTCGGCGGCGCCGGTCGCGACGGCCGCGGGTATCTCCTCGCGGGGCAGCACGGACAGGGTGACGCCCGCCGGGGGCAGCGCCTCGGCCGTACGCCGGGTCAGCGCGGTCGGCGTGGCCGCGAGCGTCAGGCCCTGTTCGGGGGCGGCCGCCATGCGGACGACCTCGGCGCGGGCCGCGTCGAGGCGCAGCAGCAGGGCACCCGCGTGCTCCAGGAGGCGTGCGCCCGCCGGGGTGGGGGCCACGGGGCGACGGGTCAGCAGGGCGGCGCCGAGGTCCTGTTCCAGGGCGGCGATGTGCTGGGAGACGGCGGACTGGGTGTAGCCGAGCTCGCGGGCGGCCGCGGAGAACGAGCCGAGCCGGGCCACTGTCACATACGTACGCAGGAGGTGCGGGTCCATTCCTCAAGGATCACCCAGCCCATCAGAAACCCTTATGGAGGGTGCAGATTTCATCGTTGGACGTGAACGAAGCGTCGCGCCCAGGATGAACGGCATGACCTTCGATCCCGCGCGGAACTCCGCCGCCGTCCGCACCTCCCCTGCCGTCGAGCCCTCCCCCACCGCCCGCGTCGCGTTGATCGGCGACCGTTCGCCGAACGTCGTCGCCCACACCCGCATCCCCCTTCTCCTCGACGCCCTCGCCACGCAGGACCGCCTCGTCCTCGACGCGTACTGGATCCCGACCACCGACGCCGCGGAGCCGGACGCGGTGCGCGGCTTCGACGCCGTGTGGGTGCTGCCGGGCAGCCCCTACCGCAGCGAGGCGGGGGCGCTGGCCGCGATCCGCACCGCCCGCGAGGACGGCGTGCCCTTCCTCGGCACCTGCGGCGGTTTCCAGCACACGCTCCTGGAGTACGCGCGCAACGTCTGCGGCCTGCCCGGCGTCGCGCACGCCGAGAACGACCCCGACGCCGACGACCTGCTCATCGCGCCGCTCGCCTGCTCCCTCGTCGGCCACGAGGGCACGGTGACGATCACGCCCGGCTCGCTCGCGGAGTCGGTCCTCGGCGCCACCCGGAGCGTCGAGCGCTACCACTGCTCCTACGGCCCGAGCGCCCACCTCGACACGCTGCGCGCGCACGGCCTGCGCTTCACGGGCACGGACGAGGAGGGCCAGGTCCGGCTGGCCGAGCTCCCCGGCCACCCCTTCTTCCTGGCCTCCCTCTTCCAGCCCGAACTGTACGGCGACGGCTCGCAGCCGCACCCCATGGTGCGAGCGCTGGCCCGAGCCGCCGTGCGGCACGCCGGGGCGGCCGCCCGGACCGCCTAGGCCGCGTGGTCCCCGTGGCCGCCGTGCCCCGCGCCGTGGTCGAACTTCAGGGCCTCCTTCGGCATCACGACGAAGGGCCGCATCATGCCCATGTCCTCGTGCTCCAGGAGGTGGCAGTGGTACATGAAGCGGCCGTACGCACCGTCGAACTTGCCCATCACGCGCAGCAGTTGACCGCCGGGCACCCGGAAGACGTCCTTCCAGCCGCGCTCGTTCGGGGCCAGCGGGACCGGCCGTCGCGGGTCGGGGGCGACCGGTGCGCGGGTGCCGCCGACGGTGACGTCGAAGCCCGAGACGTCATAGGTGTCCCGGCCGAGCAGCTGGAAGTCCGCCAGGTGGATGTGCATGGGGTGGAGGACCGGCGGGTTCACCGCGAGGTTCAGGAAGCTCCACTGCTCGTAGCCACCCTCGGCGATGGTGATGCCGAGGCCGTCGTTGAACGTGCGGGCCGTCCGGCGGTAGGTCTTCACCTTGCCGTCATCGCCGCGCAGTTGGATGATCCCCTCGGTCGGGACCTGGATGTCGCCGGGCTTCTCGACCTCGGCCATCTCCCAGATCTCCGGGTGTCCGCCGCCGCCCTTGGTGGCGGGCGGGGTCAGCACGATCAGGCGGTGGCCGTGCTCGATGTCGTGCGTGATCGGGCGGAACGAGCCCGAGAGGACCTCCGGCAGCTCGAAGGTGTCCGGCTCGGCGCACTCCCCCACCCGGAACTCCATGACCTGCGGATAGCGCACGTCGTTCGCGACGTCGGGCACGCCGGGCGCCTGGGCGCGGCCCTTGTTGACCAGACGGAGCCGCTGACCGGCCAGTCCCCTGAAGTCGACGAGCAGGTCCATGCGCTCGGCCGGTGCGACGGCGAGCGCCGGCAGAGCCCCTTCGAAGTCGACCGGCACGGGGCGCGGCAGGAGTCCGCCGTCACTGCCTATCTGGTGGAGGACGCCCCGCACGGGGTTGTTGTCCTCGTCGACCAGGACCAGGTCGTAGATGCGGGCGTTCGACGCGTTGACCAGGCGGAAGCGGTACCAGGCCGCGTCCACGTCGGCGTAGGGCCAGATACGGCCGTTGACCGTGGTGTACGGGCCCGTGAAGGGCAGTGAGACCGGCTTGCCCGTCTCGGGGTTCTTCGGGTCGATGACGGTGACCTTGTGCAGCAGGCGGCCGTTCAGCCTGCCGTCGCCCTCGTCCGTGTCGAGGTTCCGGTCGGCGAGCAGCAGCGGGATCTCGCGGTCCCCGCAGGGGAGTTGGAGGGCGTCCTCCTCGTCGTCACGGACCAGGTAGGTGCCGTACAGGCCCGCCATCACGTTCCACCGGGTGATGTTCATGGCGTGGTCGTGGTACCACCACTGGACCGCCTGGTGGTCGTTCGGGTACTCGGAGAGCTGGGCGTCGCCGTACCCCACGGCGTTGTCCGCCCAGCCGTCGTTCCCGCCGCCCGTCTGTGCGCCGTGCAGATGCGTCACGGACCAGGCGGGGAGCGCCGCCACGTCCTTGTTCGGCTCGACGCCCGCGCGGCCGGGCAGCGTGCTGGGCGGCGGGTCGGTCCGCGGGTCACCGAGCGGAACCTCGACGGCCGTGACGGGGAACTCGCCCTCCGGAATGCGGTTGGTCCAGGCGACGCGGACGCGCTGCCCGCGCCGCACCTCGATGGTGGGGCCCGGCACGGAGCCGTCATACCCCCACATCAGGGTCGGCGGCAGTTGCGGATGCAGCCGCACCCAGGTCGGCCGCAGCGCGATCTCCGTCGCCTCGCGCACGTCCGCGGAGCCGGGCCTGAGCACCGGCGGGACGGTCAATGGCGCGACGAACGGCGCCAGTTCACCTACCGAGCCCGGCCGCCCCGCCACACCCTCCGCTCCGGCATCGTCCACCAGTTGTTCCGCGATGCGCTCAATGATGTCGGTCATGATCGAACACCCCCGTGTCCATCCCCCGTGTCGCGGCCGGTCAGAAGCCGCCTTCACTTCAAAGGACTCCTGGCGCCCCAGTGAAGTTCCGCGAACCCTGCATTCCGGATGAATCCACCCGAATGAGGCCCTCCGGTATGCCGGTCCGGATCAGCGCGGACCGGCGATCGAGGGCACCCTCGGCCGCAGGTCGGGCACGAAGCCGTGAGTCCGCCGCGCCAGGTCGTCGGCGCCGTAGCGGTGGCACTCCCGGTGCCAGTGCACGATGCCCGCCATCCAGTTCCGCAGATCGGCGACGTAGCCGTCGATCGCCGCGCCCGCCTCCTGCGACAGGGCGAAGTCCTCGTAGAGGACGGGGAGTTCGACCGCGACGACGTGTTCGAACTGCCGCATGCGCTGCGTCGTCAGGTCGTGGACGACCCGCAGGGCAGCCGGGTAGTCGCAGCCGAAGAACGTCTGCACCACCAGGATGCCGTTGTGGATCTCGCCCTCGTACTCGATCTCCTTCTGGTACGAGAAGATGTCGTTCACGAGCATGGCGTAGTCACTGGCCGCGTTCTCCAGGGAGCGGACGGGGCCGCTGCGGTAGATCTCGGGCGGCACCGAGGGACCGTGGCCCATCCGGCACAGGCTCATGGTGAGGTCGGAGCCGAAGGTGGCCCGGCGCATCTCCAGGTAGTCGACGGGGTCGGGGACACGGTTGTGCAGCTGGTTGAAGACCTCCCACACCCAGCTCTCCGTCATGACCGCCACGGCGTGCCGCAGCGTCCGCCGCTGCCCGTCGCTCATGTCGCGGGTGGTACGCGCCCAGAGGTCGACGAGGCCGCGCTCCATGGCGTTCGCGGGCACCTGGACCGGCTCGCCCTCCAGGGGCATGCACGCGACGAGGCGCTCCGTGCAGAGCCTGGCGGCGGCGAGGTCGCGCCGGTGACCGAAGACCAGGGGGTAGTAGTCGTCTCCGTAGGTGCCCCAGGCCAGCCACTGCGAGCTGAGGTCCAGGGCCTCCTGCGTGCCGTCGGGATCGAGCCCCGCGGCGCACAGCGGAAGGTCGATCGCGTCGAGCTTGTCCTCGTCCCAGACGCCCTCCGCCAGGATGCCCGTGCCGTGGGCCCAGCCGGTGAGCCGCTGTCGGGCGGCGTCCAGGCCCGGATTGAGCCGCAGCGGAAACGGCATGTAGAGGTCGGGGATCCGCGAGGGCCCCACCTTCTGGAACGGCACATGGGTGAAGGCCCGCAGCCGCTCCGCCCCGACCGCCGACAGCAGGGCCCCCACACCGGCCCCCGACGCCCCGAGGCCGGTGGGCCCGGCGAGCGGCGAGGCGTCGAGCGCGCCCTCGTTCATGTACCGACTGGAGCGCAGGTGCCACTCGTGGCCGCCGGACTGCCAGTCCTGAAGGCCCCGCGCGTACGCGGTGATCGCCGCGACCTCCGGCGGGGTGAGGCCCTTCTCCAGGGCCAGCGCCGGGACTTCGGTGACCGCCGTGTGCTCGAACTGGTGCAGCCGTGACGTCAGGATGTCGTTGACGGTGTCGGCCGCCTCCTGGGTCGTGCAGTCGAAGAACGTCTCCAGGACCAGCACGCCATTGCTGAGCTCGCCCTCGTCCTGGACCTCGCGCTGGTACGAGAAGAGGTCGTTGCGCAGGTGGACGGCGTCCGCGAACGTCTCCATGAGGACGCGCAGCGGCCTGGAACCGGCGACGGACGCGGGCACTTCTGCGGTCGCGTACTCGATGAGGCCCGCCGACCAGGGGGCCCCGCCCACCTTGCGGCGCATCTCGATGTACTCGACGGGGTTGGCGATCCGCCCCTCGTCGATGTTGGACAGCTCCCACATCGACTCGTTGAGCAGATGCTCGGTCGACTCGGCGAACCGGCGGCGCCAGCTCCTGGACATCGCGGGCACCGTGCGCGCCCACAGGTCGGCGAGGCCCGCCTCCACGGGGTTCAGCGCCTCGGGCACGGGGGTCGAAAGGTCCATCGGCATGAAGAGGGGCAGGCGGTCCAGGTGCGCCTTGCCCGCCGACCGGTCGTGGGTGCGTTTGTACTTGTCCAGGAAGTGGTCGTCGAAGAAGAAGACCCACACGTACCAGTCGGTGATCAGGGACAGTGCCGGGCCGTCGCAGTCGGGGTGGGTGTACGCGCACAGCAGGCCGTAGTCGTGCGCGTCGAGGTCGCGCTGCTCCCAGATGCCGGAACCCTCCAGCATGCCCATGTCGCGCGCCCACCGCGTGGAGTGCGCCCGCGCCTCGTCCAGGTGCGGGTTGAGGCGCGCGGTGTACGGCATGTAGAAGTGCGGCAGTTCGAACGGTTGCGTCATGTGCCCGGCCCTACCCGGGTCCCTCAACCGCCATCCGCAACGGCGCACATGATCGCACCATCGCGTGAATCGGGGGCGTGTGAGGAGGCGTTGGGGGGCGCATGGGGGCGCACGCGGGAAGGGGGCGTTGCCCCGGGCCGGCCCGCTCGGCGCCGGTCCGGGCGCGCGCGGCGGATCGCGTCCCACCGAATCACCGGTTTCCCCGCGTACGCACGACTCACGCCCCTAGGCTGCCGTCCACGCCCCCGGAAGGAAGCCCCTCCATGACCGATGCGCCGCTGCGAGCGGAGCTGCTCCTGGACCGAGAGGTCCCCGACGACCTGCGCCGGGAGCTGGTCGCCGCGTTCGACGGGCTCGGCGCGCCGCCGGTCCGGGTCCGTCGCACCGTCGACCACCGCGGGGCCGCCGACATTCCGTGGATCGTCCTGGCGTCGCTGCCCCTGCAGGCGTTCCTGAGCGGGCTCGGGGCGGAGGCGGTCAAGGACGCGTACGAGGCGTTCAAGGGGGTCGTACGGCGGACGGCGCGTCCGGCGCCGCCCGGCCCCGGCGCCCTGGACGCCGCGGGCGCGGTGCGGCCGATCGTTCTGCAGGACGCGGCCACCGGGCTCGACGTCGTCCTGGAGCCCGACCTGCCCGCCGAGGCGTACGCGCTGCTCGCCGCACTGGACCTGACCGGGTACACGGTGGGACCGCTGCACTACGACCGCGCCCAGGGACGCTGGCGTTCCCTCCTGGACGAGGCCGCCGGCTGACCCGCCGGCGAAGGACGCGGCGGGCCGGCCGCCGCGGATCGGGGGCTGACTGTGACTGCGCGGACCGCGAGTACGGACCTGGACCTGTCCCGCGCCGAACAGGCGTGCGCCGACGGGGAGTCGGCGTTGTCGCGGGGCGCGACCTCGACGGCGGAGCACCACTTTTTCGCTGCGCTGGCGTGGGCGGGGGGTGATGTCGCGGGGGGTCCGGTTGGTGAGGGCGACCTCCTTGAAGGCGCCGCGCAGGTGGGGAGCGGTGACCCGGGTGCGGGAGGCGGCACCACGGGAAGTCCCGCTACCGAGGGCGGGCTTCACGACGGCGCCGCGAGAGTCGGGAACGGTGGGCGCGGTGGTCCGGGTGCGGCAGGTGCCACCGCAGCGGGTCCGGTTGATGAGGGCGACCTCCTTGAAGGCGCCGCGCAGGCCGGGAACCGTGGACTCGGTGGACCGCGGGCGGAAGGTGCCGCTCGGGTCCGTGCGCGGGCGCTGACCGGTGCGGGGCGCGTGCTGCTTGCCCGGGGGGAGACCGACGGCGCCGAGGCCGAGTTCGAGCGGGCACGCGCCCTGCGTCCCGCCGCGTCGGGGCCGTTGCACTGGCTGGGCTGCGCGGCCGCGCACCGCGGGGATCTCGCGGCCGCCGAGCAGCACCTGAGCGCGTCCCTCGCCTGTGCCGTCCCGCACCGCCGCAGTCTCGTCCAGCGCTCGTTCGTCCGCGCTCGCGCGGGTGACCGGGAGGCCGCGCTCAGCGACTTGCGCGCCGCGGCCCTGACCGGCCCGCTGGACGACGAGGCTCACTGGGTACTGGCGGCTCTGACGGCCCGCCCCGCGCGCGAGGTGGCGCTACGGCTCCGCAGGGCGGCCGTCACCGCCCTGTCGGCCTCGGCCGAACCCGCCGACGACCGGCGAAGGGGGCCGCGAGCCGCCGAGGGGTGGCAGCGGGCCGGGGAGCTGATCGAAGCGGCTCGGGGGGTCGAAGTCGGCTGGAGGGACGGAGGCGGTCAGCGGGGCGGAGCTGCTCCGGAAGGCGGGGCCGGGCAGAGCGACGACGCCACGCGAGGGGACGCACCCGGGCAGGGCGGCCCCACGGCACCCGAAGCCGGCCCCCGACCAGCGCACCGAGCCACACAGGCAGCCGCACCCCCACCAGGAAACCGACACGACCAGAGCGACGACCCCGCCCGCGAAGGCGGCCCCGCGCCGGACGACCGCACCTCACCGCCGGCCGCCCTCCCCCAGCCGCACCACGCCACCCGAGCAGGCCGTCCCGGCCCCGGAGCCGGCGCCTCGCCGGCCGTCGGCCTCACTCAGCAGGACCGCCCCCCAGCCTGGCCCCACACCCCCCTCTACGCCGTCGCCCTCCTGCGCGCCGGGCGGCGCGCGCGTGCCGTTTCGTTGCTCGGGGATGCTGTGCGGCACGACCCCGCCGATCACCGGGTCACCCACACCCTCGCCCTCGCGTTGCTCAACTCGCCTGCGGAACACCCCGGTTCGGGGTGGGAGCGATGCGTCGCCGCCTGGGCCGCCCTGCTGCACGATGCCCGCTTCTGGGGGCACGTGCTCGGCTCCGCCGCCCGGCGGTACGGCGTCGCCGTCGAGTCCACCCTCGTGCCCGCCCTGCGCGCCGGACTGCGCGAGGTCCTCGAACGCCGCATGCCCGGCGACGACGCCGGGACGCGCGTCGCGCCGGGGCCCCTGCTCCAGCGCGAGGCCGACGCCGCGAAACTGCTCGCGGCGGCCGGCGGCCTTCCGTCCGCCGGGGGCGGCGCGCCGCTGGTCTGCGGCCCGCTGCGCATCGCCGAGCTCGGCAGAACCGCGGAGTTCGGCGCCTTCGCCGCCGCGCACGACGCGGAGTCCTCGTACCCCTCCCTCACGTACGCCTTCTCCGAACTCGGCTTCGCCCAGCTCCTGTTGGGGCTCGACAAGGCCGCCGACGCCCTCGCCGCCCTCAGTGAGCTGCGCTGCGCCGACTGCCGGGCGCGCGGCGGCCCGGGCACGGGGGCCGTCTGCGAGCCGGGGTGTGCGCGCTTCGACGAGCTGAACCCCGGTTACGCCGGGCTCCCCGACAAGCACCGCAGGCTCGCTCTCGACGCCCGCGGCCTGGCCCTGGAGGCGCGGCTCAGCATGGGACGCACCGAAATGACCGCTGTGCGGCCGGACTTCCGGGCCGCCGCCGCGTACTGGCGCCGCGCGCTGGTGCACAGCAGGGAGCTGGACCGGTACCGCGAGACGCAGACCGCCATCGTCGACATGGCGCTCGGCGCGGCGCGTGCGGCGCACCGCGAGGGGCGGCTGAGTCTCGCGGTCGCCACGCTCGACGTGACACGCTCCGTGATCGGGGCCAATGAACGCGGGCGCCTCGAAGGGCAGTTGGCCCGGGTTCTTGCCGACCGCGGGATCTTCCTGGCCAACGACGAGGAGACCCCGCTCGACCGGCCCGCCGCCGACCTGCGCCGCTCCGTCGCCTTCAACCCGCATCTGCTGCGGCCCCAGGTCAGCCTCGGCATGGTGCTGCGCGGCCTCGCCGCCGCACGCTGGAGCTCGGGCAGCCTGTCGGGCGCGCGGGAGACCCTGCGCGAGGCCATCGACCAGCTCACCGCCGCGCTCGCGCACTTCCCGGACGACCCCGACCTGGAGGAGCAGCGGGAGGCCGCGGTCGCCGACCTCGACCACGTGATGTGGCAGACCGACGAGAGCGAGCAGTGACGGCCGTGCTCGCCTACGAGGAACTGCGCATCCGGGTCCGCCGCGTCGGCGCGGCCCGCTATCTGCTGACCGCCAACGGCCCGGCGTGCGCGGCCGAGGTGATCGCGGTCGGCGGGGAGCCTGCGGCATTCCGCGAGCAGTGGGACCGGCTGATCACTGCGGAGCTCGGGTACGGGCCGATGGGCGAGCAGCACGCCGTGCCCCAGTTGCGGGCGCTGGGACGGGGTGTGTTCCGGCTGCTGTTCGGTGACGGAGGGCCGACGGTGGCGGAAGGGGGCGCCGAGGCACCGTGTGGCGGGGGCGGGGCAGGGGTCCGCGCGGGCGTCCAGGCAGGCGGCGCGCCCGCCGGGATGTGCGTCGGAACCCACGTCGGCGTCTGCGTCGAAGCCGCCTTCGACCGCGCCCAGCGGATGCGTCCCTCGCGCGGGCTGCGGATCCGCTTCGACCTCCCTCCCGAGTTGCGCGACCTCCCCCTGGAGTCGCTGTGCGCGCCGCCCGGCAGCCCGCAGCAGACCCTCGCCCTCAACCACGGCTATTCCCTGGTCCGTTCACTGCCCGGCGGCCCCTTGGGGCAGCGGCTTCCCGAACCCGCGGACGAACCCAGCGTGATCCGCCTCCTGGTGGCCTGCGCTTCTCCTCGGGGTCTCGCCCCGCTGCGGGCCGCCGAGGAAGTGGCCGCGCTCCGCCGGGACCTCCCCGAAGTGGCCGTACAGCTTACGGTGTTGGAGCGGACGACGCGCGCGAGCCTCGACGCGGCGCTCGGCGCGCACCCCGACCTCCCCACGGCCGTGCTGCTGATCGCGCACGGGGCGTACGACGAGGAGCTCGGCAAGGGCGTGGTGGCCCTGGAGACGGAGAGCGGCGGCGTCGACCGGGTGCCCGCGGATCTGCTCAGCGCCACCCTGCTGAACGCGCGGCGGCTCCGCTTGGTCGCGCTCAACCTCTGTTCCGGCGCCGACAGTTCGCGCCTGGAGCCCTTCTCCGGGCTCGCGCAGGCCCTGATCGGAGGCGGGGTGCCCGCCGTGGTGGCGATGCGGGGGCGGGTCAGCGACGTCGCCGCGGGCACGTTCAGCCCCGAGCTCCTGAAGGGCATCGCGGCCAACAAGACCGTCGACGAGGCCATGGCCGCGGCGCGGCTGCGCATCTACCACCAGCCGGAGCACACGGCCGTGGAGTGGGCGACCCCCGCGTTGTTCCTGCACGAGGAGTGCCGGCAGGGGTGGCTGTTCAAGGCGCGCGAGGTGCGGGACGACGACTTCGGGGCCGGTGCGGTGGCGGACCCGCTGCGCGAGGGCGCGGACGCGCTGCGCACCTTCCACAGCCCCGTCGGGCACGTCGGCTCGGCCGTGCTGATCGGCGCGGCCCGCTTCCAGCGCGACCTGGGCCACTGGGAGCAGGTGCAGCGCATCCTCAGCGCGCCGACCCAGAACTACGCCGACGAGCAGCGGCGGATGCGGGCGGAGGCGGCCTTCGAGCAGGCCTGGCCCGAGCTGGAGAGGCTCTGCGGCCTGCTCGCCGCGGAGCGCGACGCGGCGGGCGCCGAGGCGCAGCTCGCCGTGGTGCGCGAGCGCCTGCCGGGCGCGGTGCCCGGCGCCCTGGAGGTGGAGGTGGCCGAGTTGCGGCGGCTCGCCGCGCTCGTCGAGCAGGCGCGCGCCGCGGAGGCGACGGCCGACTGGTCCACGGCGATCGAGCGCTACGAAGAGGCACTCGCGGCCCGGCCCGGCGGGCTGCGGGACGTCACCGAACGGCTCGCGGCGGCGCGGGACGAGCTGCACGTGGCGCTGACTTGCGAGGCCGCCGAGCGGGCGCGGCAGGCGGGCGAATGGGACGCGGCGGCCCAGGCGTACACCGCCGTCCTCGCGCTGCGCCCGGGCCACGGGACGGCCACGGCGTGGGTCTCCTACGTGGCCGGGCGGACGGCCGAGACGCGCGAGGACTGGCGGGCGGCGGAGTCCGCGTACGCCGCCTGTGCGGGGCTCGACGACGCGGCGGCGCGGGCGGCGTACGCGCGGGGCCGGGCGGCCGCGGAGGCCGGGGACTGGGCCGCGGCGCGCGACGCCTTCGCGCAGGCGGGGCCCGGCCACCGCCCCTGGAGCGGCTACTCGGCGGGGCGGGCCGCCGACGCGGCGGGGCTGTGGGGCGCTGCGGCGGAGGGGTACGCGGCGGCCGACGGCTTCCTGGACAGCGCGGTGCGCCTCTTGTACGTACGGGGGCGGGGCGCGGCGGAGTCGGGCCGCTTCGCGGAGGCGCTGACGGACCTGTCGGCGGCGGCCGCGCGGGACTGGGACACCGAACCGCACCTGGGTGACCTGCGCCACCGCGTGTACGAGGCGGCGCTGACCGCGATGGAGTCCGGCCGCTGGCCGGCCGCCCTGTCCCAGCTGACGCCGCTTCCCGCCGACTACCGCGCCACGCGGGCCCTGCGGCGTTACGCGGAGGGGCAGTTGGCGGCGCAGGCGGGTGACTGGGGTGCGGCGGCGGAGGCGTTCGGGGAGTGCGCGCAGGCGACGGGGGGCGGTGGCGGTGGCGGTGAGCCGGACAGCGCCGGGCGTGCGGACGTCGTGGAGCACGAGGCGAACGGCCTCCAGAATCGCCTCCAGAACGGCCCCCAAGGCGCCGACGGGGCGCCGGACCCACCGAATCGCCCCGGTCGGCCCGCCCGGCCCGCGAGCCCGCCGGGCGCCCACGACCGCGTACCCGCCGACGCCCGCGACCTCTACGCGTACGCCCGTGGGCGGCTGTGTCAGGCGCGGGAGCTGTGGGACGACGCGCTCGCACTGTTCGTGGGGCTGCCGTCGGAGCTGGCCGACGTACCCGACCAGGTGCTGTACTCCCGCGGGCGGGCCGCCGACGCGCGCGGGCAGTGGAACGGTGTCATCAACGGGTTCGGCCGGCTGCCCGACACGTACGCGGGCGGCGAGGTGCGCGTCCGGCGCCTGTACGCACGCGCGCGCGTGGCCGCCGATCTGCGGGGCGACTGGGCGGCGGTCCTCAGCCTCCTCACCGGCGTTCCGGACGAGGCCCGCGAGGGTGCGGTGGCCGCCCTCCGCCGCAAGGCCGAGGGCCGCCGGGCGGAGGAGAACGGTGACTGGGCGGCGGCCTGCGAGATCCACGGCCGCGCCTTCCCCGACGGCGCTCCGGAGCCGCCCGACCGGCCGCCCCACGCCCCGCCCGGCCCCGCACCCGGCGCCGCACCCCAGGACACGCCCGACACCCCGCCCCCCGACCACGAGCCCCTCCACCTCTACCGGTACGCCCTCGCCCGTACCCACGAGCTGGCCGGGCGGTGGGCACAAGCCCTTGACGCGTACCGGCAGCTGGACCGCGACTGGGCCGACTGCGAGGTCCGGGAGCGCTACGTGCGGGCGCGTCTCGGCGAGGAGGCGGCCGGGGACGCCGAGGCCTGGCAGCGGGTCGCCGAGGCCTACGCGGCGCTGGAGTCGGCGGAGGGGTGCGGCGCGGACGCCGCCGTGCGGGGGCGGTACGCGCGCGTGCGGGCCGCCGAGGCCGAGGCGGACTGGGCCGCGTCGGCCGCCGAGGCAGACGCCCTGGGGCCGCACCGCGACGCGCCCGCCGTCGCCGCCTACGCCCGGGGCCGCCTCGCCGACGCCCACCAGGAGTGGCAGCGGGCCGCCGACGCCTTCCGGCAGTGCCCGGGGTACCGGGACGCGGACGCCCATCTGGACTACGCCGAGGGGCGGTTGCTGGAGGCGGCCGGGTGGTGGAGCGGTGCCGTCGCCGCGTACGAGAGGGCGGGCGGCGTCCTGGACCGGGCCGACGTGCGGTGCCGCAGGCTCCGGCGGCTCATCGGGCTGCTGCCCTGGGCGGACGGACTGACCAGCGCTCCCCTGGTCGCCGATCCCTTCGCCGTACGGGACCAGGCGTTCCCGTACCTCGCCCTCCGGGACGCGGGCGTCGACCCCGGCGCCTCCATGGACGTCGTGAAGAACGCCTCGTACACCCTCCTGGAGCGCGGCACCATGTCGTGGCACGAGCGCGTCGCCCTGGAGCGGCTGCGGCTGCCCGGCCGGCGCCTCCAGCTCGACGCGCTGCTCTATCGCTGGCACTCCCCCGACGCGCTGCGCGCCGCACTCGCCGGGCTCTCGCCGGACGACGGGCCCGGACTCCTGGACGCCCTGTGCGAGCGCTCGCCGCAGGACGCCCCGCTGCTGCTGCTCCTCGCCCGGGGCCGCGAGGCGGCCGCCGCCGAGTGGGAGCGGCGGCTGAAGGAGGCGCCCGGCGACATGGCGGTGGTGCACGGGCTCGCCGCCGCCCGGCTGTGGCAGGCGCAGGAGCTGGAGCAGAGCGGGGCGTGGGAGCACGCGGTGCACGCCTGGGAGGCGGCGCTCGCGTTCTGGGCGACGCTGCTCAGCGACGACGAGTACTGGGACGGCTGGCGCGCCGAGCGTGCCGCCGCCTACCGGCGCGACCTGACGCACGACGACATGGCGTCGCTGCGCTGGGAGCTCAGCCAGCACCTCTTCGGGCAGCTGTCGGCCTACGAGCAGCGGCACACCGAGCAGGAGCGGCCCCAACAGGCCGACGCCTACCAGGCGTTGGCGGCCCTCCTGGAGTCCGAGCTGGGCGGCGCGCGGGTCCTCAAGGACGTGGGCGGCCTGCCGTCCGTGCCGGGCGCGGGCGCCACGCTGGCCTGCGGGCCGCGCTACCTGCGCCTCCTGGGGCTCCAGGAGCCGCTCGCCGAACTCGTCGCCACCCTCGACGCGGCCGCCCAGCAGGGCAAGGACCCCGGCGAGTCCGCGGTGCGCGAACTGCGCTGGTCCTTCTCGGAGTTGGCGCAGAGCTTCGCGCTCTGCGAGGTGCGCAAGTTCGGGGCTGCGCTGCGCTCGCTGCCGGTCTTCCGCACGCTGATCACCCTGCCGGAGGACTGCGCGGGGCCCGCGGCGCGGGCGGGGCACACCGAGACGTGCGACCACTGCCAGGACTTCCTGGCGCGCAACCCCGCCTACGTCCGCCTCCCGCGGCGCCACGCGCGCCTCCTCCAGGACGGCGTCGAACTCGCCGTGCACGTGCGCCTCGCACTCGCCAGGACCGCCCTGACGCGCGGCGACGGCGGGCTCGACGAGGCGCTGGCGCACTGGGACGAACTGGTGAAGGTCTCCCGCAACGCGGGGATGCAGGCCCGCTCCAAGAAGGCCGTGGTCCGCACCGTGCTCGGCCGGGTCGAGGCGCTCACCGACGAGGAGGGCGTCCAACTCGGCAGCTGCCTGGACGAGGCGGTCACGCTCGTCGAGTCGGCCATCGGCGTGCTGTATCCGCTCGAACGCGAGCTCCTGAGCCAACTGCACGCGAAACTCTCGGCGTTGCTGTCGATGCGCGGCGTGTGGCGCGGCTACACCCGCACCAAGCACGGCATGCGCTCCGACATGGGCGGCGCCGAGGCCGACCTGCGCAGGGCGCTCGCCCTCAACCCCGAGTCCAGCCACGCCCGCGACAATCTCGCGCGCGCCCTGGTCTTCACCCTGGACGAGCGGACGTACGAGGTGCCCGCGCGCCTGAGACTGCTCCACGAGGCGCTCGGCCTGCTCGACGTGGGCCTGGGGCAGGCACTGACGCACCGCTACCGCGAGACGCTCGGCGAGGCCCTCGACGAGATGGAGAAGCTGATCACCCGGCACCTCGGCGTCGAGGGCATGGGCGACCTGATCCGCAGCGACGGCCAGGAGACCCCGCCCGACGACGACGATCTGCCGTCCTGGGCGGCGGAGTTGACCGGCCGGGCCGAGCGGGCGCTGCTCGGCGGCGACATCCTGTGGGCCCTGCACCACCTGATCCGCGCCACCCGGGCGGAGCCCACCGACAGCCGGATCAGACGGGCCCTGCTCGGCGCGGCCCGGCGCTGGCTCGCCGAACTCGCCGCCCGGACCGAAGCCCACGACAACGAAGCAGGAGGCAGCGTCGCGTGATCGAGGATCCTTCCCCGGGCGGGGGCGGACCGTCCCCCTACGAGGTGCTCGCCCCGGCGGGCGTCACCCCCTGGACGACGCACAAGGACATGCAGGACGTCTCCTTCGAGCTGCTGGCCCGGCACCTGATGACGCCCGCCGCCCAGCAGGCGTGGGACGAGGTGCGCGGCGTGCGCCGCAGACTGCTCGTCGACCTGCTCCTGTACGACGTGGACCTGGCGGCCGAACTCCCGTCGGCCGCCGCCGACATCGACCGGGAGCTGGCCGCCGAAGGCACCGGGCGGGTCCCGCCGGGCGATCCCCTCCCGGAGGAGGCCGTCGCACGCCTCCTCGACGACCTGATCCGGTTCGATGTCTGACCCGGTAGCCCGGCTCGCCTACGAGCGGTACGAGCACGCCCGCGCGCTGGCCGCCCGTGACGCTGCCCACCGGGCGCTCACCGAACGGCTGTTGCTGCGCTGCGCCGACGTCATCGACTGCTTCGACCGGCTCCTCGCCGACGGCGCGGCGAGCGACGTGGAGACGTACCGCGCGAGCCTGGCGCTGGTGGCCGGGCAGCTGGAGCGGGACCTGGCGGCGGAAGGGCTCGAACGCGTCGGGCGCGTCGGCGAGCGGGCCGAACCGGCGACGCACCACATCACCGAGGTGCGGGCCGCGCCGCCCGGAACGGACGGCGACGAGGTCCTTGAGATTCTGCAGCGCGGGTATCGATACCGGGGGCAAGTGCTGCGCGCCGCCCGGGTGGTCGTCGCCGTCGAGGGCGGCACGGAGCAAGGGACGGATCGGGAATGAAGGCCATCGGCATCGACCTCGGCACCACCAACAGCGCGGTCGCCGCCCACGATCCGCACCGCGCGGACATCGCGGTGCTGACCAACAGCAAGGGCGAGCGGCTCACGCCGTCCGTCGTCGGCGTCGTGCACCGCGAGGGCAAGGACCAGCCGCTGGTCGGTGAGGACGCGCTGAACTGGGCGGTGAGGCAGCCCAAGGAGACCATCGTCTCCGTGAAGCGCCTGATGGGCCGGGACTTCGCCGACGCGCCGGTGATCAAGGCGCGGGACCGGATGAGCTACGACATCGTGGCGGGCCCCGACGAGGACCCGCGCGCGTACGTACTGCTCGGCGGGCGCGCCCGGACCCCCGCGGAGATCTCCAGCGTGATCCTGGACAAGCTGGTCAGGGACGCCTCGCGGGTCCTCGGCGAGCCCGTGACGCACGCCGTGATCACCGTGCCCGCCTACTTCAGGGACGCGCAGCGCGCCGCCACGCGCGAGGCCGCCGAGAAGGCCGGCCTGGTCGTGAAGAAGATCGTCGACGAGCCGACGGCGGCCGCGGTCGCCTTCGGCCTGCACAAGCCGGGCGGTGCGCGCAGCCGGGTGCTCGTCTACGACCTGGGCGGCGGCACCTTCGACATCTCGATCCTGAACACGGTCAAGGACAAGGAGGGCAGGAGCCAGTTCCAGGTGCTGCGGGCGGCCGGCGACATCTGGCTGGGCGGCGACGACTTCGACCTGGCGATCGTGGAGCGGATCATCGCGTGGATGCGCGAGGAGCACCACGTCGATCCGGCCGAGGACAAGGCGTTCCTGTTCCAGGCGAAGAAGGCGGCCGAGCGCGCCAAGCGGGAGCTGAACGACCTGCCCGAGACGTACATCGTGATCCCGGCCGCGTACCGCAGCGAGAACGGCGTCCTGGACGTCGAGATGAAGCTGACGCGCGGCGAGTTCCAGTCGATGATCGCGCCGCTGGTGTCCAGGACCATGAGCCTGGTGCAGGAGTCCCTGGCCCGCTACGAACTCTCCACCGACGACATCTCCGACGTGCTCCTGGTGGGCGGCGGCACGCTCACGCGGCCGGTGTACGAGGCGGTCGAGGCGTTCTTCGGCGCGGACAAGGTGCGCCGGAACATCAACCCCATGGAGTGCGTGGCCTTCGGCGCGGGCGTGCTCGCCGAGACGCTGCACGGCGTCGAGTGCTCGGACCCGGAGTGCGCCAAGCTCAACGACTACGGCTCCGACGTCTGCACGGCGTGCGGCCGCAGCCTGGCCGACGGGCGCTCCAAGGGCGACACGGGTCTGTACGAGTCGACGCCGATGGCGATGGGCATCGCCGCGATCAAGGGCGGCCAGCGCGACGTCTTCGTGGAGATCATCGAGGCGGGCTCGCCGTACCCGCTCTCCGAGCCGCGCCAGCGCACCTTCCACGCCACCGACAGCCGCCGCATCCGGGTGCCGGTCTACGAGGGCGACAGCAAGGTGGCGAGCGAGAACCACGAGCAGGGCGTCGTCGAGTTCGAGCTGCCGCAGGAGATCGAGGTCAACCGCCAGGTGGACGTCTCCTTCAACTACTCGGCGGACCGGATCATCACGGTGCGGATCTCCGTGCGCGGCACCGACATGACCCTGGAGGCCACGCCCAACCGGGAGAAGCCGCGCACCCCGCCCCCCGAGCCCGTCGAGGAGCTGGACAGCGCGGTGCTGCGCGAACAGCTCGGTTACGCCGAGCGGGAGGCCGACCACTTCCTGAGGCGGTACGGGCCCTACATCGAGCCGGTGCAGGCCATGAAGGTGCGCCGCGACATCGAGCAGGCGCAGCGGGCGGCGGCGATGGGCGACAGCGGTGAGTACAAGCGGCTGACCGAGCTGCTGCTCGACGACATGTACCGCCAGTGCGGCCTGGCGAGCCAGTTCCGGCAGGCGGAGCTCGCCTCGGAGGGCGCGCCGCCGGACACGGTCCGGCAGATCAACGAAGCGGTCGAGTACGTCAAGCAGGCCCACCGGCAGGGCAACCGGGTGCAGACCGCCCAGCAGGCCCGCAACCTCGTCAACCTGGTGGCGGTGGCCCAGTCCGAGCGGGCCGTGCCGATCCTGCCCGACAAGCCGGACTACGAGGGCATCCTGCGGTTCGCCGACGAGACGGCGGGCGGATGACGCAGACCCGCCCGGCGCCCGTCAGCCTCGGCATCGACTTCGGCGCCACGGGCATCCGCGCGCTCCACGCACTGCCGGGCGGGCCGGGACGGCGCCTGGTGCCGGAGTGGGGCGACGGGCCGTGGCTGCTGTGCGAGCCGGCCGAGGCGGGCGAACTGCCGGTGACCTTCCCGAGCCTCAAGAGCCGCCTGGGCAGCGGCCGCCCGGTCCACCTCGGCGGGAAGCCGGTCGACGCGGACCGGATCGTGGTGCGTCTGCTGCGGTCGGTACGCGAGCGGGTGGAGGCGGCGGCGCCGGGGCGCGTGACCCAGACCGTGATCAGTGTTCCCGCGCACTTCGGCTCGGCGCAGCGGGCGGCGCTGCGGGACGCGGCGCACGAGGCGGGCCTCGAACCGGCCCGGCTCGTCAGCGACTCCATGGCCGCGGTGATCGGCCACATGACGGACCGGGACAGCGGCACCTGCCTGGTCTACGGCATGGGGTACGAGGGGTTCGAGCTCGGCCTGATCCGCAGTGTGCGCGGCCACTTCCGCTCGCTCGGCTACGAGGGCGGGGCGACGTCGGGGGGACGCGCTTTCGACGCGGAGGCGCTGTCGTCGGCGGTGCGGCTGCTGCGCCGGCACCGGGGCGCCGGCTCGGTCACCGGGGTCGACGCGGCGGTCTGGCAGGACCTCCGCGCGCGGGGGCAGGAGGCGCGGGAGGCGCTCGGCGCGCCGGACGGCCCCGCGGCGGCGGTCCTCGACCTGGAGCTCGGCGCCGGGCCCGCCCTGTGGGTACGGTTCGCGCGGCCGGATCTCGACACCTATCTGGAGCGTCATGTGGGGCGCACCCTGGACCGGGCGCGGGCGCTGCTCGACCAGTCGGGGATGACGCCCGCGGACGTCGACACGCTGCTGCTCGTGGGCGGCAACACACTGATGGAGCAGGTGCGTTCGCGGGTGGCCGGGCTCGGCGGCCGGAGCGTGCAGGCGCCGCCGGAGCTCCTGGCCCTCGGCGCGCTGAAGCACGCGGTGCGCCTCGCGGGCGGCGCGGCCTCCTCGGGCCCCGCCGCCCTGGAGGAGGGCCCGCTGGAGCCGGACGCCTCGTCCCACGACACCCTCTCCGACGCCCCGCCGCTCGCGGCGACGCTGGTGGTGGGCGCGGAGGACGGGGAGCCGGGGGGCGCGGGGGGGCAGGGCGCCGTACGGGAGCACGGTGCTCCGGAGAACGGCGTACGGGAGATCAGCGCGGGCGAGAGCACCGTACGGCGGGACGGGGGCGCCGCAGACCCGCGGGCCGTCCGCGAGGCGGGCCCCGCGCCCGATCCGCGCCTCGCCCCGCACGGCGGCGGGGCCCCTGACCTGGAGCGGGCGCGGCTGCTGCGCCGTCAGGGCAGAACGGCGGAGGCGGCCACGCTGCTGCGCGAGATCATCGCCGAGGCCCAGGAACTGCTCGCCTCCCTGGACCGCCCCCTGACCCCGTCCGACCGCGCCCCGTCCGACCGCGCCCCGTCCCGCCGCCCCGCGCCGGAGCGCACCCCGCCCGCCCCCGCACCCCTCCCGTCCCCGGCGCCCGAGCACGCCCCCGCCCCGGTCCTCGACCTCGCGTCGCGGCGCCAACTCGACCGCGCCAAGACCCTGTTGTCGCTCGGCAGGTACGACCACGCCGTGCAGGCCGCGCACATCGCCTGGCAGGACGCGGCGACCCGGCCGACCGGCGCCGACGTGCTGGACGCGATGATCGACGTGCACTGCGCGGCGGCGATGGCCGACATGGCGCCCGAGCACTTCGCCGCCGCCGAGCAGTGGCTCAACTGCGCGTACAACCACGACCCGACCAACGTGCGCGTACGCGGCCTGCTCGCCGAACGGACCTACCGGCACGCCGTGGAGCTCGACCGGCGCGGGGAGCGGGATGAGGCGATTGAGGCCCTGGGGAAGTGCCTGACATGGGACCCTGAACACCTCGACGCGGATGCGCTGTTGCGGCGGTTGAACCGTGACGGCAGGAACCGGCGCGGCCGGGGGGACGTCCTCGGGCAGAGGCCCCTGGACCCGCCTCCGTGAAGCACCCCGCAAGCCAGGGAGGGACCCGCTTGACGCCCGCACAACTGCTCGACAAGGCCTTGATCGTCAAGGAGCTGAGGCGACTGGCGGACCTGCCCGCGCTCGCCCCCCGGTCCGCCGAACTGGCCGTACTCCATCAGGACTTGGCCGCATCGAACCAGCTCGACCGGTGGGCGGAGATCGACCTCGTGCGGGCCTACGTACGCCCCGAGAGCGTCCGGGCGTCCCCCGGCCGGGAGCCGGGACGGCACGACCGGCTCCTGGAGGGGGCCCTCGGGGTACTGGTCTTCGTACCGCTCCTGATCACCTGGTTCGGCCTGCGCGAGGCCGTGCGCGCCTACGGGGAGCTCGCCGAGGACGACCCCGAGGAGAGCGTGCGCCCCTTCCTCCAGCTGTGGCAGTCGGGCTTCGGCGGGCATCTGGGCGCGCTCGGGCGCTTCGAGAACGTGGCCCTGATGGCGGTCCTCCTGATCGCCCTGCTCGTGGCGCTCTCGGTGTGGCACGCGCGCGTACGGGTGCGCACCGAACGCCACGAGGACGCCCAGGACGCCGACGAGGAGAAGCTCCTGGCCGAGCTCGCGTCGGTGCTCACGCGCACCCAGATGCTGCTCGCCGCGCACCGCAGCGCGTCCCCGCAGCAGTTCACCGCGCAGCTCACGAAGGCCGCCGAGAAGATGCAGCTGGTGACGGAGAAGGCGGAGCGGAGCCATCAGGCGCTCACCGGCGCCACGGCCTCCGTGGGCCAGGCCGTCGACGCCCTCCGGCAGGCGACGCTGTCCCTCACGGCGGAGGTGCCGAAGCTCGGCGACGCGGCGAACCGCATCGACACCACACTGCGCACCGGCGCGGAGGAGACCGCCAAGGCGGGCCGCACCAACGCGCGCGCGGCGCAGGGGATCGCCGACCACGTCAAGGCGGCGGGCGACACCGTCGAGGCCTCCCTCAAGGCCCTGGTCACCGCCCAGCGGTCGCTCGTCGTGAAGTCCGAGTCGGTCGCGAAGGCCACGGAACTGGCCTCGCAGGCCCTGGTGGCGAGCACGAGCCGCACCGGCGAGGCGGTGGACGGGATGCGCGAGGCCACGGAGCGCTGGGACGCGGCGGCGGCCCACTGGCAGGACGCGGCGGCCCGCCTCGACGCCCGTATGGACACGCTGGCGGGCGCGCTGCCCACGCTGACGCCCGCGCCCGCGTCGGCCATGATGTACGGGACGTACGGGTACGGGAACGGCGCCGGGTACGGCGCCCCCGTCAACGGCCGCCCGGCCGAAGGGAGTTCCGTCCCCGCGCCGAGCCGTCCCGTCGACCCGGTGACGGACCCGCCGACGGAGCACCCGCTCGATACGCCGCTCGACCCGCCCACGACGCGCCTGCCGCCGCCCGCCCCGCGGGACGGGGGCACCGCGTGAGCCGAGGCCGGGCGCTGCGGCGGCGCGGCGGGCGGCTCGGGATCGTCGTGCTCGCGGGGTGGCTCTTCGCCGATCTGCTGCTCGTGCTCGCGCTGGTGTCGATGGGCGACCGCCCGGACCCGGGAGGCGCGAAGGACGAGGACCGTCCCGAGCCCTCCCCTTCGAAGAGCGGCCCGGCCACCCCCGTGGGGCCCCGTTCCGTGGACCGCCACCCCCAGGAGTTCCGGGTGGCGGGCGACGACAAGGGCGACATCGTCCGGCAGATCGCGAAGGACACCCGCAAGTGGCCGGGCCGCGAGGCCGCGCTGGTGCTCACCTTCGGCGGCAGCTCGAACGGCACGGTCTACGCCCACCGCGTCAACGGCCTGCTCGGCAGGGCCCGTCCGGAGATGTTCACCGAGAAGACGGCGACGGACGACTACCACAGCCTCGGCAGACGGGCGGAGACCGCGGTGGTCCGCGTGTACTTCTACACGGCTCCCGGCGACACCGGCCCCGGCGACATCACCCCGGGCGGCTGAGCCATGGCGGTCCTGCGCCCGGGCGACGACCCGAAGGCGGGCGGCGTCCGCCTGCCGCCGCCGACCTTGCCGCGCTGCCCCGGCCTGCGCAGCTACGTCCACTTGCACGACGCACTGCGGCAGTTGGGCTTCCGGCACGCCGCCGACGTGCTGCGCGCCCCGGCCCCCGCACCCGCGCACGGCTCCGTCTTCGGCACGCTCCCCAGAGCCACCACGGACGACGGCTTCCGGGTGCTCGACGGGTTGTGGTTCCCCGGCCGCGGCGGCATCTGGCACCGCGCCGACCTGCCGTACGTGCGGCAGGCGCGCGGGCGGTGGCTCTCCTCGTCGGATCCGCGCGCCGACACG
The DNA here is from genome assembly GCF_055609205.1 of Streptomyces sp. NPDC036815. Lineage (NCBI taxonomy): Bacteria > Bacillati > Actinomycetota > Actinomycetes > Kitasatosporales > Streptomycetaceae > Streptomyces > Streptomyces sp. NPDC036815. The sequence continues at coordinate 114,225 of NZ_JBVJPW010000017.1, read as the reverse complement.
GCGGCGGCGCTGGTGGACACCCTGGAGACCCTGGTGCGGGACGACGCGGCGGGACTGCGCCGCCTGGTCCTGTGGGAGGTCTGCTGCCTGCTCAGGGACGGCGGCGAACGGCCCGGCGAGGCCGAGGCCGTCGCCCTCGGCGTGCACCGCGGCGAGGCGGGGCCGCTCGCCGCCGCGGTCGCCGCGGGCTTCCCCCCGGCCGGTCCCGCGCGGCACGCCGCCGAGACCCTCAACGACGTCTGGCCGGGCGTGCGGCTGCGCGAGGCCGAGCGGGTCGTGGCGCGGCTCCCGCGCGCCGCGGACTACCCCGACGGGCCGGACGACCACCGCCTCGCCGCGCTCGTCGGCGCCGTCCGCGCGCGGGCCGCCGAGGTCCGGCGGCTCTCCGCCGACGGCGCCGCCGCCGAAGCCGCGGGCGCGACGCGCGAGGCCGCCCGCGCCTGGCTCGGCGCCCTGCGGCTCGCCAGGGACGACGCGGACGCCCAGTCGGGTCTGCTGCGGGTGGCCGCACTCATCGCCGACGACCCGCTCGCCCCTACGGATGCGCGCGTGACGGCCGTGCCCGACGAGCGCGCCGTACGCCTCTCGTGGTGCGCCCCGCCGCGCCGGCCGGACGGCGTCACGTACCGCGTCCTGCGCTTCCCCGACGGAGCACCGCACCTGGCGGTCGAGACGGCGGCGGGCGAGAGCGGGCCCGGCGCCCTCGACGCGGACGCACCCGTCGGCAGGCCCGTGCGGTACGCCGTCGTGCCGCTGCGCCGCGGCCGCATCGCCGGAGTGCCGCGCGCGACCGCCCCCGTACTCATCACGCCCGTGGTCACGGAGCTGCGGAGCACCGTCGTGCCCGGCGGGGTGCGGCTGCGCTGGCGGGCCGACGCGGCGGCGGCCGAGGTGCGGGTGACGCGGTCCGGCACCGGGGCGGAGACCGGCGGGTGGGGTGAGTCGTCGCTCGTACGGGTGCCCTGCGAGCACGACGGGGTGCTCGACGCGCCGCTCGCGCCGGGGACGTACACCTACGAAGTGCGCTGCGGCTACCGCGATCCGGACGGCTACCTGGTGTGGTCGCGCGGCGTCACGGTCACCGCCCGCGCCGAGCAGTGGCCCTCACCGGTGGAGGAACTCACCGTACGGCGGCACGCGGACGGCGGGCGGGTGACCATCGCGTGGCGTCCGCCCGAGCTCGGCGACGGTCTGCTTCTGCCGTGGACGGCGGGCCCGGTCGCGCCGGGCACCGACGTCTCCGGCATCGTGGGCCTCGTGGACCGGATCCCGGCGACCGCGTCGGGCGGCGAATCGTGGGCCGAGCTGACGCCGGGGCCCGAGCAGCGGGTGCGGGTGACGGCCGTCAGCGTGCTCGGTGAGCGGGCAGTGTCCGGGCCGAGTCTCGTCATCGAACACCCTTCGACCATAAGCGAGTTGACGGTACGCCGGGTCGCCGTCGACCGCGCCGAGCTGCACTTCGACTGGCCGGAGCCCGCGGTCCTGGTGCGCGCGGCCTGGACCGACGGGCAGCGCGGCGGCGAACGGCGGATCCCCCGCAGCGCGCACCGCGCCGGGGCCCCCGTCACCCTTCCCGTGTCCGCCGCGGAGTGCACCGTCACCGTCACTCCGCTCCCCCGTCCCGACGCGGTGGCCATCGCCACGCCCCCGGCCCGCGCGGTCCTGCCCGCGGCACCCCCGCCCCCGCCGCCTCTGCCACCGCCGGTGACGCCCTGGTGGTCGGCGTGGTGGCGGCGCTGGCGACGGCGGGTGGGGGCGGGGTGACAGGGGGCGCGGGGCGACCGGGGGCGCGGGGCCGGTGTCACGGCCAGCGCCACGTGAAGCACACCTCGTGCACCCCTCGGGCGATGGCCGCGAGCTCCTGCTGGGTGCTCAGCGCACCGATCAGGGGTGACTCGGCGGCGAGCGCGGCGAGCAGGTCGGGGCGACCGCGGTCGGCGAGTCCGCGCAGGCGGCGGGAGAGCAGGGCGTGCAGCCGCGTTCGGTGCGGGTCCGCGAGTGCGCTCAGGTCGATGCCGTGGCGCGCCAGGATGAGGACGCCCGCGTGCACCGTCCCGTCGGCCGGCCGGGAGCAGACCGCGTCGACGAGCGCCGCGCTCAGAGGCCCGTCGTCGCGCAGGACGGCGGCGAGGCCCGCCGTGACGCGCAGGGCGTCCTCGTCCCCCAGTCCGCCGAGGCGGGAGATCATCCAGGCGCACCACGTCTGCCTGGTGTCGGCGTCCGCGTACCCGATGAGCAGGCACAGACAGGCACAGGCGTCCGCCAGGCCCTCCCGGTCTCCCCGGCCCTCCCTGTCGTCGAACGCCATGGCCGTGTCGTGGACGAACGCGGTCCAGGACGGATCGGCGTCCGCGTCGAGATGCTCCTGGCTCACGAACACCGCCCAGAACCGGGCGAAGGGATCCGCCATGTCACGGATCGCCGCGACCAGCGTCGCGCGGGCTTCGCCCGACAGCAGGGGCAGCAGCGTCACGATCGCGTCGGCCCGCTCCAGGTCGGGGAGGTCCGCGACGCGCTCGGCCAGTCGTCGCGCGGCGGCTTCGGTGAGGTGTTCGGCGAGGACGGCGAGGAACTCGGCACGCCCACCGTGGACCAGACCCAGCGTGTCCTTGACCCGGTCCTCGCGCACCTGGTTCCTGACCGTGTGGGCATACCGGTTGTGCCGGACGCGTGAGAACCGGACGTCCGCGTGCGCGGGCGTCCGCAGATCGTCCAGGAGGAGGGCGAACACCTTCCGGCTCACGTCCCGGCTCTCCTGGAGCCCCGGCCCTTCGGGGTCCGTGGCGATCTCGACGAGCTCGTCCCGCTGGGCCTGCGTGAGCATCGGCAGGATCGCGCCGAGGGCTTCGAGCCGTTCCGTCTCGTCCATCGGTTCACCGAGCAACTGCGCCACGGTGTGGTCGACGATCGCCCGGTGGTTGCCCGGCTCCAGGATCCCGGCGGTCGCGTCGAGCACCGCTGCCCGGGCGAGGACCGGCGCGTCGACGAGCAGCTGCGTCAGGGTCTGTTCGAGGGTGCCCGCGAAGAACGGGCGCAGGATGACCCGGACCAGGAACCGCCGCCGGTCGTCGTCGCCGCCGGACAGGCCCTCCTCCACCTCGGCCCGGTCCTCGACGCCGAGGAGCCGGAAGTACTCCTCGGTCCGCTCGCCGTCGAGGGAGGCGAGCTCGTCGCGGGACAGGACGAATCCGCTGCCGTGCCGGGGGACGTGCCGCGTGACGAACTCCCGTACGGGCGCTGCCCGTTCCTCGGTCGCCTCGCGCAGATGGGGAAGCAGCTCAGCGAGAAGGTCGAGGCGGTCGGTCTCTCCCGCGATGAACTCCAGGGCCGCGACCGTGCCCGACGCGACCAGCGCCGCACGGAGCCCGGAGTCCGGCGCGGGCGAGGCGGGCAGTGCGGGCAGCAGCTTGGCGGGAAGCCATGCCCGCGGGCCGCAGTTGGAGAACGCGCAGGCCAGGCGCGCCGCTTCGGCCAGCCGGTCGGCGTCGAGGCGCGTCACGACGGCGGCGGTCAGCTCGGCGAGCTGCACCTCCCGCAGTCCCTTGAAGTCCGTCACGGGTTGCGTCACCACAGTGCCCTCCAGCGGGAACGGCGGCTCCACCGTGTCGGGCAGCTCCTGATAGGAACGGTGGACCGCGGTGGCATGGTCGAACAGGTCGCGGCTCAGTCCGTCGTCGGCGTGCTCGGCGAGCAGCCGCGTGATCCGCTCGCGGGGCTCCCACGGCATCTCCTTCGCCGCCTCGAACGCCTGCCGCGCCAAGGGCCCGCGCAGCCGGGGGGCGAGGGCTTCGACGGCCGCGGCGTAGGGGTACTCGTAACCCCAGTCCCACCCCCAGGCCGGGGCGTCACCGATGGTCAGGCGCCGGGGCAGCTCCTGGGCCGCGTACCAGGCCGCGGGGATCCAGTCGTCGGCGAACCGCTCCGCGGCGGCCGCCAGGGCGAAGCCTCGGCAGCTGTAGGTGGTGGAGTCGTTGACGACCGGCAGCCCCACGATCACCGCGGCGAGCTCCGCGGTGATGGCGCCGTCGGTCCCGGAGAGCAGGACGAGCACGGCGTCGAGGCGGTTGTTGGGGTCCATGCGGTGGAGGAGGGCCGACGTCTCCGGCCCCAGGGACGCCGCGTCGAGCGGCCGGCCCGCCCGCCGCAGCCGGTGCAGGACGCCCTCGGCGAGGTCCGCTCCGGCGTCGACGCGCGCGAGGACATCGGCGGCCCGCTCCTCCAGCTCGCCGCGCGCCTCGCAGGCCGGGTCGAGGAGCGCCGCCAACTCGCCGAGCAACCACGTCACTTCGCGCGCGTCGGGCGCGGCGCGCAGCGAGTCGACGGCCCGCGCGACCTGCTCCGCACTCAGGTAGGGGCCGAACAGTTCGAGACCGAGCAGGCGCACCTCGGAGTCCTCGACGGCCAGGACGTTCGCGAAGGCCTCCGCCCGTTGACCGGTGTCCAGATGGGGCAGGACGAGGGCCAGCGCGGCCAGCCGCGGGACGGTGCGCACGTCCGGCGGGATGCCGTGTCCGGACGCGGTGTGCCAGTAGGCGCTGCGCCGCTGCTCGGCGGGGAGCCCCAGCGCGAAGTCGAGCGCGGGCCGGAAGTCGGCGTCCCGGAGCTGCTCCGCCGAGAGGCCGTCCCACGCCGTCTGCGGGCTGACCGGGGTGTGCGCGAGTGCGCAGCGCAGCAGGTGTCCCTTGACCTTCCGTACGGCGGTGGTGGCGTCGACCAGGTCCGGGTGGTTCGTCAGGAGCTCCACCAGGGCCAGCTGGCCCGGGAGTTCGTGCGGCAGGTAGACGGCTTCGACCATGGCGCCGACCGAGTCGTCGGAGAGTTCCTGCACGGTCAGCAAGGAGGCGATCAGCGCGGGGCCGCCGGACCTGCGGGTGAAGGCGCGGAACTCCCGCAGCCGGTCACCCTCGGAGTCGGCCGGCCGCGCGCCCTCGCCACCCCCCGGCTCCTCGGGCGCTTCGTCCCGCGGCTCTTCCCGCTCCTGGTGCGGCCACTGCTCGGCGAACCACCGGCGGGTCAGCTCGTCGAGTGTGGCGGCAGCGGTGCCGTCGTCGGCCGAGTCCGTCGGCGGGGGCGGGGCGGACGGCTCCGGCAGCGGGCTCGTCAGCCGGTCGGCCACGTCGCGTACGAGGGACAGGCGACGGGCCCGGGCCGTGTCGGGTTCGGACGCGGTGCCGGGAGCGGCCGGATCGGCGTCGACGGGGACGGTCAGCCCGTACGCGTCGGCGAGGCGCGAGCGCGTCCGCGCGTCCCGGACGGTGGCGATCAGCGTGCCGAGCCGGTCCACGAGCCGCTCCCGTGCCGGGTGCCCGGCGAGCAGCGGGGCGAGCTCCGCCAGCGCCTGTCCCGTCCTGGCCAGGCGGAGCCCCGGGTCGGTGAGCCAGGCAAAGGAGTCCCGCTGCAACTGGGCGAGGAGGCGCGCGTCGCCCCGCTCGGCGGGCCGCGGCTCCGCGTCCTTGCGCGTCAGCCCGGCCAGGTCGTCGACGAGCGCCTGGGCGACCCGCTCGACGAGGCGGGGGCGGCGGAGCTCCGGCACGGCGCGCAGCAGGGTCACCGTTTCGCCCGCTTCCAGTTCCTCGGGCCTGATCCTCTTCGGCGCGAACCGGGCGGGCACCTGCCAGCTCACGATCGACGCCGTCTCCTCGACGCCCGCGGCGACCGCGGCCCGGGCGTCGGCGTCGAGCAGGACGGCTCCTTCGAGGAGGGCACGGCCCGGGATCTCGCCGCCGGGCAGGGAGGCCAGGGCGACGATCCGCGCCTGGACCGTCTTGCGGGTGGCCTCGTCGAGCGGCGCGAACGCGAGCATCCGGTAGTAGCCGTCGGCCTGTTCGCCCGGGGACGCGGCGCGGCCGATGGTGGACAGGGCACGCGGCGCCGTCCAGACTCCGGTGGCCACCGCGGCGACGACGAGGCGCGAGGGGACGTCGTCCGCCGCCTTCATCGAGCCGCGCAGGAGTGCCAGCCTGACGCAGCCGCCGAGCGGGTCGGGGACCCGCCCCGGGTCTTCGGCCAGGGCCCGGTCCACGGCGTCCCACGCGGTGTCGACGTCGCTCTGGTAGCCGTCCCAGAGGCGGGCTTCGGGGGTGACGCGCCTGCGCAGCCGCCGGTCGTCCCGGAACAGCTGGAGGAGACGGTCCACCCGGCCCGCCGCGCCGAGGTGAGCGGCCAGGCCGTCCAGCGCCAACTTGCCGATCTCGTCGTCCAGTCGCACATCGTCGGTGTTCATCCGCGCCCCGGTTCGTCTGGGTCCGGTGAGTCCGGCGGGTTCAAAGACAGGCTCTCAGAGCCCGCGCCGTTGGTCGCCGCGGGCGGCCCGTTTCAACGCCCGCGGTTCGTCGTCGAGCACGGCCGTCGGAGCGCCGTTCGCCGTGCGGACCCAGCGCCGTCCGTCGGCGTCCGTGAAGGCGATCGCGCACCGCAACGACGCGGGCCCGTCCGGGGCTTCCGCCCGGTCGGTGACGGACAGGGTCAGCTCGGCCGTGCCTCCCGGCCCCAACAGCGGTGTGGCGGGGCCGGCTTCCGTCTCGGGGACGTGCAGGGCGCCTGCCGGATCGACCCAGGAGAGCCAGGGAACCGTGTCCCTGACCGGTGCGGTGCTGTCGTTGCGTACCACGCATTCCACGCGCAGCCCGCTGCCGCGCGCCCGGAAGGCCACGCTCACCAGGCGGGCCTGGTTGGCCTCGGCGGCCCGCCGTTCCGTGGCCGCCCGGGCGTCGTCGAGGCGGCGTTGCCGGATCTCCCGCAGCAGCCCCACCGCGAGCAGCAGCGTGGCCGCGGCCGTGCCCACGGCGGCCACCCAGTCGGGGACGCTCCCGTAGTCCGGGGCGGCATACCCCACCGGGATACGACCGGTTCCGTTCAACCGCCTCACCCCTGCCCGTACTCGTGCTCCCACAACACGTCGGCGATCACTTCGTTGACCCCGGCGAGGCTCAGGCCCGCGCTGGCGACCGTCTCCCGCTGGTGCAGGAAGTCGCGGAAACTGCTGTGGTAGATGCTGTGGCGCGGCCCGTCCGGGGTGCGCTCCCGGCGGAGGAACTGCCGCCATTCGGTGAGCACTTCCTGGATCGCGATGGCGTCCACCTCCGGGTTGACCTCGCCCATCACCTTGGTGAGCAGGGCGGTCGAGACCGGTGCGGCCAGCTCGCACAGCACGTACATGACCCACACCTTGGTGCGCGGGGACGGCCGCGCGGTCATGCCCATCAGCCGCCAGTGGCTCTCGTAGTAGTTCTCCAAGCCGTGGGGCAGCTGCTGGATGTCGAGGCCGCGGTAGAGGCCGTCGCCCAGTTCGGGCAGCACGTGGCGCAGGTACATGAAGTTGCCCTCGCTCTTCGCCGCGAGGACGTCGACGAACCGGCCGAGCGGGATGTGCTCCTCGGCCAGCCGGGCCACCAGAGCGGGACGGGTGCTCCCCGTCCGGTGCAGCAGCGCGCGGATGTCGACCATGGTGGCGCCCAGATGCTCGCCCAGGTCGTACCGGACGTCGGCCGTCTCGATGCGCAGCGGCACCTCGGCGCGGCGGCTGCTCACCACGAAGTACACGCCGTCGGGCAGCACGGGCGGCAGGTACAGCACGTTCACCGCGCCCGGCTCCCCCGGCCTGGCCGCCTCCGCCTCGTCCAGGGCGTCCACCGCGACGATCAGCGGCAGCTCGCCGGGCAGGGCGGCGCGGGCCTCGGCGAGCATGCGGCCGACGAGTTCGCCGTAGCGGGCGGTGTCGTTGAGGTCGGCGGGGGCGCCGATGCCGTACTTGGCGCGCAGCTGGGCGCCGAGGTTTCCGACGAACTGGCGGGCGCTCACGATGCCTTGGCTGCGTACGTTGAAGTGCGCGACGCAGCCCGTACGCCGCACGTACTCGGCGATGATCGCGGTCTTGCCGTCGCCGGGATCGCCCTCCAGGCGGAAGTAGCCCCCTCGCGCGGTGGCCACGAACGCGTCGATCGCGTCGAAGACGTACTCACGGCCCAGAAAGCCCGCGGTCTTGTCGTCGATCAGTCCGGCGGCTCCGCCCGGCACCGTCGCCGGTACGTCCAGCGCCCGGCAGACCTCGTCGAGCTGCTCGCCGAACCCGGCGCACCCGCGCACGCGCCGGAACGGGGCGGCCGGCGCGATGAGCCGGTCGAGGTCGGTGCCGTCGGGCGCCAGGACGAGCAGCGCGGGTTCCCCGTGCGTCCGGTGCCTCTGCGCGGCGCCCCCGATCGCGTCCACGAGGTGCGGTTCGGGGGCCTGGTCCGCGGAGAGGACCGCGAGGAAGTGCGTACAGGCGTCGTCCGGACGCGTGAGCACCGTGACGCCCCGCGCCCTGAGCACCGCCGTCAGCCGGCGGGCGAGCGCGGAGGTGTGCGGCTCGCGCGAGGACGAGGCGATGCGGACACGAGGTGATGCGGTCACGTTCCTCCGCCCGGAGAGTGCCGGACCTGTCGGCTCACGGAAAGAGTATTCCTCCCTGCCCCTCTCCCCTACTCCTTGACGACCGCCTCCGTCCCGCCCCCGAACTCGATGAGCAGCCCCGACCGCAGCGCGATCGTCTTGCCCGGGTCCACGTCGCGTACCGTTCCGTCGTCCTTGCGGGCCGTCCACACGGACCGGGTGCGGTTGGTGAGGCCGAACCGGCCGCGCTGCTGCGGGTGTTCGGTCACTTCGCCGACCACGGCGGAGAAGTCGTGCCGGTCGGGGTCGTCGCGCAGGTGGTGGGCGTAGACGCGGGCGTTCGGCGCGAGCCTGATGCCGCGCCGGGTGCGCAGGGTGCCGGTGCCGGTGACCAGTTCGAGGCGGGGCGGCAGCGTCAGGGTGGTGCGGCACTTCCAGCAGGCGGGGGGCGCGCCGTCGGGCTGGGTCAGGTTCTGCTTGCCGCAGCCGCCGCACTGGGTGATGGCGTCGAGGACCTGGCTGAGCGCGTCGCGCCACTGCGACTCGCGCACCCGCAGCTTGGGGCTGCGCAGGCCGTCCGTGAACGTCTGGATGAACAGGTCGCGCAGGATCTGCGGCAGGGCGCCCCAGGTCGCCTCGACGGTCGGCTGCTCGCCGGGGACCGGGCGGTTGCGGGTGTCGGCCGGGTCGTAGACGAAGACGGGGTCGGTGCCGTACAGGCGGCGTTTGGCGGCCTCGTCCATGCAGCGGATGCTGAGGGCGAGGGCGCCGTTGAACGGGTGGTCGTTCATCAGGAGCAGGAAGAGCAGTACGGCCAGGGAGTGCAGGTCGCTCTGGGTGCCGGGCTGTGTGCCCTTGTCGCCGCGGACCAGTTCGGGCGCCATGAAGTCCATGGTGCCCGCGACGGCGGCCTCGGCGCCCTCGACGACCGCGTTGTCGTTGTCGCAGACCAGGACGTCGCCGGTGGCCGGGTCGAAGAAGATGTTGCCCCAGTTGATGTCGCGGTAGGCGATGCCCCGGGAGTGCAGGGCGCGGTAGGCCTCGACGGTGTGCAGGGCCACGGTCACCAGGGTGCGCATCGTCGCGGAGGCCACCGAGGGGTCGCGGCGGAACAGGGCGGGCAGGTCGCAGAAGCGTGCGGGCCGTACGTCCATGAGGTAGCCGAAGCCGGGCTGTCGGCCCTCGGGGTCCATCACGATGGAGCGGGGCCACAGGAAGCGGGGGTCGTCCCAGCCCTTGGCGATGAGACCTTCGAGGATCTCCCGCTGGCGGGCGTCGGCGAGCTGGGGGTAGTACCACTTGACCGCCCGGTCGCCGGTGGGCGTCAGGACGCGGTAGACCTCGCCCTGGCCGCCGGAGCCGAAGAGCTCCGCGACCTTCAGCGTCTCCCCCGACTCGGCCACCAGGGTCTTTCCGGCGGCGAGCATGCCGTTCACCATGCTGTTCCTCTCTGCCCTATCGTTCGTCGCTGCGCTGTGGGGGCACCGTTATGGCGCCCACGAGGGTCGTGTCGTCCCCGGAGAACTTGGCGGCCCGCCCCAGCCAGTCCGGGAGCTGCGCCTGCACCGCCGCCACGCCCTGTTCGGCGGCGCGGTCGCCGAGGCCGGTGGCGAAGTCCAGGAACCCCTGGTGGTCGGCGAAGCTCTTGGAGAGCCCGTCGGTGGAGAGCAGGACGCACGGTGGCGCGCCGCCGGTGAAGGGCTGCCAGTGCGAGCGCATCTTGCGCCAGGGTTCGGACTCGCAGAGCGAGTCGGTCTCATCGCCCATGTCGGGTCCGGTGGAGAGCGGGGTGTGCGGGCTGCCGGAGGCGTCCACCAGCACGATGTCGCCGTCGCCCAACTGCCAGCAGAACAGCATGTGTTCGGTGAGTACGGCACCGATGAGGGTGCTGCCGTAGGCGGCGAGGTCCGGGGGGTGCGGGTGCGCGCCGGGTGCGGTGCGGGGCGCCCGGCCCGGTGCGAGCGGGCGCGCCCCGTGCGCCGGGACGCTGCTCTCGTACAGCGTGGCGCGCCCGTGCCAGCGGTGGCCCACCTGCTGCGGCAGGCGGCGCGCCTCCTCGCGCAGCGCGGGCCAGCCCGACGCGTCGGCGCCGATGCGCGCGGCCTCCCGGGCGAACGGCCTGGCGCACGCCGTGAACTCGTCGACCGCCCAGCGCGCCCCGAGGTCGCTGCGGAAGTGCGCGGCGCTGCCGTGCCCGTCGGCGACCGCGAGGACGACCGCGCGGCCCCCCGCGACGGGCAGCGCGGTGCCCCGGTCCTGGCTGTACCGCTTGGCCACGCCCTTGACCGCGCCGTCGAGCAGCCCCCAGGGCGCGGCCCCGGCCGGCCCGGGTGCGGTCGTCGTCTCGGGGCCGGTCACCAGATGTCGTCTTCGCCCTTGGTCAGCGACGGCACGTCGATCGGCGTCGCGGGCTTCGTGCCGTCGTCGACCTTCGGGGTGGAGGCGTCCTTGACGACCGCGGTGGACATCCAGCGGATGGCGGCCGCGAGCTGGCGGGGGTTCTTCGCCTGGAGGGGCTCCAGCTCGGGGTTGCCGAGGAACTCCTTGAGCATGCTCTTGTCCGCGTCGTCGCCGATGGCCACCGCGACGCGCACGGCGCGCTTGCCCCACGGCGTGCTGTCGATGGCGCGCAGCCCGGCCCGCCAGTCGTCGGTGGGCTGCCCGTCGGAGGCGAGGGCGAGCACCGGCGGCAGCGCGCGCTGCGGCATCGGCGGGGTCTGCAGGGCGCCCGCCGCCAGCTTGAAGGCGGAGCCCATGTCCGTGCCGCCGTAGATGTGCACGTCCTCCCAGGAGAACCGGTCCACCGGGGTGGGCTCGCCGACGTGCCAGCTCGCTCCGCTGGCGAAGGTGATGGCGCGTACCAGCAGGGACGCGGCGGGGTTGGACTGGGCGGCCTGCTGCATCTCGGGGATGGCCTCGCGGATGGCGAAGTTGAGTTCGCCGATCTTTCCGTTCACGCCCATGGACCCCGAGCAGTCGAGCATCCAGATGAAGTGCACGGGGCGGCTCGCCATGCTGCCGCCGGGGAAGTTGTCGACGACGACGGTCTCGCTGGTGTCGCTCACGCTGGTCCTTTCGTGGGGTGCGGGGTCAGTTCGGTTCCCGGGCCGCCCGGTGCCGCCATGCGGTCCACGCCTGTACGTCCTGGCCCTCCCGCTGGAGGACCGTGGCCACCTGTCCGAGGTGGTGCTCGTCGAGGTGGCCGAGGACGGGCGCGAGGGCCCGGTCGAGGAGTTCCTCGGCGACGGTGCGCCATTCCGGGGTGACGCCGTGCCGTCGGCGCGGCCGCCAGATGTGGTAGTACGCCGCCAACTCGGCCGGTCTGCCGGGCAGTTCGCGGATCATGCGCTCGCACCGGTCGGCCTCCAGGGTCTGCGCGCGGTAGGCCCGCAGCAGGTCGGGGCGGGCGGCGACGAGGATCTGCAGTCCGTGCGACTCGCACAGGTCGAGCGGGTTGGCCGCGGCGAGGGCGCACCCCACCCGCTCGTCGACGCCCCGCCGCAGCACGGGGCCGAGCGGCGACACCTTCCGGCCCAGCTCCTTGAGCCGGCCGACGGAGGCCCGGCTCAGGGGCAGCCGCCCCGCCGCGAGGTCCTGGGCGGTGACGAGCAGTTCGGCGGTGTCGCGGTCCTGGGCGCCCAGCTTGCGGTCGTGGCGCATCTCCCGGGCGAATTCGATCAGTTCGATGTCGCAGTGGTCCGGTTCCCTGAGCCAGCCCATGACGCGCCGGCCGAGGTCCGCCTCGACGATCAGGCGGGGCGTGCAGGTGCGGGCCACCCAGGGCTGTTCGGCGCGGTCCGGCGGTTCGTTGCGCCAGACGATGCGCCACAGCAGCCGCAGGGTCGTGACGTCCTCGACCCGTCGGTTGGAGAGGAGCTCGGTGAGCCGCTCGAAGAGGTCGGCGCCCCGCAGGTGCTCCGGGGGCCCGCTCAGGTGCGCGGCGGCCGCGGCGAGGCGGACGGTGAGCGGCGCGTCCTCGATGTTGTGCCGCAGCCAGTCGCCCTGCGGGGAGCGGGCGAACGCGATGAGGCGGTCCAGTTTGCGTTCCGTGAAGTCGACGAGGACGAGCCGGAGCACGCGGCGGTTGAAGGCGGCGTGGTCGAGCTCCGTCAGGACCTCGACGGCCTGCGCGCAGTCGCGCCGCTCGGGGTACAGGAGGGCGTCCGCGAGCCGGTCCATCGCCTCGGCGAGGCCGGGTCCGCCGTCGGCCCCCACGGCGAGGGCGAGGCGGAGCGGTTCCGTCCAGGTGGCGACGGGCTCGCGGAGCCGGGCGCGCAGGGCGTCGTCGGCGCGCTCGCCGTACTCCTCGCGCAGCTCACGCCAGGCGTCCTGGCCGAGCGGCAGCCCTTCGAAGGCGGTCAGGTCGGGCAGGGCGCCGCTGCCGCGGGACGCGTCGAGCCGGTGCTTGACGAGGGCGAGGGCGAGGGGGCGCGCCGCCGACGCGTGGTCGCCGTCGAGGCCGCGGCAGAGCCGGTCGAGGGCGTCGACGGTGCGCGGGTCGGCCTCGCCCCTGCTCACCGTACGGGTGAAGGCGTCGATGACGATGCGCAGGGATTCACCGCTCAGGCCCGCGAGTTGGGCGCCGGACGGGGCGCCCGCCCCGTCGGCCCCTCCTGCGCCGTCCGCCGCCCCCTCCGCCCCGCCCGAGAGGAGCGGGAGGAGCGCGAAGGCGTCCGCCGGGCGGTCCGTGGCGCCGGGCACGGGGCGCGGCGGGTTCCCGGCGAGCCACCGCTCGGCCGTCAGCCGGGCCCAGGGGTCGAGTTCGGCGGGCGGCGGGCTCTCCGGTCCGCCGGTGCTGTCGTACACGCGGAACAGGTACTCCAGCGTCGCGTCGTCCGAGCGGTCGAACTCCGCGTCGGGGGCGATGCCGACGATCTGCTGCGGGGCGCGCCACGGGTCGGTGGTCCAAGTGGTGAACGTCAGCACCGGGACGTACGCCTCCGGCAGCGAGGCGCAGGCGAGCGCGACCCAGTGGGCCACGGCCTCGGCCTCCTCCTCGACGAGGACGATCTGCCGTCCCGCGGGGTCGTCGAAGAGGCGGCGCACATCAGTGAGGAAGGGCGCGACCCGCTCGGCGCGCGCCCTGGCGAACTCCACGAGGAGGTCACGGTCGGCGTGCGCCTGCGACACGGGCAGCCCGGACTCGACGAACCCGGCCCCGAGCGCCTCCTCTGCGCCCGGCTCCCAGTCCGCGGAGCCCCAGGTGTCGATCGGCCACACGGGTCCGGGCCCGGGGGTGTCGGCGCTCAGGTGGAGGACCTCCAGGCGCTGCCCCGGGAGGGCGGCGCACAGGAGGCGGCCGCCGTCCGGGAGCAGGCTGTAGCTCAGCTCACCGCCCGTATCCGCATCCGTTCCCGCGCCCGGTCCGGCTCCTGCGCCCGCGCCCGCGCCTGTGACACGCTCGACGATGTCTCCCAACTGGTCTGTCCCGCTGTGCGGTTGCTGTTCGGAACCGGCCGGATCCGTGCGGATCAGGCGGGGGGCTCCACTCTCGTCGGGCTCCTGGTCGAGCCGGTAGCTGAGGCGGCGGATGGCCATGCCACATTCTGACCACCCGCGGCACCGGACCGCAGGCCGTCCGCCAAGTTGACCCCCACCCCGATGTTCCCCGTTCGCACCCGCTGTCGAACGCGGGGCGGGGCTGCGGGGCGGGCCGTGGGCGCCCTTGCGCGGTACCGGGGTTGGGGACACCGTGGTCACGGCGCCCGCACCGAGCGGGGCCGCCCGGACCCCGTCGGCGATCGGAGCCGCAGTGACCTCCTTCCCGCTCCCCCACACCCTCATCGGCGAGGGCCCGCACAAGGTGTTCGCGGTGCACGGCTGGTTCGCCGACCGCACGGCGTACGAGCCGGTGCTCGCGGACCTCGACGGCGACGCGTTCCAGTACGCGGTGGTGGACCTGCGCGGGTACGGCGAGGCCAAGGACGCCGTTGGTGCGTACAGCACCGCCGAGGGCGCCGCCGACGTCCTCGACCTGGCCGACCGGCTCGGCTGGGAACGGTTCTCGCTCGTCGGCCACTCCATGGGCGGCGCCGTCGCCCAGCGCGTCCTGGCCGCGGCCCCGGACCGGGTGCGCCGCCTGGCCGGCGTGTCGCCCGTACCCGCCTCGGGACTGCAACTCCCGCCGGACCAATGGGAGTTGTTTGCCTCTGCCGCGCTCGTACCGGAGAACCGGCGCGCCATCATCGACATCACCACGGGCGGTGCACGCCCCCGGGCCTGGCTCGACCGGATGGTGCGCCGCTCCCTCGCGGTCAGCGACGCGAAGGCGTTCCGCGCCTGGCTGGACTCGTGGGCGGGCGACGACTTCCACACCGAGGTCGACGGCTCGCCCGTCCCCGCGCTCGCCGTCACCGGCGCTCTCGACCCCGCGCTCTCGGCGGACCTGATGCGCGCCACGTGGCTGCGCTCCTACCCGCGCGGCGCGCTCGCGGAGCTGTCGGGGGCCGGGCACTACGCGATGGACGAGGTGCCCCTGGAACTGATCAGCACGGTGGAGGACTTCCTGCGCGCGGACGACGGCGCGTGAGCCTGCGCGGCGCGTCGGCGGGCACGCCGCCCGTCCCCGACGTCTTCGACCCCCGACTGTACGCGGAGGGCGTCCCGTACGACCGCTACCGCGTGCTGCGCGACCACCACCCCGTGGCGTGGCAGGAGGAGACGGCGGTGCTCGGCTGGCCCGCGGGCCCGGGCTTCTGGGCGGTCACCCGGCACGCGGACGTGGTGACCGTCCTGAAGGACGCGTCGACGTACTCCTCGTACCTGGGCGCCACCCAGATCCGCGATCCCGCGCCGGACGACCTGCCGTTCATCCGCCGCATGATGCTCAACCAGGACCCCGCGGCGGCCGCGCGCCCCCCACGGGGAGAGACGGGCGCCGCCGACCACGGCAGGCTGCGCAGGCTGGTCAGCCGCGCGTTCACACCGCGGCGGATCGAGCGCTTCGAGAATGCGGTGCGCGAGCGGGCCCGCACGCTCCTCGACGCCGCCGTGGCGCAGGCCCGCGCGGGGGACGGCACCTTCGACGTCGTCACCGCCGTCACCGACGACTACGCCCTGCTCAACCTCGCCGACCTGCTCGGCATCCCGGCGGCCGACCGCGGCCTGCTCCTGCACTGGACGCAGCGCGTCATCGGCTACCAGGACCCCGACGAGGCGGCCGCGCCCGTGCTCGGCCCCGACGGCGCGCCGCTCAACCCGCGCTCGCCCGCGATGCTGCGCGACATGTTCGAGTACGCGGGGACGCTGGCCGCGCACAAACGCGCGCACCCGGGCGACGACGTCCTGACGACCCTGGCCGCCGACCCGGAACTCACCGACGGCGAACTGGAGATGTTCTTCTTCCTCCTCACCGTCGCGGGCAACGACACCGTGCGCAGCGCCGCGCCCGGCGGTCTGCTCGCGCTCGCGGAGAGCCCGCGCGAGTACGAGCGGCTGCGCACCGGAGCGGTTCCCGCCGCCACCGCCGTGGAGGAACTGCTGCGCAGGCACCCTCCGGTGCTCAGCTTCCGGCGCACGGCGACCCGCGACACCGAGCTCGAGGGCACGCGCGTCGCGGCCGGGGACAAGGTCGTCGTCTTCCACGCGTCCGCCCACGACGACGAGCGCGTCTTCACCGACCCGCAACGCCTCGACCTGGCGCGCTCGCCCAACCCGCACGTGGCGTTCGGCGACGGCCCGCACGTCTGCCTGGGCGCGCACTTCGCACGGCTCCAACTGTGGGTTTTCTACGAGGAGTTGGCGCGCGCCCTGCCAGTCCTGCGGCTCGCGGCGCCGCCGCGCAGGCTCGTCTCGCACTTCATCAACGGACTGAAGTCGGTACGCGTCGAGGCGCCCGGGTAGAGTGCAAGATCGCGAAATCCGGCGCGGGTGCCCGAGCGGAGAGCCAGATCCATGCACGACGAGTCCCACAACGCGCTTGCTGACGCGTTCCACGACGAGTTCCATGACGACGTCTTCCCCGACTTCCCCGCGCCGGAGGACGGCAGCCCCTGGCAGGCGCCCGCCGACCTCGAACAGCACCTGTACGAGCTGTGCCAGGAGGACGACGCGTACGGGTATCTGCGGGCGATAGCCGTCGAGGGCCTGTACCGCCCGGTAGCGCTCGACAGCCCCGCCGACCCTGATGACTCCGCCGGTTCCGACGGCTCCTACGCCTCCGAACGCGACGCCGCCGCAAGCGAGTTGCTCACCATCGACCTGCCGGACGGCAGGAAGGTCGCGCAGCTCTACACAGCGGGCGTGCTCCCGCGCCCGCACCCCGCCGTCGTCTACGAGTACGTCACCCTCGACTCGCTCGCCGCGGGCTGTCCCGACGACGTGGACCTGCTCGTCGTGAACGCGGCGACACCGTGCCAGCAGTTCTTTTCGACGACCGACGACGAGCGCGAGGTCTGGTCGGACCTGCACGCCACGCACCACCGCCCCGGCAACCTCACCGACCGCGTCGAGACCCGCCGTACGGGAGCTCCCGCGCCCGGCAGCCCGCTCCTGCACGGCCTGGCCTGCGGCGCGCACCTGTGCTTCGCCAACGGCGACGCCTGGAACACCGTCGACTGGCACGGCGCGGGCCACCACAACGAGGTCGACCGGCTGGCGGAGTGGTGGGGCGTGCACGACCGCGACGACTGGCTGTCCCTGCAGGAGCGGCTGCTCACCCGTGACGTCAGCCCCTGGTACTGGGACTTCGTCCTCGACGCCCGCGCGGGGCTGACACGGCGCGGCGGCCCCCGCGTCGACACGGAGCGGTGGCGCGACGAGGTCGAGGCGGCGCTCCGGCACCGCGTCGAGGAGACCTCTGGCCCCAGCGCCCCGCACCGCCCGGGCGCGGACTCCGAACCGGACCGCTTCGTGGCGCACCTGCGCGCCCTGGTCGGCAAGGTGATCCGTTACGAGGCCCGCTTCCGCGCCGACGGACTGCTGCCGCCCGACGGCCACGTCACCACGGTCGCGGCGTGGGACATCGGCCGCGCATCGAAGATGGCCCGCTGGGGCGCGGGCGCCCGCTACGCCACCCGCGCGGAGATGCTCAAGGCCCTGGAACGCGCCTCCGAGGCCGCACGGTCCGCGTACACCTCCTGGGAGACGTTCTCGGCGGGCTACGTCCTGGGCCGCTGCCTCCACTTCGACGAGGAGTCGTTCGGCCCCTGGTACACCGACGTGCTCCGCGCCCACCGGGCTCTGACGACGGACCCGGACAGCCCCTGGCTGACGGTGGAGTTCCAAGGAGACCGGCCGCGCGAGGAGGGATGAAGCGATGACGCTGCGTTCCGACGTGGCCGAGTTGCTGGCGGGGGCCGGGATCCTCGACGTGGACGTCGACGACGCCGTCGCGGACGAGCACGTCAGGTCCTCCGCGTACCAGCGCGTCGTCCTGGTGACCGCCTCCTCGCGGAGCCGTGACCGGGACCGCGAGGTCGTGGCCACGATCCTGCGCGATCCCCACGAGATGGGGTCGAGGACGGCGGTGGTCGCCCTCGTGGACAGGATCGCGACGAAGGCGACCGGTCCCGCCGAGTTCCGGCGGTGGTCGGCCGAACTGCTGCCGGAGATCGACCGGTTCGAGACTGCGGAGTCCCGCGAGTTCCTCCGCCGCCGCATCCACGACTGGCTGTTCCGGCTGTCCGTCGAGGACGGTCACGTGCCGACTCCGGCCGAGTTGGCGCGGGTCACGGACTGGATGCAGCGCTTCCTCGCGGAGCGGTCGACTTCGCCGTCGCTGCTCGCCCTGCTCGCCGAGGCGGCCCGCACCAGGAAGACACGGAACATCGCGAAGAACCGGGCCCGAAGCCGCGGGCCGGGAACAAGGTGAGTGGGTGGTCCGTCCTGCGGGAGAACCCGCCCAGGACGAAGGCGGGGTATGCGGACCGGGCGGCGGTGACGGAGGCGGCACAGGCGACGTGGGCGACGCAGGCGACGGAGGCGGCGCAGGTCGGGGCGTGCCGCGCCGCCCCGCCCCGCACAGCACCCGCATCCCGGCACGTCACCCCGCCCCCCAGAACCGTCGCCACGGTCAGGAGCACCAGCCCCGCCTTGATCAGCCGCCCGGCCCTCCGCAGCCCCTGGTACTTCGCCACGGCTATGCGCGAAAGGACGCGGAGCTCGTCGAGCTCGTAGTCGGCTTCGAGCGCCTCGCGCAGCCGGTCGGGCTCGCACCGCGACCACGTCAGGAAGCTGCCGCGGCCCGAGGCGTCGAGACGCGGCAGGACGACGCCCAGCAGCGACCAGACGGCGGCCATCGCCGCGCCGCTCCCGGCGGCGGCGAGCACGGCGACCGGCCACGGCTCCTGGAACAGGCCCCTGGCGTGCCCCCCGAAAGAGGCCACCGCGACCGCCAGACCGGCCAGCGCTATCGACGCCTGCGTGTTGGCGCTCTGCAGCTCGGCCCGCACCACGGCCGATTCCTCCTGCGCACGGGAAGCCATGCCCGCACCCCCTCCCGTCGTAATGCCCCGACCCTCGGAATGCCCCACCCCTCGCAATGCCCCGACCGTTCGACGTGGCGCGCCGTCCGCGAGGTTCCCGCGTCCCGCCGCCACATCACGATCGGATCTCACGCCCCTTCCACCCCTTGTCAGGTCCCCGTGTAATCGTTTCCAATCCTCCGTGTAATCGATTCCACGAGGAGGTGGACCGAGATGGCTCCGAGTTCGGCGAGCATCAAGGACGTCGCGGCCGAGGCCGGTGTGTCCGTCGCCACCGTGTCGCGGGTGCTGAACGAGCACCCCTCCGTGAGCCCCGCCTCCCGCGCCCGGGTGCTCGCCGCCGTCGAGGCGCTCGGCTACCGGCCCAACGCCGTCGCCCGGTCCCTGCGCACCGACCAGACCCGGACCCTCGGGCTCGTCATCAGCGACGTGCTCAACCCGTACTTCACCGAGCTGGCCCGCTCCGTCGAGGAGGCCGCCCGCGCGCTCGGCTACAGCGTGATCATCGGCAACGCCGACGAGCGCCCCGAGCTGCAGGACCACCACGTACGGACCCTGCTCGACCGGCGGATCGACGGCCTGCTCGTGTCCCCCACCGACGGCGGGTCGCCGCTCATGCTCGACGCCGTCCGCGCCGGGACCCCGATGGTCTTCGTGGACCGGTGGATCCCCGGCGTCGACGTCCCCGTGGTCCGCTCCGACGGGCGCGGTGCCGTCCGCGACCTCGTCGCCCACCTGCACGGACTCGGCCACCGCAAGCTCGCCATCATCGCGGGCCCGGCCGCCACCACCACCGGCAGCGAGCGCGTCGAGGCCTTCCGGGACGCGCTGCGCGAGCACGGCACCGCGCTGCCCGACGCCTACATCGGGCAGGGCGACTTCCAGGCCGACAGCGGACGGCGCGCCACCGAGCGCTTCCTCGCCCTGCCCGAGCCGCCCGACGTCGTCTTCGCCGCCGACAACCTGATGGCGCTCGGCGCCCTCGACGCGATCCGCGCCCGCGGCCTGCGGGTCCCGCACGACATCGGGCTCGCGGCCTTCGACGACATCCCGTGGTTCGTGCACACCGACCCGCCCGTCACCGCCATCGCCCAGCCCACCGCCGACCTCGGCCGCGCCGCCGTCCAGGCGCTGATCGACCTGATCGAGGGCAGACGCCCGCAGTCCGTGACCCTGCCCGCCCGCCTCGTCGTCCGCCGTTCCTGCGGTGCGGGCGCCGGCGAGGACACTCCCGTACGAAGGAGCAACCCGTGAGCGACCACGACGAGTCGCCGCGCAGACAGGACGAGCTGCTGCGCATCGAAGGCATCCGCAAGACGTTCCCCGGCGTCGTCGCGCTCGACTCCGTCGACTTCGATCTGCGCCGCGGCGAGGTGCACGTCCTGCTCGGCGAGAACGGGGCGGGCAAGAGCACCCTCATCAAGATGCTCTCCGGCGCCTACCGCCCCGACAGCGGGCGCGTCCTCGCCGAGGGCCGCGAGGTGCGCATCCACGGCGCGCAGGACGCCGAGCGGCTCGGCATCGCCACCATCTACCAGGAGTTCAACCTCGTCCCCGACCTGACCGTCGCCGAGAACATCTTCCTGGGGCGCCAGCCGCGCCGCTTCGGTCTCGTCGACCGGAAGAGGATGGAGGCGGACGCCGAGGCGCTGCTGAAGCGGGTCGGCGTGCGGGTGTCTCCGCGCGCGAAGGTCCGCGAACTGGGCATCGCCCGGCTGCAGATGGTCGAGATCGCCAAGGCGCTGAGCCTGGACGCGCGGGTGCTCATCATGGACGAGCCCACCGCCGTCCTCACCTCCGAGGAGGTCGACAAGCTCTTCCGGATCGTGCGCACGCTGCGCGAGGACGGCGTCGGCATCGTGTTCATCACCCACCACCTGGAAGAGATCGCCGCGCTCGGCGACCGCGTCACCGTCCTGCGCGACGGCCGCAGCGTCGCCCAGGTGCCCGCCTCGACGGACGAGGACGAGCTCGTCCGTCTGATGGTGGGACGCAGCATCGAGCAGCAGTATCCGCGCCAACGCCCGGACACCGGGCCGCCGTTGCTCCGCGTCGAGGGCCTCACCCGCGACGGTGTCTTCCACGACGTCGGCTTCGAGGTGCGGGCCGGTGAGGTCGTCGGTCTCGCGGGCCTCGTGGGCGCGGGCCGGACCGAGGTGGCGCGGGCCGTCTTCGGCGCCGATCCGTACGACGCGGGCACCGTCGACGTACACGGTGAGCGGCTGCCCCGGCACGACGTGAACGCGGCGATGGCCGCGGGCGTCGGCCTGGTCCCCGAGGACCGCAAGGGCCAGGGGCTCGTCCTGGACGCGTCCGTACGGGAGAACCTCGGCCTGGTGACGCTGCGTTCGGCGACGCGTGCCGGGCTCGTGGACCTGAAGGGGCAGCAGCGGGCGGCGGCCCGGATGGCCGAGCAGCTGGGGGTACGGATGGCCGGGCTCGGCCAGCACGTCCGCACCCTCTCCGGCGGCAATCAGCAGAAGGTCGTCATCGGCAAGTGGCTCCTCGCCGACATCAAGGTGCTCATCCTCGACGAGCCGACGCGCGGCATCGACGTGGGCGCGAAGGTCGAGATCTACCAGCTGATCAACGAGCTGACGGCCGCCGGGCACGCCGTCCTGATGATCTCCAGCGACCTGCCGGAGGTCCTCGGCATGAGCGACCGGGTCCTCGTCATGGCGCAGGGCCGGATCGCCGGCGAGCTCACGGCCGAGGAGGCCACCCAGGACGCGGTGATGGCACTCGCCGTCAGCAGCGCCCCCGTACCAGCAGACCACGCAGAACAAGCAGACCAAGCGGCACCGAACGCGCACGACACGACAGCGGAGGGCACCCGTGGCCACTGAAACCCTGAAGCGCGACGCGGGTGGCGCACCGACGCTCCGCCGCGTCCTGCTCGACAACGGCGCGCTCAGCGCACTGATCGTCCTGGTCGTGGCGATGTCGCTGCTCTCCGGCGACTTCCTCACCACCCAGAACCTGCTCAACGTCGGCGTGCAGGCCGCGGTGACCGCGATCCTGGCGTTCGGCGTCACCTTCGTGATCGTCTCGGCGGGCATCGACCTGTCGGTCGGCTCGGTGGCCGCGCTGTCGGCCACCGTCCTTGCCTGGACGGCGACTTCACAGGGGCTGCCGGTGTGGCTCGCGGTCGTCCTGGCCGTCGCCACCGGCATGGCCTGCGGGTTCGTCAACGGACTGCTGGTCTCGTACGGGAAGCTCCCGCCGTTCATCGCGACGCTCGCGATGCTGTCGGTGGCCCGCGGCCTCTCCCTGGTGATCTCGCAGGGCAGCCCGATCGCGTTCCCCGACTCCGTCTCCCACCTCGGTGACACCGTCGGCGGCTGGCTGCCCGTCCCGGTGATCGTGATGGTCGTGATGGGTCTGGTGACGGCGGTCGTCCTCGGGCGCACGTTCATCGGCCGGTCCATGTACGCGATCGGCGGCAACGAAGAGGCGGCGCGCCTGTCCGGGCTGCGCGTCAAGCGTCAGAAGATCGTGATCTACGCGCTCTCCGGCCTCTTCGCGGCCGTCGCGGGCATCGTGCTCGCCTCCCGCCTGGTCTCCGCGCAGCCGCAGGCCGCGCAGGGCTACGAGCTCGACGCCATCGCCGCGGTGGTCATCGGCGGCGCGAGCCTGGCGGGCGGGGTCGGCAAGGCCTCCGGCACGCTGATCGGCGCGCTGATCCTCGCGGTCCTTCGCAACGGGCTCAACCTCCTCTCCGTGTCGGCCTTCTGGCAGCAGGTCGTGATCGGTGTCGTCATCGCGCTCGCGGTCCTCCTGGACACGCTGCGGCGCAAGGCGGGCGCGACGCCCGGTGCGTCCTCGGGCGCCTCCGGGGGCGTGCGCGGCAAGGGGCCGCGGGCGGTGAAGTACGCGGTCGCCGCCGTGGTCGTGGCGGCGGTGGTCGGCGCGGTCTCCTTCTTCACCTCGGGCTCGTCGGGCACCTCGACGAAGGTCGGCATGTCGTTGTCCACGCTCAACAACCCCTTCTTCGTGCAGATGAAGGAGGGCGCGCAGGCCGAGGCCGAGAAGGCGGGCATCGACCTGACGGTCACCGACGCGCAGAACGACGCCTCGCAGCAGAGCAACCAGCTGCAGAACTTCACCGGATCGGGCGTGAAGTCGATCATCGTGAACCCGGTGGACTCCGACGCCGCGGGCCCCGCCGTGCGCGGCGCCAACCAGCAGGACATCCCGGTGATCGCGGCGGACCGCGGGGTGAACAAGGCGGAGACCGCGACGCTGGTCGCCTCCGACAACGTCGCGGGCGGCAGGCTGGCGGCGAAGACGCTGGCCGAGAAGCTCGGCGGCAAGGGCAGGGTCGTCGTCCTCCAGGGCACGCCCGGCACCTCAGCGAGCCGCGAGCGCGGGCAGGGCTTCGCCGAGGGCATCAAGGCGTACCCCGGGATCGACGTCGTCGCCCGGCAGCCCGCGGACTTCGACCGCACGAAGGGCCTGGACGTCATGACGAACCTGCTCCAGTCCCACAAGGGCGTGAACGGCGTCTTCGCCGAGAACGACGAGATGGCGCTCGGCGCGGTCAAGGCGCTCGGCGACAAGGCGGGCGAGTCCGTGCCGGTGGTCGGCTTCGACGGCACTCCCGACGGTCTCGCGGCGGTCGAGGCGGGCACGCTGTACGCGTCCGTGGCACAGCAGCCCGGGGAGCTCGGGAAGATCGCGGTGCGCAACGCGGTGCGGGCCTCGCAGGGCAAGAAGGTCCAGGAGACGGTGAAGGTGCCGGTGAAGGTCGTCACGTCGAAGAACGTGAAGGACTTCTCCTGAGCGTCCGAGCGCCCTGGCGCCTGAGCTCCTGAACTCCTGAGCTCATGTGCCCCGGGCGCTGGCCTACGGCCGTTCCGAGTACCGTCGCCACCGCACCTCATCGCACGAAAGCAGGAACAAGCACACATGAACGACGACTACGAGCTCCTCGTCGTGGGCTCCGCCAACGCCGATCTGGTGATCGGCGTGGAGCGGCGCCCCGCCCCCGGCGAGACGGTCCTCGGCTCCGACCTGGCCGTGCACCCGGGCGGCAAGGGCGGCAACCAGGCGGTCGCCGCCGCCCGCCTCGGCGCCCGCACCGCGCTCCTCGCCCGGGTCGGCGACGACGCCCACGGACGGCTCCTCCTGGACGCGCAGCGCGCGGCCGGGGTGGACACCGACGGCGTCCTCCAGGGCGGCGCGCCCACCGGCGTCGCGCTGATCACGGTCGACCCGTCGGGCGACAACAGCATCGTGGTCTCCCCCGGCGCCAACGCGCGCCTGACCCCCGAGGACATCCGCGCGGCGAGCGGCCTGCTCTCGGCGGCCCGGGTGGTCTCCAGCCAGCTGGAGATCCCCCTGGACACGGTTGCCGAGGTCGTCCGCGCGCTGCGCCCCGGCGCCCGCTTCGTCCTGAACCCCTCACCGCCGGCCCCGCTGCCGGACGAGGTCCTGTCCGCCTGTGACCCCCTGGTGGTCAACGAACACGAGGCCCGCGTGATCCTCGGCGACGGCGCGGGCGACTCCCCCGAGGAGTGGGCGCGCGGGCTGCTCGCGCTCGGTCCCCGCTCGGTGGTGATCACGCTGGGCGCCGAGGGCGCGCTCACCGCGGACGGCTCCGACGTCGTACGGGTGCCGAGCCCGAAGGTCGACGCGGTGGACACGACGGGCGCGGGCGACGCCTTCACGGCGGCGCTCGGCTGGCGCCTGGGCCTCGGCGAGGACCTGCCGACGGCGGCCGCGTACGCGGTGCGGGTGGGTGCGGCCGCGGTCACCCGCAAGGGCGCGCAGGACTCGTACCCGACGGCTTCGGAGCTCGCGGCGACCGCCCCCGAGGTTCCGTCGCCGTGAAGAAGTCGGGCATCCTGAACCGTCATCTCGCGGGCGCGCTCGCGGAGTTGGGGCACGGTCACACCGTGCTCGTCTGCGACGCGGGCATGCCGGTCCCGGCGGGGCCGCGCGTGGTGGACCTGGCGTTCCGCGCCGGGGTCCCCTCGTTCGCGGACGTCCTCGACGGGCTCCTGGCCGAGCTGGTGGTGGAGGGCGGCACGGCGGCGGAGGAGGTGCGGGCGGCGAATCCGGCGGCGGCGCGGCTGCTGCGGGAGAGCCTGCCCGCGCTCGGCCTCGTCCCTCACGAGGAACTCAAGCGCCGCTCGGCCGACGCCCGCCTGGTGGTCAGGACCGGTGAGGCGCGCCCGTACGCGAATGTGCTGCTGAGGTGCGGGGTCTTCTTCTGACGCGGCACGGGCGCCACCGAGCCGTCCGCTATCCGAACGCGCCGGACCGCATTGAGACCGGTTCCCCCTCTTGACTCACGGTCGTCCCGCCCTCAACATCAGGCAACGCACAGCTCCAAAGGCGCCCCGCGGCACCCGCGTCGCAGGGCGCCTCGCACGTTCCGTCCCTCTCGCTGTTCGGAATACGGAGCCCCACATGAAACTCTCCAGACCCGCCCTGCCCCGCTCCCTCGGACGGGCCGGCGCCGGCGTGGCCGTGCTCGCCGCGGCCGGCCTCATCGCCACCGCCGCGCCCACGGCCCTCGCCTCGCCCGCCGCCCCTTCGCCCACACTGGCGGCGCCCGACATCCCGCTCGCCAACGTCAAGGCGCACCTCTCCCAGCTCCAGTCCATAGCCTCGGCCAACGGCGGCAACCGCGCCCACGGTCGCCCCGGCTACAAGGCCTCCCTCGACTATGTGAAGGGCAAGCTGGACGCGGCCGGATTCACCACCCGCATCCAGCAGTTCACGTCCAGCGGCGCCACCGGCTACAACCTGATAGCCGACTGGCCCGGCGGCGACGAGAGCAAGGTCCTGATGGCAGGATCGCACCTCGACAGCGTCTCGGCGGGCCCCGGCATCAACGACAACGGCTCGGGCTCGGCCGGCATCCTGGAGACCGCGCTGGCCGTCTCCCGCGCACAGCTCCAGCCCGCCAAGCACCTGCGGTTCGCCTGGTGGGGCGCCGAGGAGCTGGGCATGGTCGGCTCGCGCTACTACGTCAACAACCTCCCGTCCGCGGACCGTTCGAAGATCAGTGGCTACCTGAACTTCGACATGATCGCCTCACCGAACCCGGGCTACTTCGTCTACGACGACGACCCCACCATCGAGAAGACGTTCAAGGACTACTACGCGGGCCTGAACGTGCCCACCGAGATCGAGACCGAGGGCGACGGCCGCTCCGACCACGCGCCGTTCGACAGCGCGGGCATCCCGGTCGGCGGCCTGTTCAGCGGCGCCGAGCGCGCCAAGTCCAGCGCGCAGGCCCAGAAGTGGGGCGGCACGGCGGGCCAGGCCTTCGACCGCTGCTACCACGCGTCGTGCGACACCTCGTCGAACATCAACGACACCGCACTCGACCGCAACAGCGACGCCATCGCGCACGCGATCTGGACCCTCGGCGCGGGCACCACGGTCCCGCCCGGCGACACCTACGAGAACACCACGGACGTCGCCATCCCGGACAACGGCGCCGCGGTGACCTCGACGGTGAACGTGTCCGGCCGCACGGGCAACGCCCCCGCCACCCTCAAGGTGGACGTCGACATCCGCCACACCTGGCGCGGCGACGTGGTCGTCGACCTGCTCGCCCCCGACGGCACGGCGTACCGCCTGAAGAACTCCAGCGGCAACGACTCGGCGGACAACGTGATCGCGACCTACACGGTCGACGCGTCCAGCGAAACGGCCAACGGCGCCTGGAAGCTCCGCGTCCAGGACGTGGCGGCGCAGGACACGGGGTACATCAACAGCTGGAAGCTGACCTTCTGACGTAGTCCGGCGTACCGGTCCTGCAAGGATCCCGCAAGCGTCGCGCAAGCTTTCCGCCCGTGCTCCGGGGCACCCCCGACCCGAAGCACGCTACCCGTCAGGAGACCACAACATCCGGGGGAAACAATGGCGAACGACAGCAGAACCGCCGCGACAGCGGTGTTACCCGGATCCGGAGTCCGCTCCGGATCCGGGCCCGAGACGCAGTGGCTGACCCTGCCTCACTGCAAGCGCGTACTCGTCGTCGTACACACCGAGGTGTACGGCAGCCGGCTGCGGGACCTGCTTCCGCTGCTGGAGTCGGACCTGCGCGTCCAGACCCACTTCACTATCGCCCCCCATGCCTTCAACGCGGGGGCGGAGCGCGTCCTGCGCACCCTGGGCAACGCGGTGCTGCCGTGGGAGGCAGCGCTGCGGATGGAGTTCGACCTCGTCCTCGCCGCCGGTTCCCAGGGCGTCCACCGGCTGCACGGCCCGTTGCTGCGCATGCCGCACGGCGCCGGACACATCAAGCTGTCCCGGCTCGCGGACGACCGTGACCCCGGAGCGCCCCGCACCGTCGGAGAACTGGGGCGGCAGTATCTGACACGGCACGGCAAAGTGGTGCCGAAAGCGCTGGCGCTGGCCCATCGCGAGGAGCTGGCCACCCTGGCCCGCACCTGCCCGGAGGCACTGCCCGTCAGCGAGGTGGTGGGGGACGCCTGCCACGACCGGCTCGTGGCGAGCCTGCCGCTGCGCGGGCGCTACCGCGCGGCGCTGGGCCTGCGCCCGGGGCAGCGCCTGGTCCTCGTCTCCTCCACCTGGGGCCTCGGCTCGTCGTTCCACGGCCTGGACGCCCTCCTCCCCCGGCTCCTGACCGAACTCGACCCCGCCCGGCACCTGGTGGCGATCCTGGTGCACCCCAACGTCTGGTCCCGTCACGGCGACTGGCAGGTGCGGTCCTGGCTGGCCGCCGCCGGGCGACGGGGGATCATCGTGCTGCCGCCGGACACCGACTGGCGCGTACCGCTGATCGCCGCGGACTGGGTGATCGGCGACCACGGATCGGTCACGCTGTACGCCACCCTCACCCGCTCGGCCATCCTGCTGGCCCGCTTCCCGGCCATGGACGTGAATCCCGACTCGCCCGCGGCCGAGCTGGCCAGGACCGCGCCCGCCCTGTCGCCCGCGCACCCTCTGGTGGAGCAACTCGCCTACGCGCGTTCGGAGTACCCCGCCGAGGAGTACCGGCGGATCGGGCGGCGCATCTCCTCCGAGCCGGGCCGGTTCGCCCGCAACACACGAAAGTTGATGTACCGGCTGCTCGGTCTCGGCGAGCCCGCCTACGAGGCATCGCTACCGTCGCTGCCGTCCCTGGTGAGCCGGGCCGGTGCGACGGCAGGCGGTGAGATCCCGGGATGAGCGCGCTCACCGTCCCCGACGACGCGGTGATCGTCTGTCTCGACTGCCCGCGGCCCTGCCCGGTCACCGGCCGCCCCTCCGGGGAGACCTGGCGGCAGTGCGCCGACGTGCTGTACGCGGACCGTCCGCGCCCGCGCCGAGCGGCGGCGTCGCTGGCCTCCCTGGCTCTCCGGCGCTATCCGGGGTGCGTCCTGATCGTGGTGCGCCGGAGGGAGGGCGGCTGGTGGTACCGCTCGCGCTGGTGCGATGCGGGGGACGCGCCACCCCTGGCGACACGGGGACAGGGAAGCGGCCCGGACCTGACGCGCCGTGCGTCGCTGTGCCAGGTACCTGTCGCTCACGGCCTCAGCCCATACCGCTCAGGCGCTCCTCCAGTCGCCGCACATCGGGTGCGCTGACGGCCCGGTAGCGGGCCAGGGACTGGGCGTACCAGCTCCTGGCCCGCTCCGGCTCCCGCCGCTCCTCGGCCGCCTCGCCAAGGATCTCCAGGACGCGGGCCTGCCAGTGCAGGGAGCCGGTGGCTTCGAACTCGCCCACAGCGGCCAGGAGTTGGGCCTCGGCGGCGGACACCGCGGACGCGTCGTCACCGGCGCAGCGCAGGGCGGCCTGCCCGAGGAAGGCCAGGGCACGGGCGGCGTCGTAGGGGTCGTCCTCGGCCAGGAGGTCCGCCCGGGCCGTGGTCAGGTGGGGCAGCGCCTCATGCGGACGGCCGTCGGCCAACGCCACATCTCCCAGGCAGATCCTGGTCAGGGCGGCACCACGCCGGTAGCCGATGGCTTCGCGGAGCGGCAGGGCCAGCCTGAAGTACCCGGTGGCCTCGGTGAGCCGCCCGGCCAGCCGATGCGACTGGCCCAGGCCGTGCAGGGCTTGGGCTTCGGCACGACGGGCGGCGGTCAGCGCGTGCGGGCCCGCCGGGTCTCTCGCGCCTGCCGCGGAGGCTCGGCCGCCCTCCAGCGCGGCCACCCGCTCTCTCGCCACCTCCAGCGCCCGGCCGAACCATTCGACCGCCTCGTCGTGGCGTCCGGCGTTGCGCAGTCCGGCGCCCCCGGAGGTGAGCATCTGCCCTTCGGCCTCCTTGTCGCCCGCGCGGCGGGCTGCCGCGAGACCCGTCTCGTGTGCCTCGATCCACAGGTCGTACGGGCGCAGGCGCAGGAAGAGCGGGAACATCGCATCGGTGAGCATCCACGCCGTGTCGTGCCAGCCGTGCTCCGCGGCACAGCGCAACGCGGCCATCAGGTGGTCCCGTTCGGCATCGAGCCAGCCGAGGGCGCCGGGCGCGTCCTCGAACGGCGGGCGCTGGGTGGGCGGGTGGGCGTAGCGACGGGCCAGTATGCGGTGGCTCGGCGTCAGCAGCGTCTCGGCCTCGGTGGCGGCGAACAGGTAGTAGTCGACCACGCGCCGCACCGCCGCCTCGGCGTCGGCAGGCCCGTCCCGATCGACGGCGAGCTGTGCCGCGTGGGTCCGCACCAGGTCGTGGAAGCGGAAGCGCCCGGCGCCGGTGCGCGGGTCGGGGCCCAGGTCCTCCAGGAGATTCACCTCGGCGAGCTCGTCAAGAAGCCGGTCCGCCTCGTCCGCGCCCAGTGAGCAGGCCTCGGCCGCCGCCTCGACACCGAGCAGGGGAACCGGAACCAGGCCGAGCCTGCGGTAGCCGCGGGCCTGTTCGGCCGGCAGCAGGCGGTACGACGTGTCGAGGGCGCCGCGTACCGCGTACTCCCCCTCCACCCGCAGCACGTCCAGGGCACCACCGGCCCTGTCGCCCAGAGCTCCCGCCATCGCCGCCAGCGGCTGCCGGGGCCGCGCCGCCACGTGGGCCGCGGCGACGCACACCGCGAGCGGCAGCCCCGCGCAGGCCCGCGCGACCGTCAGCGCGGCCTCCGGTTCGCGTGAGACGCGGTCGGGGCCGATCCGCCGACGGATCAGTTCCACCGCGTCACGGGTGTCGAGTACCCCCAGCGGGTGGAAGGTCGCGCCGTCCATGCCCAGGCCGCTCAGCCGCCCACGGCTCGTCACCGCCGTCAGCGCCCGGGCGCCACCGGGCAGCAGCGGGCGAACTTGGGCCGCGCTGAGCGCGTTGTCCAGCAACAGGGCGACGCGCCCACCGGCTGTGGCCGATCGCCACAGGGCCGACCGCTCCCCGAGGTCCGCGGGAACCCGTTCCTCTCCGATGGCCCGCAGGAACTGCCCGAGCAACTCGCCGGGCCGTGCCGGGGAACGGTCGGAGTGCCCTCGCAGATCGGCGTACAACTGTCCGTCGGGGAAGTCGTCGGCCAGGCCGAGCAGCCAGCGGCGCGCCAGCGTGGTCTTGCCGACGCCGGCCGCGCCGCTGATGACCGCGATGACCGGTGCCCCCGGTGACGCTCTCAAGGTGTGGTCGAGCGCGGCAAGCTCCCGCTCGCGATTGGTGAAGTGGGCGGGTACGGGCGGCAGTTGGCGGGGCACTGCACGGGCTCGTGACGGAGGGTGGATGTGCACCCCGCCGTGGATGCCGTGCGCCTGGACGACGGGGCCCTGCACCTGCGCGGTGCCGCCGATGGAGTTGTCGACCTCGGCCGGAGCGGCGGACAGGGTTCCACCGAGCCAGGTCCGCAGCTCCCCGGCAAGGCCGGGCCGGGCCGCCGCCTCTTCGGCCAGGACGACGGAGAGGTGCCCGGCCCGCTCCGCCCTTTCGGAGTCCGGCTGCGGCGTCGCCCACGCATCGGCCAGTTCGGCCGTCCGCGCGTCTCCCCAGGCGCGTACCGCGGCCAGGAGGGCGTGTGCCGCTCGCGGTCGCGTGGCCGCCAGTGTCAGGGCGGCCTGCAGTTCCAGGGCCGTCACCTGGGCCATCGCGCCGTCCTTTCCCGAGTTCCGCGGCCCTCGCCGCGTGTCGCGAGAGCGTCCTACCCTCCCGCCGTTCTCGTCAGACCGAATAGCGCGCCATGGAGAGCGTTTACGTCAAAACAAGCCAATGCAGTGAACCATCTAGCGCCACTATTTGAACGATATTGACCTCATGCGATTCTTTGACGCCTATCCAGAACACAGGCCGACCGACGGACGGGGGCACTGGTGGAGATCGGAATTCGCATCCTGGGCACCGTCGCACTGGAACGCGATGGGCATATCGATCTCCTCGGTTCGGCGAAGGAACGTCTGGTACTCGCGGCCCTGGCCCTCGACGCGGGTCGGCCCGTCTCCCTGGACACCCTGATCCACCGCCTGTGGGAGGACGCCCCGCCCGCCAAACCGCGCGCGGGTCTGCACACGTACGCGGCCCGTATCCGCCGCCGCCTGCGGGTGGCCGACGGCGGCGACCTGCTCGTCCAGCGGGCCCACACGTATCTGCTCGACGTCCGTCCGGAGCAGGTGGACTGTCACCGGTTCGGGCAACTGACGGCCCGGGCCCGTTCCCTGTCCGAGCGCTCCGACGACAGCGCCGCGCTGGACCTCCTGCGGGAGGCAACCGACCTGTGGCGTGGCGAACCGCTGGCCGGACTGAGCGGCCAGTGGGTGGAGAGCGTCCGCGCGAGCCTGGCCCAGAAGCATCTGGCCGCGCACCTGACCCGGTTCGGGATCGAACTCCGCAGAGGCCATTTCGCCGACCTGGTGCCGGACGTGGCCGCGCTGCTCGACCAGCACCCCGGCGACGAGACGCTGGCCGCCCAGCTCATGACCGCGACGTACGGCTGCGGCCGGCAGGCCGAGGCCCTGCACGTGTACGAGACCGTCCGGCGCCATCTGGGCGAGCACCTCGGCACCGATCCCGGCGAGCACCTGGCACACCTGCACCGCCTCATCCTGAACGGAGCTCCGCCGCGGGAGCTGCTGCCCCGCCACGACCCGCGGGCCGCCGCTCCCCACACCCTGCCCCGGCACGCCGACCTCGTGGGCAGGCAGGGGGAGTTGGCGACCATCGTCCGGGCGGCGGGCCGGTCGACCGGCACCGTGATCGCGTTACAGGCGATCTCCGGTATGGCCGGAGTCGGCAAGACCCTGCTGGCCCTGCACGCGGCCCGTAGCCTGGGGCCGCAGTTCCCCGACGGCCAGCTCCACCTGGATCTGCGCGCCCACTCGCCCGGCCAGGCACCCCTCACCACCCGGGCCGCCCTCACCTCGTTGCTGCGGATGCTCGGGACCCCACCGCAGGACCTGCCCGACGAACTCGACGACCTCATCGGCCTGTGGCGCACGCTGCTCAGCCGCCGACGCGCCGTCATCGTCCTGGACGACGTGGCCGACCCCGACCACCTGCGCCCGCTCCTGCCCGGCCCCTCCCCCTCACTGATGATCGTCACCAGTCGCCGCCGGCTCTCCGGACTGCCCGGCGTCCGGCCGGTCCTGCTCGACGTCCTTCCCCAGGAGGACGCCGTGGCCCTGTTCAAGGATCTGGTCGGCGAGCCCCTTCCCGCCCGGAGCCACGAGATCACGGCCATCGTCCAGCTCTGCGGCCGACTCCCCCTGGCGGTCGAGATCGCCGCCCGGCGCCTGGGCTCCCGGCCGTCCTGGACGGCGGGCCACCTCCTGCACCGGCTCACTCACGGACACGGCAGGCTACGAGAGATCAGGGACGGCACCCAGGAGATAGCCCGGGCATTCGAGGTCTCCTACCACACTCTCAGCTCCGAGGAGAGAACAGTATTCCGCATTCTCGGCCTCCAACTCGGCCCGGATTATGACGCATTCACGACGGCCGCTCTTGCGGATCTCCCACTCGACCGTACGGAGCGCGTTCTCGAAGGGCTCCTGGACGCTCACCTGATCCAGGAGCCGGCGCCCGAGCGGTACACCACCCATGATCTCCTCGGTGAATACTCGCGCATGTTGGCGACCTCCGAACTGGAATCCGCCGAACGGAACGAAGCACTCCAGCGGTTGATCGATTTCTACGTACAGGCATCCGACGCCGCAGACCGGTTGATCGCCCCGCGACGCCCGAGAGCAAGCCATTCCCTGCACCCTTCCGCATACCGGACGCCGGCGTGGAACGGGCCGGGCGATGCCCGGCGCTGGCTGGCGGCGGAGTGTTCCGGGCTCCTCGCGGCGGAGCGCCACTGCAGGGACCACGGGCGGCCGCACGAGGCGGCACTTCTCGCCGGTTCACTGGCGGGCTTCCTGCACGAGGAGAGGCACTCGGCCCACACCCACGGCATGCATCTGGCGGCCGCCGCGCACTGGCGGGCCCTGGGCGAGCCGGAGGCCGAGGTGTACGCGCTGATCGACCAGAGCACCGCTCTGTCCCGCAGCGGCCGTCACGACCGGGCCCTGTCCGCCCTCGGGCAGGCGCTGCGGACGGCCCGGTCCATCGGCGACACGACCGTGGCCGAAGTGCTGCACGCGCGGGGGGTGCTGCGGTGGAACCTCGGCAGACTGCCGCAGGCGCGCGCCGACCAGGAGGACACCCTGGCGCTGCGCACGCGCTCAGGCGATTCCTGGCAGATCGCCCGCTCGGAGAACAATTTGGGCATCACGCACCTCTACCTCGGGAATTTCAAAGTCGCCGGAGAGCACTTTCATTCCGCACTCGCGAGGTTCCGCTCGGTGGACGACGCCCACGAAGAAGCACACGTGCTCAACAATCTTGCGGACCTCCATCTGCACATTCACGACAGGAAATCCGCCCGGCATCTTCTGCAAGAGGCCCGGAAACTCCTCGCAATATCGGGAACCGCAGCAGAACACGCCATGGCGCAGGTGAATTTAGCCGACACCATGGACGCACCGGCGGAACTCGAGGATATGCTCAACATCTATCGGGATTCGCTCACTTCGTTCCACAGGCTCGGCGACCGGCGCAATGCGTCGATAACTCTGCACAGAATGGGAAGCGCCCTCCACGCGGCAGGGAGTTTCCAGGCGGCGGCCGAGCACCACGCGCGCGCACTGGACCTGGCCAGGAGCATCGGGGCCACGCACGAAGAGGTGCAGGCCCTGCACGGACTGGGGGCCGCCGAGCAGCGACTGGGGCAGCTGGCCTCAGCGGCCTCCCACCTCACCGCCGCGGTGGTGACGGCAGATCGCACGGGTGCCGCGGACGAAGCCGCTCGGGCGCGGGCCACGCTCGCCGGGATCAAAACGGAATCTGTGGTTCCAGAGTCGAGTCCGGAACGCCACTCCTGAAGCACCCGCATTACCAGATTGAGCAGCATCGCGGCAAAGCAGGCTCCCGAGCCTTGCGCTGCACAGCCTCTCTGGTACAAGATCCCGACGGGGCGGAGGAATACCCCGTCCCGAACTTTGAGTAGCGGGAGCGCATTAGCACATGGTAAGAAAGCTTCTCGCGGGACTTTCGAAAGCCGTCCCGTCATTTCTCGTAGGCACGCTTATAGCAGCCGCCTTCGCGATACTCATTTGCATGCCTTCAAGGGTCGAATCCGGCACGCAGGCAAGCGCCTCGATCGGCACCACTCAGAGCTCGACCCCTCACCCAGGGGCAACTCGCGCCTGACGGCGATCCGGCACGGCGACGGTGACCCCGCCGCCGTGCCCCATGAAGGGTGACCCGCTCAGCCCTCGTCCGCCGCCAACCGCAGCGAAATGCTGTTGATGCAGTACCGCTGGTCCGTCGGGGTGGGGTAGCCCTCGCCCTCGAAGACGTGGCCCAGGTGCGAGCCGCAGCGGGCGCAGCGGACCTCCGTGCGGACCATGCCGTGCGAGGCGTCCTCGACCAGTTCGACCGCGTCCGTGTCCTTCGGGTCGAAGAAGCTCGGCCAGCCGCAGTGCGACTCGAACTTCTCCGAGGAGGTGAAAAGCTCCGCGCCGCACGCGCGGCAGGAGTAGACGCCCTTGGTCTTGGTGTCCGTGTACTCACCGACGAAGGCCGGTTCGGTGCCGGCCTGGCGCAGCACCGCGTACTCCGAGGGGGTCAGCTCCGCGCGCCACTGCTCGTCCGGCTTCTCGACGTCGTACGACATGGGTGACATCCCCTTTACTTCGAATGCTTCGAAGCTCGACTACTTCGACAGCTCGGCCAGGATCTGCGGGCCGAGGTCCGTGACGTCGCCCGCTCCCATGGTGAGAACGAGATCGCCGGGCTTCGCCATTCCCGCGATCGCCCGCACGGCCTCCGCCTTGTCCGACGCGGCGGTCACGTCGGCACCGGCCTGCCGTGCGGCGTCGATGATCAGGGCGCTGGTGATGCCGGGGATCGGGTCCTCGCGGGCCGGGTAGATGTCGAGGACCACGGAGGAGTCGGCGAGGGCCAGGGCCTGGCCCATCTCGGTGCCCAGTTCCTGGGTGCGCGAGAAGAGGTGCGGCTGGAAGAGGACCAGGATGCGCGCGTCGCCCGCGGCGGAGCGCATCGCCTCCAGGTCGGCCGTCATCTCGGTGGGGTGGTGGGCGTAGGAGTCGATGACCTGGACGCCCGCGGCCTCGCCCTTGAGCTGGAGGCGGCGCTTGACGCCCGTGTACGACTTGAGCGCGGCGGCGAGGTTCCGGGACGGGATGCCGAGCGCGATGCCCGCCGCGAGGGCCGCGACGGCGTTGTTCGCGTAGTGGCGGCCGGGCACCGAGACCTGGAAGGTGAGCAGCTTGCCGTCCAGGACGACGGTGACCTCGCTGGTCAGGCCCCGTGCGGTGATCTTGTGGATGCGCAGGTCGGCGGTGTCGGACTCGCCGTACGTGACGACCTTGAGCTGCCCCAGGTCACGCACGCGCCGCGTCAGCTCCACGGCGCCCGGCTGGTCCGCCGAGATGACCAGGGTGCCACCGGGGACGATCTTGCCCGCGAAGATCTCGAAGGATTCGTAGATCTCCTCCATCGACGCGTAGTTGGCGTGGTGGTCGAGCTCCACGTTGAGGACGATGGCGACCTCGGGCGCGTACTTGTGGAAGCTGCGGTCGCTCTCGTCCGCCTCGGCGACGAAGATGTCACCCTCGCCGTGCAGCGCGTTCGTGCCGGGCGCGTCCAGGTCGCCGCCGATCGCGTACGACGGATCGAGGCCGAGCGTGGAGAGGGTGACGGCCAGCATCGAGGTCGTCGTGGTCTTGCCGTGCGTGCCCGCGACGGCGATCGGGCGCCGGCCGTCCATCAGGGAGGCCAGGGCGTCCGAACGGTGCACGACGGGGATGCCGAGCTCGGTGGCGCGGGCCAGCTCGGGGTTGTCGGCGCGGATCGCCGAGGAGACGACGACGCAGGTCGTGTCGGAGGCGAGGTGCGCGGCGTCGTGCCCGATGTGGACCGTGGCGCCCAGCGCGCGCAGCGCCTCGGCGGTGGCGGACTCCCGGGCGTCGCTGCCCGCGACCTTGGCGCCGCGCTGGGCGAGGATCTTCGCGATGCCCGACATTCCGGCGCCGCCGATGCCGATGAAGTGCGGTCGGTCCATGTCGGCCATGGACTGGGGCAGGCCGGGTGCCATGCGTGTGTCTCCCCTGGTGTGACGAGTGGTGTTGCGACGACTGAGCAGGCCCCAGCCTATTGCCTCCCACGGGGCACGCCGTCCGAGGCACCCGGGCCCGCCCCGGCCGCGCGCCTACGCCTCGTCCGCGAGGCTGTGCGAGAAGAGCTTGAGGACCGGCACGCCCACCTTGTGGCGCGCCCGCGAGGCCCAGTCCCGGTGGAAGAACTCCTCCACGTAGTGCGGGTCGGTCAGGACGATCACCTCGTCGGCGTCGACCTCGGCGACCAGCGTCTTGAGGGCGTCCAGCGGATGGTTCTCGATGAGCTGCCCCTGTGCGGCGCAGCCCGCCGCGCGCAGCGCCGTCAGCGAGACCTCCAGTGCCCGTACGCCGAAGCCCGCCGCCTCGTGCCCCTCCGGGGTATCGCCCTCGCGCGCCGCCTCGTCGAGTTCGCCGAGGGCGACGTCGTCGATGGCGCGCAGCAGCCGGTCCGCCTGGTCGCCCCGCGGCTGGAGCAGCACGTGGAAGGTGATGGGCTCGTCCCCGTGCAAGGTGGTGACGAACTCAACGTCGGCGGACGTCAGGGCCTTCTCGATCATCAATACGCTTGTGAACACGCCAGGCGCCCTTCTCATCCGTGGGCCGTACTGAGGCCCTTGCGGAAACCATCCTGCCCCGTGGCCGCACGGGGTCTGCGAGATCTAGTGTGCCCAGCCGAAGCCAAACGGAACGGCTGATTCCGCTGATTGTCAGCTACGACGGTAGCGAGTGAAGAGGAACCCGGCCTCCTCCAGTACGGACGTCAGTACGAATCGATCCGGCACCGCGAGAGCGGATCCGCCCGCGATCCGCTGCGCGTCCCCCGCGGTGAGCATCGGCGACACCGTCAGACAGAGCTCGTCCAGCGCCCCCGCGGCCACGAACTGGCCGAGCAGACGGGGCCCGCCCTCCGTGAGCAGCCGGGTGAGGCCCCGCTCGGCCAGGGCCGGCGCCACCCGCTCCGGCTCCACGGTCGCGCCCTCCCCGGCGAGCACCACGACGGCGCCCGCCTTCTCCGCCGCGGCGATCCGGTCGGCGGGCGCGGCGGCCCCGGTGACCAGGAGCGTGGGCGTCAGGGGCGCGGTGAAGAGCGGAAGCGAGAAGTCCAGGTCGAGACCCGCGCTGACGACCGCGACGGCGGGCGCCGGCGCCTGTCCGGCCGCCGCCCTGCGCCCCTCGAAGGCGGCGCGCGCCTTCGCCGGGCGGTAGCCCTCCTTGCGGACGGTCTCGGCGCCCACGACCACGACGTCGGCGAGGGCCCGCAGGGTGCCGAAGATCCGCATGTCGGTGTCGCCGGAGATCGGGTGGGAGCGGCCGTCGTGGTGGGCCGCGCCGTCGAGGGTGGACACCATGTTGGCGCGCAGCCAGGTCGCCTCCCCCTCGGGGTAGGCGTAGGCCTGCGCCAGCTCGTCGAGTCCCCACTCGCGGTCGGCCGTCTCATCCGTCCGGGGCCGCGTCCGGTCAGGTGTCCGGTCCTCGGCCCGGGGGTGTGTCCGGTCGGCTGTCTGGTCGGTCACAGGGAACAGGCGTCGCATATCCGCAGTCTCGCACGCCCCTTAAGCTGGGGAACCGTGTCGTCCTCCACCGCCGCCCACGGGCACCGTCCGATAGCCGATGTGGCTCCGCTGGCCCTCTGTGCCCGCGAGCCGCATGTCCCCGCCGACCGCCTGGTCGCCGAGATGGTGCCGCCGCCGCGCTTCGACTCGGTGCGCTTCGACACCTACATCCCGGACCCCGGTCAGCCCAGCCAGACCGAGGCCGTCCGGGTCCTGAGCGGCTTCGCGGCGGGGCTCGGCGGGGCGCACGCCTCCGGGGCGGGCAAGAAGCGGTGGTTCCAGAAGAAGGCCGCCGCCCCCTCGGGCCCGCGCGGCATCTACCTCGACGGCGGATACGGCGTCGGCAAGACCCACCTCCTCGCCTCCCTCTGGCACGCGGCGCCCGCGGCGCCGGAGCAGAAGGCGTTCGGCACCTTCGTCGAGCTCACTAACCTGGTCGGCGCGCTCGGCTTCCAGCAGACCGTGCGCACGCTCAGTGATCACCGGCTGCTCTGCATCGACGAGTTCGAACTCGACGATCCGGGTGACACGGTGCTCGTGTCGTCCCTGCTCAGCAAGGTCGTCGAGCAGGGCGTCGCGCTCGCCGCGACCTCGAACACGCTGCCGGGCAAGCTCGGCGAGGGCCGGTTCGCGGCCACCGACTTCCTGCGCGAGATCCAGGGCCTGTCCGCCCACTTCAAGGCGCTGCGCATCGACGGCGAGGACTACCGCCACCGCGGCCTGCCGGAGGCTCCCGCGCCGTACTCGGAGGAGCAGGTCACCAAGGCGGCGTACGCGACCGACGGCGCCTCGCTCGACGACTTCCCGCACCTGCTCGCGCACCTGTCCAAGGTCCACCCGAGCCGGTACGGCGCGCTGACCGACGACCTCAGCGCCGTCTGCCTCACCGACGTGACGCCCGTTCCTGACCAGTCGACCGCGCTGCGTCTTGTGGTCCTCGCCGACCGGCTGTACGACCGAGAGGTACCGGTACTCGCCTCCGGCGTGCCCTTCGACCGGCTCTTCAGCGAGGACATGCTGAACGGCGGATACCGGAAGAAGTACTTCCGCGCCATCTCCCGGCTCACGGCGCTCGCCCGGGACGCCAAGGGGCTCGTGGACGGGTAACTCCGGGTACGGAGACGTACGACGTAGGACGACGCGGGACGCGCGAAACGGAAGCTACGCGCGTGGTTCCCGTGCACCAAGGCGCGTGGTACACACATCCGGTCACATTCCTGTCCGCCAGCAGGAGGTTGCCCATCATGTCTGCCACTCGACGTCAGGTTCTCGCCCGCTCCGGTGCGCTGGGCGCGGGGATCGCCTTCACCGGCGCTCTGTCGGAACTCTTCGCGGGCACCGCCGCCGCGCACGGGAAGGCCGGATACGGCCCCCTCGTCCCCGACCCCGAGGGCCTCCTCGACCTCCCCAAGGGGTTCCGCTACAAGGTCCTCTCGCGCGAGGGGGACGACCTTCGCTCCGGCGAGGGCAAGGTCCCCAGCAACCACGACGGCATGGCCGCCTTCCGGGGCCGCAACGGCGGCGTCCACCTCGTCCGCAACCACGAGAACCGCGTCACCGGCAAGATCGGCGTGCCGACCGTCGAAGGACTCACGTACGACCCGATGGGCAAGGGCGGCTGTACGGCGCTCTCGCTCGACCGGAGGAACAACGTCCTGGGCGAGCGCGTCGCGATCGCCGGGACGGCCGTGAACTGCGCGGGCGGCCCCACCCCCTGGGGCACCTGGCTGACCTGCGAGGAGACCGAGGACAAGGCCGGTACGAACGGCTACACCAAGGACCACGGCTTCATCTTCGAGGTCGACCCGGTGGACCCCCGCCGCACCGGCGCCGTGCCGCTCACCGCGATGGGCCGCTTCCAGCACGAGGCGATCGCGGTCGACCCCCGGCGCGGCGTCGTCTACGAGACCGAGGACGCGTTCGACAAGCCCTTCGGCCTCTTCTACCGCTTCCTGCCCAAGAAGCCCGAAGGCGGCCGCGGCTCCCTGCGCGCGGGCGGCAGGCTGCAGGCGATGCGGGTGCCGGGGGTGGCGGACCTGTCCTCGATCCAGGAGACGGGCGCGACCTTCGAGAACATCGAGTGGGCCGACGTCCCCGACCCGCTCGCCGCCCGGACCGCCATCCGCTTCCAGGACTTCGGCAAGAAGGGCATCACGCACGCGCAGAAGCTGGAGGGCTGCTACTGGGGCGGCTCGTCCGTCTACTTCGTGTCGTCCTTCGCCCACCGCGCCGCCGGTTCCGCGGGCGACCACTTCGGCCAGATCTGGCGGTACGACCCGGCCCGGCGCCGCCTCACCCTGGTGATCGTCTTCGGCCCCGACACCGACATCCAGCTGCCCGGCGAGTCCCCGGACAACATCTGCCTCGCCCCCACCGGCGGCCTGATGGTGTGCGAGGACGGCGGCGGCGTCCAGCACGTGTACGGCCTGACCCGCGGCGGCGAGGTCTATCCGATGGCCCGCGGCCGGCAGAACATCGGCACCCCGCAGGAGCCCGAGTGGGGCGAGTTCGCGGGCGTCACGTTCTCGCCGGACCACGACACGATGTACGTGAACTGCTACACGCCCGGCACGACGTTCGCGGTGACGGGCCCCTGGCACAAGTAGCGCCCTCTACGGGCCCCCGCGACGTCGGATCCGCGGGGGCCCGCGGGCAGTGCCCGGTTCACAGGAGTTGCAGCCCGTAGTCCCGGCACACGGGCTTGAAGTCCGCCGGGCCGTCCGCGAGGGCGTTCATGGTGATCTGCAGCGTCGGATCGTCGTTGAAGAGACCCATGTGCCCCGCGCGGTCCGCCGGGCACACGTCCTGCAGGACCACGTTGTCGACGTCCTTGCCCTTGAGCGCCTGGGTGGCCCACGGCGTCACGACGGTGTCGTACTTCGTCATCACGACCGTGTAGTGCGGGCCGTCGGGGACGGTGTCGCCGTCGGCCCACATCTCGCGGATGTAGTCCGAGGTGCTCGCCTGCTCGACGACGCCCGGGAAGCGCCCCGCGTCCGCCAGGTGGTTCACGAAGCCCATCAGGTTCAGCCTGGCGCCGAGATCGACGATCCCGTCGAGGTTCGAGCCGTGCGAACTCGGGGCCCATCCCACGTAGTTGTCGACCTTGCGGGCGCCGTCCAGCTTCTTCATCCACCACATGGGGACGTTCCCGCCGAGCGAGTGCCCGACGACGTCCACCTTCCTGGCGCCCGTCGACGCGAGGACCTTGTCCACGAACGCGTCGAGCTGGGCCGCCGACTCACGGTTGGGGCCGAGGCCCCCGGCGCGGCCGAGGGAGGACGAGGTGAAGCCGTAGTTCATGGCGTAGACGCAGTAGCCCGCGTTCTTCAGCCGGGGCGCCGTCTTCACGAAGTTGGCGCCGAAGTTGAAGAAGGTGCCCGGCAGCAGGACGACCGGCTCGGGGTGCGCGGCGCTCGGCTCGCACGACCAGTCGTTGGCACCGGGCACGGCCCCCGGCGAACTCACGTAGTTCCACAGGGCCTGCGCCACACCCCCTTCGCGGAGCTTCGGCCCCTCGTCGGCCTGCGCCGGGGCAGCCGACGAGAAGGTGAGGGCGGTGGCGGCACAGACGGCCGCGGCGGCCAGTCCCGTGCGGAGCTTGCGCGTGGACGACTCGGTCACTGGCATGGAGGTCTCCCAGGTGGGGGGTGGCGGCAGGCGGATCAACGAGGGGCGGCCCGCCGCGATACGCGGAAGCGCCCCAGCAGAAGACTGAAGGAGCAACCGCCCCATGGACCCCGGCTGACGTCCAGACATCCGGGGCGCCGTTTGTGAGCCGTCACAAAAAACGGACCTGCCCGGCGCCCCGGAGACCTCGCTCACACCGGCCGCCGCGCCCTTGACGGCCCGCCCGCGGCCAGCGACTTTTGCTACCGCTGCGCGTGGACGATCTCCGGGTGGACGGTCCCGGGACGGGCGAGGAGGGCGGCATGGATCATGAGGGCGGGACGCCACTGCCGCCGGCCTTCGACGGCGTCGGCCTCCACCAGCGCCTGAGCGACGCGCTCCCCGAGCTGACCGGCCGCGTCCTCGGCCGCCTCGTCGACCACGTGCCCGTCTACGACACGATGCCCGGCGAGCAGCTCCACGGAGAGATCCGCAGAGTCGTCGAGCAGGGCATCGGCTCCTTCGCCGCCATGCTGCGCACGGGCCGGCTCCCCACGGAGAACGAGCTTCTGGCGCTGCGTCAGTCGGCGGCCAAGCGGGCCGGGGAAGGCGTACCCGTCGAGGCGGTGGTGCGGGCCTACCACGTCGGCGCGCAGGAGTGCCTGCAGCAGATGCTCGGCCATGCCACGGCGGACGATCTGGAGCACGTGCGGGCCGTCACCGTCCTCGTGCTGCAGTTCCTCGAGCGCATGACGGTCACCGTGGTGGCCGGTTACTTCGCCGAGCGCCAGGCGGTCCTCGGCGAGGAGCAGTCCGCGCGCCAGGCTCTGCTGACCGCGCTCGTCGAGGGCGCGGACGCCCCGGGCACCGCCGCCCGCTGGGGCCTCGACGTACCCCCCTGCTACCTGGTCCTCGACCTCGCCGTCGGCGCGCACCCGGACGAGGCGCTGGAGGGGGTGAGCCCGGCCATCGCGGGCAAGCGCAAACTGCGCCGGCTGCGCGTCGAACTCGACCGGCACGCCGACGGTACGGTCCTGTCCGCCCTCTCCGGCGACGGAGGTCTGGCGCTGATCCCCTGCCGCACGGAGCCGGACGGGGTCACGGACCGGGAATGGGCGCGGCTGGCCGACGCGGTCACCCACATGCGGCGGGTCGCCGGTGTCGACATCATGGCGGGTGCGGCGGCGGCCGCCCCCGAGGACGTGCCCGCCGCCGTCGCCCTGGCCCGCGAGGTGCGCCGGGTGGCGGCCGCGTCGGGGCAGCCGCCGGGGCTGCACCGGCTCCGGGACGTGCTGCTTGAGTACCAGTTGATGCGCCCGGGACCGGCCAGGGACGAACTGGCCCTGCTCGTACGGCCGTTGACGGCCCGCCCCGAACTCCTCGACACGGTCCGCGCCCACCTGCGCTGCGGGCTCAGCCGGCGCCGCACCGCGCAGGAGCTGTGCGTGCACCCCAACACGGTGGACTACCGGCTGCGCCGCGCCGCCGAGATCACGGGCCTGGACGTCACGGCGGGCCCGGACGCGCTCCGCGTACGGGCCGCGCTCAGTGCGCTCGACGCGGAGCCGGAGCGCTGACCGGCCGTCAGAGCCTGCCGGTCGTCCGCCGCACCAGCCGCACCTTGTCCACGCCGAGCAGCCCCGCCAGCGGCACCTTCGCGGAGGTCTGCCGCGGGTCGACGCCCACGCCCTCGGCGCGCAGGACGTCCAGCAGCATCCCGGCCAGCGGCATCACCATGTGCCGACCCCAGCAGCGTTCGGAGGCGTGGCCGAAGGGGAGGTAGCCCGGGTGGTTGTCGGGGTCGAGGGTGGCCCAGCGCTCGGGGCGGAACGCGTCGGGGTCGTCCCAGAGCTCCGGGTCGCGGTGGCTGAGCAGCGGCAGCAGCAGGACGTCGTCGCCCTTGCCGATGCGGTCGTCGAGGGCGGGGTACTCGGGGGACGCGTTCCGCAGGATGTTCCAGGACGGCGGCAGGAGCCGCATGGACTCGTACAGGATGTGCTCGTTCGGCGTGTCCCCGTCGAACGGCGCTCCCAGCCAGTACGCGTTGGCGACGAGCGTGGAGACGGTGAAGCAGACCGGCGCTGCGGCCCGCCGGTACAGGCCCATGGCGTAGCGGCGGTCGCTGTAGGTCGTGGCGTTCGCGGTCAGGCCCGCGATGCTGGTGACGGGCGCGCCCGGGTGGAGCCTGCCGGGCAGGGCGGCGCCGGTGGCGATGACTGTCCAGGTGAGTTTGGGCGTCAGCTCCAGGGTGCGGTCCATGAGGATGCGCAGCCGGTAGGGGTCGGCGCCGAGGATCAGGTCGCGCAGGTGGACGTGGCCGACGTGCGGCCAGGGCCCGGAGAGGTCGATGGTGCCCGGCAGCGGCTTCTTCAGGGCCGCCCGCACGTCCCGGCCGATGGCCTGCATGACGGTGGACGCCTCGGTGTGCGGAATGGAACGCCCGTGCAGCGGTTTGAAGGTGGGGCGTTCGCGCTCGGTGGCGGGCCGCGCGGCGAGGATCTGGTCGGTCAGGGCGGGCCCGGCGACACCGACCGTGTCGTCGTCGAGGCGGAACACGTCCTGGCCGAGGTGGTCGCGCAGCAGGGCGTGGAGTCGCGGCGTGAAGACGGTGGTCCGCGCGAGCCGGGCGGTACCGGATATGGACATCGGTGGTCTCCAGGTGCGGGAGGCCCGCCCCCGGTGTCCGGTTCAGGGCACACCGGGCGCGGGCCTCGACGGCGCATTACGTCCCTACGGGATGCGCATCCGCGCGGATGCGCGCGGTGACCGGCTCGCCGGCCTAGTACCAGTGGTACCAGGCGTAGGCCTTGAG
The DNA here is from genome assembly GCF_055609205.1 of Streptomyces sp. NPDC036815. Taxonomy (NCBI): domain Bacteria; kingdom Bacillati; phylum Actinomycetota; class Actinomycetes; order Kitasatosporales; family Streptomycetaceae; genus Streptomyces; species Streptomyces sp. NPDC036815. The sequence continues at coordinate 69,952 of NZ_JBVJPW010000017.1, read as the reverse complement.
GCTCTTCTCGCCGGTGATCTTCTTCTTGAGGGAGCGGACAACCTTCATGTGCATACCTCCGGTCGTTTCCGTCGTCCGTGCCGGACACGGACTCGCAGAGGATCTCCGCGCCCGATCAACAGCCGATAAACGGCCAGGTGATGGGCTATGCCGGGCATATCCGGAGTGCCGTGACGGGTGGGGCTCACGGGGCGCGTGAGCGAGACGTCAGCGCGGCGCGTGCGGTGCAGGTGCCCGTACCGGGCCATCGGGGAAGAGGGGTCGCGCCGCCCGTCCGTTCCGCCCCGGGTGAGAGCCTTACACCAGGTACAGACCGGCGAAGTTGTTCCACCCCTCCGGGACCCACGCCTCGGACGCGCGCGAGGGGTCGTAGTCCAGGAGGCGGGCCCACAGCATCAGTTCGTGCCAGGCGGCGTCGGCCTCCCGCGCCCAGTCCTGGCCCGCGTCCGCCACGAGGCCGACCGACTCGGCCACGCGCAGCTCGATCGCCGCGAGCTGCTCGCGGGCCCCCTCGGGCAGCAGCTCGCCGCGCGCCTCCATCATCGAGCGCAGTTGCTCCAGGCACGTCTCCACGTGGGTGCGCATGGCCCGGACGTTCGCCTCGGTGGGGCGCGGCGGGGCGGACTGCTCCAGGAACATCCCGGACGCGAGCGTGTGCCAGTAGTGCGCTTCACGGAACAGCGGGGTGCGCCGGTCGTCGGGCATGGCGTCGAACGCGGGCGGCGGCTCCTCCCCGTTCCGCAGCGCGTCATCGCGGGCCCGGTCGGCCCACGCCTTCGCCAACTGCCGTACGTCGTCGCGCTGTACCCGCCGCATCGTGGTTCCTTCCGTCACTTCCGGGATGGTCCGGGGCCGCCTGGACGCACCCCGTGACGGCATTGTCCGTGCACGGACCACGCGGTGTGCGGCATACCGTGGGGTTCGCCCCGGACGAGCGGGCCGCGTCGAGGAGGCGCGCGGAGGAAAGGACCACCATGAAGCTGCACACCCACGAGTGGGGAACCGGCGACCGCGTCGCCCTCCTGGTCCACGGGATCATGTCGGACCACCGCACGTGGCGGCGCGTGGGGCCCGCTCTCGCCGGTAAGGGGTACCGCGTGATCGGCGTGGACCTGCGGGGGCACGGGGCGAGCGGGCGGGGCCCGTACGGTGCGGAGATCTTCGCGGACGACCTCGTGGAGACCCTGCCCGCCGGTGCCGAGCTCGCGATCGGGCACTCCCTCGGCGCTCTCGCGCTGGCCCTCGCGGTGGAGCGGCTCGCCCCCGCGCGGGCCGTCTACTCCGACCCGGCGTGGGCCCTCGGCGCCGAGGGCGCGGTCGACCCCGCGATGTTCGTGGAGTTCCGGCGGATCCCGCGCAACCTCATAGCGAAGTTCAACCCGCGCTGGGAGGAGGCCGACGTGGACGTCGAGGTCGCCACGCTGGCCGACTGGGACCCGGACACCGCCCTGTCGATCTCCGGCGCGGGCGCCGTCGACCACGTCCCGGCGGCCCCGGTCGTTCCCTCGCTGGTGCAGGTGGCAGACCCCAGCATCGTCGTCGACGAGGCGCTCAAGGCCGAGCTGGGGCGGCGCGGCTTCGAGGTGCGTACGGTCCGGGGCGCGGGGCACACCATCCACCGCGACGACTTCGACGCGTTCATGAGCTCCCTGGACGGCTGGCTGTGAGGTGAGCGCCGGGGCCCCGGACGGGTGGCGGTGGGCGGGGCGACACGACAGCTTGTCCTATTTGCAGCATTAATGCCTATATCTTCACCGGGTGATCACTCTCGTACGGAGATGCGCCGCGCTCTGCGCCCTCGGCACCCTGACCGCCGCCCTCGCCGGATGCGCCGGAGCCCCCGGCACGCCCGGTCACGCGGGCCGTCCCGACCGGACCGCGGCGGCCACCACCGCCCCCTCGCCGTCCGCGCCCCCCACCCTCGCGCCGGGCCCCGCCGGTCTGACCCCGGTGTTCACGAACGGCTCCCGCAAGCACGGGCGCACCGTCGCCCTCACCTTCGACGCCGACATGACCGCGGACCAGGGGCGGCGCGCGGCGGCCGGGGAACGGTTCGACAATCCGGCGCTCGTCGCCACGCTGCGGCGGCTGAAGGTGCCCGCCACGTTCTTCATGACGGGCCGGTGGGCCGAGGAGTACGCGGGCCAGGCCAAGGACATCGGCCGCGACCCGCTCTTCGAGGTCGCCAACCACTCGTACAGCCACCACGCCTTCACCGGCAGCTGCTACGGCCTGCCGACCGTGCCCGCGGCCCGCATGCGCGCCGACATGGAACGCGCCTTCGCGGCGTTCCGCACGGCGGGCGTCGAGCGCCCGGTGCCGTACTTCCGCTTCCCCGGCGGCTGCTACGACCGGCAGGCCCTGCGCGCCCTCGCTCCCGGCGGCGTCACCGCCGTGCAGTGGGACGTGGTCAGCGGCGACGCCTTCGCGACCGACTCCGGCGCGGTGGCCCGGCAGGTGCTCGACGGAGTGCGCCCCGGCTCGGTCGTCGTCATGCACTGCACGCGCAGCGCGGCGCCCGCCACCGAGCGTGCCCTGCGCACGATCGTTCCGGAGCTGCGCGAGCGCGGGTACCGGTTCGTGCGGGTCTCGGAGCAGATCCGGTCGTCGGGGGCGGCGGGAACGGCGGGAGCGCGCAGCTAGGCTGACCGGCATGGCGGATGACGAGGACCACAGCGCGGCGGCGCCGGGCGAGCCCTGCGCCGAGTGTGTGCTGTGCCGCGCGCCCACCGAGTACCCGGAGTCCCACCGGGGCGTCACGCTCTGCCCGGTCTGCGCGTGGCGGGAGGCGGAGCGCTCGGCGTGTTCGGGATGAGGCGGGGCGCACCCGTCCGCACCGGCCGCGCCCGGGTCGGCCCCGCTCCGATCAGCTCCGCCGCGAACTGAGCGCGCACGCCCCCCACATGGCCGCCGCCGCGACGGCCACCGCCCCCGCGAGCGCGCCCACCGGCACCGGCACCGCCCCCTCCCGCGACCCCGTGGTCAGGTCGGTGAGGACCGACTTCGCCGGAGACCCCGTGGTGACGAGCAGGAACAGCGCGCCGAGCAGCAGCGCGGGGACGGACCGGCCCGCGGAGCGCAGCAGCGGCCGGTTGGCGAGCGCCCCGAGCGCCGTGCCGAGCAGCGCGCTGACGAGCATCGCCAGCAGACCGGCCGCCCCCGCGGGCACCCGTGCCACCGCCACCCGCGCGTTCGTGCTCGACGCATCGCTGATGGCCGTCACGAGGAGGACCGCCGCCCCGCCGAGCGCGGCCGCCGCGAGCAGGGCGGCGAGCAGCGCGGCGAGGTGGGCCCGTCCCGGCCCGGCGGCCGCGGCGGCACAACTGCGGGCCGCGGGCGGCTCGTTGGTCACGCAGATCCGTACCAGCCAGGCGGTCACGGGCAGCAGTCCGCCCGCCGCGTACGCGAGCGAGTCCAGGATGGGCTGCCCGCCCTGCACGCCGATGCCGAGGAAGACGGCGTACAGGATCACGGGCGGGAGCCACCGCTGGGACCGCACCAGCAGGGCGGTCTGGTAGCGCAGCAGGGCACGCATCACAGCGCCTCACCGTCCGCCGATTCCGTCGCCTCCACCGCGCCCGCCTTCGCCGCTTCCGCCACTCTCACCACTTTCGCCACGTGCCACGCCGGTCGCGCCGTGAGCAGGTCCCGCAGGACCCGGTCCGAGTGGGATGCGGGGACCGTGAGGCGCGTGAGACCGGCGGGCGCGTCCGGGCCCTCCGGCCCCACGCGCGACACCGCCAGGGCCGCCGCCGTCACCGCGGCCGGGAGCCCGGCGCCCGGCGGGCCCTGGGTCTCGATGAGGACCGCGGGCCCCTCCCACAGGCCTGAAGTCGCCTGCCCGGTACGGCGGTTCAGCGTCGAGCCCGCCAGTACGTACGTCTCGTCCGCCACCCCCTGGAGGCGGCGCGGATCGTGGTCGACGAAGACCACGGAGCCGCCCGCCGCCGTGCGCTCGCCCACCGCCCGGTCGAGTTCGGCGCGGGCGAGGGCGTCCAGGCCCGTCCAGGCCTCGTCGAGGACCAGCAGTCCGGGGTCGGCGAGGAGCGCCTGGGCGACGGCGACCTTCTGGCTGCTGCCCTTGGAGAGCTCCGCCAGCGGCGTGCGCGCGTACGCTTCGGCGCCGAAGCGCTCCAGCCACTCCGTCGCGCGGCGGCGGGCCGCGCCGCGTGCGAGGCCGTGGACGCTGCCCATGTGCGTGAGGTAGCCGACCGCCGTGAAGGGCAGCGCGGCCGGGAACCGCTCGGGCACGAACGCCGTGCGCGGGCGCCCGGACACCCGCCCCTCGGAGGGCGCGTCGATACCGGCGAGGAGCCTCAACAGCGTTGACTTTCCTGTGCCGTTGCCGCCCTCGATGCGCAGCAGAGCGCCCTGCGGTATGCCGAGGTCGACTCCGCGCAGCACCCACGCCCCGCCCATGCCGTAGCGACGGCCCACCCCGTCGAGCCGTACGGCGAGATCACGTTCCATGCGGGCCATCCTCGCGTACGGGCCCCACCCCGCCGGGCGGGGCCCGGAGGGGCGGGCGGGACCCGAAGGGGCGGGAGGGGGCTGGCAGACTGGCGGGCGTGAGCAGCGACGAGACGACCACCCCCGCCGGGCCGCCCGCCGAGGGCAGCCCGTTCAACCATGAGATCGCTTCGCGTGACGAGGCCCCGCAGTACGTCCTGCCCCTGGTCGCGCGGATCGAGCGCGGCGCTCCCCCGGCCCGCACGGACGCCCTGGAGACCGCGGCCCGCGCCGTCCTGGTGATGCTGAGCGACGAGCGCTCCCTGGGCGACGGCGAGTGGGCGCAGGCGATGCGCGACTGGCAGGACGCCCGCATCCGCAAGGTGGTGCGGCGGGCCAGGGGCGCCGAGTGGCGCAAGGCCGAGGCGCTGCCCGGCATCACGGTCACCGGAAAGTCGGCGGAGGTCCGCGTCTTCCCGCCCGTACCCCTGGACGGCTGGCCCAGGGAACTGGCCAAGCTCCAGGTGTCCGGCACCGAACTCGACGATCCGGAGCCGCCGCCCGGCGCCGACCCGACGCACCCCGTGCTCTGGCTCAACCCGCACGTCGAGATGACGGCGGGCAAGTCGATGGCCCAGGCGGGCCACGGCGCGCAGCTTGCCTGGTGGGAGCTGTCGGACGAGGAGCGCGCGGCCTGGCGCGACGCCGGTTTCCCGTTCGCCGTCCGGACCGCCGACGCGGAGCACTGGCGGGCGGTGACCGCCGGCGGCAACCCGGTGGTCCGCGACGCGGGCTTCACGGAGATCGCGCCCGGCAAGACCGTCGCGGTCGAAGGGGTGGACCGCGTCGGAAGGCTCCCGCACGAAGACCGCCCGTAGGGCCTCCGGACCAGCGCTCCCGGATGGCGTTTCCGGATCAGGTGCTGATGGTGGTGACGGCCTCCACGCCGTACGTACGGGCGTAGCCGTTCTCCGTGCCGACCAAGAGGTCGACGACCTCGAAGTAGCGGTCCCAGAAGGGGGTTTCGCGCAGGGCGTCGACGAGGAGCTGGTAGGCGTTGTGGTCGTCGGCCTCCCAGACCCAGACGTCGGTGACGCGGGTGGAGTAGAACTCCGTGTCGTAGAAGCGCGAACGGACGCCGGTGGTCTTGGCCTTGATCGCGGGGATGACCTCGGTCACGAAGGCGTCCACGCGTTCCTGCGGGGTCATGGCGAGCCACTCGGGTGTGGTCTTGACGAGCATGAACGCGGTGACGGGCGGGGCGGATTCCCGGGTGGACGTTTCCTGGGCGGGCATTTCCTGGGTGTGCATTTCCTGGGTGGACATGATGCGTGCCTCCTGAGCGGCGGGCGGAGTGGCGGGCGGTCGTGGTGCGGTCAGGCCTGGACGGCGGGCTTGAGCGTCCGGGCGCACCACTGCGCGAACGTGGTGCGGGCGGCGGCCTCCGAGGTGCGGGCGACTCCCGCGTCGAGGCCCTCGTCCTTGGCCCGCTTCATGTCGCAGATGCCCTGTGCGAACGCGTCGTCGAGGCCGTAGCCGACGAGGGTGGTGTAGAGCTCGTCGAGCGGCTGGCGTTCGAAGCGGACGGGACGGCCGAGCTGCTCGGTCATGATGCGGGCGAGGTCGTTCGGGGACAGGTCCTGCGGCCCGTGGAGCGGGACGCTGCCGGTGCCGGTCCACGAGCGCTCGAGGAGGAGGTCGGCGGCGACGGCGGCGATATCCGCGACGGCGACGAAGGGGGCCGGGCGGTCGGGGTCGGCGGCGTCGGTGAAGAGGCCCCGCTCACGGAGGGAGTCGACCTCTTCGAGCAGGTTCTCGAAGAACGACGGGTTGGCAAGGGCCCGGTAGGCGACGCCGGTGTCCGCGATGAAGTCGTCCAGGTCGAGGGAGGCGGTGACCAGTCCGGCGCGGTCCGCGACCGGAGTGCCCCGGCCGAGCGCGGAGACACCGACGACGTGGCGGACGCCGTGGGCGGTGAGCGCCTTCGCGGCGGGCCGGCTGAAGCCGGTGTAGGCCTCCTCCGGCGTCCGCGAGGAGTCCGGCGGTACGAGCCAGAAGACGGCGTCCGCACCATCGAAGGCCCGGTCGACGACCTCGGCGTCGCCGTGCGATCCGGTGATCACCTCGACGCGCTCGCGGACGGCGTCGGGAAGCCGGGCGGGATCCCGCACCACCACGCGCAGCGCTTCGCCGCGGGCGGGGGCGGACTCCAGGAGCAGGGGCAGCAGGTGGCGCCCGATGTTCCCGGTGGGAGCAGTAATGACGATCATGAACACCTCGTGGGTCGTGCCGGTTCGGTACGTCCCTCATCCTGCGGAGAGGCCCATCGTTGCCACAATGGGAACTTCGGCACGGGATTGTTGCCCGAGGTGGAATTACTGCCCTGAGCAGGGGTTACGGATGGGCTATGGGGCGTCGGCGTGGGCACGCGACGCCGCCCGGCCTTTCCGGCCGGACGGCGCCCGCATCTGCCGGTCGTCGCTACGAAGCCTCCCTGGCCACGCGGGTCAGCACCCTCTCGCGCAGGCCGTTGGGGTCCACCTCCAGGGCGGCCAGCACTTCCAGACCGCGGCCTTCTCCTGCAGCCAGCATGCCGAGAAGGATGTGTTCGGTGCCGAACTTCTCCTGGCCCAGCGCGCGGGCTTCGCTCAGGGTGTGTTCGAGCGCCTTCTTGGCGTCCGGCGTGTAGGCGGGCCTGGGGTACTGAAAGGCTCCGGGGCCGAAGTTGGTGTCGGCCTGACGCTGGATCTCCTCGACGTTGATACCGAGCGACGACAGGGCGTCCTTCGCGGGTTGTCCGCCGGCGGCGACGATTCCGGCGGCCTCCAGGATGCGTACGACTTCCGCCCTGGCCCGCGTCAGCTCGACACCCTCCTCGCGCAACACGTCCCCAGCCGTGCTCCGGTCGGTGCCGACCAGCCCGAGCAGCAGGTGCTCCGTACCGATGAAGTCGTGTCCGAGGGCGATCGCCTCGTCCTGGGACAGCGACACGGCGCGCCTCGCGCGGTCGGTGAAAAGTTCGAACACCTCTACTTCTCCTTGCCTTCGGCTTTGCGTCTGCTCGCATGCTTCTCGTGCACCGACTGTCGGCTGACGTTCAGCGACGTGGCGATGCTCTGCCACGACCAGTCCTGGTCGCGGGCGTTGTCGACGTGGACCCGTTCGAGTTCTTCCAGGAGACGGCGCAGGGCGACAACAGCCTGCAGTCCCACCGCGGGGTCCTTGTTGGTGACCTGCCCGGCCAGCGAGGCCGGTGTGTCCTCAGCTCCCATGCCTGTCAGGCTGCCCTGACGGAGGGTCGATGTCAAGGAACCCTGACAAGGACAGGGCGGGTAGCTGGCGGGCAGTTGAAGGCCGAGCCGGTTCTCCGCAGCCGTCAGCCGTCCGTCGGTCGCGCCCGCGCGCCCGCAGGACACCGGCGCTGCACGAAGCGAGGTACTGGCGCCCACGCCGACGGCGCCTCGCCGCGTCCGCCGCGGCGCTAGGGTTCGGAGCGCATACCCACCCGCCGTGCCCGCGGCGCAACCCGCGAAGGGAACATGCAGGTGAGAGCGGAACACGAGGCGACGGCGCCGACCCGGTCCGACGGGCGGGTCGAGCGCGGCAACCAGACCCGGCGCCTCGTCCTGCGCCGCACCGTGGACATCGCCTCCGTCGAGGGGCTCGACGCCCTGTCCCTCGGGCGCATCGCCACCGAACTGGGCCTCAGCAAGAGCGGGGTGTTCGCGCTCTTCGGGTCGAAGGAGGAGCTGCAGCTCGCGACGGTGCGGGCCGCGGGCCGGATCTTCCTCGACGCCGTGGTGGAGCCCGCCGATCAGGAGCCGCCCGGCATCGGGCGGGTGTGGCGGCTCTGCGCGACCTGGCTCGACTACTCCGAGCGGCGCGTCTTTCCCGGCGGCTGCTTCTTCTACGGGGCCATCGCCGAGTACGACGCCCGCGAAGGAGCGGTGCACGACGCACTGGCCGACGCCGACCGGGGGTGGAACGCGCAGGTGGAGCGCCGCCTCGGCGAGGCCCTCGACGCCGGTGAGCTGCGGGCGGGCACGGACGTCGGCCAACTCGCCTTCGAACTGGTCGCCTTCATGGAGACGGCCAACGCGCGCTCGGTCCTGCACGGGACGCCGGACGCGTACCGGCGGGCGGGCGCGGCCATCACGGCGCGGCTGCGCGGGGCGGCGGCCGACGCGTCGGCGGTGCCTCAACTCCCCTGACCGTTAAGGGGTCTCCGGCGCCGCACCCGCCGTACCCCCCGTGCCGCCGCACCCGCCGTGCCGCCCGTACCCGATGTTCGGAAATTATGCGCACGACCGTTCGTTTAGTTTTAGTCTGGGGGACCCGGCACCCCCAGGAAGCAGGTACGCCGTGCCCGACCTCGTCGCCCTCGACCGCATCGCCGTCCGCACCTCGCTCCAGGCGCTGTCCGCCGCCCACACCGCGGCGGACTGGGAGCGCCCCACCCCCTGCGCGGGCTGGACCCTGCGCCGTCTCGTGACCCACATGACCGCCCAGCACCACGGCTTCGCGGCGGCCGCGCGCGGTGCGGGCGACGACCGGACGTACTGGATCGAGCACGACCTCGGGCGCGACCCGTTCACCCGCTACGAGGAGTCCGTGCGCCACCTGCTCGCCGCCTTCGCCGAGTACGAAGAGGCGGGCGTGGAGCGGGAGTTCGTGCTGCCCGAGATCGGGGGGAGCTTCCCCGGGCGGGTCGCCGTCGGGTTCCATCTGCTCGATTACGTGGTGCACGCGTGGGACGTCGCCACCGCGCTCGGCGCCCCCGTCACCTTCCCCGGCGACGTCACCGACGCGGCGCTCGCCGTCGCGCGGCGCGTGCCCGCGCATCCCGAACAGCGGGGCCCAGGTGCCGCGTTCGCGCCCCCGCTCCCCACGCCCGCCGACGCCTCGCCCCTGGACGGCATACTCACCCACTTGGGACGCTCCCCCGCACGCGTGCCGTCCACCGTCCCGCGCGGTTGAACACCCCGCCCGTATCTTCCGTACTCCCCCGTACCACCGGCGACACGGGAGCACCACGGGAGGCACCTTGCGGCGCGTCAACGGCACGGCTCTGATCATCGCGGCACTCGTCGCCACACTGGGCGCGATCGCGTTCCCCGTGTGGTCCTACGCCGACCGCTCCGGGACCGGCCAGGCCAATCTGGCCGCAGGGACGGTCGCCACCCGGTGGGGGCCGCTCTCCGCGGCCGACCGGGACCTGCTCGTGAAGGTGCGGCTCGCCGGGCTGTGGGAGATACCCGCGGGCCAGCAGGCCGTCGAACGCGCCCCGACCGAGGCCGTCAAGGAGGCCGGGGACCACCTCATCGTCGGCCACACCGACCTCGACAAGCGGGTCCGCGCGGCCGCCGCGCAGCTCGGCGTCGAGCTGCCCAACCAGCCCACCGAGCAGCAGCAGGGCTGGCTGGACGAGTTGACCGCGGCGAGCGGCGAGACGTACCAGCGGAAGTTCGCGAACCTGCTGCGGGCCTCGCACGGCAAGGTGTTCGCCGTGATCGCGCAGGTCCGCGACAGCACCCGCAACTCGCTCGTCCGCCAGCTCGCCACGGACTCCAACCAGACCGTCCTCGACCACATCACGATGCTGGAGTCCACCGGGTTCGTCGACTTCGACGGCATCGCGAACGGCGCCGCGTCGACCGCGACCGCAAGCCCCACCGGGCCTCCGCCGCCGTCCGGTGCCACGCCCCCGGAGCCGCCGCCCGCCACGCCGAGCGGCGACGTGCCGACCACGTCCCGGCCCTCGCCCGCGCCGCCCGGCGAGGTGAACACCGGCCGCCCGGAACCTCAAATGTAGCTCTGAACGTCTCCACCCGGGGGTTCGCCGCCGCCCGCCCGGGTCATGGTCCTGGGGACGAGGGGCCGGGGGGCCCGGGGGACGAAGGGGGAGCGACATGCGGAGTCCGGAGCTGCGCCTGGGAACCGGAATCGGCTGGCGGCCCGAGATCGCGGACGCCGTGGAGGCGATGCCCGGCATCGACTGGGTCGAGGCCGTCGCGGAGAACCTCTGCCCGGGCCATCTGCCCGGCTCCTTGCTGCGGCTGCGCGAGCGCGGCGTCACCGTCGTGCCGCACGGCGTCTCGCTGGGCCTCGGCGGCGCGGACCGCCCCGACGAGGGGCGGCTCACCGCGCTCGCCGAGCGGGCGGCCGCCCTCGGCTCGCCGCTGGTCACCGAGCACATCGCGTTCGTCCGCGCGGGCGGCGCCCTCACCGCCACGCAGCCCCTGGAGGCCGGTCACCTGCTGCCGGTGCCGCGCACCCGCGACGCGCTCGACGTGCTCTGCGAGAACGTCCGCATCGCGCAGGACGCGCTGCCCGTGCCGCTCGCCGTGGAGAACATCGCGGCGCTTCTCGCCTGGCCCGGCGAGGAGATGACGGAGGGGCAGTTCCTGTACGAGCTCGTGGAGCGCACCGGCGTACGGCTGCTCATCGACGTCGCCAACCTGCACACCAACCACGTCAACCGCGGCGAGGACCCGGCGAAGGCCCTGGCCGAACTGCCCGTCGAAGCCATCGCCTACGTCCACGTGGCGGGCGGCTTCGAGCGCGACGGCGTGTGGCACGACAGCCACGCGCACCCGGTGCCCGAGCCCGTCCTCGCGATCCTCGCCGACCTCGCGGCCCGCGTCTGCCCGCCGGGCGTGCTCCTGGAGCGGGACGACAACTTCCCCGAACCGGCCGAGCTGGAGCGGGAGTTGAACGCGATACGGGCCACCGTGAAGACCTCCGGCGAGCTGCCCGCGCCGACGGAGGGCCGCCCGCGCGCGACGCCGCCCGCCTCCCCCGCCGCCCGCCAGCGCACCGCGCTCGCCCAGACCGCCCTGCTCTCCGCGCTCGTCGCGGGCACCCCGGCGCCCGAGGGCTTCGACCACACGCGGCTGAAGGTGCAGAGCCACGCCCTGGCCGCCAAGCGGGCCGACGTCGTCGCGAAGGTCGCGCCCGAGCTCCCCGGCATCCTGGGCGCGGCGTACCGCGCCGACTTCCTCGCGTACGCCAGGACCCGCCCGATGACCGGCGGCTACCGCCGGGACGCGCTGCACTTCGCCGAGCACCTGCTGCTCGCCGGGCGGCCCGGGGACGCGGACGCCCGGCGGCGGTTGAGCGACTGGTGGCTGGAGCGCTCGGGCCCGGCGCCGCTGTCGCGGCGGCCCGGCACCAGGCTGCTGGACGCCACCCGCCGGGTCCTGCTGAGGCGGTGACGTCATGAGCATCGTGGTCGTCGTCTACACCCTCGTCGTCTCGCTCGCCGCCATGGAGCTCGTCCGGGGCGTGACGGCGGCCCGCCGCACCCGGCCCCCGCACCGGGCTGGGGCCCCGCACCGGGCGAGGGCCCCGCTCGACGCCGAGCACGGCGTGTTCGTCCGGGGCACCCTGGAGGCCGCGTTCCTCTCCGGCGGGCCCGCCCGCGCCGCCGACGCGCTGCTCGCGGGGCTGCACGAGGACGGCCGCCTCGTCCTCGCCGGGCCCGGCGTCGTCGGCCTCACCGCACGGGCGGCCAGGAACGCCGGGGAGCAGGCGGTCATCGACGCCCATACCGCGTCGCCCCACGCCGCGCTGCACTGGCTGCGGGCGGCCGTGATGCGGAGCGCGCCGGTGCAGGAGACGGGCGAGGAGCTCGCGCGGCGCGGGCTCGTGGTGCGGCCGGGGCGTCAGCGGAAGTGGCGCCGCCGGGCCGGGGCGCAGGCCTTTCTGACCCTCTTCGGGTTCGTGGTGGCCGCCGCGCTGGTCCTGCTGCACCACGGTGCCGCGCACCTGGAGCCCGGCCTGGAGCAGGGGAGCTCCGACGCGGCCCTCGACGACCTCCTGGCCCTGCTGCCCGCCGCCGTCCTCGGCGTGGCGAGCGGCATGATCTGCCTCTCGGTCACGTCGAAGCAGAGCACCGTCGCCGGACGGTACGCGCTGCGCCAGTACGTCGCCTCGGCGCGGCATCTCACGGGCGCGGCCCACCTGGTGGCGACGCGCGGCCTCGCGGCGGCCCACCCGGACCTGCGGGGCCACTTGGCCGCCGCCGCGCGGGTACGGGGCGGGACGGTGACCGCCGCGGGTTCGCCCTCCGCCCCGTACCGTGATCCGTTCCCGGGCACCTCGCACTCGGGCGGCACAACGCCTGTCTGGTGCGGCTCGGGCGGCGGGAGCGGCGGAGGCGGGTCTTCGTGCGGCGGGGGCGGCTCTTCGTGCGGCGGCGGGTCCTCGTGCGGAGGTGGCTCGTCCTGCGGAGGTGGCTCGTCCTGCGGGGGTGGCTCGTCCTGCGGGGGCGGGTCCTCGTGCGGAGGCGGTTCCTCCTGTGGTGGCGGGTCAAGTTGAGCAGTGCGGCCTCCTCGCTCCGAGGGCGCACGCCGAGCCCGCCGCACGAGGCCCCGCATAAGGCAGTTGACGTACTCCCGGCCGTATCGGGCCGCGCCCCTCCCGGCGCGCACTAACGTGCGGTGCCGCAACAGGAGGCGTCATGCGATCCCGAACCATCAACGGCACCGGCCTCATCGTCGCGGGCCTCGTCGCGACCCTGGCCGCACTGATCTTCCCCCTCTGGTCCTACGAGGACCGCTCCGGCACCGGACTCGACCGGCTCAACTCCGAGGCCGTGTCGACCGACTTCGGGCCGCTGTCCGCACTGGACCGCGACTTCGTCACCAAGGTGCGGCTCGCGGGCCTGTGGGAGCTGCCCGCCGGACAGCAGGCCGAGGAGCGCGGCACCACCGAGGCCGTGCGCACCGCGGGCGAACACCTCGTGCAGGGCCACACGTTCCTGGACGCGCGCGTACGCGAGGTCGCGACCCGGCTCAGTCTCGAACTGCCCAGCCAGCCGAACGGCCGGCAGCGGTCGTGGCTCGCCGAGTTGAGCGGCGCGCGCGGCGAGGCGTACCAGCGGAAGTTCGCCAACATCCTGCGCCGCGCCCACGGCAAGGTCTTCGCGCTGGTCGCGGAGGTGCGCGCGAACACCCGCAACTCGCTGGTGCGCGCCCTGGCCGACGACGCCAACAGCACCGTCCTCGACCACATCAAGATCCTCGAAGGCACCGGCCTCGTCGACTTCGACGGCCTCGCCCGGGACGCGGCGACCTCCGGTCCCGCGGGCCCGGCGACCCGCTCACCGGCGCCACCGGGGCCGACGGACACCCCCCGCTCGGCCACACCGGTCGGCCCGTCACCCACGTTCCCGCTGCCTCCCGCGGTCTCCCGCCCACGGCCGGAGAAGGAGAAGTGAGCCCCCGCGGCCGCAAACGGAACGTTACCTACCCGTCACCCGGTGTCCGCATGGTGAATAAGCCATGGCGCAATGCGGCGACGTCACATAGAACACCGCCATGTTCTGGGTCCCTCTCTTCCTCGTCGCCTGGGCCGCGGCCGGCCTGTCCTGCGGCCGGCTCTGCCTCGCCGCGAGCCGCGCCGCCACCCAGGAGAAGGCCGCGGGCCGCGGGCACGAACTCACCCTCTACGAAGCGGCCTTCCTCTCCGGCGGCCCCGCCCGCGTCGCCGACGTGACGCTCGTCGCGATGGCCAGGGCCCGGCGGCTGCTGATCGCGCACACCGGCTGGGCCACCGTCGTCGACCCGATGGGCCGCGACGACATGGAGCGCTCGGTCCTCGGCACGATCGGGCCCGCGGGGCAGTCGCGGATAGGGCGGATACGGCAGGGCGCGGCCGCCGCCGACCCGGTGCGGGCGCTCGCGGACCGGCTCGTCGCGGCGGGCCTCGCCGTGCCCGAGGAGGCCGGCTCGGGCGTCGCGGCCGCGGTGCGCCAGGTGCGGGCCGCGACGGTGGCGGTCCTCGCCCTCGGCGCCGTCGCCGTGCTGATGCCCCAGGAGCGCCCGGGTGCCGGACAGGTGCCCGTCGCGGCCTGGTTCGCGCTGCCGCTCCTGGTGTGCACGGCCTGTCTGCTCATCGCCCGCGTCGAGGTCCATCCGTACACGCGGTGGGCGTCCCCCGCGGGCCAGCGGCTGCTCGGCGCCCTGCCCGCGCGCGGCGACGGGCTGACCGCGGTGGCGGTGCGCGGGGTCCGGGCCACGGGCGACCCGGAGCTGCGGGCGGCCTTCTCGCACCGGCCGCGCCGGGGAGCGGCGCAACGGGGTCATTGAGCCGACACCGGCAGGGTGGTGCTTTACTTCGCCGTTTACCACACGAATCATCCCTTTTGTTCGAGTACTCCAGTTTTTTCGAGTACGCCCGGACACACATCCGAACCAAAGGGGTAGACAAGCGCGATGAGAGCAGCAGCCGCCCGCTACGGAACCGCCGGATCCCTGGTCCTGACCGCCCTCGTCGCCGCCCCCGCGGGAAGCGCGAGCGGCACCCCGCCCTCCCCCGAGACGCACGGCACCGCCGTCGCGGCCCAGCGCGCCGAGGCCGCCGGTATCCACTGGAGCACCTGCGCCAAGGCCGAGGGCCTGCCGCCGTCCCTCCGGTGCGGCACCGTCTCCGTGCCCCTCGACTACGCCCACCCGCGGGGCAAGCAGATCAAACTGACCGTCAGCCGCACCGGGGCCACCAAGAAGGCCCGCGGCAAGGCCGTCGCCCGGCAGGGCTCGCTGGTCTTCAACCCCGGCGGGCCCGGCGCGTCCGGCACGTACTTCCCGCTGGTGGGCGCCCTGCCCGAGTGGAAGCGCATCGCGGCGGCGTACGACCTGGTCGGCTACGCCCCGCGCGGGGTCGGCCGCTCCGCGCCGCTGTCCTGCCAGGACCCCAAGGGCTACATCAAGGCGCCCACGCAGGCGCCGGTCCACCCCGACGACGCGTACAAGCGCGAGCGCATCGCGCAGGCGAAGGCGTACGCGCGCGGGTGCGCGTCCCGCAACCCCGGGCTGCGCCACTACTCGACGCTGAACAACGCGCGCGACCTGGACGTGGTGCGGGCGGCGCTCGGCGAGAAGAAGCTGACGTTCATGGGTGCCTCGTACGGCACGTACTTCGGGGCCGTCTACGCGACGCTCTTCCCGTCGCACGTGCGGCGCATGGTCTTCGACTCGGCGGTCAACCCCGACCCCACGCAGATCTGGTACGGCAACAACCTCGAACAGTCCCTCGCGTTCGAGCGGCGGTGGGCGGACTTCCGCGCGTGGGTGGCCAAGCACGACAAGACGTACCACCTGGGGAAGACGCCCGAGGAGGTCCTGCGCAGCTACGACAAGGTGAGCGCGGAGCTGGCCCGCAAGCCCGCGGGCGGCAACGTCGGCCCCGGGCAGCTGCAGTCCGCCTACCTCCAGGCCGGGTACTACGACGACTACTGGCCGATGCGTGCCGCGGCGCTCTCCGCCTATCTGAAGGGCAACCCGAAACCGTTGGTCGAGCAGGCCGCGCCCGAGCCGAGGGGGGCCGCGGAGGCGGAGAACTCCAACGCCGTCTACACGGCCGTGGAGTGCAACGACGCGGCGTGGCCCACCGACTTCGCCACCTGGGACCGGGACAACACGCACCTCGCGCGCGTGGCGCCCTTCGAGACCTGGGACAACGCCTGGATGAACCTGCCGTGCGCCTACTGGTCCGCGCCCCGGCAGCGTCCCGTAGACGTCGGCACGCCCGAGGGCGCGCTGCCCCCGACGCTGATCCTGGCCGCCGAGCGGGACGCCGCGACGCCGTACGCGGGAGCCCAGGAGCTCCACCGCAGACTGGCCGGTTCGGTCCTGGTGACCGAGCGGGACGCGGGCACGCACGGCATCGGCGGCGGACCCAACCAGTGCGTCAACGGGCACCTGGACGCGTATCTCCTGGAGGGCAGGCTCCCCGTGCGGCGCGCGGCGTGCGCACCGCACGCGGAGCCCCGGCCGACGTCCGGCGTGCGGACGTCGGGGCTGCCCAGGGAGCGCTGAGAGCACGTCCTTGAACGCACGCACGAGAGGCCGGGCCCCGTCGGGGTCCGGCCTCTCGTCGTGATCCGCGCCTGTCGGCTAGGCGAGGCCCGCCACCAGCTCGGCCACGGACTTGCGGCGGCCGGTGTAGAACGGCACCTCTTCGCGCACGTGCATACGGGCCTCGGAGGCGCGCAGGTGACGCATGAGGTCGACGATGCGGTACAGCTCGTCCGCCTCGAAGGCGAGCATCCACTCGTAGTCGCCGAGGGAGAACGAGGCGACGGTGTTGGCGCGCACGTCGGGGTAGCCGCGGGCCATCATGCCGTGGTCCTTGAGCATGCGGCGGCGGTCCTCGTCGGGCAGCAGATACCAGTCGTAGGAGCGCACGAAGGGGTAGACGCTGACGTAGTCGCGCGGCGTCTCGTCGGCGAGGAACGCCGGGATGTGCGACTTGTTGAACTCGGCGGGGCGGTGCAGCGCCATGTTCGACCAGACGGGCTCCAGGGCGCGGCCGAGCTTCGTGCGGCGGAAGAGGTTGTAGGCCTCCTGCAGCTCGTCGGAGGTCTCGGCGTGCCACCAGATCATGACGTCGGCGTCGGCGCGCAGGCCGGAGACGTCGTACGTGCCGCGGACGGTGATGTCCTTGGCGGCGAGCTGGTCGAACAGGTCCTGGACCTCGTCGGCGTAGCCCGCGCGGTCCTCGGGCAGCACGTCGCGCAGCTTGAAGACGGACCACAGCGTGTAGCGGATGACCTCGTTGAGGTCCTTGGCCTTCTTGCCCGCGTTCGGGCTCTTGGCGGGGGCGTCGTCACTCATGGCCCTATTCTCCTCCGCCGCCGTGCAGGCTCTGCACCGGGTTCCTGGTGAGCTCCTGCACACCGGCCAGGTCACCGCCCAGCTGGTCGACGGCGGCGTTGGCGCTCGCGATGCAGGCGGGGATGCCCACTCCGTCGTACGCCGCTCCGCACACCGCGAGGCCGGGCAGCTTGCTCACGTGCTCGCGGACGCGGGCCACGCGCGCGTGGTGGCCGACGGGGTACTGCGGCAGGCCGTCGTGCCAGCGGGTGACGCGGGTGGCGACCGGGGCGGCGGTCAGGCCGGTGGCCGCGCGCAGGTCGTGCCGGGAGAGCTCGACGAGCTCGGCGTCCTCGCGCTCGAGGATCTCCGTCTCGCCGTACCGCCCCACCGACGTGCGCAGGACCAGCAGGTCGGGGTCTTCCTCGGCGATCCAGGCCCACTTGCGCGAGGCGAACGTGGAGGCCTTGATGGTGTGCCCGTCGACGGGCGGCACGAGGAAACCGCTGCCTTCGGGGAGGTCGGTCTCGCTGCGGCGGTAGGCGAGGGTCATCAGGGCCATGGAGGCGTACTCGACGCCCGCGAGCTCGGCCGCGGCGGCGGGCGCCTCGACGCCGAGCAGCGCGGCGGCGGCGTAGGCGGGCACGGCGACGATCACGGCGTCGGCGTCGACGGTCTGCTCCCCCGTGGTCACCTGCCAGCCCCGCGGGGTGCGCCGCAGCTCGGTGACCGGCGTGCCGGTGCGGATCTCACCACCCCGCGCGCGCACCGATTCCGCGACGGCGAGCGGCAGTTGGCCGACGCCGCCCTCGATGCCCATGAAGACGGGCCCGGTCTGCTGGTTCGCGGTGGCGCGGGCCTGGAGGGCGCGGACGCCCTCCAGGAGGGAGCCGTGCGTGCGGGCGGCCTCGAAGAGCTGCGGGACGGCCGAGCGCATCGAGATGCGGTACGCGTCCCCCGCGTAGACCCCGCCGAGCAGCGGCTCCACGAGGCGGTCGACGACCTCGCGGCCCAGGCGCGCGGCGACGTACGCACCGACCGCGACGTCGTCGCCGACCTCGGTGGGCGGCAGGTCACGGTCCTGCTCGATGCGGTGCAGGCCCTCGTCGGACAGCACTCCGGCCAGGGCCGAAGCGTCGCCGGGCACGCCCATGACGTGGCCCTTGGGCATCGGGCGCAGGGCACCGCGGGTCCAGATCGCGGCGGTCGCGGTGGCGGGCGGCTGGAGCCGGCCGGCGAGGCCCACCTCGCGGGCGAGGGCGACGGCCTCGGGGCGGCGGGCGAGCATCGACTCGGCGCCGAGGTCGACGCGGACGCCCTCGATCTCGCCGGGGAGCAGCTTGCCGCCGAGCCGGTCGGAGACCTCCAGGACGGTCACGCGGGCCCCGGTGGCGATCAGTCGGTGGGCGGCGGCCAGTCCGGCGATCCCGCCACCGATGACGACGACATGACCCGTACGTGTGTCCGTTTCGCGCATGCCTCCACTCTACGAGCCGTGCTCCTCGCACCGCGCGAGTCCCGACCGTGACCCCATCGGGACCGGTCGGCAACCACCGTTGTGCCCCTCTCCGCCGTCGAAGGAGCATCAGTCACCACTTCCTTGGGGGTACGCCGATGCGCTCGACCGACAGGTCCCCGCACCGCCCGTCACAGCTCCGCAGCTCACGGCACCGCGCCGCCCGGTCCCTCTCGGGGGTCCTGCTGGCGGCCGCGCTCGCGCTCACGGGGTGCAGTGCGGGCGACGACGCGGGCGGTGACGGCGACGACCGGGATGCGGGTGTCTCCGCCGAGCGGGATCACAAGGGCGCGGGCGGCGGCCTCGCCGACACGTCCGGCGCCGACACGTCCCGCCCCGCCGACTCCGCGGGCAGGAAGAAGCCGCCCGCGCCCACCGGCACGCACATCATCCGCACCGCGCGCCTCACCGTCCGCGTCAAGGACGTGCCCACGGCGCTGGACCGGGCCCGCACGGTCGCCGAGGACTCCGGCGGCCTCGTGGGGGACGAGAACACCTCCCGCGACGACGAGGGCCGCGAACGCTCCCGGGTCGTGCTGCGCGTCCCGCAGGACACGTACGAGGACGTCCTGGACGCGCTCGAAGGCACCGGCACACTGCTCGGCCGCGACGCGAAGGCCCAGGACGTCACCGACCGGGTCGTCGACGTGGAGAGCCGCGTGAAGTCGCAGCGGGCGAGCGTGGCCCGGGTGCGGGAGCTGATGGACAGGGCGACGAAGCTGAGCGATGTGGTCGCCCTGGAAGGGGAGTTGAGCACCCGTCAGGCGGACCTGGAGGCGCTGCTCGCCCAGCGGGCGTCCCTGAAGGACCGCACCGGCATGGCGACGATCACGCTCTCGCTCACCGAGAGCCCCGTGGCGGCACGGGTGAAGGACGACGACGATCCGTCGTTCGTGGACGCGCTCGCGGGCGGCTGGGAGGCGTTCGTCACGGCGCTGCGCTGGGTCGCGGTCGTCCTCGCCGCGGTGCTGCCGTTCGCGGCGGTGGCGGCGCTGCTGCTCGTCCTGTGGCTGCGGGGTGTCAGGCCCCGGCTGCGGCGCCGTCCCTCCGCCGGTGGCGGGGCGCCCGAACGGACGGCGGCCGAGGGGCCGTCGACCGGAACCCCCGCGCCGTAGCGTGTCCGTATGAGCAGCACACGAGAACGACTGGTGATCATCGGGGGCGACGCGGCCGGCATGTCGGCCGCGTCGCAGGCGCGCAGGCTCAAGGGCCCCACCGAGTTGGAGATCGTGGCGTTCGAGCGCACCCGCTTCACCTCGTACTCCGCCTGCGGCATCCCCTACTGGGTGGGCGGCGACGTCGAGGACCGGGACCGGTTGATCGCGCGGACGCCCGAGCAGCACCGCGAGCGGCACATCGATCTGCGCACGCGCACGGAGGTGGTCAGGATCGACCTCGCGGGGCGGCGCGTCCTGGCCCGCGATCTCGACGCGGACGAGGAGTACTGGACGTCGTACGACAAGCTCGTCGTCGCCACCGGCGCGCGGCCCGTCCGCCCCCGGCTGCCCGGCATCGACGCCCCCGGCGTGCACGGCGTGCAGACGCTCGACGACGGCCAGGCCCTCCTCGACACCCTGGCACGGACGCCGGGCCGCAGGGCCGTGGTGATCGGCGCGGGGTACATCGGCGTCGAGATGGCCGAGGCGCTGATCAACCGCGGCTACGAGGTGACGGTCGTCAACCGCGGCAAGGAGCCCATGGCGACGCTCGACCCGGACATGGGCCGCCTCGTGCACGACGCGATGACCGGCATGGGCATCTCGATGGTCAACGACGCCGAGGTCACGAAGATCCTCACGGGCGGGGACGGCCGGGTCAGGGCGGTGGCCACGGAGGACGCCGAGTACCCGGCGGACGTGGTGGTGCTCGGCATCGGCGTACGTCCCGAGACGACGCTCGCCCGGGAGGCGGGGCTGCCGCTGGGCGAGCACGGCGGGCTGCTGACCGACCTGGCGATGCGGGTGCGCGGGGCCGAGGCGGGCGGGGTCGTCTGGGCGGGCGGCGACTGCGTGGAGGTCCTCGACCTGGTGTCGGGGCGCGAACGGCACATCGCGCTCGGCACGCACGCCAACAAGCACGGGCAGGTCATCGGCTCGAACGTGGGCGGGGGCTACGCGACGTTCCCGGGCGTCGTCGGCACGGCCGTCAGCAAGGTCTGCGACCTGGAGATCGCCCGCACCGGTCTGCGCGAGAAGGACGCGCGGGCCGCCGGGTTCCGCTTCGTGACGGTGACCATCGAGTCGACGAGCAGGGCCGGTTACTACCCCGGGGCGGCCCTCATGACGGTGAAGATGCTCGCGGAGCGGCGCACGGGGCGCCTCCTCGGCGTCCAGATCGTCGGCCGCGAGGGGGCGGGCAAGCGCGTCGACGTGGCGGCGGTCGCGCTCACGGCGCAGATGACGGTGGAGCAGATGACGGCGCTCGACCTGGGGTACGCGCCGCCGTTCTCGCCGGTGTGGGACCCGGTCCTGGTGGCGGCCCGCAAGGCGGTGGCGGCGGTGCGGGCGGACCGGAGCTGAGCCGCACGGAGAAGGGTCCCCGCCCACCCGGGCAGGGACCCTTTTCGGACATCTTTCGGACGGACTCCGTTCAGACGGCCGTGCGCGTGTGCACGTGCTCCACGAGGCGGGTCAGCGCCTCGGGGTCCGTGGTCGGCAGGACGCCGTGCCCGAGGTTGAAGATGTGCCCCTCCAGGTCCTTCGCCGCCGCGAGCACCTCGTCGGCCTTGGTCTCGACGGCCTCGCGCGTGGAGAACAGGACGGCCGGGTCGAGGTTGCCCTGCAGCGCCTTGCCGGGCCCGACGCGGCGCGCGGCCTCGTCCATCGGCACCCGCCAGTCGGCGCCCACGACGTCGGCACCGGCCTCGCCCATCAGCCCGAGCAGCTCGCCCGTGCCGACGCCGAAGTGGATGCGGGGCACGCCGTACGGGGCGACCGCGTCGAAGACCTTGGCCGACGCGGGCATCACCGAGCGGCGGTAGTCGGCGGGCGACAGGGCACCCACCCACGAGTCGAAGAGCTGCACGGCGCTGGCGCCCGCCTCGATCTGCACCTTCAGGAAGGCGCCGGTGATCTCCGCGAGCCGGTCGAGCAGGTCGGCCCAGAGCTGCGGGTCGCCGTACATCAGGGCCTTGGTGTGCTCGTGGTTGCGGCTCGGGCCGCCCTCCACGAGGTAGCTCGCGAGGGTGAAGGGCGCCCCCGCGAAGCCGATGAGCGGCGTCGGACCGAGCTCGGCCGTGAGCATCCCGATCGCCTCGGTGACGTAATGGACGTCGTCCGGCGTGAGGTCCCGCAGCTGCGCGAGGTCGGCGCGCGTGCGGATCGGGTTCTCCACGACGGGCCCGACGCCGGGCTTGATGTCGAGGTCGATGCCGATCGCCTTGAGCGGGACGACGATGTCGCTGAAGTAGATCGCGGCGTCCACGTGGTGGCGGCGGACCGGCTGCAGCGTGATCTCGGTGACGAGGTCGGGCCGCATGCAGGACTCCAGCATGGCGGTGCCCTCACGGACCTTGCGGTACTCGGGCAGTGAGCGCCCCGCCTGCCGCATGAACCAGACCGGCGTGTGCGGCACGGCCTCGCGCCTGCACGCCTTCATGAAGGGGGAGTCGTACGTCGCTGCGTTCTGCCGGCCCTCGGGGCCTCGGCTGTCATTGGCACTCACGCGGAAAGTCTCGCACGTTGACCGAGAACGCCCTCACGGGTGTCTCTCCCTGCGCGAAGCCGCCGTTCCCCTTAACCTTCCCCGCATGGCTGCGGCTCAGGGACAACGGTCGGACGACGCTGGCGAGATGGAGAGTTCGGAGGGGAAGGTGGCGGATTCGGCTCCGTTGCCCTTCCGCGCGGCGGTCGAGGCGCTGCGGGGGGCACGGCTGCGGCCGGAGATCGAGATCGACCCGACGCGGGCACCGCAGCGGCTCGCGCCGTACGCGTACGCGTTGGAGGCGGCGGTCGTCGACGGCGATGAGGACCTCGCGGACGGGCGGCTCGTCCTGCTCCACGATCCGTCGGGCCACGATGCCTGGCAGGGCACCTTCCGGTTGGTCACGCTCGTCCGGGCGGAACTGGAACCGGAGATGGCGGCGGATCCGCTGCTGCCGGAGGTGTGCTGGTCGTGGCTGACCGGCGCGCTGCAGGCGCGCGGGCTCTGCGCGGGCGAGGCGAGCGGCACGGTGACCCGTGCGGGATCGCACTACTTCGGCGGTCTCTCGGAGCGCCCGCCCGCCTCGCAGATCGAGATCCGCGCGTCGTGGACGCCCCGGGAGGAGAGGGGCGGCGGCGTGCCGGACACGGGGGCGCACCTTGCGGCGTGGTGCGACCTGCTCTGCCAGATCGCGGGGCTGCCGCCCGCTGGACCCGGAGACGGTTCGGTGGTCTCGCTCCCCCAGCGCCGGGGGCCGCTCTCTCCTTGAGGGGCCCGGGATACGGGGCTGCGGCGGCTGGCGGCTGGCGGCTGGCGGCTGGCGGCTGGCGGCTGGCGGCTGGCGGCTGGCGGCTGGCGGCTGGCGGCTGGCGGCTGGCGGCTGGCGGCTGGCGAC